>VGHJ01000118.1 GCA_016868295.1 Betaproteobacteria bacterium | reverse complement strand
AAGATCGCCCTGGACAACGTCTCGGCCAACGTCATGATGGCGGACAACGGTCGCAACATCATCTACATGAACAAGGCGGTGCAAGGCATGTTCCGCAACGCCGAAGCCGACATACGCAAGCAATTGCCGCATTTCGACGCCGGCAAGCTGCTCGGCGCCAGCATCGACGGCTTCCACAAGAACCCCAGCCACCAGGCCCAGCTGCTCGCCAGCTTCACCGGCACCTACAAGAGCACGCTCAACATCGGCGGGCGCACCATGACCGTGGTCGCCAACCCCGTCCTCAACGACCAGGGCGAACGCCTGGGCGCCGTCGTCGAATGGGCCGACCGCACCCTCGAAGTCGCCGTCGAGAAGGAAGTCGCCGACCTCGTCGCCGCCGCCGCCGCCGGCGACTTCAGCCAGCGTCTCGACGTAACCGGCAAGGACGGCTTCTTCCTGCAACTCGCAGAAGGCATCAACAAACTGGTGGAGACCAGCGAACGCGGCATGCACGACGTCGCCCGCGTCCTCCGTGCCCTCTCCCATGGCGACCTCACCCAGCGCATCGACGCCGACTACCAGGGCCTGATCGGCCAGCTCAAGGACGACACCAACGCCACCGGCGAACGCCTCGCCGAAATCGTCGCCCAGATCCGCGAAGCCACCGACGCCATCCACACCGCCGCGCGCGAGATCGCCAGCGGCAACGCCGACCTCTCCGCGCGCACCGAAAGCCAGGCCAGCAGCCTCGAAGAGACCGCCAGCTCGATGGATGAATTCACCAGCACGGTCAAACAGAACGCCGACAACGCCAAGCAGGCCAACCAGCTCGCCCGCGGCGCCTCCGACATCGCCGTCAAGGGCGGCGAAGTGGTCGGCCAGGTGGTGCACACCATGGGCGCCATCGCCGACAGCTCGAAGAAGATCGCCGACATCATCAGCGTCATCGACGGCATCGCCTTCCAGACCAACATCCTCGCCTTGAACGCCGCCGTCGAAGCGGCGCGGGCCGGCGAACAGGGCAGGGGCTTCGCGGTGGTCGCCGGCGAAGTCCGCAGCCTCGCGCAAAGGAGTGCCGCCGCCGCCAAGGAGATCAAGGGCCTCATCAGCGACTCCACCGACAAGGTGACGGACGGCTACAAGCTGGTCGAGCAGGCCGGCAACACCATGGAGGAGATCGTCAACGCCGTGAAGCGGGTGACCGACATCATGGGCGAGATCAGCGCCGCCAGCACGGAGCAGAGCCAGGGCATCGAACAGGTCAACCAGGCCATCACGCAGATGGACGAGACCACGCAGCAGAACGCCGCGCTGGTCGAGGAGGCGGCGGCCGCCGCCGAATCCCTGCAGGACCAGGCCGGCAGCCTGGCCGAGGCGGTGTCGGTGTTCAAGCTGGATGGCGGCGGCGGCCGTCTGGCCGCGCCCGGCCTGCCGGCCCCCGCGCGGCGCGAGCGCCCGCCTGCCCTGCCCGGGCCGGAGCGCGCCATGCGCAAACTCGCCCCTTCCCCCCATGCCGGGCC
>VGHJ01000117.1 GCA_016868295.1 Betaproteobacteria bacterium | reverse complement strand
TGCTCCGGCGCCGGCGCGGCGGCCATCGCCTGCGTCGATCTGATGATCGCCCTCGGCCTGCGCAAGGAAAACGTGTGGATGACCGATTCCAAGGGCGTGGTGAGCAAGAAACGGCTCGCCGATCTCGATCCGAGCAAGGCGCAGTTCGCGCAGGAGACGAATGCCACGACGCTGGGCGAGATCGTCGCCGGAGCGGACATCTTCCTCGGCCTGTCGACGGCGGGCGTGCTGAAGCCCGAGATGGTCAAGACCATGGCCGACAAGCCGCTCATCCTGGCCCTGGCCAACCCGGTGCCGGAGATACTGCCCGAGGTGGCCAAGGCGGCAAGGCCCGACTGCGTCATCGCCACCGGCCGCTCGGACTACCCCAACCAGGTGAACAACGTCCTCTGCTTTCCCTTCATTTTTCGCGGCGCGCTGGATGTCGGCGCCACCACCATCACGCAGGAGATGGAGCTGGCCACGGTGCGCGCCATCGCCGATCTGGCGCACGCCGAACAGTCCGACGTGGTCGCCGCCGCCTATGCCGGTTCCGACCTGAATTTCGGCCCGGAATACCTGATCCCGAAACCGTTCGACCCGCGCCTGATCGTCAAGATCGCGCCGGCGGTGGCCAAGGCGGCGATGGAGTCCGGCGTGGCGACACGGCCGATCGCCGATTTCGACGCCTATCGCGACCAGTTGCAGCAGTTCGTCTATCACTCCGGCCTGCTCATGAAGCCGGTATTTGCCGCGGCCAAAAAAATCGACAAGCGCATCGTCTACGCCGAGGGCGAGGACGAGCGCGTGCTGCGCGCGGTGCAGGTGGTGGTCGACGAGCAACTGGCGCGGCCGATCCTGATCGGTCGGCCCGAAGTGATCGAACATCGCATCCAGAAGTCCGGCTTGCGCATTCGCGCCGGCGTCGATTTCGAGTTGTGCAACCCGCAGAAGGACCCGCGCTACAAGGATTTCTGGCAGACCTATTTCCAGCTCACCGAGAGGAAGGGCGTCTCGCCGGGATATGCGCAAATCGAGATGCGCCGGCGCCACACCCTGATCGGCTCGATGATGATCCACAAGGGCGATGCCGACGGCATGCTGTGCGGCACCTTCGGCACGCACGCCCTGCACCTGCACTACGTCGACCAGGTCATCGGCCGGCGCGAGGGCGTGTCGTCCTACTACACCATGAACGGGCTGATGCTGCCCAGGCAGACAGTGTTCATCTGCGACACGTACGTCAATTACGACCCGACTGCCGAGCAGCTCGTCGAGATGACCGTACTGGCCGCGGAGCAGGTGCGCCGCTTCGGCCTGACGCCGAAGGTGGCGCTGCTCTCTCACTCGAGCTTCGGCAGCTACGATACGCCCAGCGCGCGCAAGATGCAGCGCGCCACGCAACTGCTCTGGGAGCGCGCGCCGGATCTGGAAGTTGACGGGGAGATGCACGGCGACGCTGCGCTCTCCGGCGACATGCGCAGCCAGATCTTCCCCAACTCGCGCCTCAAGGGAGAAGCCAACCTGCTCGTCATGCCGACGCTGGATGCCGCCAACATCGCCTTCAACCTGCTCAAGCAGGCCGCCGGCGACGGCGTCACCATCGGCCCGATCCTGCTCGGCACCCGGGCCCCGGTCACCATCCTGACGCCGACCGCCACCGTGCGGCGCATCATCAACCTGACCGCGGTGACGGCGGTCGAGGCGGCGGCGCGGGGCTGAGCTTCAGGCCGGGCCGCAGGCGGCCGTT
>VGHJ01000116.1 GCA_016868295.1 Betaproteobacteria bacterium | reverse complement strand
ACCAGCCGTCGAGCACGGAGAGATTCGGGATGCCGTTCATGGCGGCCTTCATGCCCGAGGTGCCGCAGGCTTCCAGCGGATACTGCGGATTGTTCAGCCAGACGTCGACGCCGGAGACCAATCGGCGCGCGAAGCGCAGGTCGTAGCCTTCCACCAGCAGGATCTTGCCCTCGAACTCCGGCATGCGCGCCACCTCGATGACGCGGCGGATCAGCGCCTGGCCGGGCTGGTCGGCAGGGTGCGCCTTGCCGGCGAAGAGGAACAGCACGGGCCGCTGCGGATCGCACAGGATCTCGCGCAGCCACTCGAGGTTCTCGAACAGCAGCGCGGCGCGCTTGTAGGTGGCGAAGCGCCGCGCGAAGCCGATGGTGAGCACGTTCGGGTTGTCCGGATTGGCCAGCTTGAGCATGCGGTCGAGGTGTGCTTCCGAGCCATGGTTGCGTGCGTGCTGCTCGGAAATGCGATGACGCACGAGATGCAGCATCTGCGCCTTGAGCGACTGGTGCACGCTCCAGAACTGGTGGTCGGGAATGGTGTGGATGCCTTCCCAGCAGCTCTTGTCGGTGACGCGCTGGCTCCAGCCCGGGCCGAGGAAGCGGTCGAACAACTCGTTCCATTCGGTCGACAGGAAGGTCGGCATATGCACGCCGTTGGTGACGTAGGTGACCGGATTGTCCTCGGCCTCGATCTGCGGCCACAGGCTGGCGAGGATGCGCGCCGAGACGCCGCCGTGGATGCGCGAGACGCCGTTGTGGAAGCGCGAGCCGCGCACGGCCAGCGCCGTCATGTTGAACTCGTGGCCGCCCGGCACGCGGCCCAGCGCCAGCAGCTGCTCGGTCGACACGCCGATGTCCTTGCAGGCGTGCTCGAAGTAGCGCCGGATCATGTCGTCGGCGAAGTGGTCGTGCCCGGCCGGCACGGCGGTGTGCGTCGTGAACACCGTGTGGGCGGCGACCGCCTCGACCGCCGTTGAGATCTCGATGCCCTGCGTGGTCAGGTGGCGGATGCGCTCGAGGATCATGAAGGCGGCGTGGCCTTCGTTGATGTGCCAGACGGTGGGCTTGAGGCCCATCGCCACCAGCGCGCGCACGCCGCCGACGCCGAGCACGATTTCCTGCTCGATGCGCGTGTTGCGGTCGCCGCCGTAGAGGCGGTGGGCGATGTCTCGGTCGTGCGCGCTGTTCGCCTCGAGGTCGGTGTCGAGCAGGTAGAGCGTGACGTGGCCGACGCGCGCCTGCCACACCTTGACCCACACGTCGCGGTCCGGCATCTCGACGCTGACGCGCAGCTCGGTGCCGTCCTCCTTCAGCACCGGCGCGATGGGCAGGTCGTCGAAATCGGCGTCGCGGTAGAAGGCATGTTGCGCGCCCTCGCTGTCGATGGTCTGCAGGAAATAGCCCTGGCGGAAGAGGAGTCCCACGGCGATGAAGGGCATGCGCAGGTCGCTCGCCGCCTTGCAGTGGTCGCCGGCGAGGATGCCGAGGCCGCCCGAGTAGATCGGCAGGCTTTCGTGGAAACCGAACTCGAAGCAGAAGTAGGCGACGAGGTCGTTGTGGCGCAGGTGCTGCGCGCCGTTCGAGCGCCCCGGCTCGTTGAGATAGGTGTCGTAGGCGGAGAGGACCCGCGCGTAGTTGCCGAGGAACACCGGGTCGTCTGCGGCGTCGAGCAGGCGCTGCTGGTCCACGCGCTTCAAAAAGGCCTTCGGGCTGTGGCCGACCGAGCCCCACAGGCTCGGGTGCAGCCGCGCGAACAGCGTCCGCGTCGGCCGGTCCCAGCTGTACCAGAGGTTGTTGGCGAGTTCCTCCAGCCGCGCCAGGCGGG
>VGHJ01000115.1 GCA_016868295.1 Betaproteobacteria bacterium | reverse complement strand
GCCAGGGTCCTGGCGGCTTCCTTGCGCGCCGCCGTCATGTGGCCGGGGAACCACTGGATGGTCATGAAGGAGCCGGTCCGGAAAAGCGCCGATTATAGAGGGCGGACGGCAACCTTTCGCGTATTCCCGGGTCTAATGTTTAATAAGAAAAATTGTTTTCACGACCCTTCAATTTCATTAAAGGAGAAACGCATGTTCCAGACAGCCAGTTCGCGAATCGTCGCCGTCGTGCTCGCCTTCTTCCTCGCCGCCTGCGCCTCGTCCGGCGGCCCCTACGGCGAGCGCGAGGTGCGCTCCGGCGTGATCGAGCAGATCACCCCGGTGCAGATCACCAGCAGCCAGGGCGTCGGCGTCGGCGCGGTGGTGGGCGGCGTGGTCGGCTTCGGCGTCGGCAGCCTGATCGGCAAGGGCAGCGGGCGCGACGTCGCCCGGGTGCTCGGCACGGTGGGCGGCGCCTTTGCCGGCCACAAGGTGCAGCAGCACTACGCCCAGCCTGTGCAGGGCCAGCAGATCGTCGTGCGCACCGACAACGGCGTGCTCGTCACGATCACGCAGCCGGCCAACCCGACGCTCGCCGTCGGTCAGAACGTGACGATCACGGGCAGCGGCGAAGACGCCCGCGTCGTGCCGCGCTGAGTGTTTGCCCCGTTCCTCTCCCTCTCCCGCTTGCGGGGCGAAGGCGGGGTTTCGCGAAGCATGCTTCGCGCCGCCGCAGCCGGCCGGCTGTGCAAAGCAGGCAGTGGGGCGCGGAGCGGGGCAGGGGAGAGGGGATTCAGGTCTGCAGCCCGAGCGTGGGGGCGGGCGGCTGGCCGATGCGCTCGTATTCCGCGATCACCTGCGCGCCGAGCAGCAGGATGATGGCGCCCGCCTCGAGGCTGAGCAGGATGACGATGGTGGCGGCGAAGGAGCCGTAGACCAGGTTCACCATTGACAGCGTCGAGAAGTACCACACCATGGCGTGGCGCGTGAGTTCCCACAGCAGCGCCGCCGTGGCGCCGCCGATCAGGGCGTGGTGCAGGGCCTGCCGGCCCACCGGCATGACCAGGTAGAGCGAAGTGAGCAGGACGATCTCGCCGGCGACGCCGAGCAGGTAAATCAGCACCGCGTCGGCGCCGTCGAGCGACCAGGCGCGCCCCATGAACGTCACCACCCGGTCGTCCAGCGCCGCCAGCGCGCCGCTCACCAGGTTCACCACCAGCATGCCCGCCGCCAGCAGCAGGATGTAGCAGTAGGGGATGATCGCCGAGACGAGGAAATGCCGGCGACGGATGACGACGCGGTGGAAGAAGATCACCGACATGGCGTTCTCCAGCACGGTGAACGCCAGCGAGCTGAAGAACAGCAGCAGCACGACGCCGAGCGCCCCGACCAGCTTCCAGTTCTCCAGGAACACGCCGATCTGCGCCACCAGCGCCGCCGACTGGTTGGGCGCCACGAGCGAGAGGTATTCGTCGAGCGTGCGCAGCAGGGCGGGGGCGTCGCTGAAGTGCGACAGCAGCACCAGGATCAGCGCGAACATCGGCACGATGGAGAGGAGCGTGTTGTAGGCCACCGCCCCTGCCAGCAGGAAGCCCTGGTTGGCGCGGAAGCTGGCGAACACCTGCCGGACGAAGCGCCAGGGATGGTCGAGCACGTGGCGGGCCTGTGGGGAGATGAGCGGCATGGTGCGATTATGCCCGGCGAGTCAAGGAAAAGTCAGTCCCCGCAGCACGGCGCCGTATCGCAGGGGCTGACTTTTGTCCAGGGCTCAGGTGTAGCGCCGCGCGATCATCTCGGCGACGCAGGCGGGCTTGTGCTGGCCTTCGATCTCGACGAGGGCGTGCCAGGTGAGCTGGACGCCGCCCTGGATGTCTTCCAGCGCAGCGAGGGTGAAGCGGGTGCGGATGCGGTCGCCGCAGCGCACCGGCGCGGCGAAG
>VGHJ01000114.1 GCA_016868295.1 Betaproteobacteria bacterium | reverse complement strand
AGGAAATCCTCGGCATCCGCCCGCGAGGCGAGCGGCACCAGTTCGTGGCCCATCGGCCCCAGCACGTCCGAGCCGATGACGTAGAAGGCCTTCTGCGCGTCGAGGCGCGCCAGCGAATAGAAGTCCGTCACCTGGATGATCGCGATGTCCTCGCGGCGGTGGGCGGGCGCGTACTTCGCAAGGTCGTGCAGGTACTTGAAGAGGTCCTTGGCGCCGTCGAAGAAATGCGCGTGGCCGTCCTTGTACTGCACGACGGCCACCCAGTTCGGGTACTTCGACACCAGCATGCCGCACACCGGGCAGAGGTTCTTCGGCCCCGGCTTGACGATGCCCTGGGCCGGCACGAGGCCGGCCCACAGGGCGAGCAGCCATGCAGCAACGAAACGCTTCATCCGCGCTTCTGTTCCATCGCCTTCTTGCGGCGCTCCTCGCGGTTCTTGCGGATCTGTGCGACGTCGGCAGCCATGTCGAGGTAGGACTGCTTGAGCGCTTCGTTGAAGTCTCCGAATTCGCCGCCGTGCTTCTGGCGGAACTGCTCCGCGACCTCCTTCGAGGCGAAGGAATGCTTGCTGCGCTTGGTCATGGCGTGCTTGAGGTCGGCGCCGATGAGGTAGGTGAGCTGCTCGACCGGCACCAGCGGGCGCGGTTCGGCGGTGGCGCCGTAGTCCGGCCCCCAGATGTTTTTCGGCTCGCGGTCGATGTTCACACCCAGGCTCAGACTGAGGCAGTGGATGGAGCAGACGCCGTCGACGAGATCGTCGCTGTACTGGACCAGCATGCGGGCGCGGTGATGCTCGCTGCGGTCCATGCCGCAGTAGGGGCACTTCGGATATTTCCCCAATTCGTTCTCCAGCGGCTTGGCATCGGCTGGCTTCTTCGGCGTGAACTGCGCCGGCGTGCCGTCGGTCGGGCAGGCCTGCTGGGCGTGGGCGGCGGTGGCGATGCCGGCGGCGGTGGCGGCCAATGTGAGTTTCAGCATGTCACGACGTTTCATTGCAATCTCCAAATTGAACAATCTTGCAATGCAATATTAGGCTTTGCGAATGAGGCTCGCCTGCGGCATAACGCCGCAGTCACGCCACCAGCTTGTGCATGACGAGGAAGAAACGGACGCCCTGCCACAGCGTCGATACGCCGAGCGCGATGACGAACAGCGCAGCGCCCTTGAGCAGCCAGCCGCGCAGGCGCGGCCCGAGCCGGCCGAAGAGGAAGGAAGCGGAGAGCATCGAGGGCAGGGTGCCGACGCCGAAGGCCAGCATCAGCAGCATGCCCTCGGGTGGGCTCGGCGCGGTGGTGGCCTGCACGGCCATGGCCATGGTCATCGAGCAGGGCATCATGCCGTTGATGGCGCCGCCGATCAGCGCGCCGACGATCGGGCCTTTCTGCGCCGCGGTCATGAACTGCCGGCGCAGCCAGGCCACCGGCGCGAAGCCCCAGGCGTTGCGGATCGGCGAGACGCCGAGGAGATCGAGGCCGAGCAGGATGACGATGACCCCGGCGACGATCTGCAGCACGCCCTGCGCCAGGCCGATGCGTCCCGTGGACACCAGCACGGCACCGAGAATGGCTGCGACGAGTCCGACGAGGGCGTACATGCCGATGCGTCCGGCGTGATAGGTCAGGTAGGGCCACGGTCCGCGCGCCTGCAGCTTGATGAAGAAGGCCGACACCAGCCCGCCGCACATGCCGAGGCAGTGGCCGCTGCCGAGCAGCCCCGTCATGAAGGCCAGCGCGTAGGAGAACTCGACGACGGCCTGGTGGTGCGAATGGTCCACTTACTTCTGCTGGAGGCGCAGCGAATTGCTCAGCACCGAGACCGAGCTCATCGCCATTGCCGCCGAGGCGATCATCGGGTTGAGGCGGCCGGCGGCGGCGAAGGGGATCGCCACGGTGTTGTAGCCGAGCGCCCAGAACAGGTTCT
>VGHJ01000113.1 GCA_016868295.1 Betaproteobacteria bacterium | reverse complement strand
ACCGTTTGAGCGAGAACCTGGGGGCCATGGTCCTGGTCTACGGCAGGGATTTGCTGCGCTACAAGGGGATTCTTGCCGTGCAGGGATTGCCGCATCGCCTGAACGTCCAGGGCGTGCACATGCTGATGGGTGCCGTGCCGGGCCGCCCCTGGGCGGCCGACGACCGGCGGGCGTCGACGATGGTGTTCATCGGCCGCAACCTGCCGCGCGACGTCATCGAGCGCGGGTTGAACGATGCTCTCGTGCCGGAGCCGGCATGGTGACGCAAATCGGCCTTCCGCATTTCGGAGGAACGGCATGAGCGAGGACAAGCGACTGCCCGTTACCGTGCTGACCGGCTTCCTCGGCGCCGGCAAGACGACGCTGCTCAACAGCCTGCTGCGCCAGCCGAAGATGAAGGATGCCGCCGTGCTCATCAACGAGTTCGGCGAGGTCGGCGTCGACCACCTGCTCGTCGAGAAGATCGACGACGAACTGGTGCTGCTCGACTCGGGCTGCCTGTGCTGCACGCTGCGCGGCGACCTCACGCGCGCGCTCAAGGACTTGTTCATGCGCCGTCTGCGCCGCGAGATTCCGGCCTTCTCCCGCGTGCTGGTCGAGACGACGGGGCTGGCCGATCCGGCGCCGCTGGTGCACGTGCTGCAGGAGGACTTCTTCGTCGCCGAGCGTTTCCGCCTCGACGGCGTGACGACGGCGGTGGACGCCCTCAACATCGAGCGGCAGCTCGCGCGCCATTTCGAGGCCGTGAAGCAGGTGGCGATGGCCGACCGCCTGCTGGTGACCAAATGCGATCTCGCCGGCTCCGAGGCGCTGCCGCGCGTCGACGCGCTGCTCACGCGACTGAACCCGGGCGCGCCCCGGATCATGGTCTGGCGCGGCGAGGTGGCCGCCGAATCGGTGCTCGGCTGCGGCCTCTACGACGCTTCGCGCAAGAACCCGGACGTCGCCGCCTGGCTGGCCCACGAGGCGGCGAAGGCCGCCGCGGGGGACGGCCACGCGTACACGCACGACATCAACCGCCACGATGCGATGGTGCGCGCCCACGTGCTGACCTTCGATGCGCCCTTCGCCTGGGCGGGCTTTGCCGAGGCCATCGACGTGCTGCTGGCGACCTGCGGCGAGCGCATCCTCCGCGTGAAAGGGTTGGTGAGCGTGGAGAATCTGGCGGGGCCGCGCGTGGTGCATGCCGTCGGCCACCTGCGCTACCCCTCGACCGACCTCGCCGACTGGCCGCCGGACGGCGCCCTGGCCGACCGGCGCAGCCGCCTGGTGTTCATCGTGCGCGGGCTGGCGCCCGCGGTCATCGAAAAGGCCTTCGAGATGTTCTCCGGCCGGATCGCCGTGGCGGAAGGGAGCGTTCCGTGAGTGCGCCGCTCGTCTCCGTCTGCGGCTTCGTCCACTGCTACCCTGGGGCGGGCGAACTGGCCGTGCCGGATTTCGAACTCGCCGAGCATGGGCGACTGCTGCTGCTCGGCCCTTCGGGCAGTGGCAAGAGCACCTTGCTGATGGCCCTGGCCGGCCTGCTCGCACCCAGTCGCGGGTCGGTCCGCATCGCGGGCGAGGACTGGCGCGGATTTTCCGGCGCCGCCGCCGACCGCCGGCGCGGCCGGCTGATCGGCTTCGTGCCGCAGGAACCGCATCTCATCGACGGCCTGAGCGTGGCCGACAATGTCCGGCTTGCGCCCTTTCTGGCCGGGGCTTCGCAGGATCCGGCGCGCCGCGGTGAGGCCCTGGCGATTCTGGACGCCCTCGGCGTGTCGGAATGCGCCGGCCGTTATCCGCACGCGCTCTCGCGCGGCCAGCAGCAGCGGGTGGCGCTGGCGCGTGCGGTGGCCAACCGGCCGCCCCTGCTGCTGGCCGACGAGCCGACCGCCAGCCTGGACGACGCTGCCTGCGCGGTGGCGCTCGACCTGCTCTTCGCGGCCGCCGAGCGGGTCGGCGCGGGACTGATCGTCGCCACCCATGACCGGCGCGTGCAGGCGCATTTCCCGCGGCGTGTGGCCTTG
>VGHJ01000112.1 GCA_016868295.1 Betaproteobacteria bacterium | reverse complement strand
AGCGGCAAAAAACCCGACAGGCCGGCGCCGACGATGCCGCCGGTGAGCAGCACGGTGCGCAGGAACTTGCGGCGCAGCTCCTGGCGCTTGGCGCGCGAGAGCGGCGGCGGCTTGGGCTTTCCGGGCGGGACCGGCCGATCGTCCGGCTTGTCTTCATCGCTCATGATGTTTTCCTTTCCTCCTTGCGGAAGCGCGGCGCCTCGTCCCTGAGCATGAGGTCGGGCGAGGAGAAGGGCGCCAGGCGCTCGAGGAAGTCGAGCAGTTCGAGCGCCGGCGAGGTCTTGAAGAAGCGCGCCTGCGGGATCTCCATCCAGATGCGGTCGGCGAAGGCATACAGCTCATAGGACGTGTCCCCGACGTTGTCGCGGTTGCGGTCGAAGCCCTGATAGTCGTCCCAGTGGTTGCCGCGCCACTCGTTCAGCCCGCCGGTGTTGCGCCCGGCCTGGGCGACGTGGGTGAGGTTGCCCTCGAAGACGTTGCCGGTGGCGACGTTGCCGCCCAGCTCGGAGGTGAACATCATGCCGATGCCGTTGTAGGCGATGCGGTTGTTGCGGAACTCGATCTTGGTGTCGGGCTGGAAGGGCGACAGGTCGGAATGCACGCCGACGGCGCAGTAGATGATCTCGTTGCCCTCGATGACGGCGTCGGAGGCCTCCTTGAAGCCGAGTCCCATGCCGGTGGCGCCGGTGGCGTGCGAGATCAGGTTGTGCTTCACATGCACGCCCTCGGTGTACATCAGGTAGACGCCGACGGCGTTGTCGTAGAAGCGGTTGCCCTCGACCAGGTTGTAGGTGGCGAACATGAAGTGGATCGAGTAGCGGCTGCGCCGGCTGACGTTGTGGCTGATGACGTTGCCGTGCGAATACCAGGCCACCATGTCGCGCGAATCCGAGATCTCGTTGCGCTCGACGCGGTTGTCGCGGCTGTACCACAGGCGCAGGGCGTCGCCGCGCACGCCGAGCGGCACCGGCTTGGAGGAGATGCGGTTGTCGCGCACGAGATTCTTGTTCGACTGCTTGAGGTCGATGCCGAAGAGGCAATCCTCGATGACCAGGTTCTCGATGACGTTGCGGTGGCCGCGCACGTCGAGGCAGCCGTCGTCGGTGTCGTGCGAGTCGCCCGAGCCGCGCAAAGTCAGTCCGCGCAGCACGGCGTCGCTCGTCTCGAGCGAGAAGACGGTGCCCTTGCCGCCGGCGTCGATCGACACTTGCCCGCCGCCGTCGATGACGAGCGGCTTGTCGAGGCGCACCGGGCCGGCGTAGCGGCCGGGCGGGGGCTTCAGGGTCGAGCCGGCGGGCGCGGCGTCGATCAGTTCCTGGAAGGGCTTCAGGCCGTGGATGCGCGCATCGCGTTCGTGCAGGGGATAGATCGGCTTGGGCCGGTCGACCTCGGCGCGCACGCCGCCGTGGGCGGAGGCGTCGACCTTGCGCGGCGGTTCGTCACCGTCGCCGAATGCAGTCGCGGCGAGCAGCAGCGCAAGCAGCGCAGCGGCGCGTCGCATGATGTTATTCCGCGCTGCCTTCGCGCAGCTGCTTGCGGCGGAGGAGCAGGGCCGGCATCAGCGTGACGAACATCAGCATCAGCAGGGCGTAGCCCCAGTAGGGGTAGGAGTAGGTGGAGAACTGCGCCACCTTGCCCTCGCCGAACACCGTCGGCATGAAGGGCTTCACCGTGAAGGCGCCCCAGGGGTGCAGGTTGTGGCCGAAGAACCAGAGCCAGCCGGCGTAGGTGATGACGAAGAACAGCGGCAGCAGGGCCGGCACCAGCACCAGCAGGAGCTGGAAATTGCGCAGCTTCGCCACGCCGGCAACGACCGCGGCCATGGCGAGGATGAGGCCGGCGACGACGATGTGGGTGATCGTGCGCACGTTGTCGCCCCAGGCCTTGACGCGGTCCGGTTCGCGGAAGAAGTAGCCCGTCTCGCGCATGTATTCCTTGACGTGGGCCTCGAGCCGGCCGAGCGCGTACTGGTCGACCAGCATCCAGGCGGCGGTGGCGGCGAAGCCGATGCCGAGGACGACGAGGCGCAGCTTCTTCTGCGTCACGGCGAAGGCCACC
>VGHJ01000111.1 GCA_016868295.1 Betaproteobacteria bacterium | reverse complement strand
TCGCCGTCAGGCGCTTCATGTCACGCTGCCTCATCTTTCCTCCTGTGCTCGTCAATCAACACGAGCTCAGTCTGGCAGCCCTCAGTCTCACTACGTGAGCCTGTCACTACTTAATGCGAATTGAGCCTAACAAAAAGTGTGTAAACCATTCAGGGTGCCTTAATCAAGCCTGTGCGGTCGAAGCGCTAGTTTCTTGTCGACAAGGGGTCGGGCTGAATCTATAATAGCATCATTTGATGCGGTAATTGAGGAGGCTCCATGCGCACCACCGTTACGCTCGACGACACGCTCCTGTCGCAGGCGCAGCACCTCAGCGGACTGAAGGATCGCGGTCAGCTTTTGAGGGAAGCACTGCGCGCCCTGATCGAGCGCGAGAGCGCCCGCCGGCTCGTCCGGCTCGGCGGTGCCGAGCCGCAGCTCAAGGCCATCCCGCGGCGGCGCGGAGCCGCCTGAGTGATCCTGGTCGATACTTCGGTCTGGATCGACCACCTGCGCGCGGGCGACGCGAAGCTCACCGGGCTGCTCGAACGCGATGCCGTGGCCAGTCACGATCTGGTCATCGGAGAAATCGCCTGCGGCAACCTTAAGAAGCGCAAGGAGGTGCTCGGAGCGCTTTCCCTGCTGCCGCGATGCGAGCCGGCATCGTACGACGAAGTGCTGTTCTTCATCGAGCGGCATCGCCTGATGGGCAAGGGTATCGGCTATGTCGATGCCTGCCTGCTCGCTTCCGCCACGCTTGCCCACGCCCGCCTCTGGACGCGGGACAAGCGGCTGGCCGAAGTCGCACGTGGGCTGGGCTGCGATTACGCCCAATAGTCCCTGATCAGAAGACCCCCAGCGCGACACCCGTCGCCATCGCTTCGCCCAGCGCCTCGCAGGCGGCGAGGTCGGCTTCGGTGACTTCCTTGCGCGCGATGAGCGGTTCGGCGACGCGCTTCCAGCCGTAGCCGGTGGCGATGCGGTCGATCTCTCTCACCGCGCCCGTGCCGTCGTTGCCGGCGCTGACGAAGAGGGCGTAGGGCAGGCCCACGGTTTTTCCCTCGGCCGGGTAGTAGGTGCGGTCGAAGAAGTCCTTCACCATGCCGGCCATATATCCGAAGTTCTCCGGCGTGCCGACGACGAGGCCATGGCAGGCGAGCAGGTCTTCCAGCGTGGTGTTGCCGGCGCGCTTCATGACGGTCTCTGTCTCCGTGGCGCGGCGCGCGCCGCGCAGCACGGCCTCGGCCATGGCGCCGGTGCGGCCGCCCTGAGTGTGGTAGACGACGAGCAGGCGCTTCACCGCAGCGGGTCCTGGCGGTAGAACCGCTTCAACTGTTCATACACCGCCGGATACTCGGCGTGCAGCAGATCCGGCGCCTCGAAGAACACCTCGCTCGCCACGGCGAAGAACTCGGCCGGGTGCTTGGCGGCATAGGGGTCGATCCAAGTGTCCTCGCCGTCGTCCACGCGCCCGCAGAAATCGCGGTAAGCCGGCTCGAAGGCGTCGATCCAGGCCTGCCGCTTCATGCCCTCGTGCAGCGGCGGCAGGCCGTCGGGCACGCCGTTCAGCATGTCGAGCTTGTGGGCGAACTCGTGGATCACCACGTTCATGCCGTCGGCGTCCTCTGGATGCTCGAACCAGGAGAGCAGCACCGGGCCGCCCTCCCATGCCTCGCCCGCCACCTCGTCGTCGAACTCGTGCACCACGCCGTCCTCCGACATCTGCTTGCGCGGGATGATGAAGTCGCCGGGATAGACAATGACGCCGACCCAGCCCTTGTAGGAAGCGAGGCCGAGGTTGAGCACCGGCAGGCAGGCCTGCAGGGCGATGGCGAGTTGGATGTCGGGCGTGAGCCGGAGCCCCTGCGCGCCGTGCCATTCCTTCTGCGCGATGAATTCGAGCGCCATCTCGCGCAGCCGCGCGCGGTCGTCCGCGGGCAGGTGGTCGAGGAAGGGCAGGCGGTCTTCCACCCGCGCCCATTGCGCGGCGTCGATGTCAGGCAGCGCCGGCGCAGCCTTGCCGAAGAGTTTTGTCAGTGCGTTTAGCACGGTTGAATCGCCCCGGCTTTGGTAGACACTTTCGAGCCGTTGGAAATACCGCTGTTCGAACTGTA
>VGHJ01000110.1 GCA_016868295.1 Betaproteobacteria bacterium | reverse complement strand
TCCTTGAGGATGTCGAGGTAGAAGGCACCGAGCTCTTCCGAGCAGAAGCCTTGCAGCGCCTGCACGACGCGGTGGAATTCGTAGCGGCCGTAGTCGGCCGTCACCTGCTCCTGCAGGCGCCGCGTCAAGGCGAGCGCGTAGCGGTCGATCTCCAGCCACTCGGCCGGCGGCAGCATGTCCTGCGCCGGGTCGAAGTCGGCGGTGTTGGCGAGCAGGAAGCGCAGGGTGTTGCGGATGCGGCGGTAGCTTTCCACAACGCGCTTGAGGATCTCGTCGGAGATGGACAGCTCGCCCGAATAGTCGGTCGCCGCCACCCACAGGCGCAGCACCTCCGCGCCCAGCGTGTCGGACACCTTCTGCGGCGCAATGACGTTGCCCCTAGACTTCGACATCTTGTGACCTTGGCCGTCGACGACGAAGCCGTGCGTGAGCAGTCCGTCGTAGGGCGCGCGACCATCCAGCGTGCAGGCGGTGAGGAGCGAGGAATGGAACCAGCCGCGGTGCTGGTCGGAGCCTTCGAGATACAGATCGGCCGGCCACTTGCTCTCGCCGGTGTGGCTGCCGCGCAGCACCGTCCAGTGGGTGGTGCCGGAATCGAACCAGACGTCGAGCGTGTCGCGCATCTTCTCGTACTGCGCCGCCTCGGCGCCGAGCAGTTCGGCCGCATCCAGCCTGAACCAGGCGTCGATGCCCTCTTTTTCCACCCGCTGCGCCACCTGCTCGATCAATTCGGATGTGCGCGGATGCAGTTCGCCCGTCTCCTTGTGCAGGAAGAAGGGGATCGGCACGCCCCAGTTGCGCTGGCGCGAAACGCACCAGTCGGGCCGGTTGGCGATCATGGCGTGCAGCCGCGCCTGGCCCCAGTCGGGGAAGAACCGCGTCGCCTCCACCGCTGCCAGCGCCAATTCACGCAACGTTGTCTGTCTCGCTTCCGTCGCCGAAGGCGACGCAAACCGGTCGCCCCCTTCCCCGGGAAGGGGGCTGGGGGGAAGGTCGTTCTTTTGTCCGGCATGGACAGGGTGGGCCACCACCCTGTCCATGCCGACGAACCATTGCGAGGTCGCGCGGTAGATGATCGGCGTCTTGTGGCGCCAGCAGTGCATGTAGCTGTGGCTGATCCTGTTCGAGGCGAACAGGCTGCCCACCTCGCGCAGCTTCTCGATGATCGAGGCGTTGGCCTTCCAGACGTTCAGCCCGCCGAAGAAGGGCAGGCTCTCAATGAAGCGGCCGTCGCCCTGCACCGGGGTAAGGATCTCCTCGTTGCGCATGCCGTGGCGCTTGCAGGATTCGAAGTCCTCCAGGCCATAGGCCGGCGCGCTGTGCACCACGCCCGTGCCGGTGTCGAGCGTGACGTAGTCGCCGAGATACACCGGCGAATGGCGCTCGTAGAAGGGGTGGCGGAACTTCACCAGCGCCAGCGCCGCGCCCTGGCAGGCGCCGAGCACCGTGCCCTCGAGTCCATAGCGCGCCAGCGCCTGACCGCGCAGCTCCGCCGCCAGCACCAGCGTGCCGCGCGGCGTCTGCACCAACTCGTAGGTAAACTCGGGGTGCACGTTGAGCGCCTGGTTGCCGGGGATCGTCCACGGCGTCGTCGTCCAGATCACGGCATAGCAGGGCCCCTCCGGCAGCGCGGGAACGCCGAAGGCGTGCGAGACGCTGCCACGCTCGGCATCGTCGAGCGGGAAGGCGACGTCGATGGCGGGGGACTCCTTGTCTTGGTATTCGACCTCGGCCTCGGCCAGCGCCGAGCCGCAGTCGAAGCACCAGTTCACCGGCTTCAGGCCCTTGAAGAGGAAGCCGCGCTTGTGGATCTCGCCGAGGGCGCGGATCTCGTCCGCCTCGTTGCGATAGGCCATGGTGAGGTAGGGATCGTCCCAGTCGCCCAAGACGCCCAAGCGGATGAAGTCCTTCCTTTGCCGCTCGACCTGCTCGGCGGCAAAGGCGCGGCACAGCTCGCGCGCCTGGTCGGCGGGCAGGTGCTTGCCGTGCAGCTTCTCGATCTGGTGCTCGATGGGCAGGCCGTGGCAGTCCCAGCCCGGCACGTAGGGCGCATCGAAGCCGGCCAGCGTCTTCGAGCGGACGATGATGTCCTTGAGGATCTTGTTGACGGCATGGCCGATGTGGATGTCGCCGTTCGCGTACGGCGGACCGTCGTGCAACACGAAGCGCGGCCGCCCGG
>VGHJ01000109.1 GCA_016868295.1 Betaproteobacteria bacterium | reverse complement strand
AAGCCGATGCCGACGCCGAGCGCGCCGCCGAACACCGACAGCGCGGTGAGGTCGATGCCCACCAGCGGCAGGCTGACCAGCACCGCCAGCAGCACCAGGCCGGCGCGCGCCAGGCGCGCGAAGACCAGCTTCAGGTTGCCGTCCAGCCCGGCGGCGGCCATCAGGCGCTGCTCGGCCAGGCCGCCCAGCCACAACGCGGCCAGCAGCGTGGCGAGCACGGCCACCGTGCCCTCCATGATCAGCCACAGCGAGAGCTTCTGCTTGCCCACCGCGAAATGGATGGCGTCGAGCGATTCCGCGATCTCCGGCAGCAGGCCGGTGATGTGGAGGGCAACGACGCTCCACACCACCAGCGCCAGCACGCGCTCGAACGACGCCAGCCAGGCGGCGCGCGGGAAGCCGGTGCGCAGCGCGAACATCATGGCGCGGATGACGGCGAAGGAGCCGAGCAGCGGCACCGCCAGCTTGAGCAGGTTCACCGAATGCCACTGCTGCAGCAGCGGCCGCGCGATCAGCACGAAGACGAGCGCCGCGAGCGGGAAGGCCAGGCGCTTCAGGCCGCGCTTGCCGAATTGCGCGTCCTGCACCTCGCCCGTCCTGCGGCGCACGGCGCGCGACACCAGCCAGGCCAGGCCGAGGCACAGCGCCAGCACCGCCACCTGCCACAGCACGGCCGGCCGCTGCAGGTCGAGCCAGAGGTCGCTGAGCAGGCCGCCGAATTGGGTCTTCTGCATGTCAGTTTTCAGCTTTCAGGTAGTCTTCCCAGGCCACCGCTTCGGCGCGATGGCGCTTCCAGTTGTCGAGATAGGCGCGCGCCAGTTCGCGGTGGCCGCGCAGGATCAGCACGTTCTCGGCGTTCTTCGCCTGCGCCGACCAAGTGAAGTTGTACGAGCCGGTGATCACCGCCGGCGCCTCGCCCTCCGCATCGACGAGCAGGATTTTATTATGCGCCGCGGCGTAGCGCACCTCGAGCGCGACGGGAATGCCGGCCGCAGCGAGCTGCGGCAGTCGGCTGTTCTCCATGCGCTCGGCCTGTTCGCGGTCGGCCAGCACCTGCACGCGCACGCCGCGCTTGTGCGCCTCGATCAGCGCCGCGGCCAGCGCCCGGCTGGTGAAGGCATAGGCCTGCACGTGGATCGTGCGCCGCGCCGCGCGGATCGCGGCGACGAGCGTGCCTTCCACGTCCTGCCAGGGCGAGAACACCGCCTCCACCGTGCCCTGCGCCGGCAGCGTGCGCGGCGGCGCGGCATCGAAGGCGGCCGCCGGACGCGCCGCGAGAAAAGTCAGCCCCGCCAGCACGGCGGCAAGGGCGATGCGCTTCATCGGCGCAACGCCCGCAGCGCCTCGATCAGCTGGTCGACATCCTCGCGGTCGTTGTAGAGCGCGAAGGAGGCGCGCGCCGTGCCCTCGACGCCGAAGCGGCGCACCGCCGGCAGGGCGCAATGGTGGCCGCTCCGAACCGCCACGCCATGGCGGTCGAGATGGCTGCCGACCTCCCCCGCCGTGAAGCCGTCGACGACGAAAGAGAGAATGGCGCCCTTCTCGCGTGCCGTGCCGATGACGCGCAGGCCGGCGATCTCGCCCACGCGCGCCGTGGCGTAGTCGAGCAGCGCCCGCTCGTGCGCGCCGATCGCCGCGAGGCCAATGCGATCCACGTAGTCCAGCGCCGCGACCAGCCCGACCGCCCCCTCCACGTTGGGCGTGCCGGCCTCGTACTTGCGCGGCGGCGCGTCGTATTCGGTGCGCGCGAAGGTGACGTCGCGGATCATGTGACCGCCGCCCTGGTACGGCGGCAGCTTCGCCAGCCACTCCGCTTTGCCGTAGAGCACGCCGATGCCCATCGGCGCGTAGAGCTTGTGGCCGGAGAAGGCGTAGAAGTCGCAGCCGATGTCCTGCACGTCGACCGCCGCGTGGGCGATGGCCTGGGCGCCGTCGAGCAGCACCGGCACGCCCGCCGCGTGCGCCCTCGCGACGATGCGCCGCACCGGCGTCACCGTGCCCAGCGCATTCGAGACGTGCGTCACCGCCACCAGGCGGGTGCGCGGCCCGATCAGTTGCTCGTAGGCGTCGAAGTCGAATTCGCCGTCGTCGTCGATCGGCACCACGCGCAGCATCGCGCCGGCCAGCTCGCAGGCCATCTGCCAGGGCACGATGTTGGAGTGGTGCTCCATCGCCGAGACGACGATCTCGTCGCCGGCGCGCAGAAACGCCCGGCCGAAGGTGGCGGCGACGAGATTGATGGCCTCGGTGGTGCCGCGCACGAAAACGATCTCGGCGGCGTCGGC
>VGHJ01000108.1 GCA_016868295.1 Betaproteobacteria bacterium | reverse complement strand
CTCCCAGCAGCGGCGTGGAGGCTTCCTCGGCCAGGCCGAAGCGTTGCCGCAGCGCCTTCTTGTCGAGTTCCTTTCCTTTCAGATGGGCGTATTCATAGCGGTGCGGCAGATGGGCGTCCGTCGCCGGATTCCAGCTGTCGACGTCGATGCCGTTGAGGATGCCGGTGAGATCCGCCTGCCGCCAGCGCAGCAGCCCGGCGAAGCCGTAGCCGTATTCCCCGGTCTGGATTTCCTGCGCATAGCGGGGGCTGACCGTGGTGATATGTCGTGCATAGTGCAGGCCCGCCTTCATGAAGGAGAGCTGCCCCCAATACTCGACGCCTTCGACGGCATAGGCCTCGGCCGGCAGCCCCAGAGCGTCCAGGGTATCCGCCGGGTAAATGCCCTGGAAGGCCAGGTTGTGGATCGACATCACGGTAGCCGCATGCGCGCCCGGCAGGAAATGCAGGTAGGCGGGCGCCAGGCCGCAGGGCCAGTCGTTGCAGTGCAGGACATCGGGGCGCCAGCGCAGCGGGCTGCCTAGAGCGGCGAGTTCCGCTGCGACACGGGAGAGCAGGCCAAAACGCAGGTGGTTGTCGGCGAAATCGTAGCCGGCGGCATCCAGATAGGCCGAGCCGTCGCGCAGGTAATAGGCGGGGCAGTCGAGCAGATAGAGCGGCACGCCGTTCGCGGCCACGGCTTCGAGCAGGCGCGCCGGCTGCAGCTCGCCGCCGGGCCGGGTGAATTCGGCCACCTGTCGCGCCGCGGGAAACGCGGCGCGCAGGGCGGCGTAGGCGGGCACCAGAATGCGCACATCCACGCCGGCCTTGTGCAGGGCCTCGGGCAGCGACCAGGCGATTTCCCCGAGCCCGCCGCTTTTCATCCACGGCGCCAGCTCGGGCGTGACGAAGAGGACTTTCAAAGCCAGACCATCATGCCCATTTCGAAGGGGTGAGTGAGCATTTCGTGATGGGGGTAGATGCGGATGCGGTACTCGATCTTGCCGCAGTATTCGGGCGTCAGATCGAGGGCGTAGAGCTGCTCGCCGGTTTCGAGCTGGCGTACGTGGGCAAAACGGTAGCCGCGCGCCTTCTTCGGCAGGGATCCGCCCGCCGGCCGGCCGAAGAGCAGCTCGATCACCACGTCGTTGGGCTGCAGGCCGTCGAGGCTGGCGGCCACCTCGAAACGCAGGCCATCGCCGAAGCCGATGCGCCGCCTTGGAGCATCGAGCCGGCGCAGGCGCACCTGCGGCCAGGCGGCGCGCACGCGAGACTTCCATTGCGCCACGGCGCGCGCGCCGGCGTAGTTGTCCTGCGAGTAGCGACGCCATTGCTGGGCGGCGGGAACGTAGAAGCGTGAGAGGTAATCGGAGAGCATGCGCGTCGAGTTGAAGCGCGGCAGCAGCGTGGCGATGGAGTGCTTGGCCATCGCCACCCAGCCGGGCGAATAGCCCATCGGCCCCCGGTTGTAGTAGAGCGGGATCACGCTGTCCTGGAGGATTTCATAGAGGGTGCGCGACTCCTCGCGATTGCGCCGCGGCTCGTCCAGCGTGTCCGAGGCCGGCTTGATGGCCCAGCCGTTCTTGCCGTCGTAGCCCTCGCCCCACCAGCCGTCGAGCACCGACAGGTTGGGGATGCCGTTCATGGCGGCCTTCATGCCCGAGGTGCCGCAGGCCTCCAGCGGGAACTGCGGATTGTTCAGCCAGACGTCGACGCCGGAGACGAGTCGGCGCGCGAAGCGCAGGTCGTAGCCTTCCACCAGCAGGATCTTGCCCTCGAACTCCGGCATGCGCGCCACTTCGATGACGCGGCGGATCAGCGCCTGGCCGGGCTGATCGGCCGGGTGCGCCTTGCCGGCGAAGAGGAACAGCACCGGGCGCTGCGGATCGCACAGGATCTCGCGCAGCCACTCGAGGTTCTCGAACAGCAGCGCGGCGCGCTTGTAGGTGGCGAAGCGCCGCGCGAAGCCGATGGTGAGGACGTTCGGGTTGTCCGGGTTGGCCAGCTTGAGGATGCGGTCGAGGTGCGCCTCCGAGCCGTGGTTGCGCGCGTGCTGCTCCGAGATGCGGTGGCGCACCAGGTGAAGCATCTGCGCCTTGAGCGACTGGTGCACGCTCCAGAACTGGTGGTCGGGAATGGTGTGGATGCCCTCCCAGCAGCTGCGGTCGGTGACGCGCTGGCTCCAGCCGGGGCCGAGGAAGCGGTCGAACAGCTCGTTCCATTCGTTGGAGAGGAAGGTCGGCACGTGCACGCCGTTGGTGACGTAGGTGACCGGGTTGTCCTCGGCCTCGATCTGCGGCCACAGGCTGGCGAGGATGCGCGCCGAGACGCCGCCGTGGATGCGCGAGAC
>VGHJ01000107.1 GCA_016868295.1 Betaproteobacteria bacterium | reverse complement strand
GAACTTCTTCATGCGCTATCCCGAGTCGAACTGGATGCACAAGCGCATGCTCGGCCTCTCCGACCGCCTCGCCGCCCTGCCGCCGGGCCGCCACGAGGCGCTCACCGAGCGGCTCTATCGCGCCCAGGCCAACGACGCCTACTGGCACGGCCTCTTCGGCGGGCTCTACCTTCCCCATCTGCGGCGCGAGGTGTGGCGCAACCTGGTGGCGCTGGAGGCGGCGCTCGACGCGCTGGCGCCGCGCCCGCCGCTCGCCACGCGCGATGCCGACCTCGACGGCGTGCGCGAGCTGTTCCTGGCCAATGCCGACGTGCAGGCTGTGGTCAAGCTCGACGACCACGCCGCGCTGTGCGAGCTCGACGCCTACGGCCTCGCGCACAACTACGGCGACACCCTGGCGCAGCGCAGCGAGCACTACTACCACAAGT
Source organism: Betaproteobacteria bacterium (assembly GCA_016868295.1). Lineage (GTDB taxonomy): Bacteria > Pseudomonadota > Gammaproteobacteria > Burkholderiales > Rhodocyclaceae > Desulfobacillus. The sequence goes on along the minus strand of VGHJ01000107.1, from coordinate 1,946 downwards.
TCCACGACGCGCCGCAGGCCGCCGGCGCCGCGGGCGGCATCGCCTCGGCCCACGACCGCGTCGCCTTCAAGGACGCGGTGGGGCAGGCCGACATCGTGCCGGATGCGCGGCCGCGCCGCCTCTTCCTCGACGCCTGGCAGCGGCTCGACGGCGAAACGGCCTGGCCGCGCTACGCCGCGGGGGCCGTCAAGGCGCCGCTCATGAGCGCCACGTTCGCCGCGCCGCTCGACGGCGGCGAAGTGACGAAAACCTACACCCTGGCCGGCCGCACCCTGCAGGTGTGCTACCGACTGCGCGACGTGCCGGGCGGGCGCTTTGCCGTCACGTTCAACCTCGCCCTGCCCAGTTGCGACGGCTATTCGGGCCGCTACATCCTCGAGGGCGGCCGCATTCCCTGCGGCTTCGGCCAGGCGCTCGATCTCGCCGCCGCGCAGCGGCTGACTTTCGACGACCGCGTGCTGCAAGGCGCCCTGGTGTTGTCCGCCAGCCGGCCGGTGCACATCTCGGCGCGGCCGCACCATACCGTGTCGCAGTCCGAGGCCGGCTTCGAGAAGATCATGCAGGCGGCCTGCGTCACCCTGTCCTGGCCGATCGACGCCGTGTCGCAGGAACTGACTTTTTCCCTGGAAGTCGTTCCGGACAAGCCGGCCTGACATGAAGCTGCTCGGCCACATCCTGCTCGGCCTCGTGCTGGGCTACGCGGCACTCGCCGCGCTGCTCTTCTTCTTCCAGTCGCGCTTCGTCTACTACCCCGAGATGGGCCGCGGCGACAGCGCGACGCCGGCGCTGTTGCAGCTGCCCTTCGAGGAGCTGCGCATTGCCACGGCCGACGGCGAGACCCTGCACGGCTGGTTCGTGCCGGCACGCGAAGCGCGCGCCACCGCGCTGTTCCTGCACGGCAACGCCGGCAGCATCGTGCACCGGCTCGACTGGCTGCCGATGTTCCAGCGGATGCGGCTCTCGGTCCTTCTCGTCGACTACCGCGGCTTCGGCCGCTCGACCGGCAGTCCCTCCGAGGCCGGCACCCATGCCGACGCCGATGCCGCCTGGCGCCACCTGACTGAGACCCGCGGCCTCGCCGCCGCTTCCATCGTGATCTTCGGCGAATCGCTCGGCGGCGCCGTCGCCGCACGGCTGGCCGCCCGCGTCGCGCCCGCCGCCCTGGTGCTGCACTCGGCCTTCACCTCGGCGCCGGACCTCGCCGCCGACCTCTACCCGTTCCTGCCGGCGCGCCTGCTGACACGCTTCGACTACGACACCCTGGGTGCGGTGCGGCGCCTCCGCTGCCCGCTGCTGGTGGCGCACAGTCCGCGGGACGAGACCATCCCGGTCGCGCACGGCCGGCGGTTGTACGAAGCGGCCGCCGTGCCCAAGCAGTGGCTCGAACTGGCCGGCGGGCACAACGACGGCTTCATCTTCATGCGCCCGGAGTGGGTGCGGGCGTTCGCGGATTTCCTCGACGCCGCCCTCGGTCCCGGCCGGGTGTAACATTGACTCATCACATCAGGGAGGGTGCGCCATGACCGACATCGTCAAGCTTCTCGGCGAGGAAGCCGACAAGCTGCTCAAGCACGAATGCCGCGGCATCCCGCGGGCGCGGCTGCACCTGCCCGGGCCGGATTTCGTCGACCGCGTCGTCGCCGCCTCAGACCGCAAGCCGGCGGTGCTGCGCAACCTGCAGGCGCTGTTCGGCCACGGGCGGCTCGGCGGCAGCGGCTATCTTTCCCTGCTGCCGGTGGACCAGGGCATCGAGCACTCGGCCGGCGCCTCCTTCGCGCCGAACCCGGATTTCTTCGATCCCGAACACATCGTGCGGCTCGCCATCGAGGGCGGCTGCAACGGCGTCGCCTCGACGCTGGGCGTGCTCGGCGCGGTGTCGCGCAAGTACGCGCACAAGATCCCCTTCATCGTGAAGTTCAACCACAACGAGTTCCTCTCCTACCCGA
>VGHJ01000106.1 GCA_016868295.1 Betaproteobacteria bacterium | reverse complement strand
GTGGGAGGCGGGGAGGAGGAGGGGGAGGAGGAGGGGGCGGAGGAAGGGGTGCATGGGTTGCGGGGAAGAGAATCGGGTTCTGGTTGAACCGCTGGCGTTCTGCTGCGAACGCTCCGAAAAGAACGCGGCCGCGCAGCGGCCGCCACCATAGACACCAGCCCTCGGCAGCAGCACCAGCTAGCTAGACGCCTCGTGCCCGAGGATCTGATCGCCCCACCGCCCGGCCACGTAACGCATCGCCGACCGCAATCGCGCAGCATGCGTCGGCTGTACGACGAGGAAGAACGCCACGTGCGCTGTGTAGCTACCGGCTGAATACTTCCCACTTCGTACGGTCGAAAATGTCCCAGGTCTGATCCTGGGCGGGCCGCTCGGCGGCCCACTCGTTTTCGGCTCATTCTAGGGCGTCCCTCCCGTGGGAGCCCGCATGTACGGAGTCCGTGAGCGCATGCTGCTGCGCCACTTGGTAGAAGTCGAGGGTCGCTCGCAGAGCGCGGCGGCCCGTGAGCTTGGCATCAATCGCAGGACGCTCCGGCGCTGGATCGCCGATGGCTTGCTGGATACCGAGATTGACGTGATCAAGACTCGCTACGGCCCGCGCCCACCGGTGCCGAGCAAACTCGAGGTGGTGAAGCCCCTCATCGCGGCGCGCCTCGCCGAGTTTCCGCGGCTGACGGCCCAACGCCTGCTCGTGGAATGCCGTGCGGCCGGCTACACGGGCGGCTACACCCGGCTCTGCGACTACGTGCGCACCCTGCGCCCGCCGCCCGTGCCGGCGCCGGTGGTGCGATTCGAAACGCCCCCTGGCCACCAGGCGCAGGTGGACTTCGCATTTTGTCGTTTGCCGTGGGGCGTGCGCTACGCGCTGATCATCGTGCTCGGGTACTCGCGGCTGCTCTGGGTGCGCTTCTATCCGCGGCAGGATCTGCGGACGCTGATCCCTGGCCTGGAAGCCTGCTTTGCGTGGTGGGGCGGCGTGCCGCAGGAGCTGCTCTTCGATCAAATGAAAAGCGTGCTCACCCGGGACGACCGCCTGACGGGCGGCGGGCTCACGCACAATCTCGAATTCCTGCGCTTCACGCGGCACTACGACCTCACGGCCCGGGTCTGCCGCCCCTACCGGGCCCAGACCAAGGGCAAGGTCGAGCGGCCCATCCGGTATCTGCGCGAGAACTTCCTCTACGGACGCACCTTCCTCAGTGATGCCGACCTCAACGCCCAAGCCGAGCACTGGCTCGCCACCGTCGCGAACGTCCGCGTGCACGGCACCACGCAGGTGCTCCCGCTCGACCGCTTCGAGGCGGAGGAACGTGGCGTCCTGCGGCCCCTGCCGCTGCGCCCGTATCATTCGCCGCTCCTGCCGCCGGCGACGCCCGTCCGCGAGGCCCGCGGGATCCATCCGACGGTCGATGTCGAGCACCGAAACCTGAGCGTGTATGCCGCCCTGGCGGGAGGTGAGGGATGACGCGCGCCCACGCGACCAGCGCCTCGCTGCGCGACCGGCTGCGGGCGCAGCTCGCCGACCTCAAGATGCCGGGCGCGCTCGAAGCGCTCGATGACGTGCTGCGCCGCAGCGATGCGGGGGAACTCAGTGCGCCGACGGCCATCGAGCAGCTCTTGGGCGCGCACATCACCCTGCGGAATGCGCGCCGGCTGCAGACCGCCATGCGCAGTGCGCGACTGCCGGCCATCAAGACGCTCGCCGACTTCGACTTCAGCTTCCAGCCCTCGGTGAAGCGCGAGCAACTCGAGAGCCTGCACACGCTGGGCTTTATCGAGCGCAAGGAGAACGTCGTCCTGCTCGGGCCGCCGGGCGTGGGCAAAACGCATCTCGCGCTCAGTCTCGCCGTGGCTGCTGCCGAGAGTGGACGCCGGGTCTACTTCACGACCCTGGCCGACCTGCTGCACTCGCTCGAGGATGCGCAGGCCGCGGGGCGTCTGCTGCCGCGCATCCGCACGCTCGTCTTCCCAAGCCTGATGATCATCGACGAGATCGGTTACCTGCCGATCACGCGCAATGGCGCGATGCTCTTCTTCCAACTGATGAGCCGGCGCTACGAGCATGCGTCCACGGTCCTCACGAGCAACAAGGGCTTTGAAGAATGGGGCGAGGTCTTCGGCGACGAACTCATGGCCGCCGCGCTCATCGACCGCCTCGTGCATCACTGCCACATCGTCAACATCCGGGGCAACAGCTTCCGGCTGCGCCAGCACGCCGAACTCGCCCGCCGCCTGCACCAGCCACCCCCTCAGCCCGCCGGCCGTCGATCCCGCCGACAGGAGGATCCGGCCGAGTAGGGCTCACCCCCCGCACCTGGGACATTTTCAACCGGTACCAGGTGGGACATTTTCAGCCGTTATTGACATACGGGTCC
>VGHJ01000105.1 GCA_016868295.1 Betaproteobacteria bacterium | reverse complement strand
ATGAGAGAATGCGCGCCTCCCAAACGGGCGGCTAGCTCAGCGGTAGAGCACTGCCTTCACACGGCAGGGGTCACAGGTTCGAACCCTGTGCCGCCCACCATATACATTCACTCCGATGCTTTCTCGCAGGCATAAGAAAGCATCGCCTTGGCCAGGGCCCAGTCCGGTTTCGGGCCGTCGGGATCGCCTTCCGTTTCCACCGTCCTGATCGCATCCGCGATCATTTTCTCCGACCAGCCCCAGCGCCGCGCATGAGTGCCCAAGACGCCCCGGGGTATCCATTTCTTCGCCCTGTCTCCGGTGATGTTGGGATGGGGATTGGACATGATGATGCGGCCCTTGCCGTAGGGAACGATGCCGATGGCCGCCGTGCCGTTGGGGAACCAGCCCACCACGTCAAGGGGCTGGCCCGGATCGGGCAGGATGGAGCCGCCCCCCACCACCACTTGGTAGATCTGCGGCGGCAGGTTGGCCGACCGCACGATCTCGTTTTCCGGATTCATGCGGATCGGCAGGAAGCGCGTCGTCGGATAGGGGCGGTTTGTCTCCTGCGGCCCGCGCAGCGTGCCCTTGAAGGCTTCCACCCCGCAGAAGGCCTTGAACGCTCCCGGCCAGCGGTTGGTCCGTTCCCACAGGCCCCGGCGCGACTCATCCAGGCTGGGGTTGATCCATTCCTCGTAGGAGGCGAAAAGCGATGTGCCGCAAATGCAGATCGAAATGACCGAACCGCCGGATTCGATGAACTTGAGGATGTTGTCGACGCCCTGGCAGGTGATGCCGCGCCCCTCCTTTTTCTCGAACCAGCGGTAAGGCTCCCCGCCGGGCAGGACGAGCACCTTGAATTTCCTGCGGCCCTCGGCATCGAAAAACGACGCCCTGTCGTTGAGGAAGTGATAATCGACGACGCGGCTGCTCAGCTTCAGCTCCCGCGCGATCTCCTCATACGACTGGACATCCTGGGGGTTGCCGAATTCCTCGATGTGGAACAGCATCACCTCCTCGGCTTTTGCCGCAGGGCCGAACAACAGAAAACCGGCCAGGGTGCATGCCCATGCCGAGCGCCATTTCATGCCTTGCTCTCCTTCAGGCCCTTTTCCAGCAGTTCCGCCACCACCTCGTTCAGGCCCGTCTTCTTTTCCTGCGCCAGCGCCTGGATCCGCTTCACCAGCTCGCCGTCGAGCTTGACGGCGAAGGGCACCAACCCTTGCGCCCTTTCCCGCTCGCGTTGTTCGCGACGGCTTGTCGCCGTATCCGCGGCAGCGCCGAAGCGGTTGGGCGTGCCGGCATGTTTCATTCGGCTGTCTATTTTCAGTCCCTTGAGTTTTTCCAGATCAGTCTTTTTCATTTCGGGCTTCCTGCACAAGGCCAGCCGCATTATACGTCCGCCGGTCCGGGTTTCCTCGATAAGTGGATGACTTTTTTGGGGTTTTCGGGCAAAATGGCGGACTTCGAATCCGGTGTTTCCAAGCATGGCTGACAAAGGCATCACCCCGCCGCATTACGAGTTCTCCGACAAGTACGACCCCGAGCACGCGCGGAAGTATTTCCACAAGCACAACACCGGCTTCTGGCGCCGTCTGTCGACCTGGCGGGAGGTCGGCATGGCGCGCAAGGCGCTCGTCATGGCCGGCCGGCCGCGCTCGGTGCTCGACCTGCCCTGCGGCACCGGCCGCTTCTGGGCCATGCTGGCCGAGGAGGGCGGCCGCAGGATCTTCGTCGCGGACAACAGCCAGAACATGATCGACACCGGCATGGCGCTGCGCCCGCGCGACGTGACGGCACGCATCGGGAAGACCTTCCAGTGCTCCGCCTTCGACACCGAACTGCCTGACAATTTGGTCGAATGCGTGTTCAGCATCCGCTTCCTGCACCACATCCAGAAGAGCGAGGACCGCGTCCGGATCCTGAGGGAATTCGCCCGCATTAGCTCCGGTACGGTCGTCGTCTCCCTCTGGGTGGACGGCAACTTCCGCGCCTGGCGCCTGCAGCGCAAGCTGGAGCGACGCGCGCGCAAGGGTCAGAGCGCCATGCCGCGCGACCGCATCCTGCTCAAGCAAAGCGAAATCGAACGCGACATCGCCGCTGCCGGGCTGGAGACGATCGGCCACGTCGATTTCATCAAGTACTGGGACAAGTGGCGTGCCTATGTGCTGCGCGTGAAGAAATGAAGGATTTCATCGACGAGCGCTGGCGGCCGATCCTGGCCCACAACGGCCTGTCGGACTTCGAGGCCCTGTGGGAACACCGGGCGGACTGGTTCGAGAAGCCCAATCAGCGGCGCGGCGGCTGGAGCGGCGTCTCGCGCTGCGAGCTGGCGCTGCCCGAGGGCGGCAGTCGCGCCATCTTCCTCAAGCGGCAGGAAAACCACGGCACCTTCTCGCTGCGGCACCCGGTCGGCGGCGTGCCCACCTTC
>VGHJ01000104.1 GCA_016868295.1 Betaproteobacteria bacterium | reverse complement strand
AGGCCGACCTGGGCGTTGAGGTTGGCGCCGTCCATGTACACCTGGCCGCCGTGGCGGTGCACGATGCCGCAGATCTCCTTCACCGCCTCTTCGAAGACGCCGTGGGTGGACGGGTAGGTGAGCATCAGGCAGGAGAGGGCGGCGGCGTGTTGCTCCGCCTTCGCCTTGAGGTCGGCGACGTCGATGTTGCCGCTCTCGTCACAGTCCACCACCATCACCTGCAGGCCGCACATCTGCGCCGTCGCCGGGTTGGTGCCGTGCGCCGACTTCGGGATCAGGCAGACGTCGCGGTGGCTCTGTCCCTGCGCTGCCTGGTAGCGGCGGATGGCGACGAGGCCGGCGTACTCGCCCTGGGCGCCGGAGTTGGGCTGGATGCAGATGGCGTCGAAGCCGGTGATCGTCTTCAGCCAGTCGGTCAGGCCGCCGATCATCTCGGCGTAGCCGGCGGCCTGATCGGCCGGGGCGAAGGGATGCAGGTCGCCGAATTCCGGCCAGGTGACCGGGATCATCTCGGCGGCGGCATTCAGCTTCATGGTGCAGGAGCCGAGCGAGATCATGGCGTGGTCGAGGGCGAGATCCTTGTTCTGCAGCTTCTTCAGGTAGCGCAGCATCTCGTGCTCGGTGTGGTGGCTGTTGAACACCGGGTGCGAGAGGATGGCGTCGTTGCGCAGCAGGCCGGCGAGCGGGTCGTGCGCCGCCGCCTGCGCGTCCAGCTTGTCGATGTCGACATCTTTTCCGGTGAGTGCCTTGAGGATCGCGGCAACGTCCTCGCGCGTGGTCTTCTCGTCGAGGGAAACGCCGCGCACCTTGTCCGAGACGATACGCAGGTTGCAGCCGGGCACGCCCGCCTTCGTCTCGACGAGGAGGGTGTCGAAATACGCCCGCGTCCGCACCTTCACCCCGGCGGCCCTCAGTCCTTCGGCGAGGATGCCCGTCAGGCGATGGACGCGTCCGGCGATGGTGCGCAGGCCCTGCGGACCGTGGTACACGGCGTACATGCCGGCGATGTTGGCGAGCAGCACCTGGGAAGTGCAGATGTTGGAGTTGGCCTTCTCGCGGCGGATGTGCTGCTCGCGCGTCTGCAGCGCCATGCGTAGCGCCCGCTTGCCGCGGCTATCCACCGAGACGCCGATGATGCGGCCGGGCACGGCGCGCTTGTGCTCGTCGCGACAGGCGAAGAAGGCGGCGTGCGGGCCGCCGTAGCCCATCGGCACGCCGAAGCGCTGGGCCGAGCCGAGGGCGATGTCGGCGCCCATGGCGCCGGGCGACCTGAGCAGCACCAGCGCCATGAGGTCCGTCGCCAGCGCCGTGACGCAGCCACTGACTTTCAGTTTCGCGATGGTGTCCGTCAGGTCGAGGCACTCGCCGTCGGCGTTGGGGTACTGCAGCAGGGCGCCGAAGACATCGTGCCTCGTCGCTTCCGCAGCCGGGCCGACGATCAGCTCGAAACCGAAGTAGCCGGCACGCGTCTTCACCACGTCGATCGTCTGCGGGAAGCAGCTGGCGTCGACGAAAAAGGCGTTGGACTTCGACTTCGAGGCGCGCCGCGCCATGGTCATGGCCTCGGCGGCGGCGGTGGCCTCGTCGAGCAGCGAGGCGTTGGCTAGTGCCATGCCGGTGAGGTCGATCACCATCTGCTGCCAGTTGAGCAGGGCTTCCAGCCGGCCCTGGGCGATCTCCGCCTGGTAGGGCGTGTAGGCGGTGTACCAGCCGGGGTTCTCCAGCAGGTTCCTCAGGATCACCTTCGGCGTCAGCGTGTCGTAGTAGCCGAGGCCGATGAGCGATTTCTTCAGCACGTTCTTCGCGGCGAGGGCCTTCAGCTTCGCCAGCGCCTCGTGCTCGCGCATTGGGCCGGGCAGCGCCGGCGGCCCGGCGAGACGGATCGCGGCGGGAACGGTCTGCTCGATCAGCTCGTCGAGGCTGGATGCGCCGACCGCGGCCAGCATGGCGGCCGTCTCGGCCGCATCCGGGCCGATGTGGCGGGCGATGAACTCGTCGCGCTGCTCGAGCGCGGAAAGCGGCGTGTGCGGCATGGCTCAGCTCTCTGCTGCAACCTTGGCGTAGGCGGCGGCGTCGAGCAGCTTGTCCAGGTCGGCGGCGTTGTCGGGCTTCAGCTTGAACAGCCAGGCGGCGTAGGCGTCCTGGTTCACCGACTCGGGCGCGTCCGCAACGGCCTGGTTCACCGCGACCACTTCGCCACCGATCGGCGCATAGATGTCGGAGGCGGCCTTCACCGATTCCACCACGGCGCATTCCTCGCCGGCGGCGACCTTGCGGCCGACTGCGGGCAGTTCGAGGAAGACGATGTCGCCAAGCGCTTCCTGGGCGTGGTCGCTGATGCCGACGGTGACGAGGCCGTCGTCGGCGAGGCGTGCCCACTCGTGGGACTTGGCGTATTTCAGATCGGCGGGGATGTTCA
>VGHJ01000103.1 GCA_016868295.1 Betaproteobacteria bacterium | reverse complement strand
TGGCAACAGGCAACTGACAACTGGTAACTGCTATGAAACTCCTCGTCATCGGCTCCGGCGGCCGCGAGCATGCGCTGGCCTGGCGGCTGGCGAAGTCGCCGCGCATCCAGAAGGTCTTCGTCGCCCCCGGCAACGCCGGCACGGCGCGCGAGAACGGACTGGAGAACGTGCCCGTCACCGGCGTCGACGAACTCGCCGCCTTCGCCGAGAAGGAACAGGTCTTCCTCACCGTGGTCGGCCCCGAGGCGCCGCTCGCCGCAGGCGTGGTGAACGCCTTCCGCGCGAAGAATCTGCCCATCTTCGGGCCGACGCGCGAGGCGGCGCAGCTCGAGTCCTCGAAGGATTTCGCCAAGCGCTTCATGCAGCGCCACAAGATCCCCACCGCCGCCTTCGCCACCTTCGGCAACGCCGAGGAAGCGCACGCCTACGTCGATGCGCAGGGCGCGCCCATCGTCGTCAAAGCCGACGGCCTCGCCGCCGGCAAGGGCGTAGTGGTGGCCATGGATTCCGCCGAGGCGCACGCCGCCATCGACATGATGCTCACCGACAACAGGATGGGCGATGCCGGCGCGCGCGTGGTGATCGAGGAATTTCTCGAAGGCGAGGAGGCCAGCTTCATCGTCATGTGCGACGGCACGCACGCCCTGCCGCTCGCCACCAGCCAGGATCACAAGCGGTTGCGCGACGCCGACGAGGGGCCCAACACCGGCGGCATGGGCGCCTATTCGCCGGCGCCGGTGGTGACCCCCGCCGTGCACGCCCGCGTCATGCGCGAGATCATCATGCCGACGCTCAACGGCATGGCGCAGGACGGCATTCCCTACACCGGCTTCCTCTACGCCGGCCTGATGATCGCGCCCGACGGCGCGGTGAAGACGCTGGAGTTCAACTGCCGCATGGGGGACCCGGAGACACAGCCGATCATGCTGCGCCTGAAGAGCGATCTGGTCGATCTCGTCGAGGCGGCCATCCACTGCCGCCTGAAGGACATCGAGGCCGAGTGGGACCGCCGCGTCGCCCTCGGCGTCGTCATGGCGGCGGCCGGCTACCCGGAGTCGCCGCGCAAGGGCGACACCCTCCACGGCCTGCCTCCGGCCGGCGACGACTACCACGTCTTCCACGCCGGCACGGCCCTCTCGGGCAAGGACGTCGTCACCGCCGGCGGGCGCGTGCTCTGCGTCACCGCGCTCGGCGACAACGTCAAGGCGGCGCAGATGCGCGCCTACGAGATCGCCGAGCAGATCGAGTTCGCCGGCATGCAGATGCGGCGCGATATCGGATATCGCGCCATTCGGCGCTAGGCGGCCACCACGCCATCCGCGACACCGATCATGGACGCCGCGCCGGTTCTGGCGTACTTCAAGGGGCTGCAGGCGCGCATCGTCGACGCCCTCGCCGCCTTCGACGGCAAGCCCTTCCTCACTGACTCCTGGACACGCCCCGAAGGGGGCGGCGGCATCACCCGCCTGATCGAGGAGGGCGACTTCTTCGAGCGCGGCGGCGTCAACTTCTCCCATGTCACCGGCAATCGCCTGCCGCCCTCCGCCAGCGCCGCGCGCCCCAGCCTGGCCGGACGCGCCTGGGAGGCGATGGGCGTCTCGCTGGTGCTGCATCCGCGCAACCCCTACTGCCCGACGGCGCACATGAACGTGCGCTGCTTCGTCGCGCGCAAGGAGGGCGAGGAAGCGGTCTGGTGGTTCGGCGGCGGCATGGACCTCACGCCCTACTACGGTTTCGAGGAGGACGCGCGCCACTTCCACCGGACTTGTCGGGATGCGCTGGCGCCCTTCGGCGACGATGTCCATCCGCGCTACAAGAAATGGTGCGACGAGTACTTCTTCCTCAAGCACCGCAACGAGCCGCGCGGCGTCGGCGGCATCTTCTTCGACGATCTCAACGAGGGGGGTGTCGAGCGTTGCTTCGGCCTGACGCAGGCGGTCGGCGACGCCTTTCCCGGGGCCTACCTGCCCATCGTCGAGCGCCGCCGCGCCCTGCCCTACACTGATCGCGAGCGCGACTTCCAGGCCTACCGGCGCGGCCGCTACGTCGAGTTCAACCTGGTGTGGGACCGCGGCACCCTGTTCGGCCTGCAGTCGGGCGGGCGCACCGAATCGATCCTGATGTCGCTGCCGCCCGTGGTGAAGTGGCGCTACGACTGGAAGCCCGAGCCGGGCAGCGCCGAGGAAAAGCTCTACACGGATTTCCTCAGGCCGCGGGACTGGGCATAGATCAGCCCTGCCGGCATAGAGCGGCGGCGCTGCGGTAGGCCTGGTTGGATTCCTCGCTGCGGCCGAGCTGGGCGAACAGCGTGGCCAGTTCGACATGCGCATCCTGGCTGGGCTGGATCGCCAGCGAGGCCTCGAAATAGCTCTGCGCCTTGCCCCACAACTGCTGCTCCCGGCAGAGGCGGCCGAGGGCCAGCAACAGACGCGCGTCCTGCGGATGCATCT
>VGHJ01000102.1 GCA_016868295.1 Betaproteobacteria bacterium | reverse complement strand
GACGCGCAATTCGGCAAGCGCGGCCTGAAGCGCCTGGCCTTCCCGCTCGCGGCGCTCGTCTTCGTGCTGCTGATCGCGCGGCCGCTGCTGCAGCAGTGGCATTCGGTGAACCTGCTCAAGCTGGCGGTGCCGCTGCTCGGCTCCTTCGCCGTCATCCGCGCCATGATGTTCGCGCTGCGCACCGGCTTCCCGTGCGCCGCCTGGCTGGCGTCGTTCGAGCGCGTGCTGGCGCTGGTGGTGTGGAGCGGCGTGGCGCTGTATCTCACCGGGCTGCTGCCGGAGATCGCGGAATCGCTCGACGCCATCCATTTCGCGGTGGGCAAGCAGAAGCTCTCGCTGTGGCTGATCCTGCAGGGCACGGTGGCCGTGCTCGCCACGCTGCTGGCCGCGTTGTGGCTGGGCGGCCTGGCCGAGCAGCGCCTGATGGCCGCCGCCGGGCTGGACGGCAACCTGAAGCTGGTCTTCGCGCGCCTGGCGCGCGCCGGGCTGGTGCTGCTGGCGGTGCTGGTCAGCCTGCCGCTGGTGGGCATCGACCTCACCGCGCTGTCGGTGTTCGGCGGCGCGCTCGGCGTCGGCATCGGCTTCGGCCTGCAGAAGATCGCGGCGAGCTACGTCTCGGGCTTCATCCTGCTGCTCGACCGCTCGATCCGCCTCGGCAACGTCATCACCGTGGACAAGTACAACGGCGAGGTGACGCGCATCACGACGCGCTACACCGTGCTGCGCTCGCCCACCGGGGTGGAAGCCATCGTGCCGAACGAGGTGCTGGTCGGTTCGGTGGTGATGAACGAGACCTACACCAACTCGCGCGTGCGCCACGCCGTGGCGGTGCAGGTGGGCTACGGCACCGACCTCGAGCGCGCCATGGCGCTGATGGTCGAGGCGGCGCGCGCCCAGCCGCGTGTGCTGGCGTTGCCGGCGCCGCAGGCCTTCCTCGCGCGCTTCGCCGATTCCGGCATCGACCTTGAGCTGGGCCTCTGGATCGAGGATCCCGAGGCCGGCGTGCTCGGCATCAAGTCCGACATCAACATGGCGGTCTGGCGCGCCTTCAGGCAGGCCGGCATCGAGATCCCGTATCCGCAGCGGGAGGTGCGGCTGCTGAATCCTTCTTGAACCCGTTTAGGGTTGAAGTAAAATCCGGACATTCCATCCTTTCCGGACGCTTCCATGTTTTCAGGCTTGCTCGATCTTCCCTGGTGGGGCCTTGCGCTTGTCACGCTGGCGCTGACCCACGTCACCATCGCCGGCGTCACCATCTACCTCCATCGCCACCAGGCGCACCGCGCGCTGGATCTTGGCCAGATTCCGAGCCACTTCTTCCGCTTCTGGATGTGGCTCACCACCGGCATGGTGACCAAGGAATGGGCCGCCATCCACCGCAAGCATCACGCCAGGTGCGAAACCGCGGATGACCCGCACAGCCCGCAAGTGTTCGGACTCAACCGCGTGCTGTGGGGCGGGGTGTTCCTCTACGTGAAGGAATCGCACAATCCCGAGACGATGGAACGCTACGGCCACGGCACGCCGGACGACTGGCTCGAGCGCCACCTCTACACGCCGTGGCAGAAGGCGGGCATCGTGCTCATGCTGGCCATCGATCTTGTGCTGTTCGGCCTGGTGCCGGGCGCGCTGATCTGGGGCGTGCAGATGGCGTGGATCCCGTTCTGGGCGGCCGGCGTCATCAACGGCGTCGGCCATTTCTGGGGCTACCGCCACTTCGCCTGCGCCGATGCCAGCACCAACATCGTGCCCTGGGGCATTCTCATCGGCGGCGAGGAGCTGCACAACAACCACCACGCCTACGCCACCTCGGCGCGGCTGTCGAACCGCTGGTACGAGTTCGACATCGGCTGGCTCTACATCCGCCTGCTGGAAATGCTCGGCCAGGCGAAGGTGAAGAAGGTGGCGCCGCGGCCGCGCTTCATCGCGGTGCGCCAGGCCATCGACCTCGACAACCTGCAGGCGGTCATCACGCACCGCTACGACGTCATGGCGAAGTACATGCAGTCGCTCGGGCAGATCTACCGCGAGGAGAAGGAAAAGCTGCGCGCTTCGCTCGATGCCCGTTCGCTCGATTCGCTCAAGCGCTGGCTGGCGCGCGACGCCGACGAGCTGCCGGCGCAGGAGCGCGCCGTCTTCGACGCGGCCCTCGGGCAGAGCAGCCGCCTCACGCTGCTGGTGGAGATGCGGCGCGATCTCTCCGCGCTATGGCAGCGCTCGACCGCCACGCACGAGGAACTGGTCGCCCGCCTGCAGGAGTGGTGCCGCCGCGCCGAGGCTTCCGGCATCCGCCAGCTCGAGGAGTTCTCGCTGCGCCTGCGCCGCTACGCCCTCTGAGGCGACTTCAGCCAATAAAAAACCCGCCGGAGGGCGGGTTTTTTATTGCGTCGGGTCCAGGCTTACTTCAGCTTGGTTTCCTTGTACTTGACGTGCTTGCGCGCCTTCGGATCGAACTTCATGATCTCCAGCTTCTCGGGCATGGTGCGCTTGTTCTTGGTCGTCGTGTAGAAGTGGCCGGTGCCGGCC
>VGHJ01000101.1 GCA_016868295.1 Betaproteobacteria bacterium | reverse complement strand
GCTTCCCTGGGCGTCACGGCAGTCCGTTCAACTATTGAACGGACGCAAATCTAGCACGTTATCATTGGGTTGAGCAAGTACTGGGGTCCGTCCCCATTCAGATCGAGGGTGGTTGTGGCATGAAAATCAACTTCCCAGATCCAATTGACAAGCAACGATATTTTAAAATAGATTTCAAAGAATTATAAATATTCTCAAATTGTCAAATGGGCCGTGAAACAACTTTGACAGCAGAAGCCTTGGAGCGCGCTATAACGGATGCCGGGCCGGCCGGCGTTTCTCCCGAAGACCTGGAACAACATTATTCGGACGCAAGCCGGTCCACGCTCAACCGCCGCCTGCGCGAGTTATGCGCGACAGGCAGGGTCAGGGCCATCGGCAAGGGGCGCAACACGCGGTATGCCTCGGCGGCGCCGTTCAGGGTCAGGGCCATCGGCAAGGGGCGCAACACGCGGTATGCCTCGGCGGCGCCGTTTCCCGTCGAGGACGTCGTACGCTATTTCGAAACCGACTGGCAGGAAAGGCCGGCGGTCGGTTTTCGCGAAGAACAACTCCTGACCGTTCCGTCGATCGCCCCCGAAAAAGCCGGGCGTCTGCACAAGCTGAATGCGCGCTCGCGGCCGCTCGACAAAAAATTCCTCGCCGATTTCCTGATCGACTTCTCGTGGGCTTCGTCGGTGCTGGAAGGCAGCACCTATTCGGCCATCGACACCCAGGCCTTGATCGAATACGGGCAGCGCAATCCGGACAAGCCCGTCGAGGATGCGCTGCTCATCCTCAACCACAAGAATGCCATCGAGTACCTGTGGGATCACCGCGATCTTTCCGTGGAAACCCTCTGCCGGCTGCAATCGTTCCTGACAGACCGCCACGGCATCGCAGAGGCCATGGAGTCGGATCATTTCCTGCCAGACGGGCAGCGCGGCGTGCCGAGGGAATACGAGGAGGTGAGGCTGGGGCGCTCGGCCTACAATCCGCCGTTCCGGCCGGGAACCGGGTATGTCAGCAAGGCGCTGGGGCAAATCGTCGGCACGGCCAGAACGCTCGATCCGATAGCCACGGCTTTCTATCTCATGACGCGCATTCCCTACCTTCAGGCATTCGCCAACGGCAACAAGCGCACGTCGCGGCTGGCCGCCAATCTGCCGCTGCTCAAGGCAGGCATGCTGCCGATTTCTTTTGTTGATTTCGTCAAGGCGGATTACATCACCGGCCTGTCGGCCTTTTACGAACTGGGAGACATCCAGATCATCGAGCGGGCATTCATCCAGGGCTACGTGCGCTCCATCGTCCGCGGCAGCGAACTGCCGGCTTCCGTTCGGGTCGGCGGATTCAGGATGGATGAAGTCGTGCAGGACCTAGTGAAGTATGTCCAGTCGGGGCGTTTACCCGGGAATCCGGGGGCGGCTGTTTTTCTGGCAGCCTGAATTACACCCGGTAATACCCCCGATACCATTCGACGAAGCGGCGCACCCCTTCCCCGACCGGGGTGGCCGGGGCGAAGCCGGTGGCGCCACGCAACTCCGCCGTGTCGGCGTAGGTGGCCGGCACGTCGCCGGCCTGGATGGGCAGGAAGTTCTTCTCCGCCTTGCGGCCGAGCGCGGCTTCCAGCGCCTCGATGTAGGTCATCAACTCGACGGGCTGGTGGTTGCCGATGTTGTAGACGCGATAGGGCGCCCAGCTGGTGGCCGGGTCGGGGCGTTCCTTGACGAAGGCCGGGTCCGGCGCGGCCGGCCGGTCGAGCACGCGCACCACGCCTTCGGCGATGTCGTCGATGTAGGTGAAATCGCGCTGCATTTTTCCGTGGTTGAAGACGTCGATCGGCCGCCCCTCGAGGATGGCTTTCGTGAACAGAAAGAGCGCCATGTCCGGCCGCCCCCAGGGGCCGTAGACGGTGAAGAAGCGCAGGCCGGTGGTCGGCAGGCCGAAGAGATGGCTGTAGGTGTGCGCCATCAGCTCGTTCGACTTCTTCGTCGCGGCGTAGAGGCTGACCGGATGATCGACGCTGTCGTGCTCGGAGAACGGCATTTTCGTGTTGCCGCCGTAGACGCTGGAGCTGCTGGCGTAGACGAAATGCTTCAACTTGCCGTGCCGGCAACCTTCGAGCAGATTGACGAAGCCGACGAGATTGGACTGGGCGTAGGCATGGGGATTCTGCAGGGAGTAGCGCACGCCGGCCTGGGCCGCGAGATTGATCACGCCATCGAAGCTTTCCTTGCCGAAGAGTTCCGCCATGCCGGCGGTGTCGGCGATGTCGAGGCGGACGAATCGGAAACCGGGGCGGCCCTCGAGCTGCGCGAGGCGCGCTTCCTTCAGGCGAACGTCGTAATAGTCGTTGAGGTTGTCGATGCCGACGACTTCGTCGCCGCGCGCCAGCAGGCGCTGCGCAATGTGCATGCCGATGAATCCGGCCGCGCCGGTGAGAAGGACTTTCATGCGTCGGGTTCCCGGGAAGGCATGGCTTATAATTCCGTTTTTAGGCGCACATTCTAATCGACAATGCGCTCGGTCCTCCTCGTCAAGACCTCCTCCCTCGGCGACGTCGTGCACAACCTGCCCGTGGCAAGCGACATCCATGCGCGCTTTCCGCAGGCGCGCATCGACTGGGTGGTGGAGGAGGGCTTCGCCGACATTCCGCGCCTGCATCC
>VGHJ01000100.1 GCA_016868295.1 Betaproteobacteria bacterium | reverse complement strand
AATGGAAACATCGAACTGTTGCTGGACATGGTTGGGGGCGACCACCGAGGGGCGGCCGTAGTGCTGACCTGGACGCCGCCGATAGCCTGTCTGGGAGCGCAGTGCCTCGCTACGCATGAGCCGATAGGCACGATGCTTGCCGCAGGACTCGCCGACCTCATGCAGGTCGTCGGTGATCTTGCGATAGCCATAGACCCCGCCGGACAAGCAGGAAAAGGCGACGCAGACGGTGCTGGAGCAGGCGGCCTTGTTGTCGCAGGACTGGGCGTTGGCCTGATAGCGCCGTCCTGCAGGGACTGACTTTTGTGGATTCCCGCCTTCGCGGAAATGACGAGCGCCGTTCAATAGGTTTCGATGTGGTAGCGGCCCTTTTCCCTTAGCTGCGGCTGCAGCTTGTCCCAGTCGCCGCCGTGCTGGCGGCAGACGTCGCGGAAGGCCTCATCCACGCCTTTCTCCATGCCCTTCAGGCCGCACAGGTAGATGTAGCAGTGTTCGTCGTTCAGCCGCTGCCAGACGTCGTCGTGGCGCTCGCGGATGCGGTCCTGCACGTACTGCTTGGGCTGGCCGGGCACGCGCGAGAAGGCGAAGTTGATGTCGATGAAGTCCTTCGGCAGCTTCATCAGCGGGCCGAAGTAGGGCAGCTCGTCCTGCACGCGGGCGCCGAAGAACAGCATCAGGCTGCCGCTTTCCTTCTGCGCCATGCGGCGCCGCCGCTCGGTCATGGCGCGCATCGGCGCCGAGCCGGTGCCGGTGCAGATCATCATCAGCGAGCTGCCGGGATGGTTGGGCATGAGGAAGTTGGCGCCGAAGGGGCCGATGACCTGCACCTTGTCGCCCTTCTTCAGGTCGCACAGGTAGTTCGAGCAGACGCCCTGCACCGGCTTGCCGGCGTGGTCCTCGGTGACGCGCTTCACGGTCAGCGCGCAGTTGTGGTAGCCCGGCCGCTCGCCGTCGCGCGGGCTCGCCACCGAATACAGGCGCACGTGGTGCGGGCGCCCCTGGGTGTCGCTGCCGGGCGGCACGATGCCGATGTTCTGGCCTTCCAGCAGCGGGAAGTGCACGCCGCCGAAGTCGAGCACGATGTGGCGGATGTCGGCGCTGGCGCCCTCGCCGGTGAGGCGGAAGTTGCCGGCCACCGTGGCGGTGATCGGTCCCTTCTCATTGTAGAGGTTCACCGCCGGCTTCTCCGCCGACCACGGCGCCGGCGCCGGGCCGCCCTGGCCGGCGGTGGCTGCACTGGTCAGCCGCGCCACGTCATCGGGCTCGCTGGTCGCCGTTGCCGCCGGTGTTGCGGCCGGCGCCGGCAGCTCGTCCCAGGAGAACTGCTCCTCGAGAGAGTAAGGCTTGCCCGGCGCAATGGGGAACCAGTTGTCGATGGCGCCGGTGGGGCAGGGCGGCACGCAGGCGCGGCAGTCGTTGCAGACCTCGGCCTTCACGACGTAGTTGCGCGAATCGTGGGTGATGGCCTTGACCGGGCAGGTCTCCTCGCAGGTGTTGCAGCGGATGCAGATGCCCGGGTCGATGAGGTGCTGCTTGACGATGTCGTTCATGGCGCCGCTCTCCCGTTACGGCTTAGTTGAATCTCACGTACTCGAAGTCCACCGGCTGGTTGTTGATGCCGCGCGAAGGCGGGGCGATCCAGTTGGCGAACTTGCCCGGCTCGGCGACGCGGCCCATGAGCGACTGCACGAAGGCGCGGTCCTCGGCGGTGGGCAGCCAGTCGCGGTGCTTGTGCGTCCACTCGGCTTCCGAGATCACCTTGCCCTCGGGGCTGACGTGCAGCTCGCCGAAGATGCCGATCTTGCGGTGGAAGCCCTTGTGCGGCAGCGTGAAGCGGAAGGGGATGCCGAGCTTCTCCGGCACCTTGTTCCAGCGGTCGATGCCGCCCTGGACGTCCTTCACCCAGTCGTCGCGCAGGCGCTCGTTGAGCGCGGTCAGTGCCGGCACATGGCGGGTGATGATCCTGTCGCCGACGACTTCCATCACCGGGTACTCGGCGGTGTCGAGGCGATGGTCGTCGCCGAGCTTGGTTTCCTCGTAGCGCCCCTTCAGGCCGTTGGTGTAGAAGGAGGCGGCGTTCGAGGAGATCTCGGCGCCGTAGAGGTCGCTGGTGACGCTGTAGTGGAAGTTGAGATACTTCTGCAGCGTCGGCAGGTCGATGACGCCCATGGCGCGCAGCTTGGCCGGGTCGTCGGTCTTGTGGCTCGCCATCGCCTCGCAGGTGCGCTGGATGATGCGGCTGATGCCGGACTCGCCGACGAAGAGGTGGTGCGCCTCCTCGGTGAGCATGAAGCGGCAGGTGCGCGAGAGCGGGTCGAAGCCCGATTCGGCCAGCGCCGCCAGCTGGAACTTGCCGTCGCGGTCGGTGATGAAGGTGAACATGAAGAAGGAAAGCCAGTCCGGCGTCTTCTCGTTGAAGGCGGTGAGGATGCGCGGGTTGTCGGCGTCGCCCGAGCGGCGCTCGAGCAGGGCCTCGCCCTCCTCGCGGCCGTCGCGGCCGAAGTGGGCGTGCAGCAGGTAGACCATGGCCCACAGGTGGCGGCCTTCCTCGACGTTCACCTGGAACAGGTTGCGCATGTCGTAGAGAGAGGGGCAGGTCATGCCGAGGTGGCGCTGCTGCTCGACCGAGGCCGGCTCGGTGTCGCCCTGGGTGACGATGATGCGGCGCAGGGTCGAGCGGTACTCGCCCGGCACTTCCTGCCAGGCCGGCTGGCCCTTGTGCTCACCGAAATTCACCTTGCGGTCCGCCTCCGCCGGCGCGAGGAAGATGCCCCAGCGGTAGTCCGGCATGCGCACATGGT
>VGHJ01000099.1 GCA_016868295.1 Betaproteobacteria bacterium | reverse complement strand
CACGTAGGGCAGCAGGTGCTCGGCCAGCTCGCGGTAGGTGTAGAAACGGCCGTCCGGATGGCGCTTCCAGGAGCCGGCATGCAGCTCGTAGATCGAGACCGGCGCGTGCAGCCAGTCCCATTGCGCGCGGCGCGCCAGCCAGCCGGCGTCCTGCCAGTCGTGCGCCGGCGGCGCCGGCACGCTGGCGGCCGTGGCCGGGCGCAGCTCGAAGCGCTGGCCGTAGGGATCGCTCTTCGCCAGCACGGCGCCCGTATGGCGGTTGCGGATCTCGTACTTGTAGAGGGCGCCGGGGCCGAGGTCGGGAATGAACAGCTCCCAGATGCCGGAAGCGCCGAGCGAAGCCATGGCATGCACGCGGCCGTCCCAGCGGTTGAAATCCCCAATGACCGAAACGCGCTCGGCATTGGGCGCCCAGACGCGAAAACAGACACCCGCCACGCCGCGGCGCGCTTCGCCGCGCGCGCCGAGCAAACGATAGGCTTGATAATTCCGCCCTTCGCTGAAAAGATACAGGTCGTGGGCGCTGGCTTCGGGCGGAAAGGCGTAAGCATCGTGGCAGGTCAGCGTGCCGCCCCCCTCCTCGATGCACAGGCGATAGGGCGTCTCGGGCAGGCTGGCGCCCTGCCATTCGAAGACGCCGGCCGGATCGACGCGCACGAAAGGGATCTGTCCCGACGGGAGCGCCAGCGACACCGCGTCGGCATCGGGCCGGAAGACGCGGATGCGCCAGCCCTCCCCCGTCCGCACCGGGCCGAGGTGCGCGAAAGGATCGTGCTCGCGCGCGGCGAGCAGGCGTGCCCAGGGCGGGGTGCCGGTGTTGCGCTTCGTGACGGCGGTTTTTGCATTCATAATTGACGCATTCTGAAAGGCAGGCGCATGCAGGACGACAACGAGGAACTCAAGCAGGTTTATTCCATCACGCGAGGCAGCCAGGGTCCGCGCTTCGTCAGCCAACTCACCCGCGAGAGCTTTGCCCTGGTGCTGGCCGGCGGCCGCGGCAGCCGGCTCAAGCAGCTCACAGACTGGCGTTCCAAGCCGGCTGTCCCCTTCGCCGGCAAGTTCCGCATCATCGATTTTACGCTATCGAACTGCGTCAACTCCGGCATCCGCCGCATCGGCGTGGCGACCCAGTACAAGTCGCAGAGCCTGATCCACCACCTGCAGCGCGGCTGGAGCTTCCTCGACGGCCGCCTCAACGAATTCATCGACCTGCTGCCGGCGCAGCAGCAGATGGGCGAGGAATGGTATCAGGGCACCGCCGATGCCGTCTTCCAGAACCTCGACATGCTGCGCCGCAACCACCCCAAGTACATCCTCGTCCTTTCCGGCGATCATGTCTACAAGATGGACTACGGCCGCATGCTCGCCTTCCATGTCGCCGAGCAGGCCGACATGACCGTCGCCTGCATGGAGGTGCCGCGCGAGGAGGCCAGCGCCTTCGGCGTGATGGGCGTAGGCGAGGACTGGCGCGTCACGCGCTTTGATGAAAAGCCGAAGGAGCCGATGGCCATTCCCGGCAAGCCGGACCGCGCCCTGGTCAGCATGGGCGTGTATGTCTTCAACGCCGGCTTCCTCTACGAGCAGGTGATTCGCGACCGCGACGACCCGAATTCCTCGCACGATTTCGGCAAGGATGTCATCCCGCACATCGTGGACCGCTACCGCGTCTTCGCCCACGATTTTTCCGAGAGCTGCGTCGGCTGCGAGGAGGGTCAGCCCTACTGGCGCGACGTCGGCACGGTGGATGCCTACTGGGAAGCCAACATGGACGTCATCCATGTCACGCCGGAACTCAACCTCTATGACGACTCCTGGCCGATCTGGACCTATCAGGACCAGCTGCCGCCGGCCAAGTTCGTCTTCGACGACGAGGACCGCCGCGGCATGGCCATCGATTCGATGGTCTCGGGCGACTGCATCATCAGCGGCGCCACGGTGCGCCGCTCCCTGCTCTTCTCCAGCGTGCGCGTCGAGGACCGCAGCCTGGTCGAGGACTCGGTGATCCTGCCCAAGGTGCGCATCGGCCGCAATGTCGTCATCCGTCGCGCCATCCTCGACAAGCGCTGCCGCATTCCCGACGGCACGCAGATCGGCGTCAACCGCGAGGAGGATGCGCGGCGCTTCCACGTCACCGAAAAGGGCGTCACCCTGGTCACGCCGGAGATGCTCGGCCAGCAGGCGCATCGCGTGAGATAGGTCCCCGCATGGCCGCGGACGGAAAAGTCGAGCTGATCTTTCTCTGGCACATGCACCAGCCGGACTACCGCGACCATGTCACGGGCGAGTTCCGCCGGCCGTGGACCTACCTGCACGGCCTGAAGGACTACACCGACATGGCCGGCCACCTGGAGCGCCACCCGCAGGTGCGCGCCGTGGTGAACTTCGTGCCGGTACTGCTCGACCAGATCGAGGACTACGTGGAGCAGTTCGACAGCGGCGAATTCCGCGACCCGCTGCTGCGTCTGCTGGCGCGCGAATCCCTCGACCGTCTCGATGCCGGGGAGCGCCGCCTGCTGCTGACGACCTGCTTTCCCGGCAACCACCTGCGCATGGTGGCGCCCTACCCGCGCTACGAGCGCCTGCGCGAACTCTACCGCCATGCCGAGGGTCAGGGGCCGGCGGTCACGGCCTATCTCTCCGGCGCCTTCTTCGCCGACCTGCTGGTCTGGTACCACCTGGTGTGGACGGGCGAGACGGAGCGGCGCAGCCGCTCCCTGCTGGCGGAGCTGATGACCAAGGGCGAGGGCTTCACCCTGGCCGACCGCCGCCGCCTGCTCGACATGATGGGCGACGCCTTGCGCGGCCTCGTGCCGCGCTACCGCGCGCTGGCCGAGCGCGGC
>VGHJ01000098.1 GCA_016868295.1 Betaproteobacteria bacterium | reverse complement strand
CTTTTCCCGCGTACTGGTCGAGACCACCGGGCTGGCCGATCCGGCGCCGCTGGTGCATGTGCTGCAGGAGGACTTCTTCATCGCCGAGCGTTTCCGCCTCGACGGGGTGACGACAGCGGTGGATGCCCTCAACATCGAGCGGCAGCTCGCGCGCCATTTCGAGGCCGTGAAGCAGGTGGCGATGGCCGACCGCCTGCTGGTGACCAAATGCGATCTCGCCGGCGCCGAGGCGCTGCCACGCGTCGATGCGCTGCTGACGCGGCTCAATCCGGGCGCGCCCCGGATCATGGTCTGGCGCGGCGAGGTGGCCGCCGAATCGGTGCTCGGCTGCGGCCTTTACGATGCCGCGCGCAAGACGCCGGACGTCGCCGCCTGGCTGGCCCACGAGGCGGCCAAAGCCGCCGCGGGCGACGGCCATGCGCACACGCACGACATCAACCGCCACGATGCGATGGTGCGCGCCCACGTGCTGACCTTCGATGAGCCCTTCGCCTGGGCGGGGTTTGCCGAAGCCATCGACGTCCTGCTGGCGACCTGCGGCGAGCGCATCCTGCGCGTGAAGGGGCTGGTGAGCGTGGAGAACCTGGCGGGACCGCGCGTGGTGCATGCCGTCGGCCACCTGCGCTATCCCTCGACCGACCTCGCCGACTGGCCGCAGGACGGCCCACTGGCCGACCGGCACAGCCGCCTGGTGTTCATCGTGCGCGGGCTGGCGCCCGCTGTCATCGAAAAGGCCTTCGAGATGTTTTCCGGCCGGATCGCCGTGGCCGAAGGGAGTGTTCGGTGAGCGCGCCGCTCGTCTCCGTCGGCGGCTTCGCCCACTGCTACCCGGGCGCTGAGGAAGTGGTGTCGCCGGATTTCGATCTCGCCGAACGGGAGCGCCTGCTGCTGCTCGGCCCTTCGGGCTGCGGCAAGAGCACCTTGCTGATGGCCCTGGCCGGCCTGCTCGCGCCCAGCCGAGGTGCGGTGTGCATTGCCGGCGAGGACTGGCGCGGTTTTGCCGGCGCCGCCGCCGACCGCCGCCGCGGCCGGCTGATCGGCTTCGTGCCGCAGGAGCCGCACCTGATCGCCGGCCTGAGCGTGGCCGAGAATGTGCGGTTGGCGGTGTTTCTGGCCGGCCGGCCGGATCAATCCGCGGCGCTCGAGGAAACGCTCGAAGCGCTGGGGATCGCCCAGCTCGCCGGACGTTATCCGCACGCCCTTTCGCGCGGCCAGCAGCAGCGGGTCGCGCTGGCGCGTGCGGTGGCGAACCGGCCGCCCCTGCTGTTGGCCGACGAGCCGACCGCCAGCCTGGACGACGCTGCTGGCGCGGCGGCGCTCGACCTGCTCTTCGCGGCCGCCGACCGGGTCGGCGCGGGACTGATCGTCGCCACCCACGACCTGCGCGTGCAG
Organism: Betaproteobacteria bacterium; assembly: GCA_016868295.1. Lineage (GTDB taxonomy): Bacteria > Pseudomonadota > Gammaproteobacteria > Burkholderiales > Rhodocyclaceae > Desulfobacillus. The sequence continues at coordinate 1,523 of VGHJ01000098.1, read as the reverse complement.
ACGCATTTTCCGCGGCGCGTGACCTTGGGGGCGCCAACAACATCCAGAGCCGCGCAGCAGCGAACACCCGTCACCCCCTCCCCCTGGGAGCGGGGCGGGGGGAGGGCAGTCCAGTGACCTTGCTGGGCCTCGCCCTGCGCGACCTGCGCGCCCGTCCCGCCCAGCCGCTGCTGGCGGTGCTGTTGACGGCGCTGGCGGTGGCCCTGCTGGCCGCCCTGCTCTCGTTCGCCGACCAGTTCGAGCGGCGCATGGCGCGCGATGCCGCCGGCGTCGATCTGGTCGTCGGCGCCAAGGGCAGCCCCCTGCAGCTCGTGCTGGCCGGGGTCTATCACCTCGACATCCCGCCCGGCAACATTCCGCTCGCCGAGGTCGAGTCGCTGCGGCGCAACCGCCTGGTGGCCGAGGCGATTCCGTTGGCCCTGGGCGACAGCTTCCGCGGCCACCGCATCGTCGGCGCCGGCCATGAATACCTCGCCCTGTACGGCGGCCGCCTCGCCGAGGGAAGGCTGTACGAGGAACCGATGGAGGCGGTGCTCGGATCCGAGGCGGCGCGCAGCACCGGCCTGCGCCGCGGGGACCGCTTCCATGGCGCCCACGGTCTGGGCGAGGGTGGCCACGAACACGAGGAGGAAAGCTACGAGGTGACCGGGGTGCTGGCCCCCACCGGCACGGTGCTCGACCGCTTGATTCTCACGCCGGTGGAAAGCGTCTGGTGGATGCACGCCGGCCATGCCGAGGACGACGCGGCCTTCGAGGCGTCGCGGCGCGAGGTGACCGTCGCCCTGGTGCGCTATGCCAGCCCGGTGGCGGTGGCGCTGTTGCCGCGCCAGATCAACGCGGCGAGCGCCCTGCAGGCGGCTTCGCCGGCCTTCGAGATGGCGCGCCTGATGACGCTGCTCGGCGCCGGACGCGACGCGCTGGCGGCACTCGCCGGGCTGCTGCTGCTCACGGCCGGCGCGGCGCTGGCCGCCGGGCTGATGGCGACCCTCGCCGCGCGCCGCTACGAACTGGCGGTGATGCGCATGCTGGGCGCCGGCCGGGCGACGCTGTTCGCGAGCGTCCTCATCGAGGCGGCGGCGATTGGTCTGGCCGGCGCGCTGGCGGGGCTGGTGCTGGGTCATGTCTTCCTGGCCGGACTGAATGCCTGGCTGTCCTCGGCGGGGCAGCCGCTCGTCGCGGTCGGGCACTTTGCGCCTTGGGAGCTGTCTTTGCCTGTGCTGGCGCTCGCAGCCAGCCTGCTGGCCGGCCTGTGGCCGGCCTGGCAGGCAGCGCGCAGCGACGTGGCGGCGATTCTGGCAAGGGGATGAGATGAGACATATCGTGACCTTCTTGGCGCTGCTGGCCCTGGCGCTGCCGGCGGCGGCGCAGACGCGCGGCGGCTTTCGCGCCGAACAGACCGTGCCGCCGCCCACGCGTCCCCTGCCCAGGAGCGGCGATCTGCTCGGCTGGGACGTGCTGGCGCGGGTGGATTTCAAGACGACGCCCGAGCGCTACGTGCCGCAGTTCTCGCCCGAACTCAAGGC
>VGHJ01000097.1 GCA_016868295.1 Betaproteobacteria bacterium | reverse complement strand
TCGCGACGGCGAAGCGGATGCGGTTCTCGAAACTGCCGCCCCATTCGTCCGTGCGGTGGTTGGTCTTCGGCGCGATGAACTGGTTGATGAGATAGCCCTCGGAGCCCATGATCTCGACGCCGTCGTAGCCGGCCTTCTGCGCGAGGCGCGCGCAGCGGGCGTAGTCGGCGATGGTCTTGCGCACGCCCCAGCCGCTGAGCGCGCGCGGCGCGAAGGGGCTGATCGGCGACTTCAGCTTCGAGGCCGACACCGCCAGCGGGTGGTAGGCGTAGCGGCCGGTGTGCAGGATCTGCAGGCAGATCTTGCCGCCGGCGGCGTGCACGGCGTCGGTGACGATGCGGTGCTTGCCCACCTGCCAGGGGAAGGACAATTGGGACGCCTTCGGCGCGCCGCGCCCGGCGAGGTTGGGCGCGAAGCCGCCGGTGACGATGAGGCCGGCGCCGCCCTTGGCGCGCTCGGCGAAGAAGGCCGCCATCTTCTCGAAGCCGTTGGGCTCTTCCTCCAGGCCGGTGTGCATGGAGCCCATCAGCGTGCGGTTGCGCAGCGTGGTGAAGCCGAGGTCGAGGGGGGCGAGGAGGTGCGGGTATTGGGACATTTGTTTTCCTTTTAGAAGCCGAGTTGCCGGGCGGCGAGGTCTTTCAGGATCTCTTCGGCGCCGCCGCCGATCATCATCACTTTCACTTCGCGGTAGATGCGCTCGACGCGCACGCCGCGCATGTAGCCCGAGCCGCCGAGGATCTGCACGGCGGCGTCGGCGCAGAACTGCATGGTGCGGGCGGCGTAGTTTTTCGCCATCGCCGTCTGCGCCACGGGTTGTTCTCCCGCATCAAGACGCGAGGCCAGGTCGTCGATCAGCGCCCGCGTCGCTTCGATGCGCTCGACCATGTCGACCAGCTTGTGGCGGATCACCTGGTGGGCGATCAGCGGCTGGCCGAAGGTCTTGCGCTCGCGCGCCCAGGCCACGGCGTCCTCGAGGCAGGCCTGTGCCGCACCGCAGGCCGAGGCCGCCAACGTCAGGCGCTCGCCGTTGAAGTTGCGCATGATCAGCGGAAACGCCTGGCCTTCGGCGCCGATGAGATTGCTTGCCGGCACGCGGCAATTATCGAAGTGCAGCTCGGCGGTGTCGGAGGCCCACCAGCCCATCTTTTTCAGTTCCGTGCGGGTGAAGCCCGGGGTGTCGCGCTCGACGGCGAGCAGCGAGACGCCGGCCGCGCCGGGGCCGCCGGTGCGCACCGCCACCGTGGTCCAGTCGGCGCGCATGCCGGAGGTGATGAACATCTTGGCGCCGTTGACGACGTAGTGGTCGCCGTCGCGGCGCGCGGTTGTTGAAAGCTGCGCCACGTCGGAGCCGGCGCCCGGCTCGGTGACGGCCAGCGCGCTGATCTTGCGGCCGGCCAGCACGTCGGGCAGCACGCGCGCCTTGAGTTCATCCGATCCGCCCGCCACCAGCGGCGGCAGGCCGATGGTGTGGCTCATCAGGCTGGCGCAGGTGCCGCCGCTGCCGGAGCGGCCCATCTCCTCGGCGAGGATGACGCGGTAGAAATGGTCGGCCGGCGTGCCGCCGTACTCTTCGGGAAAGCCGACGCCGAGCAGGCCCGCGGCGGCGGCTTTTTCGTAGAGCGCGCGCGGGAAGCCGCCGGCCTCGTCCCATTCGGCGGCATGCGGCAGGATCTCGCGCTCGACGAAGCGGCGCACCGTGGCGCGGAAGGCCTCGTGGTCGGGGGTGTGGTGGCGGGGGTTGGGGTTGGTCAGCATCAGACTGCCTCGACGCGGGCCAGCAGTTTCCCGGGGGCGACCTGCTCGCCCACCGCGCAAGTCAGTTCCGCCAGCACGCCGTCGCAGGGCGCGGCGAGGGTGTGCTCCATCTTCATCGATTCCAACACGATGAGGCCCTGGCCGCGCTTGACCTGCGCGCCCGCCGCGGCCAGCACGGCGACGACGCGGCCGTTCATGGGCGGGGTGAGGCGGCCGCTGCCGGCGGCGGATTCGCGTGATTGCGCCGGCTGCATGGTGAGGTCGGTGATGACAGCCTGCGCGCCGTCGACGTCCAGGTGCAGGCGACCGTCGGCGTCGAAGGCGTGGCGGACGGCGAGGTGGAGGTTGGCGAAGGCGATGCGGCAGGTGTCGGTGGTGCAGGAGAGCAGTTCGACTTCGTTGCTGGTATCGCCGACGGCGGCCTCGAAGCGGTTTCCTCCCAGGAAAGTCAGTCCCAGCGGCACGGCGCGGTTGCCGATGCCAAGCGTGAAATGCGTCGTCGCTGCGCCGCTCGAGCGCCAGAAGGCCAGCCCGGGCTGCGGCAGGCGGGCGGCGCTCGCCTGCGCGAGGATCAGCGCGGCGGCGGCGAGGAGCTCCGAGCGCGGGTCGGCATCGGCCTGCGGCGTGAAGTGGGCGGCGATGAAGTCGGTGGTGGCGCGGCCGGCGAAGAATTCCGGGTGCTCGAGGCAGCCGACGAGGAAGGCCTTGTTGGTGGTGACCCCGAGCGCCGTCGTGTCGCGCAGGGCGGCGATGAGCTTCTGCCGCGCCGCGTCGCGCGTGGCGCCATGGGCGATGACCTTCGCCAGCAGCGGGTCGTAGTGCGAGGTGATCTCGGTGCCGCTGTCGACGCCGGCGTCGACGCGCACGCCGGCCGGTTCTTGCCAGCGCAGCAGCGTGCCGGTCTGCGGCAGGAAGCCGGCGTCCGGGTTCTCGGCGTAAAGCCGCGCCTCGATGGCGTGGCCGTTCAGCTGCACGTCGGCTTGCGTGAGCGGCAGCGGCTCGCCGGCGGCGACGCGCAATTGGAGATCGACGAGGTCGAGGCCGGTGACGAGCTCGGTGACCGGATGCTCGACCTGCAGGCGGGTGTTCATCTCCATGAAGACGAAATCGCCTTCGGCCAGCAGGAACTCGATGGTGCCGGCGCCGACGTAGCCGATCGCCTTCGCCGCCCGCACGGCGGCCTCGCCCATGCGGGCGCGCAATTCCGCGGAGACTGCGGGCGACGGCGC
>VGHJ01000096.1 GCA_016868295.1 Betaproteobacteria bacterium | reverse complement strand
GAACGTGCAGAAATGCTCGAGCGCTGGATCCATCATTACAACTGGCATCGCCCCCATCAGGGCATCGGAGGGCTCGCACCCATGTCCCGACTCAGAAAGTCCGGAAACAACCTCTTGACGCTTCACAGCTAGCTCCGTGCCCCCAACATGACCGGTTATCTCTTCATCGTCATCGGCGCCGTTCTCGTCAACAACGTCGTCTTCGGCCGCATCCTCGGCCTGTGCCCGTTCATGGGCGTGTCGAAGAAACTGGAAACCGCCGTCGGCATGGGTGCGGCCACCACCTTCGTGCTCACCGTCGCCTCGGGCGCGGCCTACCTCATCGACCGCTACCTGCTGCTGCCGAACGGCCTCGAATACCTGCGCACGCTATCCTTCATCATCGTCATCGCCGGGCTGGTGCAGCTCACCGAGATGGCGATCCAGAAGGCGAGCCCGCTGCTGCACCAGGTGCTCGGCATCTACCTGCCGCTGATCACCACCAACTGCGCCGTGCTCGGCGTGCCGCTGCTCAACGTCGCCTTCAGGCACAACCTGATCGAGTCGCTGCTGTTCGGCTTCGGCAGCGCGCTCGGCTTCACGCTGGCGCTGGCGCTCTTCGGCAGCCTGCGCGAACGGCTCGAAGGCGCCGACGTGCCCCTGCCCTTCCGCGGCACGGCCATCGCCATGATCACCGCCGGCCTGATGAGCATCGCCTTCATGGGCTTCGCCGGGCTGGACAAGTACTGATGGTCAGCTCCCTGCTTGTCATGGCCGGCATCGCGCTGGCGCTGGGCGCCGCGCTCGGCTTCGCCTCGGTCCGCTTCAAGGTGAAAGGCGATCCGCTGGTGGACAAGATCGACGCCATCCTGCCGCAGACGCAGTGCGGCCAGTGCGGCTTCCCCGGCTGCAAGCCCTACGCCCAGGCCATCGCCAAGGGCGAGGCCGAGATCAACCAGTGCCCGCCCGGCGGCGAGGAGGGCATCCGCAAGCTTGCCGACCTCCTCGGCAAGGAATTCAAGCCGCTCTCCGCCGAGCACGGCGTGGAGAAGCCCAGGCAGGTCGCCTTCATCGACGAGGCGGTCTGCATCGGCTGCACGCTGTGCACCCAGGCCTGCCCGGTGGACGCCATCGTCGGCGCCGCCAAGCAGATGCACACCATCGTCGCGCCGCTGTGCACCGGCTGCGAGCTGTGCGTGCCGCCCTGCCCGGTCGACTGCATCGCCCTGGTGCCGGTGGCGGAGACGGTGGAAACCTGGAAATGGAAGTACCCGGTGGTACAGATCAAAGTCGCGGAGCCGGCCTGATGCTGGCCGCCCTGTTCAAGTTCCGTGGCGGCGTCAAGCCGGCCTCGCACAAGGACGAATCGACGCAGGCGCCCATCGCCCGGGCGCCGCTCTCCGCGCGCCTCTTCGTGCCGCTGCGCCAGAGCGCCGGCGCCGCGCCCCTGCCGCTGGTGCGGGCCGGGCAGAGGGTGCTGAAGGGCGAGACCGTCGGCGCGCCCGACGGCAACTTCTCGGCGGCCGTGCACGCACCCACGTCGGGCACGGTCCTCGCGGTGGAACCGCGCATGTTGCCGCATCCCTCCGGCCTTTCCGCTCCCTGCGTGGTGATCGAGCCGGACGGCGAGGAACGCTGGATCGAGCGCGCGCCGGTCGACTACCGCGCCGAATCCCCCGACGCCCTGCGCGACCGCCTGCGCGACGCCGGCATCGTCGGGCTGGGCGGCGCCACCTTCCCCAGCCACATCAAGCTCAGGCCGGGCGCCGCCGGGCGCATCGCCACGCTGGTCATCAACGGCGCCGAATGCGAGCCGTGGATCACCTGCGACGACCTGCTCATGCGCGAGCGCGCGGCGGGCATCGCCGACGGCATCGCCGTCCTGCGCCACATCGTCTCGGCCGAGCGCGTGCTGGTCGGCATCGAGGACAACAAGCCGCAGGCCATCGCCGCCATGCGCGCCGCCGTCGCCGGCATCGCCGGCGCCGAGGTGGTGGCGGTGCCGACGCGCTATCCCGCGGGCGGCGAGAAGCAGCTGATCCGCGTGCTCACCGGCATCGAGATCCCCTACGGCCGCTTCGGCACCGAGTTCGGCGTGCAGTGCTTCAACGTCGGCACCGCCTACGCCACGCACCGCGCCATCGCGCACGGCGAGCCGCTCGTCTCGCGCGTCGTCACGCTGACCGGCAACGTCGAACGGCCGGGCAACCGGGAGGTGCCGATCGGCACGCCGATCGACGACCTGCTCGGGCTGGCGGCGCCCAGGCCCGACACCGACCGCATCATCATGGGCGGCCCGATGATGGGCTTCGCCCTGCCGCGCACCGACCTGCCGATCACCAAGGCGGCCAACTGCATCCTCGCCGCCAGCCCGGCGCTGTTCCCTCATGCCGGGCCGGAGATGCCCTGCATCCGCTGCGGCGCCTGCACGCGCGCCTGCCCGGCCGAGTTGCAGCCGCACGAGCTGTACTGGTTCGCCCGCGCGAGGAATTTCGGCAAGGCGCAGGAATACGGCATCTTCGACTGCATCGAGTGCGGCTGCTGCGCCTACGTCTGCCCCTCGAACATCCGCCTGGTCGACTACTACCGCTTCGCCAAGACCTCGATGCGCGCGCTCGAGCGCGAGAAGGCCGCCGCCGACGCGGCGCGAAGCCGCTTCGAGTTCCGCAACCAGCGCAGCGAGCGCGAGGCGAAGGAGAAGGCCGCGCGCCTCGCCGCCAAGACCGCCGCCGCACGCCAGGCCATCGCCGGGGAGAAACCCGCCGCGGCGCCCGCCCTGCCGCCCCTCGACGCGGCGAAGAAGGCGCTCATCGCCGCCGCCATCGCCCGCGCCCAGGCGCAGAAGGAGGGCGTGCAGCCGAAGAACGTCGACAACCTGACGCCGGAGAAGCAGGCCGAGATCCGCGAGATCGAGGCGCGCCGCGCCCAGGTGCGCGAGATGGCGAAGACGCCGCCGGAGGAACCTGTATGAGCAGTTGCCAGTTGCCGGTTGCCGGTTGTCGGATAAGGCAAGGCGGCTGGTAACTGGCAACCGGGAACTGAAAAACATGAACACTTCGCCACATCTTCACCAGCCGATCAGCGTCCGCCTCGTCATGCTCAAGGTGCTGCTCGCGCTCGTGCCGGGCATCGCCGTCTAT
>VGHJ01000095.1 GCA_016868295.1 Betaproteobacteria bacterium | reverse complement strand
ATCTCAGTTTGTATGACTGCGGTAGTCACGGTAGATTGATTCATCGTCCGTCCGGCGGTTTTCAGAGCTGAGCAGCCACCTGAATGCCTATGGGTCCGTTTCGGTGACGGTCTGCTCGTGGCCGAACCCTGCAGTTGCCCACCGGCAGCTAACCGGAGCCCCAAAACCCCTGTTCTTCGCCGACAACCACCGAAGGGCAGCCCGCCCCGAGCCACTTCCTGGACTGTACCAGCAGGCACCAAAGACAAAGCCCCGACCGGCGGGAACCAATCGGGGCCTTGGAGATACGTGGTGGCCAGGGGCGGAATCGAACCGCCGACACGCGGATTTTCAGTCCGCTGCTCTACCAACTGAGCTACCTGGCCTAAAACCTTATCTACGCTACAACGCGGATTTTGACTCCGGCCGGGCTTGCGCCCTTAACTTGCTCCGCAAGTTAGCCTTCGCCGCAACAAGCCGCTGCGCGGCGTGTTGTCAGTCCGCTGCTCTACCAACTGAGCTACCTGGCCTTTGTAAAAAGAGGCGCGATTATACTGGGTCCGGCGGCAATCGCAAAACGGCCGCTTGCGCCGCGCTAGCAATCCGGCGATGGCGGCCCTTTTCCCTCTGGCTATTACTTTCGACATTTCGCTGCGACGAAGCATGCCTGGCGCAAGCATGCCCACAGGTTTTGGACAAACAAGGGAAATTCGGATTATTGCAACGCACAATCGGCGGTCGCCGAAAAAACAACACCGGCTTATCTGGCTTTCTGTAAGCAATCTGTCAGTTTTGCCCGACGATAATGCCGGCTACCCGGAGAATTCTGTCCGTCTCTGCACGACTTCTGGGTGAGGGAACGGCGCGCGCAAGAGGGGAAACCCCGGCCGCACCGTTTAGGCCAAGGCAACGAACGGCACCAGCGGACGTTGTCGCGGCACTTGTCAAAACAAGGAGGAGTCGCTTCCATGCAACTTACCGATAAGCACAAGGAGTACTGGCAAAAGACGCTCAGGATGACGGGGCTTCTGCTCGCCATCTGGTTCGTCGCCACCTTCGTCGTCGAGTACTTCGCCCGCGAACTGAACAGCATCACGTTCATCGGGCCGCTCGGCTTCTACATGAGCGCGCAGGGCTCGCTGATCATCTACGTGCTGATCATCGGGTTCTACGCCCGCTACATGAACAATCTGGACCAGGAATACGGCGTCCACGAAGGGGAGGATGAATAATGGCCAGCCAGACCCAATCGCAATTCAACGCCCAGCTGAAGAAGTACTACAGCTTCTACACGGGCGGCTTCATCGCCTTCGTCATCGTCGTCGGCATCCTCGAACAGATGGGCGTGCCGAACAAGATCCTCGGCTACATGTTCCTCTTCGCCACCATCCTGCTCTACGCCGGCATCGGCTTCATGTCGAAGACGGCGGAAGTGGCGGAATACTACGTGGCGGGACGCCGCGTGCCGGCCTTCTTCAACGGCATGGCGACGGGCGCGGACTGGATGAGCGCGGCCTCCTTCATCGGCATGGCAGGCACGCTCTACCACGCCGGCCATGACGGCCTCGCTTTCGTCACCGGCTGGACCGGCGGCTACTGCCTGGTGGCGCTGTTCCTCGCGCCCTACCTGCGCAAGTTCGGCCAGTTCACGATTCCGGACTTCCTCGGCGCCCGCTTCGGCGGCAACCTGCCACGCCTGATCGGCGTGATCGCCGCCATCACCTGCTCGTTCACCTACGTGATCGCGCAGATCTACGGCGTCGGCCTGATCACCAGCCGCTTCACCGGCCTGGAGTTCGGCGTCGGCGTGTTCGTCGGCCTCGCCGGCATCCTGGTCTGCTCCTTCCTCGGTGGCATGAAGGCGGTGACCTGGACCCAGGTGGCCCAGTACATCATCCTGATCGTAGCCTACATGATTCCGGTGGTCTGGCTGTCGGTGAAGCAGACCGGCGTGCCGTTGCCGCAGATCGTCGCCTACACCACGGTGCTGCCGAAGGTCGCCGATCTGGAGAAGCAGTTCAACGACAAGGCCACGCCGAAGGGCGCCGCCGAGGACTCGGTGCGCCAGATCTTCCGCGACCGTGCCGCCGTCGCCGACGCCAAGCTGAAGGGCCTGGAGGCGGGCGGCGCCAACTTCCTCGCCGAGGAAAAGGCCAAGCTCTCCGCCAAGGTCGCCGAGCTGAAGGCCGCCCCCGCGCCGGACGTCAAGGCCGTCGAGGCCGCCGAGAAGGCCGTCAAGGACTTCCCGGCCGACGCCGCCGCCGCCAAGGCCGCCTGGACCAAGGACAAGGCCGGTGCCGCAGCTCGCGCCGCCCCGGTGAAAGCCCATGCCCAGCCTTACCAGGGCAAGGACGAGGCCGCGCAGGACAAGGCGCGCAAGAACTTCCTCGCCCTGGTCATGTGCCTGATGGTCGGCACCGCCGCCCTGCCGCACATCCTGATGCGCTACTACACGACGCCGTCGGTCAAGGAGGCACGCATCTCGGTGTTCTGGTCGCTGTTCTTCATCTTCCTGCTCTACTTCACGGCGCCGTCGCTGGCCGTGCTGGTGAAAGGCGAGGTGTACGGCAACCTGGTGGGCTCGAGCTTCGCCTCGTTGCCCGCCTGGGTCAGCAACTGGGCCACGGTGGACAAGACGCTGATGAACATCGCCGACATCAACAAGGACGGCATCATCCAGTTGGCGGAGATCGTCATCGGCGGCGACCTGGTCGTGCTGGCCACGCCGGAGATCGCCGGCCTGCCCTACGTGATCTCGGGTCTCGTCGCTGCCGGCGGTCTGGCCGCCGCGCTGTCCACCGCCGACGGCCTGCTGCTGACCATCGCCAACGCCCTGTCGCATGACCTGTACTACAAGATGATCGACCCGAACGCCCCGACGGTGCGCCGCATCGCCGTCTCGAAGGGCCTGCTGCTCGTGGTGGCCGTGCTGGCCGCCTACGTCACCAGCATGAAGCCGGGCGACATCCTGTTCCTGGTCGGCGCGGCCTTCTCGCTGGCGGCCTCGGGCTTCTTCCCGGCCCTGGTGCTCGGCGTGTTCTGGAAGCGCGCCAACAAGCTCGGCGCCATCATCGGCATGTCTGCCGGCCTCGGCACCTGCGCCTACTACATGTACATGACCTATCCGTTCTTCAAGGTCAATGCGCCGCTGTGGTGGGACATCAACCCGATCTCGGCCGGCACCTTCGGCATTCCGGTCGGCTTCATC
>VGHJ01000094.1 GCA_016868295.1 Betaproteobacteria bacterium | reverse complement strand
GGTCAGATCAGATCGTGCCAGACAGGCGCGAGATCGTCGGGCAGCGGCGGAGTCATGCCGAGGTCGGCGTAGCTCTCGCCGGGGCCGTGGAAATCCGAGGCGACCGAAGCCTTCAGGCCGAAGTGCCGCGCCAGGCGCGCGCATTCATGCACCTCCTCAGGCGTGTGCGCGCCGCAGGCCACCTCGATGCCCTGCCCGCCGCGGTCCTTGAATTCGCCGAGAAAGACACGCAGCGCATCGCGACCGACGCGATAGCGCAGCGGGTGCGCCAGCACCGCAAGGCCACCGGCGTCGCTTATCCAGCGCAGCGCGTCCTCCAGCGCAGCCCACTCGTGCGGCACATAGCCGGGCTTGCCCTTGGCAAGGTAATGATCGAACACGCTCTTCACGTCGGTGGAGATCTTCTTCTCGACGAGAAAGCGGGCAAAGTGGGCACGGCTGATGAGCGAGGATTTCTCTGCATACCGCGCCGCGCCCGCGTAGGCGCCGTGAATGCCAACCTTCTCCAGTTCGGCACCGATGCGCCGGGCACGGTCATCGCGGCCATCGCGGATCGCCCTCAGCCCGGCGACGAGCGCGGGATGCCCGGGAGCGATGCCGAGGCCAACGACGTGAAAGCTGGCGTCTTCGCGCCAGGAGATGGAAATTTCCGCGCCGTCTAGGAAGCGTACGCCTCGCGCCTCCGCAACGGCACGTGCCTCGGCGAGGCCGGCCACCTCGTCGTGGTCGGTCAGCGACCACAGCTCGACGCCACGGTCGGCGGCGCGATGCGCCACCTCGGCGGGCGGCAGCAGGCCGTCGGAAACGTTCGAGTGGCAGTGCAGATCGGCTTTCATGCGGCAAGCTTACTGGAGGAAACCTTCGATCGCCTGCGCCAGCCGCTGTGGCTGGTCGTGGTGCAGCATGTGGCCGCAGTCGTCGAGCACGACCTCGCGCAGATCGCGGAAATTCGTCAGCCGCGCCGCGTAGTCCTCCGCCCGGCCGGCGAACTCCTTGTAGAGATGCGAGTCGCGCGCCACCACCCACAGCACCGGCGCCGTCACGGCGCGCCAGCAGGCCTTCGCCTCCTCGAAGCGGTAGAGCACGGGGTTGGTAACGCGATGCCACGGATCGGCGGCATAGCCGAAGCGTCCGTCCGGCCGCTTCTGCGAGAAGTTGGCGGCAAGGAAATCCGCCTGCCCATGAGTGAGCCGCGGGTTGTCGCGCAGCAGGCGCGCGGCGAACTCCCCCAGGTCGGCATAGTCGCGCAGCGAGGCGCCGGTCTTGTCCTGCTCCAGCCATTTGGCGTAGCGGCCGGGCGCCTGCGCCGGATCGATCGGATGCAGGCCGAAGCCCTCGAGGATCACCAGCTTCGCCACGCGCGCCGGACGCGCGCCGGCATACAGGCCGACGACATTGCCGCCCATGCTGTGGCCGACCAGCCGCACCGGCTCCTCCGGCGAGTAGAGGTCGAGGAAGCGTTCGAGGTCGGCGAGGTAGTCGGGAAACCAGTACGGCCGGTTCAGCCATTCCGAGCCGCCGAAGCCGCGCCAGTCGGGCGCGATGACGCGCCACTCGCGCGACAAGGCGTCGACGAGAAACTGGAATGAGGCCGAGCAATCCATCCAGCCATGCAGCAGAAACAGCTTCGGCGCATGGGCCGGCCCCCACAGGCGCACATGGCTTTTCAGGCCGCGGATCGTATGGAATTCAGAAGTGCTTGATTTCATGAGACGCGAATCATAACCGATGAATCCTTCTTGATTCCGCTGTGGCCGCAAGCTATAGTCGCTCCGCTCGCGCGGGAGAGAGCGACATCGTCGCCGCCGAAGGCGCAACACCCGGAACCGCTCAGGCAAAAGGGCCGCGCGAGAGCAACGAACACTCTGGAGAGAGACGGCAGTCGTGGCCGTCCACCGAAGGGGCACGCTGTCTACCGACAGCAATCTCTCAGGTACAAGGGACAGAGGGGTGAAACGAAACGTTTCGCCCCTTTTTTATTGCGCGAAAGAACTCGAATAACGCAACCCAAGTACCTATGGCCAAACAAACTCCGCTTTACGCCACCCACCTCCGCCTCGGCGGCAAGCTGGTCGACTTCGCCGGCTGGGACATGCCGCTGCATTACGGCTCGCAGGTCGAGGAGCACCATCAGGTGCGGCGCGACGCCGGCATGTTCGACGTCTCGCACATGCTCGCCATCGACCTCGAGGGCGCAGGCGCCCACGACCTGCTGCACAAGCTCATCGCCAACAACGTCGACAAGCTGACCGCGCCCGGCCGCGCACTGTATTCCTGCATGCTCAACCCGCAGGGCGGCGTCATCGACGACCTCATCGTCTACTTCTTCCGCAACGATTTCTACCGCGTCGTGGTCAACGCCGGCACCGCCGACAAGGACCTCGCATGGATTTCGCGGCACGCCGGGAATGTCGCCGTGAAGCCGCACCGCAACCTCGCCATGATCGCCGTGCAAGGGCCGAACGCCCGCGCCAAGACCTGGGCCGCCCTGCCCGGCGCGCAGGCCGCCAGCGCGGAACTCAAGCCCTTCCACGCCGCCTGGTTCGGCGACGCGCTGATCGCCCGCACCGGTTACACCGGCGAGGACGGCTTCGAACTGATGATCCCGGCGGAACGCGCCGAGGCGACCTGGAACGCGCTGCTCGACGCCGGCGTCAAGCCTGCCGGGCTCGGCGCGCGCGACACCCTGCGCCTTGAAGCCGGCATGGCCCTCTACGGCCAGGACATGGACGAGCAGGTCACGCCGCTGGAAGCGGGCCTCGCCTGGACGGTCGACCTCGCCGCAGCGCGCGACTTCATCGGAAAGTCAGTCCTGGCGGGACGGCAACCCGAGCGGCAGGCGCTCGGCCTGCTGCTCGAGGAGCGCGGCGTGCTGCGCGCCCATCAAAAGGTATTCACCGCGCAGGGCGAAGGCGAGATCACCAGCGGCACCTTCTCGCCGAGCATGGGCCGCTCGATCGCCCTGGCGCGCCTGCCCGCGGGCGTCGCCGCCGGCGACACCGTCGAGGTGGAGATTCGCGACAAGCGCCTGAAGGCGACCGTGGTCAAGCCGCCCTTCGTGCGCAACGGAAAAGTCTTGGTTTAACTCATCTGGAGAACGACATGAACATCCCCGCCGATCTGAAATACGCCAAGTCCCACGAGTGGGCACGCCTCGCCGACGACGGCCTCGTCACCGTCGGCATCAGCGACCACGCCCAGGAAGCGCTTGGCGACATCGTCTTCCTCGA
>VGHJ01000093.1 GCA_016868295.1 Betaproteobacteria bacterium | reverse complement strand
CGGACTTCTATTCGCTGGCGCGCCTCGACGCGCAGAAGGCCTTCTACGTCATCGGCTCGGACGTGCTGGGGCCGATGGGCCACGAACTGGTGCCGCTCGCCTCGCGGGCGGATGCCGAGGATTTCCTCAAGGACCACAAGGGCAGGCGCATCCTCGGCTTCGCCGAGGTCACGCGCGAGCTGCCATTCAAACTCGACGACGGGAAATTCTAGGTTCGTCACTCCCGCGGAAGCGGGAGTCCAGGCTGGCTACCCCAGCCACTTGCGCGCATTGCGGAACATGCGCAGCCAGGGGCCGTCCTCGCCCCAGGCTTCCGGATGCCAGGACATCTGCACGGTGCGGAAGATGCGCTCGGGGTGCGGCATCATGATGGTGAAGCGACCGTCGGCGGTGGTGAGGCCGGCGATGCCGTCGGGCGAGCCGTTCGGGTTGAAGGGATAAGTCGCGGCGACGCGGCCGTGGTTGTCGACGTAGCGCAGCGCGACGAGGGCCTGGTCCTGTCGGCCGTGCGCGCTGAAGTCGGCGCGGCCCTCGCCATGGGAGACGACGATGGGCAGGCGGCTGCCGGCCATGCCGTCGAGGAAGAGCGAGGGGCTCTGCGGCACGTCCACCATGACGAAGCGCGCCTCGAACTGCTCGCTGCGGTTGCGCGCGAAGCGCGGCCAGTGATCGGCGCCGGGGATGATCTCGGCGAGATTGCTCATCATCTGGCAGCCGTTGCACACGCCCAGGGCGAAAGTGCCGCTGCGATTGAAGAAGGCCTCGAACTCGGCGCGCAGGGCGTCGTTGAAGAGGATGGATTTCGCCCAGCCCTGTCCCGCGCCGAGCACGTCGCCGTAGGAGAATCCGCCGCAGGCGACCAGCCCGGAAAAGTCAGTCAGCGCGACACGGCGCGACTGCAGGTCGCTCATGTGCACATCGACCGCGGCGAAGCCGGCGCGGTCGAAGGCGGCGGCCATCTCCACCTGGCCGTTGACGCCCTGCTCGCGCAAAATCGCAATCTTCGGCCGCGCGCCTTTCGCGATCATCGGCTGAGAAATCCCCCCCCCGCCCCCCTTTTTCAAAGGGGGGGGCTCGGCCGGATCGAAAGTCAGTGTCGCCGACAGGCCGGGGTCGGCGGCGTCGAGCAGCGCGTCGAATTCCTCCTGCGCACATTGCGCGTCGTCGCGCAGCCGGGCGATCCGGTAGCTGGTCTCCATCCAGGCGCGCTGCAGGTCGGCGCGCTTCTCCTTGAGCAGCGGCTTGGCGTTGCGCCAGACGCGGACCTCGTCGGCCGTGTTGAGTTCGCCGACGGTGTGCGCGCAGGCGGCGAGGCCGTGCGTGCGCAGCACCTGCATGACCTTGGCACGGTCGTCGCGGCGGATCTGCACGAGCGCGCCCAGCTCCTCGGCGAAGAGGGCACCCATGACACGGTCGCGGAAGCGGCCGCTCGCCAGCTCGGGCTTGCGCTCCAGCCCGTCGGCGTCGTTCATGAGCGGGTCGTAGCACAGCGTGTCGAGGTTGAGCGAGACGCCGCAGTGGCCGGCGAAGGCCATCTCGCAGGCGGCGGCGAAAAGGCCGCCGTCGGAACGGTCGTGGTAGGCGAGCAGCAGGCCGGCCCGATTCAGTTCCTGGATGGCGGCGAAGAAGCCCTTGAGCAGCGCGGCGTCGGCATCCGGCGCATGCTCGCCCATCGAATTGTAGGCCTGGGCGAAGGCCGAGCCGCCGAGGCGGTGCCTGCCCTGGCCGAGGTCGACCAGCACGAGGTCGGTGTCGCCGGCGTCGGTGCGCAGTTGCGGCGTCAGCGTCCTGCGCACGTCGGCGCAGGCGGCGAAGGCGGAGATGATCAGCGACAGCGGCGCGGTGACCTGCTTCTTGCCACCACCCTCCTCCCACGCCGTCTTCATGGACAGCGAATCCTTGCCGACGGGAATGCTGATGCCGAGCTGCGGGCAGAACTCGAGGCCAACCGCCTTGACGGTGTCGAACAGCGCGGCATCCTCGCCGGGGTGGCCCGCAGCGGCCATCCAGTTGGCCGAAAGCTTGATTTTGCCGATGTCGCCGATCTGCGCCGCGGCGAGATTGGTCACCGCCTCGCCCACCGCCATGCGGCCGGAAGCCGGGGCGTCGATCAGCGCCAGCGGCGTCTTCTCGCCCATGGCGAAAGCCTCGCCGAGCGTGCCCCGATAGTCCAACGTGGTGACGGCGCAGTCGGCCACCGGCACCTGCCACGGCCCGACCATCTGGTCTCGCGCCGTCATGCCGCCCACCGTGCGATCGCCGATGGTGATGAGGAAGTTCTTGGAAGCGACGCCGGGCATGCGCAGCACGCGCCAGGCGGCGTCCCTGAGGTCGATTTCCGCGACGTCTAAGGGCGGCAGGTGGCGCGCCCTGCGCGGGACGTCGCGCGTCATCTTCGGCGGCTTGCCGAGCAGGACTTCCATGTCCATGTCGACGGCGTTGTTGCCGAAGTGGGCGTCGCTCACCACCAGCCGGCCGTCCGCAGTGGCTTCGCCGAGCACGGCGAAGGGACAGCGCTCGCGTTCACAGATCGTGCGGAATTCCTCGAGGCGCTCCGGCGCGATGGCCAGCACGTAGCGCTCCTGCGCCTCGTTGCACCAGATCTCGCGCGGCGACATGCCGGGCTCCTCGATCTGCACGCGGCGCAGCGCGAAATGCGCGCCGCAGCCGGCGCCGTGCGCCAGTTCGGGCAGGGCATTCGAGAGGCCGCCGGCGCCGACGTCGTGGATGGAGAGGATGGGGTTCCTGTCCTGCAGCTGCCAGCAGCGGTCGATGACTTCCTGGGCGCGGCGCTGGATCTCCGGGTTGCCGCGCTGCACCGAGGCGAAATCGAGGTCGGCGGTGTTGGTGCCGGTGGTCATGGAGGACGCCGCGCCGCCGCCCAGCCCGATCAGCATGCCGGGGCCGCCGAGCTGGATCAGCAGCGCGCCCGCGGCGAACTCGATCTTGTGCGCATCGCGCGCGGCGATGTTGCCGACGCCGCCGGCGATCATGATCGGCTTGTGGTAGCCGCGCACCTCGCCCGCCACTTCCTGCTCGAAGGTCCTGAAATAACCGGCGAGATTGGGCCGGCCGAATTCGTTGTTGAAGGCCGCCGCGCCGATCGGCCCCTCGATCATGATGTCGAGCGCCGAAGCGATGCGCTCGGGCTTTCCGTAGCGGCCCTCCCACGGCTGCGCATAGCCGGGGATGTTCAGGTTGGAGACGGTGAAGCCGCACAGGCCGGCCTTCGGCTTGGAGCCGCGCCCCGTCGCGCCCTCG
>VGHJ01000092.1 GCA_016868295.1 Betaproteobacteria bacterium | reverse complement strand
GCCTCGGTTCCGGCCACCGCGCGGCCGGTATAGGCCAGTTCGCGCACCATGCCTTCGCCGATCAGCTTCGGCAGGCGCTGCAGGGTGCCGACGTCGGCCGTCATGCCGACGTCGATCTCCTTGATGCTGAAGGTGGCGTCGTTGCAGCAGTAGCGCATGTCGCAGGCGCAGATGAGGTCCACGCCGCCGCCGATGCAGTGGCCGTGGATGGCCGCCAGCACCGGCTTGCGGCAGCGCTCCAGCGCGCTGAGGCTGTCCTGCAGGTCGAGGATCAGGCGGCGCAGTTTCTCGCGCATGCGGCCCTCGCAGTCGTCGGCGACGCCCTCGCTGACGCTGCCGAGCATGCCGAGGTCGATGCCGGAGGTGAAGCAGGGCCCGGCGCCGCGCAGCACGGCGACGCGGATCGACGATTCCTCGTCCACCCACTTGAAGGCCTCGCGCAGTTCCAGCCACATGCGCAGGTTCATGGCGTTGGCCTTCTCCGGCCGGTTCATCTCGACGGTGGCGACGGCGTCGGCCACTTCGATCTTGAGGGTTTCGTAGGTAGGGGTGTTCATGCGCGTCCTATGCTGAAAAAGTCGGGTAGTCGAGGTAGCCGCTGTGGCCGCCCAGGTAAAAGGTCTTGCTGTCCCAGGAGGCGATCTCCACGCCCTGGCGCAGGCGCGAGACGAGGTCGGGGTTGGAGATGAAGGGCTTGCCGATGGCGATCAGGTCGGCGCTGCCGGTCGCCAGCGCCGCTTCGGCCTTCTTGCCGGTGAAGCCGCCGCAGAGCATCAGGGCGTTGCTGAATTTGGCGCGAACCAGCCGCAGCAGCGCGTCGTCGGGATCGTGGATCCAGCTCGTCGATTGGTCGTAGACATGAAGATAGACGAGGCCGAGCTTCTGCAGTTCCTCCGCGAGATAGCCGTAGGTCGCCATCGGCTCGGGGTCGGGCTTCATGTCGTTGGCCTGGCCGTGCGGCGAGAGGCGGATGCCGGTGCGTTCCTTTCCGATGGCGGCGGCCACCTCGCGCGCGATCTCCAGGTGCAGGCGGCAGCGGTTCTCCAGCGAGCCGCCGTATTCGTCCCGGCGGTCGTTGAGATAGGGGCAGCGGAACTGGTCGAGCAGGTAGCCGTTGGCGCCGTGGATCTCGACGCCGTCGAAGCCGGCGGCGACGGCGTTCCTCGCCGCCTGCACGAACTCGCCGACGACGCCCTTCACTTCCGCCGTCGACAGCGCGCGCGGCGCCTCGCACTGCGTCAGCGACGCCTGCCCGGTGGCGCGGTCGAGCGCCATCGACTTGCCGTTGGCGGCGATGGTGCTCGGCCCCACCGGCGGCGCGTGGTCGTCGCGCAGGCTGCCGTGGCTGATGCGGCCGCAGTGCCAGAGCTGGGCGAAGATGCGCCCACCCTGCTTGTGCACTTCGTGGGTCACGGCGCGCCAGCCCGCTACCTGCTCCTCGGAATACAGGCCCGGCGTGAAGGCGTAGCCGCGCGCCTGCGGCGAGACCGGGATGCCTTCCGAAATGATCAGCCCGGCGTCGGCGCGCAGGCCGTAGTACTCCACCATCATCGGCGTCGGCGCGATGGCCGGGTTGGTGGCGCGGCAGCGCGTCATCGGCGCCATGGCGATGCGGTTGGGCAGTTGCAGCGCGCCCAGGGCGAAAGAGGAGAACAGCTTACCGTCAGTCATGACACTCCTTGGGAAAACCCCCTCTCCCCGCAAACGGGGAGAGGGTAGGGGAGAGGGGCAGGGCCTAAGAAATCCTCACGCCATCCTCGAATTTCTCGCCCGGGTCGAACGTGGCGTACGCCTCGGCCGGATAGAAGGCGCGGAAATCCGCCATCACCTTCTCGAAGGGAAAGTCCGACCAGCAGCCGTGGTCGCGCACGTATTCCATGTGGCGGCGGTTCTTCGCGTCGTATTCCTGGAAGATGGCGTGCGCGCGGCCGTCGAATTCCGTCGGCAGGACGTGGAAGCGCCGGCACAGCTCGATGTTGAAGGCCGGCGCCGCCTTGACCCATTGGCCGTCGAGATGAAGCACCGCGTAGCCGTGGTGCATGAACAGCGTCTTGCCGCCCATGAAGGCCTTCAGCTTTTCCGTGGTGAGATGGTTCTCGACGTCGGAGAGGCCGATCGCCGCGTGGATGCCGACTGCGCGCGCCGCGGCCGCGAGGAGGATGGCCTTGGGCAGGCAGTAGGCCGCCTTGGCCTGCAGCACGTTGCTGGCGACGTAGGGCGCCGGATCGAGGCTCATGGTGAACGGGTCGTAGCGCCAGCCGTCGCGCACGCGGTAGAAAAGCTTCACGGCCTTCTCGATGTCGCTCGTCGCGCCGGCGACGGTGTCCTGGGCGAAGCGTCGCACGGATGCCGTGCCGGAATCGATGAAGCGCGCGCTGGCGAGGTATTCCGGGCCGGGCTCGGGCCAGGCGCCGGGAGGGGTGTGGATCATGGCGGGATCGTTTGCCTGTTCAAACCATTTGAATGACTAGCTTCTTGCCGCAGGCATCCGCGTACCTGCGCAGCGTCGCCAGGGACGGGGAATGCTTGCGGCTGCCCAGGCTCGATTCGATGCGCGCCAGCACGGGTTGGGAGACACCCATGCGCGCGGCGACATCCTCCTGAGTCAGGCCGGCTTCCTTGCGCGCCTGCAGCAGCGCGGCGAGCGCCGCGAATTCATCCTCCAGCGCGTCGTAGGCTGCCCGGAAGGCGGGATCGGTCTTGCGCTTCCTCGCCGCGTGCGCCTTGGGATTGAAAGGCACCGGTTCGTAGCGGTCCTTGGATTGCGTTGTCTTAGCCATGCTGCACCTCCTTCAGGCGCTTGCGCGCCAACTTCAGTTCCTTCGCGGGAGTCTGTTGCGTCTTCTTGATGAAACCGTGCAGGATCACGATCCGTCGGCCCACCATGGCGCAGAAGAACGCCCGTCCTATGCCTTCCCGACCCTTGGCCCGGATCTCGAACAAGCCATCCCCGAATGGACGGGTGTAAGGCAAGCCAAGGTTCGGCCCGGATTCCACCATCTGTTCGGCAATGCGGGTGAAGCTGGCGTTGATGCCGGCCGGCCAGCCGCCTATCTCCGCCTGTACCGTGGCGTTGAAGAACTCGATGGTGTACGTCACAGCGGCAATATAGCATGCTTGCTATAGCTTGGCAACGCCGGTCTTAAGTGAGATTGCCGGCCGGAACGTCCGAACCTGAGGTGTTAGTCGAAGGCTGGTTCTCGGCCTTTGCTGTCGCTCGCGCTTATTCAACCAAACACAGCAATACAAGCGTCAGCGGTCATTCAAACGAGGACCACAATTGGTTGAATCGCCCCGGCTTCAGTAGACACTTTCGAGCCGTTGGAAATACTGCTGTTCGAACTGTACCGGAGAAAGGCCGTCTGCATAAGAGTGGCGGCGCTTCGGGTTGTAGAACATCTCGATGTAATCG
>VGHJ01000091.1 GCA_016868295.1 Betaproteobacteria bacterium | reverse complement strand
CCAGCATGAGGGCGAAGGCTTTCTTCTCGGTGAGATCGGCCTGCTTCTCCGGCGGCAGCTTGCGGAAGCTCGGCCCGCGCGTGTTGATGAGTTTCTCCCAGCCGACCTGCGCCGCCCATTTCCTCAGCAGCGCGGCATCGGCGCCGAGTTTCTTGTAGTCGTGAAAATCATAGGCGATGCCGCGGCTGTCGAGCCAGGCGAAGGCCTTCTTCATGGTGTCGCAGTTTCTGATGCCGTAGATCCTGGTCATGTCGTTCTCCGTGGGGCAGGCCATGATACTGCATGGGGCGCGTCAACCTGCCGCGCTCGGCCGGCGTTTAAGCATCAGACGCAGCAAACACTGCTGTCCGGGAACCCAGGGGATGTCCCTTGCCCAACACACTTGAAAGGAAACAAGCAATGCGCAAACTGATTTCTCTCGCCGTCGCCGCCGCTTTCGCCGCCACCACTTCCCTGGCGTTCGCCCAGGCGACGCCCGCCACGCCGGCGACACCGGCCAAACCCGCCGAGGCGAAGGCAGCCACGCCGGCCACCGCCGCCACACCCGCCACTCCGGCTTCCGCCAGCAAGCCGGCGAATGCGCCGAAGGGCAAATCCAAGGCGAAAGGCAAGTCCAAGCCGAAGGCCAAGACGACCGAGGCCGCGCCGAAGTAACCAGCTGATCATGCAGCCGCGGGCGATCGAAATCGCCCGCGGCTTTCCTTATAGCGTCAGCCTGCCGCCGGCGCAGGTTTGCCACTGCGCCAGGCGCGCCACCGTCGGCAGCAGGTTGAGGCCGGTGGCCTTGCGCAGCGCCACGGCCTGCAGGGTCAAGTCCCCCAGCGGCATGTCCACCGGTTCGCCCGCGGCGGCGAAGGCGATGGCGTTGCCGTGGTCGCAGGACGGAAATACGAGGGCGCGCTGCTCGAAGGCGCGCTTGATGCGCTCGACGCTGCCCTTGAAGCCGCGGCTGCGACCGAGCAGGTTCACCGCCAGCAGTCCCGCGTCGCCGAGATGGGCGCGGCAGGCGCGGTAGAAGGGCAGGGTGTCGAGCGCGCCGACGCGCGCGTCGGCATCGAAGCCGTCGACCAGGATCAGGTCGAAGGTTTCGTCGCTCGATGCCAGCCATTCGACGCCGTCGGCGATCTCGATGCGCAGACGCTGCGGATCCTCGGGAAGCTTGAAGTACTGGCGTGCCGCCGCCACCACCGCCGGCTCGATTTCCACCACCGTCAGCTTCGCCTGCGGGCGGTGGCGGTAGAGGAACTTCGTCAGCGAGGCGGCGCCCAGGCCGACCAGCAGCGCCCTGCGCGGCCAGTCTGCCTCCGGCCGCAGCAGCAGGCAGGCCATCATCTCTCGCGTGTAGTCGAGCTCCAGCGCCCAGGGTCGCGCGATGCGCATGGCGCCCTGGATCCAGTCGGAGCCGAAGTGCAGGTAGCGGACGCCGGCTTCCTCGCTGATGTCGACAGGCGTACGCATGCGGTGTCGGATCGCCGTCCCGTGGAGACTGACTTTTCTAGCGGTTGAGGAGCGAAGCCAGCCTGCCGCGGTATTCGCGCACCAGGTCGCTGTCCGAGCCGAGCAGGCTGAAGATCTGCAGCATGGTCTTGCGGCCGATGTCGTCCTCGAAGGCGCGGTCGCGCCGCACGATCTCGAGCAGTTCCTCCAGCGCAACGCGGTGCTCCTGCCTCAGCGCCAGCCGGTTGGCCAGCTCCAGCCGCGCCGCCAGATCGCCGGCATCGGCGGCGATGCGCGTGCGGAGCGTCGCCTCGTCGGCTCCGCCCGAGGCACCCTGTGCCAGCGCCAGGCGCGCGGCGAGGCTGTCGATGCGATTGCGGTCCTTGCCCTGCTCGGCGATTTCGCCGAGCAGCCGTTGCGCTTCGGCGAGATCGCCGGCGACGAGCAGCACGTCGATCAGATCGAGGCGCACCTGCTCGTGCTTCGGATCGAGGCGAACGGCCTGCAGCAGCAGCTTTCGGGTGGCGTCGGTATCGCCGCGCGCCTGCGCCGCCAGCGCCTCCTGACGCAGCGGCTCGGCCGGCGAGGGCAGCAGGGCGTCTATGAATTCGCGCACCGCCGACTCCGGCAGCGCGCCGGTGAACTCGTTCACGATCTGGCCGTTCACCACGGCTTTCACGCTGGGAATGCCGCGCACGCCGAACTGCGCGGCGAGCCCCTGGTTCTCGTCGGAATTGATCTTGGCGAGGCGGAAGCGGCCCTGGTATTCCCCGGCCAGCTTTTCCAGGATCGGGCCGAGGCTGCGGCAGGGCCCGCACCAGGGCGCCCAGAAGTCGACGAGGACGGGAATGCGGCGGGAAGCCTCGACGACTTCCTGCATGAAGTTGGCTTCGCTGACGTCGATGCAATGCATGGCCATGGTGGGGTTCTCGCTTTCGAACGGCGATTTTACCCGAGAGCGTCGTGGGGGGATTCGATGCGCGGGCAGGTATAATTGCGCTTTACGGAATCTCCTCCTGCCATGCCCGAAGTCCTCAAGCTGCGCGGCGCCGCCGCCTTCTCCGCCAACCGCCTTGCCTGCCTCACCCGGAACGTCCGGGCCGTCCTGCCCAAGCTGAAGGGGCTGACCGCCGAGCACTGGTATTTCGTCGAGCTGAATGCGCCCCTGGCGGCGGATGACCTGATTCGGCTGAAGGATCTGCTCGGCGCGCACCCGAAGGGGAATGAACCGGCCGGCACGCTGAAGCTGGTGACGCCGCGCCTCGGCACCATCTCGCCCTGGTCGTCGAAGGCCACCGAGATCGCCCGCCAGTGCGGCTTCGCGGCGGTGACGCGCATCGAGCGCGGCACCGCCTTCCACCTCGACGCCAAGGGTGACCTGGCCGCCGCACGGCCCCTGCTGCACGACCGCATGACCGAGTCGGTGCTCGAATCGCTGGAGGATGCAGAGGCACTATTCCGTCACTATGCACCACAGCCGCTGGAGACCGTCGATGTTGTCGGCAAGGGCCGTGCCGCGCTGGTCGCCGCCAACGGTGAGATGGGCCTGGCGCTCTCCGAGGACGAGATCGACTATCTTGTCGACGCGTTCACGAAGGCCGGACGCAACCCGACCGACGTCGAGCTGATGATGTTCGCCCAGGCGAACTCCGAGCACTGCCGGCACAAGATCTTCAACGCCGACTGGGTGATCGACGGCGTGAAGCAGACGCATTCCCTCTTCGGCATGATCCGCGAATCGCACAAAGTCAGTCCGCAGGGGACGGTGGTGGCGTACTCCGACAACGCCGCCGTGCTCGAGGGTGCGGTCGCGGCGCGCTTCCATCCCGCCCCCGGCGGCGCCTACGCCTACTCGGAAGAACTGACGCACTACCTCGCCAAGGTCGAGACGCACAACCATCCGACCGCCATCTCGCCCTTCCCCGGCGCGGCCACCGGCTCCGGCGGCGAGATCCGCGACGAGGGCGCGACGGGGCGCGGCTCCAAGCCGAAGGCCGGCCTGTGCGGCTTCACCGTCTCCAACCTGAACATCCCCGGCTATGCGCAGCCGT
>VGHJ01000090.1 GCA_016868295.1 Betaproteobacteria bacterium | reverse complement strand
TGCCCAGCAGGGCGAGGCCGGACTGGGCGCTTTTTTCGGGGTGGAATTGCACGGCGAAAATATTATCCTTCGCCACCGCGCAGGTAAAGGGGATGCCGTAGACGCTGAAGGCCGCCACCAGCGAGGGTTCCCCCGCCTCGACGTAGTAGCTGTGCACGAAATAGAAGCGGGAGCCGTCGGCGATGCCCTCCCAAAGCGGGTGCGGCTCGGCCCGGTTCACTTCGTTCCAGCCCATGTGCGGCACCTTCAGGCGGCAGCCGTCGGGCGCCACCATCAGCTCGTGCGGGAAGCGGCGTACGCGGCCGGGCAGCACGCCCAGGCCGGCGACATCGCCCTCCTCGCTCGACTCGAACAGCATCTGCAGGCCGATGCAGATGCCGAGGAAGGGCTTGTTTTGCGTTGCGGCAATCACCGCCGGGCGCAGGCCGCGCGCATCCAGCTCGCGCATGCAGTCGGGCATGGCGCCCTGGCCGGGCACGACGACGCGGTCCGCCGACGCCACTGCGGCCGGATCGGAAGTGACGAGCACGCGCGCCTGCGGCGCGACATGCTCGATGGCCTTGGCGACCGAGCGCAGGTTGCCCATGCCGTAATCGACGATTGCGACGGTGTTCATAAAAAGTCAGCCGCTGCAGGACGGCGGGAAAGAGCCCTAGAGCGCTCCCTTGGTGGACGGCACACTGCCGGAGGCGCGCGGGTCGGCTTCCGCCGCCATGCGCAGCGCCCGACCGAAGGCCTTGAACACCGTCTCGCACTGGTGGTGGGCGTTCTCGCCACGCAGGTTGTCGATGTGCAGCGTGATCTGGGCGTGATTTACCAGGCCCTGGAAGAATTCCTGGGTGAGGTCGACGTCGAATTCGCCGATCAGCGCGCGGCTGAAGTCGACGTTGAAGGTCAGCCCCGGGCGGCCGGAGAAGTCGACCACCACGCGCGACAGCGCCTCGTCGAGCGGCACGTAGGCGTGGCCGTAGCGGCGGATGCCCTTCTTGTCGCCGACGGCCTTGGCCAGCGCCTGGCCGATCGTGATGCCGACGTCTTCGACCGTGTGATGGGCGTCGATGTGCAGGTCGCCCTTGGCGGCGACCTCGAGGTCGATCATGCCGTGGCGCGCCACCTGGTCGAGCATGTGTTCGAGGAAGGGCACGCCCGTGGCCAGCTTGGCCTGTCCGCTGCCATCGAGGTTGAGGCGGACGGTGATCTCCGTCTCCAGGGTCTTGCGCGAGATTTCGGCTTGCCGCATGGCGGTCGCTACGACGTCAAAAGTGATTCAGGACTGCATGATAACATTGGATTTTCCCTCTCGCAGCAGACGATTCGCCTAGATCATGAGCCGTTATTGGAGCGCCGTCGTCCGCGGCCTGACCCCCTACGTTCCGGGCGAGCAGCCCAAGCTGCCCAACCTGGTCAAGCTGAACACCAACGAGAACCCCTACGGCCCCTCGCCGAAGGTGCTGGAGGCCCTGCGCGCCGAAACCGCCGACACCCTGCGCCTCTACCCCGACCCCAACGCCGACCGCCTCAAGGAGGCCGTCGCCGCTTATTTCGGCATGGCGCCGAAGCAGGTCTTTGTCGGCAACGGCTCCGACGAAGTGCTGGCCCACGTCTTCCTCGGCCTGCTCAAGCACGACAAGCCGGCGCTGTTCCCGGACATCACCTACAGCTTCTACCCGGTGTACTGCGGGCTCTACGACATCGCCTGCGAGACCGTGCCGCTGACGGAAACCTTCGAAATCCGGCCGGCGGACTACGCGCGGCCCAACGGCGGCATCGTCTTCCCAAACCCGAACGCGCCGACCGGCCGCGCCCTGGCGCTGGCCGACATCGAGCAGATCCTCGCCGCCAACCCGGATTCCGTCGTGGTGGTGGATGAGGCCTATATCGATTTCGGCGGGGAGACGGCGATTCCGCTGGTGGCGAAATACCCCAACCTGCTGGTCGTGCAGACCCTGTCCAAGTCGCGCTCGCTGGCCGGCTTGCGCGTCGGCTTTGCCGTCGGCCATGCAGACCTGATCGAGGCGCTTGAGCGGGTCAAGAACAGCTTCAACTCCTATCCCCTCGACCGCCTCGCCATCGCGGGCGCCGTGGCGGCGATGGAAGACCGCGAACACTTCGAGCGGACGCGCCAGGCCGTCATCCGCAGCCGCGAGAAACTGGTGAAGGACCTAAAAGCGCTCGGCTTCAAGGTGCTGCCCTCCGCCGCCAACTTCGTCTTCGCCCGCCACCCGCAGCGCGACGCCGGCGACCTCGCCGCCACCCTGCGGGCAAAGAGCATCATCGTGCGCCACTTCCGCCAGCCGCGCATCGAGCAGTTCCTGCGCATCACGGTCGGCACCGACGCGCAGTGCCGGGCATTAGTCAGCGCACTGCGAGAGTTCCTCGATTGAGTTTCCCCTGCCACCACCAAGTGTACGTTCAAGCAGATACTAAGCGTCCTCGTCGTCTGGTGTGGCCATATGAGGTGTTGCCTTCTTGAGCTGCTCTTGGCTAAGACGAGAAATCATTACGCTCTGGAATATTAACGTATTTCCGAATTTGCGCTTAATTCGCGCATATTGAACATTTTCACCTTGAGCAGTTTTCATAAGATGAATCGTGATGTTCTCGCTTGTCATGGCGCTCCTTTCATATAAATTGGGACTTCTATAACTGGTTAGTCCAATTCAAAGATAACCTACCAAATCGTAGTTAAGGGCACCTCCCTGTGTTCCTAAGAAGCAACAAACGAATCGGCAATTCCATAAAGAATAAAGTATAGAAAGACAACTCCAACGAGTAGAAGCCAAAGTGCGATTTTCTTTTTCTGGTATCCAATGTTGTCACTGACGCAAATTGACTGCGTCACCTTCTGACCAATGCGGTAGCCAACAAAAATTAGAACTCCAGCAAGAAGACCAGCCCATATTCCTCCAATTTGAATACCCGAACGTCCAACTACATGCTGAACTGGTAGCCATGCTGGAAGAATAAAGGCCGCCTGACAGACTCTGGCAAGAAATGATTGAGAAAGCTGTGTTGTTCGTTTTACATCAGGTGGGGCTGTTTCCACAGATGGGGTTTCTGAATAGCGCGAAAGAATATCTTTGCTTAATCCTTTCTCCTGGAGAACCGCATCCAACGCTAGAATTGCATCCTCTGTCAATGTGTCTCTACGGTTGTGCAACTCCAATAGCTCGTCCCCATCGAATTCGCGATATCTCGTGATAAAAGACATGAAATTTTTCTGGTCCATGTGAGAGCCCCCATCTCAATACCGAATGAATACCTCGTTACCCACGAATTTGCACTTCACACAAGTATTACGCGTCTGGAAACATCAGCTTTGGTCCGTTTCGGCATGAAGTTTCAAGCCCAAGGCATTCACGACCTTGAGGATGGTATCGAAGCCCGGGCTGCGTTCGCCGGAGAGCGCCTTGTACAGGCTTTCGCGCGAAAGGCCCGCATCGCGCGCGACCTGCGCCATGCCCTTGGCGCGAGCGATGTCACCGAGCGCCTTGGCGATGAAGGCCGCATCGCCGTTCGCCTCCTCCATGCAGGCTTCGAGATAGGCCGCCATCTCCTCCGGGGTGCGGAGATGCTCGGCGACGTCGTAGCGGGTGGTCTTGGTTATTTTCATTGTCATTCCTAAAGGTTGCGGGCGAGGCGCAAGGCAGTCTTGATGTCGCTGGCCTGGCTGCTCTTGTCGCCGCCGGCCAACAGGATGATCAGCTCTCTTCCGCGCTTTCTGAAATACACCCGGTAACCGGGGCCGTAATCGATCCGTAATTCCGAAACGCCCTCCCCGACCGGCTTGACGTCGCCGGGGTTGCCCGCCGCCAGCCGTTCGATCCTCGCCTGGACGCGCGCCCTCGCGTGAATGTCGCGCAGACCGTCCAGCCACACGGCGAAGACCTCCGTCTTGCGGATTTCGATCATAGGGTAACTGTAGCCGCGCGGCTACACATT
>VGHJ01000089.1 GCA_016868295.1 Betaproteobacteria bacterium | reverse complement strand
ACGGGTGGCAACGCACAACCGCTTCTTCGCAACGCTCGACGCGTTGCTCGGCGCTGTCGAGACCTGCTTCGACCGCTGGCAAAAAGCCAATGCTGTATTGCGAAGACTATGCGGCATTATTTAAGACACTATGTTTAGATAATCATCCCCGCGCCGACCGTGTTGTTCGTCGCCTCGTCGATGAGGATGAAGGCGCCGCTGGCGCGGTTGTCGCAGTAGGCATCGACGAACAGCGGCTGCGCCAGCTTGAAGGTGACGCTGCCGATGTCGTTCATGGCGAGCTTGCCGCCCGCGACGCGCTTCAGTGCGTTGATGTCCTGCCGGTATTCGATGGCCGCCACCAGCGCCTTCGTTTCGCGCGTGGTGTGGCGCACGACGAGCTTGCGGCCCGGCTGGAGCGGCGTTTCGGCCAGCCAGCACACCATGGCCTCGACCTGCCTGACGATGCGCGGCGGCTCGGCGGCCTTGACGATCATGTCGCCGCGCGAGATGTCGACCTCGTCCTCCAGCAGCAGCGTGATCGAGCGTTCGCTTTCGGCGCGCGCCAGCGATCGGTCGAGCAGCCGGATGTCCTTGATGCGGCTCTTCAGGCCGGCAGGCAGCACCAGCACTTCGTCGCCGATGCCGATCTCTCCCGACTCGACCCGTCCCATGTAGCCCCTGAAGTCGGGGTGCTCGGCGCTGCGCGGCCGGCAGACAAACTGCACCGGGAAGCGGAACGGTTCTTTTGCTTCGCTGTGTGCGGCGGGCACCGCTTCGAGCATTTCCATCAGTGTCGGGCCGTCGTACCAGCCGAGCCGGGCGCCACGCTCCACCACCATGTCGCCATTCAGCGCGGAGAGCGGGATGAAGCGCACGTCGCGGATGCCCAGCGTGGCGGCGAAGCGCAGGTAATCCTGGCGGATGCGGTCGAAGAATTCCTGCGAGTAATCGACCAGGTCCATCTTGTTGATGGCGACCACCAGGTGCGGAATGCCGACGAGGTGTGCGATGTACGAATGCCGCCGCGTCTGCGTCAGCACCCCCTTGCGGGCATCGACGAGGATGACGGCGAGATCGGCCGTGGACGCGGCGGTCACCATATTGCGCGTGTACTGCTCATGGCCGGGCGCGTCGGCGATGATGTACTTGCGCGTGCCGGTGGAGAAGTAGCGGTAGGCGACGTCGATGGTGATGCCCTGCTCGCGCTCGGCCAGCAGGCCGTCGGTGAGCAGCGACAGGTCGACCGCCTCGAGCCCGCGCCGCTGCGAGCTGCGCGCGATGGTGGCGAGGGTGTCGGCGAGGATGGACTTGCTGTCGTAGAGCAGCCGCCCGATCAGCGTGCTCTTGCCGTCGTCGACGCTGCCGCAGGTGAGGAAGCGCAGCAGGCCGTGGTCTTCGAGGCGGACTTCAGGCAGGGGTTCGCGAGCGGACATCAGAAATAGCCCTCCTTCTTGCGCTGCTCCATCGAGGCCTCGGACGTCTGGTCGTCCAGCCGCGTGGCGCCGCGTTCGGTGATCGTGGTCTGCGCCGTCTCGGCGATGATCTGCTCCACTGTCGTGGCGGTGGAGTCAACCGGGGCGGTGCAGGTGATGTCACCGACGGTGCGGAAGCGCACCGAGATTTCTTCGATCGCCTCACCCTCTCGCGGCGTGGTCAGCGGCGTCACCGGCACCAGGGCGCCGTTGCGGCGAACCACCGCGCGCGTATGGGCGAAGTAGATCGAAGGCAGCTCCAGCTCTTCGCGGGCGATGTACTGCCAGACGTCGAGCTCGGTCCAGTTCGAGATGGGGAAGGCGCGGATGTTCTCGCCCTTGTGGCTGCGCGCGTTGTAGAGGCTCCACAGTTCGGGGCGCTGGTTCTTCGGGTCCCACTGGCCGAATTCGTCGCGGAAGGAAAACACGCGCTCCTTGGCGCGCGCCTTTTCCTCGTCGCGGCGGGCGCCGCCGATGCAGGCGTCGAACTCGAACTCGGCGATGGCTTCCAGCAGGGTCACCGACTGGTGCTTGTTGCGCGATTCGTCGGGCGATTTCAGCACCACGCTGCCGCGCGCCATCGAGTCTTCGACCGAGCGCACGATGAGGCGCTCGCCCAGCTCGGCGGCGCGCTTGTCGCGAAAGGCCGTCACTTCCGCATAGTTGTGGCCGGTGTCGACGTGCAGCAGGGGAAAGGGGAACCTGCCGGGCCGGAAGGCCTTTTCCGCCAGGCGCAGCAGGCAGATCGAGTCCTTGCCGCCGGAGAAGAGCAGCACC
Source organism: Betaproteobacteria bacterium (assembly GCA_016868295.1). GTDB lineage: Bacteria > Pseudomonadota > Gammaproteobacteria > Burkholderiales > Rhodocyclaceae > Desulfobacillus. The sequence continues at coordinate 1,779 of VGHJ01000089.1, read as the reverse complement.
GGGTTGGCGCACTGCCCGGCGACTTCGCGCAGGATGTGGATGGCCTCCGCCTCGAGCCAGTCGAGATGGTCGAGGCGGTTGGCGGACCGGAGGGGAGAAACGCGGCTATCCATGATCGTCACGCCGCCGCCTTCTGGCGCTTGGCCGGGTGCAGACCGCACTCCTTGCTGGCGGGGTCTTCCCACCACCAGCGGCCGGCGCGGATGTCCTCGCCCGCGGCAAGCGCACGCGTGCACGGCGCGCAGCCGATGCTGGGGTAACCGCGCTCATGCAGTTCGTTATACGGCACACCGTAGGCATGGAGGTAAGCCCACACCTCGGCTTCGCTCCAGGCGGCGAGCGGATTGAACTTCTCGATGCCGTGGGCGGCGTCGAATTCGCGCTCGGGCAGGTCGCGCCGTGTCACTGCCTGCTCGCGGCGCAGGCCGGTGATCCAGGCCGCCTTGCCTTTCAGGGCGCGGCCGAGCGGCTCGACCTTGCGCGCGTGACAGCAGGCCTTGCGCAGTTCGACACTCTCGTAGAAGCCGTTCACGCCGTGCGCGCTGGCGTACTGCTGCACCGCCTCCGGCCGCGGAAAATACACGCGCAGGGGCTGGTCGTACTGGTCGGCCACCTTCTGCATCAGGCGATAGGTTTCCTCGTGCAGCCGGCCGGTGTCGAGAGTGAACATCTCGATGCCGGGCGTGTGGCGGGCGATGAGATCGGTCAGCACCATGTCCTCGGCGCCGAGGCTGTTGGCGAAGGCGGCCGGAGCGAACTCGCCCTCGATGCGCTTGAGCAGGGCGACGGCGTTGGCGATGCGCTGCTGCGGAATGCGTTCGATGCTCACATCGTTCTCCTAGGCGACCGCGACTGTGGGCTGTTTCGACGGGCTGATTGCTGCGGCCACGGCGGGCAGGGCGCCGCGCAGATCAAGCTGCGGATCGCGCACCTGGCACAGCGCGGCGGCGTCGACGATCCACTGGTCGATCTCGGCGAAGACCTGTTTGACCTCGGCTTCGACCGCATCGACCAGGCCCGACAGGGCGGCGGCGATCCCGCCGAGGCGTTCGCCCAGCGCTTCCGCAAAAGTCAGTCCCTGCAGCACGGCGGCAATGTCGGCGAGTTCCTTCGCCTTGCCGCCGCTTAAGAAACCGGCGAGCCCCTCGCCGACCAGCTTGAGCTGCGCCTCGGCGCAGGCCGCCGCGTCTTCGAATTTGCGCTGGAAGGTGAAGGCCTCGCGGTAGCCGCGCTCGTGCGCGGCATCGAAGAAGGCGCGGCCGATGGCGACGTCGGTGGCCGAGGCGCACTCGCCGCCGCCGAGCGAGACGACGCGGAAGTCCGCCGCATCGCCGTGGTCGCGCGCCAGCTTGGCGAGTTCGAAGCGCGAGACCTGGGTCAGGTCGGCCAGCAGCGACTGGAAGCGCTCGGCGCCCTGGCGCTGTGCCCAGCCGAAGAAGCGCTCGCCCTCGACGCGCTCCTCGTCGTAGGTCTTCTGCACGCGGGCGATCGCCTGCTCGATGCGCGCCGCCGGAATCGACGGCCCTTTCAGCGCGATGGCGCCGCAGGCGCTGGTGCCGTCGCCGCCGAAGTACATCTGGTAGTGCGGGATCAGCTTGCCGTGCTGGCGCTTGCCTTCGCCGTAGATGCCGATGTCGCCCGACTCGGGCTGCGCGCAGCCGTTGTGGCAGCCGGAGACGCGGATGCGCAGGTCGTATCTGCCGCCGGAGAGCTTCGGTGCCACGTGCATCGAGGTGGTGATGCCGAGGCGGCAGGTCGAGCTGCCCGGGCAGGCGACGA
>VGHJ01000088.1 GCA_016868295.1 Betaproteobacteria bacterium | reverse complement strand
CCATCACGATGACGGCGAAGGCGCCGAGCGACACCGCCATGAAGGGCACGGCGATGCGGAAGAAGAGCGCCTGCTCGGAGAGGAAGCCCGCCAGCAGCAGCAGCGTGCCGACGGTGAGGCCGGCGTGGGTCAGGTGCGTGACACGCTGCGGCTGCCAGATGTTGGCGCCAGCAGCCACCGGCAGCATCTGCAGCAGCGCGCCGCACATCGCCTGCAGCATGAAGCCGACGGCGATCAGGTGGGTCAGCGCCAGCGCGACGCCCGTCCAGCGCGAGTCGAGCGCCGCCGGGCCTTGCCAGAGCAGCAGCAATCCGGCCGCCATGCCGAACAGCGGTGCGGTGAGAAAAAAGCGGAAGGGCACCGAGATCGGCGGTGCCTGTTCGAAGGACAGGCCCGGCTGCATCTCAGGCTTTCCGGATGTGGATTTCTACGGTGCCGTCGGGGCGGGTCTGCGTGCGGTAGGTGTAGCCGTTCCTCTTCAGGATGCCGTAGAGCGGATGCGGCTCGATGTAGAGCAGCAGGAGCAACTCCTCGCCGTCCGGCAGCGTGTCCAGGGCGGTAAGGGTGCGCTCCATCGGCTCCGGGGGCATCAGCCCCCTGCCGTCGACCGTGCGCTCCTCGGTCATGACCGTGCTCAGGCGGCGAGCCCGGCCGCGACGCGCGACTGCAGCTCGCCGTCGCCGCCCAGCGCCTGGTCGATCATCGGATAAAGGATGTTCTCCTCCTTCATGTTGTGCTGCTGCATCATGATGAGGAGGGTTTCCGCCGCGCCTCCGAAAGCGTCGGCATTCTTCTGCGCCAGCGACGCGTCCATCTGGTTGAGCAGATCGCGCATCTGGACATGCTCGCCGCGCATGACCTGGGTCGGCCCGCCGGCCATGCCGGTGCGGCTCTCGAAAGCCGGAAACAGCACCTCTTCCTCGACGCTGAAATGCGCCAGGAGCTCGGTGCGGAACTTGCCATAGGTCGCCGCGCAGGACGCCCAGTCGCCCTTGCGGGCGGCGTCCTCGGCGTCGGCGAAGTCGTCGTCGCAGAGTTTGTGGTGCTGATGCAGGGCGCTGGTGATGCCGCTCATGCCGTGTCCTCCGAAGTTCTTATTTGCCTCTGCATTCTCCTTGTTCGGCGCGCGGCAGGGCCTTGACGGTTGTCAAGAATCGATAGGCACATTGACCCGACTGATGACCGGGTCAATGTGCGGTGCGTAGAAAAAAGTCAGTCCGTGCGGGACGGCGCTTCAGGATTCGAGGACGTAGCGGCCCGGCGCCTCGGCGAGGCTGGGGTATTGCTTCGTCTCGGCGGGATAGGCGTCGACGAGCGGGCCGGCCTGCGGCTTGAGCCAGGCCATCCAGTCCTCCCACCAGGTGCCCGGCCGCTCCTCGGCGCGCGCCAGCCACTGTTCGACGCGGTCGCGGCGGTGCGCCTGGGCGACGTGGTAGCTGCGCTTGGGCGGCGTCACGGGAGGATTGACGATGCCGAGGATGTGGCCCGAGGAAGAGCGCACGAAGCGCTTCTCCGCCGGCACGAAATTGCATACGCGGTAGCACTGGCGCCAGGGTGCGATGTGGTCGTCCTCTGCGGAAACGGCGTAGAGCGGCTGGCGGATGCGGCCGAGGTCGATCGGCTGGCCGCCGATGGTCAGCGCATCCCCCTTCATCAGGTTGTTCCTCAGGTAGAGCTCGCGCAGATACCATTCGTGCATGGCGAAGGGCATGCGCGTGGTGTCCATGTTCCAGTAGAGCACATCGAAGGGCGGCGGCGCCTCGCCGTAGAGGTAGCCGTGCACGACGTACTGCCAGATCAGGCTGTTCGAGCGCAGCAGGCGGAAGGCGGCGGCCATCTCCTTGCCGTCGAGGAAGCCCTTGCCCTGCATCGACTGCGTCAACCAGCGCACGGCGCCCGCGTCGATGAACACCTCGATGTCGCCCGGCTTGTGGAAATCGACCAAGGTGGTGAACAGCGTCCACTGCGCCACCGGCACCTTCTCCGGCTCGCCGTACTTGCGGTTGGCCCAGGCCATCCAGGTTGACAGCGCCGTGCCGCCGATGCAGTAGCCGACGGCGTGCACCTGCGGCACGCCGCAGAAGCCGCGCGCCGCCTCGATCGCCTCGTTCACCCCCTCGATGATGTAGTCCTCGAAGGTGACGTCGCGCATCTCCGGCGTCGGATTCCGCCAGCTGGTGATGAACACCGAGAAGCCCTGGTCGAGCAGATATTTCACCAGGCTCTTCTTCGGATTGAGGTCGAGGATGTAGAACTTGTTGATCCACGGCGTCACGATGACGATGGGCGTAGCGTGCGTCTTCTCCGTCGTCGGCGCGTAGTGAACCAACTCGAGCAGGCGGTTGCGGAACACCACCGCGCCCGGCGTCGTTGCCAGATTCTTGCCGACGGTGAAATCCTCCGGCCGCGTCATGCGCACATTGCCGGCACGCAAGTCCTCGAGGAAATTGTGCATGCCGCGCACAAGACTCTCGCCGTTGGTCTCCGCCGCCTTGGCCATCGCCACCGGGTTGGTGAGCAGGAAATTCGTCGGCGCCATGGCATTCAGCCATTTGCGCCACCAGAAGGCGGCCCGGCGACGCTCCTTGCCGGAGAGCGCCGGCGTGTCGTAGAGCGCATCCTGCACGTTGTGGGTGAGCAACAGGTACCACTCCTTGGCGATGTCCCAGGTAGCGGAATCCTTCCACACCGGGTCGGCGAACCGCGTGTCGTCGGTATGCGGCTGGATCGGATCCTCGCTCGGCAGGCCCATCGCCCGGTTCCAGGCGTGCCAGGTGAAGGCCATCAGGTCGCCGGAGAGGCGCGCGCCGAGCTCGGCCAGCTCCAGCGGATGGGTGAGCCAGGCCACCTGGGCATGGCCGAGAGGCGCCAGCATGCCGAGCGGATCGACGCCGGCTTCGCCGACTTCGTGCAGGGCCTTCCAGGTTTCGCTCGGGCTCTTCAGCACCGGCGCGTTATGGTTCTCCTTTTGTCTGGGCATGATGGCTATCCTATTCCAGTTCGATCCGGCTGGCGTGCTGCGGCACACGCACATTATTCCACTTCAGATGACGCATCACGGCCTCGGCGAAGACCTGCGCAGTCTCCGCCTCGCCGTGCACAACGAAAGTCTGCCGCGGCGGTTGGCGGAAACCGCCGAGCCAGCCTAGCAAACCTTGCTGGTCGGCATGCGCCGACAGTCCGCCGATGGTATGGATGGCGGCGCGAACCGGCACACTCTGCCCGAAAATCGTTGCGCGCTTCGCGCCCTCCACCAGGCGACGGCCGAGCGTACCCGCCGCCTGGAAGCCGGTGAAGATCACCGCGCATTCGCGCCGGCCGAGGTTGTTGAGCAGGTGGTACTTGATGCGACCGGCCTCGCACATGCCGCTGGCGGAAAGGATCACCAGGCCGCTCCTCACCGCGTTTAGCGCGATGGATTCCTCGACGTCCTGCACGAAGCGCACGCGCATCGCCTCCGGGTGACGGCGCTGCCACTCGATCAGTTCCAGTGTGTGCGCATCGAGCAAATGTTCGTGGCGCAGGGTGATCTCGGTCGCCGCCGTGGCCATCGGCGAATCGACCACCACCTCGAGATGCGGCAGGCGGCCGCGCCGCACCAGGTCGGCCAGCACGAACAGCACCTCCTGCGTGCGACCCACCGAGAAGGCCGGCATGACGACGTTGCCGCGCTTGCGCTGCAGGGTGTTCCCGATGGCCGCCACCAGTTCCTCTTCGGTGGCCGCGAGCGACTTGTGCAGACGGTTGCCATAGGTCGACTCGACCAGCAAGGTATCCGCCGACTCGACCGGCTGCGGATCGCGCAGCACCGGCCGTCCCGGCATGCCGAGGTCGCCGGAGATCACCAGCTTGCGCGTGCGTCCGCCCTCCTCGACCCAGATTTCCGCGATGGCGGAACCGAGGATGTGGCCAGCCTCGCGCAGGCAGACGCGCACGGCCGGATGCGGCCGGAACGGCCGGTCGTATTCCGCCCTGCGCAACTGGTGCAGGCTGGCCTGCGCCTGGGCGACGGTGTAGAGCAGGCCGGGCCCGCGCGGGCCGC
>VGHJ01000087.1 GCA_016868295.1 Betaproteobacteria bacterium | reverse complement strand
CCATCACGATGACGGCGAAGGCGCCGAGCGACACCGCCATGAAGGGCACGGCGATGCGGAAGAAGAGCGCCTGCTCGGAGAGGAAGCCCGCCAGCAGCAGCAGCGTGCCGACGGTGAGGCCGGCGTGCGTCAGATGCGTGACGCGCTGCGGCTGCCAGATGTTGGCACCCGCCGCCACCGGCAGCATCTGCAGCAGCGCACCGCACATCGCCTGCAGCATGAAGCCGACGGCGATGAGGTGGGTGAGCGCCAGCGCGACGCCGGTCCAGCGCGAGGCGAGCGCCGCCGGGCCCTGCCAGAGGAGCAGCAGGCCCGCCGCCATGCCGAACGCCGGCGCGGTGAGGAAAAAACGGAAAGGCACCGAAATGGGCGGTGCCTGTTCGAAGGACAGGCCCGGCTGCATCTCAGGCTTTCCGCATGTAAATCTCTACGGTACCGTCGGGACGGGTCTGCGAGCGGTAGGTGTAGCCGTTCTTTTTCAGAATGCCGTAGAGAGGGTGCGGCTCGACATAGAGCAGCAGCAGGAGCTCCTCGCCGTCCGGCAGGCTGTCCAGGGCGGTGAGGGTCAGCTCCATCGGCTCCGGGGGCATCAGCCCCCTGCCGTCGACCGTGCGTTCTTCGGCCATATCAGCCCTCCGCCGGGCCGCCCCAAGAAGGGCTGAAGCCAGCGATATGGAGGCCGCCTCGCGGCCGAACCGTTGTCACCCCTTTCCTCGGCAAAGGGGCTGGGGGATGGGTCGTCATCTCTCAGTCGGCGAGGCTGGCCGCGATGCGCGACTGCAGCTCGCCGTCGCCGCCGAGCGCCTGGTCGCACATCGGATAGAGGATGTTCTCCTCCTTCATGTTGTGCTGCTGCATCATGATGAGGAGGGTCTCCGCCGCGCCGCCGAAGGCATCGGCGTTCTTCTGCTCCAGCGCCGCATCCATCTGCCTGAGCAGGTCGCGCATCTGCGCATGCTCGCCGCGCATGACCTGGGTCGGCCCGCCGGCCATGCCGGTGCGGCTCTCGAAAGCGGGAAACAGCACCTCTTCCTCGACGCCGAAGTGCGCCAGAAGCTCGGTGCGGAACTTGCCGTAGGTCGCCGCGCAGACCGACCAGTCCCCGTTGCGGGCCGCGTCCTCGGCCTCGGCGAAGTCGTCGTCGCACAGCTTGTGGTGCCGGTGCAGGGCGCTGGTGATGCCGCTCATGCCTTTCCTCCGAAATTATTATTCGCTGCGGCATTCTCCTTGTTCGACGTGCGAGGTGGCCTTGACGGCTGTCAAGAATCGATTGGCGCATAGACCCGACTAATGACCGGGTCATTGTGCGACGCGCCGAAAAAAGTCAGCCTCGGCGGGACGGCGCTTCAGGATTCGAGGACGTAGCGGCCCGGCGCCTCGGCCAGCCCGGGATACCGCTTCGTCTCGGCGGGATAGGCCTCGACCAGCGGACCCGCATTCGGCTTGAGCCAGGCCATCCAGTCTTCCCACCAGGTGCCCTGACGCTCCTCGGCGCGCGCCAGCCACTGCTCGACGCGGTCGCGACGGTGCGCCTGGCCGATGCGATAGCTGCGCTTGGGCGGCGTCACGGGCGGATTGACGATGCCGAGGATGTGGCCGGAGGAGGACAGCACGAAGCGCTTCTCCGCCGGCACGAAGTTGCAGACGCGGAAGCACTGGCGCCAGGGCGCGATGTGGTCGTCCTCGGCGGAGACGGCGTAGAGCGGCTGGCGGATGCGGCCGAGGTCGAGCGGCTGGCCGCCGATGGTCAGCGCATCGCCCTTCATGAGGTTGTTCTTCAGGTACAGCTCGCGCAGGTACCACTCGTGCATGGCGAAGGGCATGCGCGTCGTGTCCATGTTCCAGTAGAGCACGTCGAAGGGCGGCGGCGCCTCGCCGTAGAGGTAGCCATGCACGACGTACTGCCAGATCAGGCTGTTCGAGCGCAGCAGGCGGAAGGCGGCGGCCATCTCCTTGCCGTCGAGGAAGCCCTTGCCCTGCATCGACTGCGTCAGCCAGCGCACGGCGCCCTCGTCGATGAACACCTCGATGTCGCCCGGCTTGTGGAAATCGACCAGGGTGGTGAACAGCGTCCAGTGCGCCACCGGCACCTTCTCCGGCTCGCCGTACTTGCGGTTGGCCCAGGCCATCCAGGTCGACAGCGCCGTGCCGCCAATGCAGTAGCCGACGGCATGCACCTGATCGACGCCGCAGAAGCCGCGCGCCGCCTCGATCGCCTCGTTCACGCCCTCGATGATGTAATCCTCGAAGGAGACGTCGCGCATCTCCGGCGTCGGGTTGCGCCAGCTCGTGATGAAGACGGAGAAGCCCTGGTCGAGCAGGAACTTGACCAGGCTCTTCTTCGGCGTGAGATCGAGGATGTAGAACTTGTTGATCCAGGGCGTGACGATGACGATGGGCATGGCCTGCACCTTCGGCGTCGTCGGCGCGTAATGAATGACCTCGAGCAGGCGGTTGCGGAACACCACCGCGCCCGGCGTCGTCGCCAGGTTCTTGCCCACGGTGAAGTCCTCCGGCCGCGTCATGCGCACGTTGCCGGCGCGCAGGTCCTCGAGGAAGTTGTGCATGCCGCGCACCAGGCTCTCGCCGTTGGTCTCGGCCGCCTTGGCCATGGCGACCGGGTTGGTCAGCAGGAAGTTGGTCGGCGCCATGGCATTCAGCCACTTGCGCCACCAGAAGGCGGCGCGGCGACGCTCCTTGCCGGAGAGCGCCGGCGTGTCGTAGAGGGCGTCCTGCACGTTGTGGGTGAGCAGCAGGTACCACTCCTTGACGATGTCCCAGGTGGCGGAGTCCTTCCACACGTCTGCGGCAAAGCGCGTGTCGTCGGCGTGCGGCTGGATCGGATCCTCGCTCGGCAGGCCGAGCGCCCGGTTCCAGGCGTGCCAGGTGAACGCCATCAGGTCGCCGGAGAGGCGGGCGCCGAGTTCGGCGAGCTCGAGCGGATGCGTCAGCCAGGCCACCTGGGCATGCCCCAGCGGCGCCAGCATGCCGAGCGGATCGACGCCGGCCTCGCCGACCTCGTGCAGGGCCTTCCAGGTCTCGCTTGGGCTCTTCAGCACCGGCGCATTGTGGTTTTCCTTCTGTCTGGGCATTTCGATTCCCCTATTCCAGATCGATGCCGCTGGCGTGCTGCGGCACGCTGACATAATTCCACTTCAGGCGGCTGGCGGCGGCCGCGGCGAAGGCCCGTGCGGTCTCCGCCTCGCCGTGCACGACGAAGGTGTACCGCGGCGGCCGGCGGAAGCCGCCGAGCCAGCCGAGCAATCCTTCCTGATCGGCATGGGCCGACAGTCCGCCGATGGTATGGACGGCGGCGCGCACCGGCACGCTCTGGCCGAAGATCGTCGCGCGGTTGGCGCCCTCCACGAGGCGGCGGCCGAGCGTGCCCGCCGCCTGGAAGCCGGTGAAGATGACCGCGCATTCGCGCCGGCCGAGGTTGTTGAGCAGGTGGTATTTGATGCGCCCGGCCTCGCACATGCCGCTGGCGGAGAGGATGACGAGGCCGCCGCGCACCGCGTTCAGTGCGATCGACTCCTCGACGTCCTGCACGAAGCGCACGCGCAGCGCCTCCGGATGGCTGCGCTGCCAGTCGATGAGTTCCAGCGTGTGCGCATCGAGCAGATGCTCGTGGCGCAGGGTGATCTCGGTGGCCGCCGTGGCCATCGGCGAGTCGACCACCACCTCCAGGCGCGGCAGGCGGCCGCGCCGCACCAGATCGGCCAGGACGAAGATGATTTCCTGCGTGCGCCCGACGGAAAAGGCCGGCATGACGACATTGCCGCGCTTGCGCTTCAGGGTGCCCTCGATCGCCTCCACGAGTTCCTCTTCCGTGGCCTCGAACGATTTGTGCAGGCGGTTGCCGTAGGTCGACTCGACGAGCAGCACGTCGGCCTCCTCGACCGGCTGCGGATCGTTCAGCACCGGCCGTCCCGGCATGCCGAGGTCGCCCGAGAACACCAGCTTGTGGGTACGGCCGCCCTCCTCCACCCACACCTCGGCGATGGCCGAGCCGAGGATATGGCCGGCATCGCGCAGGCAGACGCGCACGGCCGGATGCGGCCGGAACGGCCGGTCGTATTCCGCCCTGCGCAACTGGTGCAGGCTGGCCTGCGCCTGGGCGACGGTGTAGAGCAGGCCGGGCCCGCGCGGGCCGC
>VGHJ01000086.1 GCA_016868295.1 Betaproteobacteria bacterium | reverse complement strand
TGCTGCACTACGGCAGCGAGCACATCAAGCAGACCTACCTGCCGAAGATGGCCAGCGGCGAGATGATCGGCGCCATCGCCATGACCGAGCCGGCCGCGGGCTCCGACCTGCAGGGCATCAAGACCACCGCGGTGAAGCAAGGCGACCACTGGGTGCTCAACGGCTCGAAGACCTTCATCACCAACGGCTGGCACTCGGACCTCGTCATCGTCGTCGCCAAGACCGACGCGGCAAAGGGCTACAAGGGCATCAGCCTGTTCGTCGTCGACACCGCGATGGCCGGCTTCTCCAAGGGCAAGCGCCTGAAGAAGCTCGGCATGAAGGCGCAGGACACGGCCGAGCTGTTCTTCGACAACGTCAAGGTGCCGGCCGCGAATCTGCTCGGCGACGAGGGCTCGGGTTTCGTGTACCTGATGCAGGAGCTGCCCTGGGAGCGCATGCAGATCGCCATCGGCGCAGTCGCCAGCGCCGAGGCGGCGCTGGCGTGGACCGTCGCCTACTGCCACGAGCGCAAGGCCTTCGGCAAGGAAGTGATGGACTTCCAGCACACGCGCTTCACCCTCGCCGAGGCGAAGACCGAGATCCAGATCGCCCGCGTCTTCGTCGACCGCTGCATGGAGCTGCTGCTGGAGAACAAGCTCGACGCCGTCGACGCCTCGATGGCGAAGTACTGGACCACCGACCTGCAGTGCAAGGTGATCGACGCCTGCCTGCAGCTGCACGGCGGCTACGGCTACATGTGGGAATACCCGATCGCGCGCGCCTACGCCGACGCCCGCGTGCAGCGCATCTACGGCGGCACCAACGAAATCATGAAAGAGATCATCTCGAGGACGCTTTGACCATGGCTGATGCCTACATCTACGACGCCGTGCGCACGCCGCGCGGCAAGGGCCGCAAGGACGGCGCGCTGCACGGCGTGACGCCGATCGCGCTGGCCGCCACGGCGCTGCGCGCCGTGCGCGACCGCAACAATCTCGACACCGCGCTGGTGGACGACGTCGTCCTCGGCTGCGTCGAACCGGTGGCCGAGCAGGGTGCCGACATCGCCCGCGTCGCCGCGCTCTACGCCGACTACGCGCTGACCGCTTCCGGCGTCACCGTCAGCCGCTTCTGCGCCTCCGGGCTGGAAGCCTGCAACCAGGCGGCGGCGCAGATCATGTCCGGCCAGTCCGACCTCGTCGTCGGCGGCGGCGTCGAGTCGATGTCGCGCGTGCCGATGTTCTCCTCCGGCGGCGCCTGGCCGACCGACCCGCAGGTGGCGGCGAAGACCTACTTCGTGCCGCAGGGGATCTCGGCCGACACCATCGCCACCAAGTGGGGCTACTCGCGCGGCGAACTCGACGCCTACGCCGCCGAATCGCAGCGCCGCGCCAAGCAGGCCTGGGACGAGGGCCGCTTCAAAAAGTCCATCGTGCCGGTGAAGGATGTGAACGGCCTCACCATCCTCGACCGCGACGAGTACATGCGGCCGGAGACCACGCTGGAATCGCTCGCCACGCTGAAGCCGGCCTTCGCCGAGCAGGGCGAGATGTACGGCTTCGACTCGGTGATCCTGCAGCGCTACCCCGAACTCGAGCGCATCGAGCACGTGCACCACGCCGGCAACAGCTCGGGCATCGTCGACGGCGCCGCCGCCATCCTCTTCGGCACGAAGGAAATGGGCGAAAGGCTCGGCCTCAAGCCGCGCGCCCGCATCCGTGCCTTCGCCTCGACCGGCTCCGAACCCTCGATCATGCTCACCGGCCCGGCGCCGGCCACCGAGAAGGCGTTGAAGCGCGCCAAAATGTCGACGAAGGACATCGACCTCTACGAATTGAACGAGGCCTTCGCCGCGGTGGTGGTGCACTACATGCGCCTGCTCGACATCGCGCACGACAGGATGAACGTCAACGGCGGCTCCATCGCCATGGGCCATCCGCTCGGCGCCACCGGCGCCATGATCCTCGGCACGCTGCTCGACGAGCTCGATCGGCGCAACCTGTCCACCGGCCTCGCCACGCTGTGCGTCGGCGCCGGCATGGGCACGGCCACCATCATCGAACGCATCTGAGACGGCAATGATCAACACCAACATCGATTCAGAAGGCATCGCCACCCTCGAGTGGGACCTGCCGGGACGCTCGCAGAACGTCTTGAACGAACAGAGCATGGCGGCCTTCGCACAGGCCGCGCAGAAGGCGCTGGCCAACCCCGCCGTGAAGGGCATACTCGTCGCCTCGGCGAAAGCCGACTTCATCGCCGGCGGCGACCTCGAGATGCTGCTGAAAGCGAACGACGCGCAGGTCATGAGCGACAACCTGAAAGAGTGGCACAAGCTGTTCCGCACGCTGGAAACGTCCGGCAAGCCGGTGGCGGCGGCATTGAACGGCACCACCCTCGGCGGCGGCCTGGAACTGGCGCTGGCCTGCCACTACCGCGTCGCTTCAGACAATCCGAAGGCGCGTTTCGGCTTCCCCGAAGTCACGCTGGGCCTGCTGCCGGGCGCCGGCGGCACGCAGCGCGCGCCGCGCCTGATGGGCATCCAGGCGGCGCTGCTGTTCCTCACCGAAGGCAAGCGCATCAAGGCGCAGGACGCGCTGAAGCAGGGCCTGATCCACGCCGTCGTGCCCGCCGGCACGGAGCGCGAGGCGACGCGCGCCTGGCTGCTGGAGCAGGCGGGGAAAGGCGGCAAGACCCTGCAGCCCTGGGACCAGAAGGGCTTCAGGATCCCGGGCGGCGGCGTCATGACGCCCGGCGGCATGCAGACCTTCATGGCCGGCAACGCCATGCTGCGCGAGAAGACGCAGGGCAACTACCCGGCGCCGAAGCACATCCTCTCCTGCGTCTTCGAAGGCCTGCAGACCGACATCGACACCGGGCTCGCCATCGAGACGCGCTACTTCGTCAGCCTGGTGAGAAGCCCGGAAGCGAAGAACATGATCCGCAGCCTGTTCTTCTTCATGCAGGACGCCAACAAGCTGGCGCGCCGGCCCAAGGACGTACCGACGCAGAAGTTCACGAAGATCGGCATGCTCGGCGCCGGCATGATGGGCGCCGGCATCGCCCACGCCGCGGCGAGCGCCGGCCTCGAGGTGGCGCTGCTCGACAGCACGCAGGAGAACGCCGAGGGCGGCAAGGCCTACTCCGCCAAGCTGCTGCAGAAGCGCGTGGCGAAAAGTCAGCTCACGCAGGACGGCGCCGCAGCCATCCTGGCGCGCATCCGGCCCACGACCGACTACGCCGACCTCGCCGGCTGCGAGCTGGTAGTCGAGGCGGTGTTCGAGGACCGCGCCCTCAAGGCCGACGTGACGAAGAAAACGGAAGCCGTCATCTCCAAGGACGCCATCTTCGCCTCCAATACCTCGACGCTCCCCATCACCGGGCTGGCCGAGGCGAGCGGCCGTCCCGCCAACTTCATCGGCCTGCATTTCTTCTCGCCCGCCGACAGGATGCCGCTGGTGGAAATCATCCTCGGCAAGCAGACCTCGCCGGCGACGCTGGCGCGTTCGATGGACTTCGTGCGCGCCATCGGCAAGACGCCGATCGTCGTGAACGACGCGCGCGGCTTCTACACCAGCCGCGTCTTCGGCACCTACCTGTCGGAAGGCATGGCCCTGCTGCAGGAAGGCGTCACGCCGGCGCTGATCGACAACGCCGGCCGCCTCGCCGGCATGCCGGTGGGCCCGCTGGCGCTGGCCGACGAAGTCTCCCTCGAGCTGGTGCACAAGATCGCCAGGCAGACCCGGGCCGACCTCGGCGACCAGTACGTGCCGCGCGCCGCCGACCAGGTCGCCGCGCTGATGGTCGAAAAGCTCAACCGCCTCGGCAGGAAGAGCGGCCACGGCTTCTACGAATATCCCGCCGAGGCGAAGAAGCATCTCTGGCCCGGCCTCGTCGAGCATTTTCCGGCACGTACGGAACAGCCCTCACTCGAACAGGTCGTCGAACGGCTGATGCTGATCCAGTCGCTCGAAACCGTGCGCTGCCTGGACGAGGGCGTGCTCACTTCGCCGCAGGACGCCGACGTCGGCGCCATCCTCGGCTGGGGCTATCCCCCTTTCCGCGGCGGCCCGATCGGTCAAATCCACACCATGGGCGTGGCCAATTTCATCGCCGCCTGCGACCGCCTGGCGGAACAATGCGGCGAGCGTTTTCGCCCGAGCGAAAGTCTGCGCAAAAAAACTGCAGAGGGTGCACAATTCTTCC
>VGHJ01000085.1 GCA_016868295.1 Betaproteobacteria bacterium | reverse complement strand
AATACGACCGCCTGTGCGGCGAGATGGTCGCCGCGGGCAGCCTGATCAAGCTCAACCCGGAAAAGCGCCCGAATTCCTATCTCGCCTGGTCCGACCCCTCCGACGTGGCGCGCGTCGAGGACCGCACTTTCATCTGCTCGCAGCACAAGGGCGATGCCGGCCCCAACAACAACTGGGAAGACCCGGCGAAGATGAAGGAGACCCTGAAGGGCCTCTTCAGCGGCTGCATGCGCGGCCGCACCATGTACGTCATCCCGTTCAGCATGGGCCCGCTCGGCTCGCCCATCGCCCACATCGGCGTCGAGATCTCCGATTCGCCCTACGTCGTCACCAACATGCGCATCATGACGCGCATGGGCAAGGCCGTGTATGACGTGCTCGGCGAGGATGGCGAGTTCGTGCCCTGCCTGCACACCGTCGGCTATCCGCTCGCGCCCGGCCAGCAGGACGTGCGCTGGCCCTGCAACAAGGACACCAAGTACATCGTGCACTTCCCCGAGACGCGCGAAATCTGGTCCTACGGCTCCGGCTATGGCGGCAACGCACTGCTCGGCAAGAAGTGCTTTGCGCTGCGCATCGCCTCGACCATGGCGCGCGACCAAGGCTGGCTGGCCGAGCACATGCTGATCCTCGGCGTCGAGTCACCGCAGGGCGAGAAGACCTACGTCGCCGCCGCCTTCCCCAGCGCCTGCGGCAAGACCAACTTCGCCATGCTCATTCCGCCGAAGACATTCGACGGCTGGAAGGTCACCACGGTCGGCGACGACATCGCCTGGATCAAGCCGGGCAAGGACGGCCGCTTCTACGCCATCAACCCCGAGGCCGGCTACTTCGGCGTCGCCCCGGGCACCTCCGAGAAATCCAACTTCAACGCACTGGCCACGCTGCACGCCAACGTGATCTTCACCAACGTCGCGCTGACACCCGACGGCGATGTCTGGTGGGAGGGCATGAGCAAGCAGCCCCCGGAAAAACTCACCGACTGGACCGGCAAGGAATGGGCTCCCGGCTGCGGCCGCCCGGCGGCGCACCCGAACGCGCGCTTCACCGCGCCCGCCAGCCAGTGCCCGTCGCTCGACGACAAGTGGGAGGACCCGGCCGGCGTGCCCATCTCCGCCTTCATTTTCGGCGGCCGCCGCTCCACCACCGTGCCGCTGGTGTTCGAGGCCTTCAACTGGAACTACGGCGTCTATATGGCCGCCACGCTGGGCTCGGAGACCACCGCTGCTGCCGCCGGCAAGATCGGCCAGGTGCGGCGCGATCCCTTCGCCATGCTGCCCTTCTGCGGCTACCACATGGGCGACTACTTCAACCACTGGCTGCGCATGGGCCATGTCATCGACAACCCGCCGCGCATCTTCACGGTGAACTGGTTCCGCCAGGACGAGAAGGGCAACTTCATGTGGCCCGGCTTCGGCGAAAACATGCGCGTGCTGAAGTGGATCGTCGACCGCGTCAAGGGCCGCATCGGCGCCAGCCAGACGCCGCTCGGCTGGATGCCGCGCTTCGAGGATCTCGACTGGACCGGGCTCGACGAGGTCAGCAAGGCGCAGTTCCAGGAACTCACGCGCGTCGATACCCAGACGTGGCAGGAAGAGCTCGACCTGCACGGCGAACTGTTCGACAAGCTGAAGGAGCGCCTGCCGAAGCAGCTGGTATTGAAGCGCGAGCTGTTCCGCATGAGCTTCGGCGCACTGGAGTGATTTGAGCCCCTCCCCTCTCCCGCTTGCGGGAGAGGGGAGGGGGGAGAGGGCCCCGCATGTCCGGCGACATCCTGCCCCGCCCCGCCCGGCGCATGAACGACATCGCGCCATTCCACGTCATGGAGCTGCTCACCCGCGCCCGTCAGCTGGAAGCGCAAGACCGCGACATCGTGCACATGGAAGTGGGGGAGCCGGATTTCCCGACGCCACCGGCGGTGATCGAGGCGGCCGGCGCATTCATCCGCGGCGGCCGGGTTTTCTACACCCCGGCGCTCGGCATCCCGGCGCTGCGCGAGGCGATCGCGCGCCATTACCTCGTGCGCTACGGCGTCGGCGTTTCGCCGGAGCGCATCGCCGTCACGGCGGGCTCCTCGGCCGCCCTGCTGCTCGCCCTCGGCGTGTTGCTCGACCCGGGCGACGAGTTGCTGCTCGCCGATCCGGGCTACCCCTGCAACCGCCATTTCGTGCGCACGCTGGAGGGCGTGCCGCGCGCCATTCCCGTCGGACCGGAGAGCGGCTATCAGCCCACCGCAGAGCAGACAGCCCGGCATTGGACGCCGCGCGGCAAGGGGCTGCTGGTCGCCTCGCCGTCCAATCCCACCGGCACGCTGATCGAGCCGGCGGCGCTGGCCACGCTGCATGAGTGTCTTGCGGCGCGTGGCGGCACGCTGCTGGTGGACGAGATCTATCACGGCCTCACCTACGACTGCTCGGCGCAGACGGCCCTGGCGCTGTCCGACGACATCTTCGTCATCAACAGCTTCTCGAAGTATTTCGGCATGACCGGATGGCGTCTCGGCTGGCTGGTGGCGCCGCAACGCTTCGTGCGCGACATCGAGA
The DNA here is from genome assembly GCA_016868295.1 of Betaproteobacteria bacterium. GTDB lineage: Bacteria > Pseudomonadota > Gammaproteobacteria > Burkholderiales > Rhodocyclaceae > Desulfobacillus. The sequence continues at coordinate 1,742 of VGHJ01000085.1, read as the reverse complement.
AACTGGCGCAGAATCTCTTCATCTCGCCTTCGGCCCCGGCCCAGCACGCGGCCCTGGCGGCGTTCACGCCGGAGACCCTCGCCGTGCTGGAGGAAAGACGCGACGAATTCCGCGCGCGGCGCGATTTCCTCCTGCCGGCGCTGCGCCGGCTGGGCTTCGGCATCGCCGCCGAGCCGCGCGGCGCCTTCTATCTCTATGCCGACAGTTCCGGCCTGGCGCAGGACAGCCAGACGCTCGCGATGGCGTTGCTGGAGGAGGCGGGTGTGGCGATCACGCCCGGGCTGGATTTCGGCGACAACGCGCCGCAGCGGCACGTGCGCTTCGCCTACACGGTAGCCCTGGAGAAACTGCAGGAAGGGGTGGCGCGCATCGCACGCCACCTTGGAAAGTAGCTACGAGGCGCGGCCGCGGCGAATGGCGGCTTCGAGGCGCTGCTTCTCGGCCAGCACCTTGGCGGCGTAGAGGCCTTCCTCGTCGCTGATCGCACCGGCGTACTGCTGCAGGCCGTCCTCGAGCGAACCTGCCCGGCGGATCGACTCCTTCAGCACCATCGCGCCGACCTCGATGTTGACCCTCGGGTCGAGCAGGCTATCGGCGGAGAGCTTTTCCAGCTTGTCCTGATGGAAGCGCGGAATCACCTGCATCAGCCCCTGCGCGCCCATCGGGCTTTCGGCGATGGGATTGAAGCCCGACTCCACCGCCATCACGGCCACGATCAGCATCGGATCGAGCCTGAGCCGCTCGCCCGTATCCATGGCCGCGATCACCAGCGGTTCAATGGCGCTGGCCGCCACCCGGTACTTGCGCGACACGTAGTCAATGGCGGCGCGCATCTCGCCCGTGGGAACGGCTCGTTCCGTCGTGGCGGCATCGCCGCCGCCGCGCCTGTCGGAGAAGAAACTGCCGATTTCCTGCAGGCCCTGTTCATGGCTCTCGGCCGTGCCGAGGCGCGCGAAAAGCAGTGCCGTCACGAGGATGCCCGTGACCAGCAGGCCGCCATGAGTGAAATGCATCAGGAAGCTTGCCAACTCCCTGGCGTACTTCTTCATAGTCGCGTTGTTCATGACTGCTCCTTTCTTGCCGGATTGGCGCTGTCGCGCGGAGCCCTCCGCTGGATGAGCGTGGGTGCACTTCACGGGGGACTGTGCGCATCGAGCGCTTGCCCCGGCCGGCGATAAGTGCCGGGTACCGATTTGGAAGTCAGGTCATTCTACGTGGCAGACGCACACGGTACGGGGTGCGCACACCTAAAAAATGCTGTATTGCAACTGATTACAGTCTATTGATTATAATCATAATTGTCAAGAAGATTGCGCGTCGCAGCACTACTTCCGCAGGCGCGGCGAAAAGGTACCAACGGGAGATAAACCGCGGATGGATGGCCTGGTCGAAATGACCAGACCACCCATCCGGGCGGTCCGCACGAGCTCAGGAAGGACGCGAGCCGGTCGGGAAGGGCCAGGCCGCCGCCGGGTTGAGCGACGACTTCAGACCGGGTGCTGCAGCGGTGGAGGGCGCCGCAGCGGCAGGCGCGGGAGCGGCCGCCGGTTTCGCAGCGGGCTTCGCAGCCTTCTTTGCCGCAGGTTTCTTGGCTGCCTTTTTGGCTGCAGGCTTCTTCTTGGCCGCTTTTTTTGCCGCAGGTTTTTTCGCAGCTTTTTTCTTTGCCGCAGGTTTTTTCGCAGCTTTTTTCTTTGCCGCAGGCTTTTTCTTGGCCGCTTTTTTCTTCGCCGCAGGCTTCTTCT
>VGHJ01000084.1 GCA_016868295.1 Betaproteobacteria bacterium | reverse complement strand
CGGACTTCTATTCGCTGGCGCGCCTCGACGCGCAGAAGGCCTTCTACGTCATCGGCTCGGACGTGCTGGGGCCGATGGGCCACGAACTGGTGCCGCTCGCCTCGCGGGCGGATGCCGAGGATTTCCTGAAGGACCACAAGGGGAAACGCATCCTCGGCTTCGCCGAGGTCACGCGCGAGATTCCCCACAAGCTCGACGACGGAAAGTTCTGATCACCCCAGCCACTTGCGCGCATTGCGGAACATGCGCAGCCAGGGGCCGTCCTCGCCCAAGTTTTCCGGATGCCAGGACATCTGCATGGTGCGGAAGATGCGCTCGGGGTGCGGCATCATGATGGTGAAGCGACCGTCGGCGGTGGTGAGGCCGGCGATGCCCTCCGGCGAGCCGTTCGGGTTGAAGGGATAGTTCGCCGCCACGCGGCCGTGGTTGTCGATGTAGCGCAGCGCGACGAGGGCCTGGTCCTGTCGGCCGTGCGCGCTGAAGTCGGCGCGACCCTCTCCATGGGAGACGACGATGGGCAGGCGGCTGCCGGCCATGCCGTCGAGGAAGAGCGAGGGGCTCTGCGGCACGTCCACCATGACGAAGCGCGCCTCGAACTGCTCGCTGCGGTTGCGCGCGAAGCGCGGCCAGTGCTCTGCGCCGGGAATGATCTCCGCGAGATTGCTCATCATCTGGCAGCCGTTGCACACGCCCAGGGCGAACGTGCCGCTGCGCGCGAAGAAGGCCTCGAACTCGCCGCGCAGGGCGTCGTTGAAGAGGATGGATTTCGCCCAGCCCTGTCCCGCGCCGAGCACATCGCCGTAGGAGAAGCCGCCGCAGGCGACCAGCCCGGAAAAGTCAGTCAGCGCGACACGGCACGACTGCAGATCGCTCATGTGCACATCGACCGCAGCGAAGCCGGCGCGGTCGAAGGCGGCGGCCATTTCCACCTGGCCATTCACCCCCTGTTCGCGCAATATCGCGATCTTCGGCCGCGCGCCTTTCGCGATCATCGGCGCGGCGATGTCTTCGGCCGGATCGAAAGTCAGTGTGGCGGATACGCCGGGATCGGCCGCATCGAGCAGCGCGTCGAATTCCTCCTGAGCGCATTGCGCGTCGTCGCGCAGCCGCGCGATCTGGTAGCTCGTTTCCGCCCAGGCGCGCTGCAGGTCGGCGCGCTTCTCCTTCAGCAACGGTTTCGCATTGCGCCAGACGCGGACCTCGTCGGCCGTGTTGAGTTCGCCGACGGTGTGCGCGCAGGCGGCGAGGCCGTGCGTGCGCAGCACCTGCATCACCTTGGCACGGTCATCGCGGCGGATCTGCACGAGCGCGCCCAGCTCCTCGGCGAAGAGGGCACCCATGACCCGGTCGCGGAGGCGGCCTCTCGCCAGCTCGGGCTTGCGCTCCAGCCCGTCGGCATCGTTCATGAGCGGATCGAAGCACAGCGTGTCGAGGTTGAGCGAGATGCCGCAGTGGCCGGCGAAGGCCATCTCGCAGGCGGCGGCGAAAAGGCCGCCGTCCGAGCGGTCGTGGTAGGCGAGCAGCAGGCCGGCCCGATTCAGTTCCTGGATGGCGGCGAAGAAGCCCTTGAGCAGCGCGGCGTCGGCGTCCGGCGCATGCTCGCCCATCGAATGGTAGGCTTGGGCGAAGGCGGAGCCGCCGAGGCGGTGTCGGCCCTGGCCGAGGTCGACCAGCACGAGGTCGGTGTCGCCGGCGTCGGTGCGCAGTTGCGGCGTCAGCGTCCTGCGCACGTCGGCGCAGGCGGCGAAGGCGGAGATGATGAGTGACAGCGGCGCGGTGACCTGCTTCTTGCCACCACCCTCCTCCCACGCCGTCTTCATGGACAGCGAATCCTTGCCGACGGGAATGCTGATGCCGAGCTGCGGACAGAACTCGAGGCCGACCGCCTTGACGGTGTCGAACAGCGCGGCATCCTCGCCGGGGTGTCCGGCGGCGGCCATCCAGTTGGCGGAGAGCTTGATCTTGCCGATGTCGCCGATCAGGGCTGCGGCGAGGTTGGTCACCGCCTCGCCCACCGCCAGGCGGCCCGAGGCCGGCGCGTCGATCAGCGCCAGCGGCGTCTTCTCGCCCATGGCGAAAGCCTCGCCGAGATAGCCCCGGTAGGACAGCGTGGTGACGGCGCAGTCGGCCACCGGCACCTGCCACGGCCCGACCATCTGGTCGCGCGCGGTCATGCCGCCCACGGTGCGGTCGCCGATGGTGACGAGGAAATGCTTCGAGGCCACGGACGGCATGCGCAGCACGCGCCAGGCGGCGTCCTTGAGGTCGATGTCGGCGACGTCGAAGGGCGGCAGGTGGCGCGCCCTGCGCGCGACGTCGCGCGTCATCCTCGGCGGCTTGCCGAGCAGGACCTCCATGTCCATGTCGACGGCGTTGTTGCCGAAGTGGGCATCGCTCACCACCAGCCGACCGTCCGCAGTGGCTTCGCCGAGCACGGCGAAGGGGCAGCGCTCGCGTTCGCAGATTTCTCGGAACTCGTCGAGGCGCTCCGGCGCGATGGCCAGCACGTAGCGCTCCTGCGCCTCGTTGCACCAGATCTCGCGCGGCAACATGCCGGGCTCCTCGATCTGCACGCGGCGCAGCGCGAAATGCGCGCCGCAGCCGGCGCCGTGCGCCAGTTCGGGCAGGGCGTTGGAAAGGCCGCCGGCGCCGACGTCGTGGATGGAAAGGATCGGGTTCTTGTCCTGCAACTGCCAGCACCGGTCGATCACCTCCTGCGCGCGGCGCTGGATCTCCGGGTTGCCGCGCTGCACCGAGGCGAAATCGAGGTCGGCGGTGTTGGTGCCGGTGGTCATCGACGAGGCGGCGCCGCCGCCGAGGCCGATCAGCATGCCAGGGCCGCCCAACTGGATGAGCAGCGCGCCGGCCTGGAACTCGATCTTGTGCGCATCGCGCGCGGCGATGTTGCCGACGCCGCCGGCGATCATGATCGGCTTGTGGTAGCCGCGCACCTCGCCCGCCACTTCCTGCTCGAACGTCCTGAAATAACCGGCGAGGTTCGGCCGGCCGAACTCGTTATTGAAGGCGGCCGCGCCGATCGGCCCCTCGATCATGATGTCGAGCGCCGAAGCGATGCGCTCGGGCTTGCCGTAGCGGCCCTCCCACGGCTGCGCATAGCCGGGGATGTTCAGGTTGGAGACGGTGAAGCCGCACAGGCCGGCCTTCGGCTTGGAGCCGCGCCCCGTCGCGCCCTCGTCGCGGATCTCGCCGCCGGAGCCGGTGGCCGCGCCCGGAAAGGGCGAGATGGCGGTCGGATGGTTGTGCGTCTCGACCTTGGCGAGGTAGTGCGTCAGTTCTTCCGAGTAGGCGTAGGCGCCGCCGGCGCCGGGATGGAAGCGCTGCGCGACCGCGCCCTCGATCACGGCGGCGTTGTCGGAGTACGCCACCACCGTGCCGCCGGGACTGACTTTGTGCGACTCGCGGATCATGCCGAAGAGGGAGTGCGCCTGCTTCTGTCCGTCGACGATCCAGTCGGCGTTGAAGATCTTGTGCCGGCAGTGCTCGGAGTTCGCCTGGGCGAACATCATCAGCTCGACGTCGGTCGGGTTGCGTCCGGCCTTCGTGAAAGCATCGACCAGGTAGTCGATCTCGTCCTCCGACAGCGCCAGGCCCATTTCGCCGTTGGCGGCACCCAGCGCGGCGCGGCCGCGGCCGACGACGTCCACCGTGGCCAGCGGCTGCGGCGCGTAGTGACGGAATAGTGCCTCTGCATCATCCAGCGATTCGAGCACCGACTCGGTCATGCGGTCGTGCAGCAGGGGCCGTGCGGCGGCGAGGTCGCCCTTGGCGTCGAGGTGGAAGGCCGTGCCGCGCTCGATGCGCGTCACCGCCGCGAAGCCGCACTGGCGCGCGATCTCGGTCGCCTTCGAGGACCAGGGCGAGATGGTGCCGAGGCGCGGCGTCACCAGCTTCAGCGTACCGGCCGGTTCATTCCCCTTCGGGTGCGCGCCGAGCAGTTCCTTCAGCCGCGCCAGGTCGGCCGGCGCCAGGGGTGCATTCAGCTCGACGAAATACCAGTGCTCGGCGGCCAGCCCCTTCAGCCTGGGCAGGACGGCCTGGACGTTCCGGGTGAGGCGGGCGAGGCGGTTGGCGGAGAAGGCGGCGGCGCCGCGCAGCTTGAGGACTTCGGGCATGGCAGGAGGGGATTCCGTAAAGCGCAATTATACCCGCCCGCGCATCAAATCTTCCCCCGACGCACTCGGGTAAAATCGCCGTTCGAAAGCGAGAACCCCACCATGGCCATGCATTGCATCGACGTCAGCGAAGCCAACTTCATGCAGGAAGTCGTCGAGGCTT
>VGHJ01000083.1 GCA_016868295.1 Betaproteobacteria bacterium | reverse complement strand
GCACGTCGTTCATGATGTTGCGCATGATGAGGTTGGCTTCCGAGTGCACCTTGCGCGCGCGCGCCAGTTCCTCGTGCGTGGTGGCGCGCGGCGCGGCCGATTCGGCCTCGGCCACCTGGCGGATTTTCTGGTCGAGTTCGCGCTGCACCTCGGCGGCGGTGGGGGCGTCATCGACGTCGAGGCCGAGGCCGGTGTCGATGTAGACCTCGCGAATGCCGGCGTCGAGGATCTGTTTCACTTCCTTGCCGGCGCCGAGCTTGAAGCGGGTGGTCAGAAAGGGGTGATCCATCCAGCCGCAATTGAGGTCGTGGATGAACATGCCCGGCTTGAGCTGGGCGGAGGCGATTTTTTTGATGGCCATAATCAACTGTCGGGGAGCTTCCCTCACAGTTAACGGCTGCCCGGAGCGGAGCTTTAGAGGGTTTCCGGCTCGGTGCGGATGGCGCCGCAGGGGCATTCGGCGACGCAGATGCCGCAGCCCTTGCAGTAATCGTAGTTGAAGCGGAAACGCTGGCCCGGCCCGAGCTTGATGACGGCGTTGTCGGGGCAGACGCCGTAGCAGTTGTCGCACTCGAAGCAGTTGCCGCAGGATAGACACCGACGCGCCTCGAAGAGGGCGTTGCCCTCGTCGAGGCCGCCCAGCACCTCCTCGAACGTGCCTTGGCGGCGGATGATGTCGAGCACCGGCTGCACGGTCTTCGGCGCGTCGAGGTAGTACCAGGTGTTGAGCTTGTCGAAGGTGGCGAGTTCGGGCTTGGGCGCTCCGGCGTAGGACTCGCCGCGCAGCCAGGCGTCGATGTTCCGCGCCGCCTTCTTGCCGTGGCCGATCGCCACCGTCACGGTGCGCTCGCCCGGCACCATGTCGCCGCCGGCGAAAATGCCGGCGTGGCCGGTCATCATGCCTGCATCGACCTGTACCGAGCCGTTGTCGAAAGTCAGTCCCGGCACGGCGGCGAGGAGCCCCAGGTCGACATCCTGGCCCAGCGCCAGCACGAGCGAGTCGGCCTCGATGGTCTCGAACTCGCCGGTCGGTTGCGGGAAGCCCTTCTCGTCGAGCGCCATCTTCTCCACCATCAGGGTGGCCTCGCCGGCTTCCTTGACGGTGGTGAGCCACTTCATTTTCACGCCTTCCTGCAGCGCTTCCTCCACCTCGAAGTCGTGCGCCGGCATCTTCTCGCGCGTGCGGCGGTAGACGATGATCGACTCCTCGGCGCCGAGGCGCTTGGCGGTGCGGGCGACATCGATGGCGGTGTTGCCGCCGCCGTACACCACGACGCGGCGGCCGAGCAGCGGCTTCTCGTCCTGCTCCATGCCGCGCAGCACGGAAACGGCGTCGAGAATCTTGTTCGCATCGCCGGCCGGGATGTAGGCGCGCTTGGCGATGTGCGCGCCGACGGCGAGGAAGCAGGCGTCGAACTTGCCGTCCTTCATGGTGGAGAGCAGGTCGTCGACGCGGCTGTCCGGCTTCAGCTCGACGCCCATGTCGAGGATGCGCTGCACCTCGGCGTCGAGCACCTCGCGCGGCAGGCGGTACTTGGGGATGCCGAAGCGCATCATGCCGCCGCTTTGCGCGCCGGCTTCAAGGATTGTCACGGCATGGCCGGCCAGGCGCAGATGCCAGGCGGCGGAGAGCCCTGCCGGGCCGGCGCCGACCACCAGCACACGCTTCCCGGTCGCCTGGCCGGGCGCGACGGTCCAGCCGCGCTTCACCGCCTCGTCGCCGAGGAAGCGCTCGACGGCATGGATGCTCACCGACTCGTCGATCTGGCCGCGGTTGCAGGCGGTTTCGCAGCTGTGGTAGCAGACGCGGCCCATGGTGGCCGGCATCGGGTTGTTCTTCACCAGTTCGCGCCAGGCTTTCTCGTAGTCGCCGGACTCGGCATGGAACAGCCAGCCCTGGATGTTCTCGCCGGCCGGGCAGGTGTGGTTGCAGGGCGGCAGGCGGTCAACATAGACCGGCCGCACCGTGCGCCAGGAACCGGTGCGGTTGGCGAGCGAGGAGCCGGGGTCGAGCGTGATGGCGAAGGGCTTATCCATGGCGGCGCTCGTCGATCAGGCGGTACTTGCGGATGTTGCGGTCGGCCTGGGCCTGGATGCGCGCGATGGTGTCTACCGCGGGCTGCTTGCCGAAGAGATGGGCGAAGCGCTTCTGTGGCTTGAGATATTCCTCCACCGGCAGGCGATGGCGGATCGGCGTCGAATGGGTGACTTCGCCGTGCTCGGCCTCGAAGAGCGGGAAGAGGCCGGTCTCCACGGCGAGCCGCGCCAGCTTGATGGTGTCGTGGGGCGCCGCGCCCCAGCCGAGCGGGCAGGGCACGAGGATGTGGATGTAGCGCGCCCCCCTCGCCGTCATGGCGCGACTGACTTTTTCCTCGAGGTCGCGCAGGTAGGCCACCGAGGCGGTGGCGACGTAGGGAATGCCGTGCGCCATGGCGATCTCCGGCACGTTCTTGCCCTGGCCGAAGACGGCGCCCGGCTCGGGCCCGAGCGGGAGCGTGGTGGCAGTGCGCGCGGCGGGCGGCGTCGCCGAGGAGCGCTGCACGCCGGTGTTCATGTAGGCCTGGTTGTCGTAGCAGATGTAGAGCACGTCGTCGTTCCTCTCGAACATGCCGGAGAGGCAGCCGAAGCCAATGTCGGTGGTGCCGCCGTCGCCGCCCTGGGCGATGACGCGCACGTCGTTGCGGCCCTTCACCTTCATCGCCGCCATGACGCCGGTGGCCACCGCCGCGGCATTGCCGAAGAGCGAGTGGATCCACGGGATCTGCCAGGAGGTTTCCGGGTAGGGCGTCGAGAACACCTCGAGGCAGCCGGTGGCGTTGCAGGCGATGACCTGGTTGTTCGCCGCGCGCATGGCAGCGTCGATGGCGTAGCGCGCGCCGAGCGCCTCGCCGCAGCCCTGGCAGGCGCGGTGGCCGGAGTTGAGCGAGTTGGTGCGCTGCAGGTTGGCCTGCACGCTGCGCTGCGTTTCGTCGAGCAGGCGGTTGCCGACGGTGAACGTGCCGGTCTGGTAGAACTTGATCTGCTGCATTTCCATGGCGCGCTTCTCCTAGAGGGCCGAGCGACCGCCGCCGGCGAGGTCGCGCAGGATGTTCTCGGCCGAGGGGCCGGAGCGGCGCTGCGCCTGCTCGCGCTCCAGCTCGCGGTTCACCGCCGCCTGGTTGAGGTCGAGGAAGGTGAGCGGCTCCAACTCGTCGCGCAGCGCGCGCTCGAACAGGCTGCGCAGGCTGGCCTTGGTGATGGCCCGCCCGCCCAGCCCCGCGACGACGGTGTAGGCGTGCAGCGAAATGCCGGAAAGCGCCATGCGCAGGTTGTGCGAGACGATGCCGCCGATCCCCACCGCCAGCGACTTCTCGATCACCACCAGGCGCTTGGCGTGCGAGAGCACCTCGTGCAGCTCGTCGCTCGGGAAGGGGCGGAAGGAGACGATGGTGGCGAGCCCGATGGCGCAGCCCTCGTCGCGCAGCTCGTCGATGACGTCCTTGATGGTGCCGTTCACCGAGCCGAGGGCAACGACGATGGTCTTGGCATCCTCGGCACGATAGCTGCGGATGAGGCCGCCCGAGTCGCGGCCGAACACATTCTGGAATTCCTGCGACAGGCGCGGAATCAGCTCGAGCGCGCGCATCTGCTTGTGGTGGGCGAGGTAGCGCACCTCCATGAAGGCCTCGGGGCCGACCATGGCGCCGATGGAGACGGGCTCCTTCGGGTCGAGCACCTGGCGCGGCTCGAAGCGCGGCAGGTAGGCGTCGACCTGTGCCTGCGTCGGCACGTCGATGCGCTCGTAGGCGTGCGTCAGGATGAAGCCGTCCACGCACACCATCACCGGCATCGACAGATCCTCGGCGAGGCGGAAGGCCTGGATGTGAAGGTCGGCGGCCTCCTGGTTGGTCTCGGCGTAGAGCTGGATCCAGCCGGCGTCGCGCATCGACATCGAGTCGGTGTGGTCGTTCCAGATGTTGATCGGCGCGCCGATGGCGCGGTTGCCGATGGTCATGACGATGGGCAGGCCGAGGCCGGCCGCGTTGTACACCGCCTCGGCCATGAAGAGCAGGCCCTGGCTGGCGGTGGCGGTGTAGGTGCGCGCGCCCGCCGCCGAGGCGCCGATGGCGACCGACAGCGCGGCGAACTCCGACTCGACGTTGATGAACTCGCAGTCCTTCAATTCGCCCGACTTGACCATTTCGCCGAGACCCTCGACGATGTGCGTCTGCGGCGTGATCGGGTAGGCGCAGATCACCTCCGGCCGGCACAGGGCGACCGATTCGGCGATGGCGTGGGAGCCTTCGGTCTGCTTAAGCATGCAAAGCCTCCTGTCTTTCCGCCTTGACGAAATCGTAGGCTTCGCGCGCGGCGGCGACGTTTCCTTCCGCCACCTTGCCGGAGAATTTCTCGCGGATGGCGGCGAAGACGG
>VGHJ01000082.1 GCA_016868295.1 Betaproteobacteria bacterium | reverse complement strand
GCGCAGCCGTTGTGGCAGCCGGAGACGCGGATGCGCAGGTCGTATCTGCCGCCGGAGAGCTTCGGTGCCACGTGCATCGAGGTGGTGATGCCGAGGCGGCAGGTCGAGCTGCCCGGGCAGGCGACGACGTTGTCGCCGGCCTGCGGCGTCTTCAGGCCGAGCCCGACCAGGCGCGCGGTCAACGCGGAGATGCGCGCCGCCGGCACGTTGAGCACGATCAGGTTCTGGTCCTGCGTGGTGCGCACGTCGTTCAGGCCGAACTCGCCGAGCAGCGCGGCCAGGCCCTGCAACTGCGTCGCCGTGAGCTGGCCGAGCGGCGCGGCGATGGGCACCACGTGCAGGCCGGGCTGCTTCTGGGCGAAAAAGATGCGCGGCACGCCGGTGCCGGGCACCGGGCCGCGCGTGGCTTCGCGCCACTCGCCCTGCGGCGCCGGCGTGTCGGCGAGCGCGGCCTGGGTGCGCGCGAACTCCTCGTTGAAACGCGCGACGAAACCCTCCTCGCCGAAGCGGTCCACCAGGAACTTGATGCGCGACTTGGCGCGCTTGGTGCGATCCGAGTGCTTGTTGTGCAGCGTGAGGATAGCCTCCATGGCGGGCAGCAGATCGCGCTCCTCGATGAACCCGGCGACGGTGATGGCCTCGTGCGGCTTGTGGCCGAGGCCGCCGCCGGCGAGCACGGTGAAGCCGGCCTGCTCGCCGCGGCGCGTGGCGACGAGGCCGATGTCGTGGATCAGGCCCTGGGCGCAGTCGGCCTCGCAGCCGGAGAAGCTGATCTTGACCTTGCGCGGCAGCTGCTGGTTGAGCGGGTTGCGCAGGAAATGCGCCACGGCGCCGTCGAGATGCTGCCTCACGTCGGTGTGCTCGCGCGGGCAGGCGCCGGCGAGCGGGCAGGCCGTGATGTTGCGCACGGTGTTGCCGCAGGCCTCGCGCGTGGTGAGGCCGTCTTCCGACAGGCGGCGCAGCACGGCGCCGGTCTCGGCCAGCGGCACGTGGTGCAACTGGATGTCCTGACGCGTCGTGATGTGCGCCACCTGCTGCGGCACGTGCTTTTCGGCGACTTCGGCGATGGCCGCCAGCCGCGCCGGGTCGAGGCGACCGCCGGGCAGCTTGATGCGCACCATGTTCACGCCCTCCTGGCGCTGGCCGTACACGCCTTGCTGCAGGCGCAGGGCGGTGAAGCGCTCGGCGTCGAGCTCCAGGTCGAGGTAGCGGGCGAGCGCTTCCTCGTAGTGGGCGATTTCGTCGTGGTCGGAGAGGGATTTGAGCAGGGACATGACGTTTCCTTTTAGAGAACCAGTTTCGTGCCGATGAGGACCAGCAGTGCGGCGAGCCCCGAACGCAGCCAGCGCTCCGGCACCTTTACCGCGAAGTGGCTGCCGAGCCAGATGCCGGGCAGGGAGCCGAGCAGCAGGGCGCCGAGCAGCGACCAGTCGATGTTGCCGAGCAGCCAGTGGCCGAGGCCGGCGACCAGCGTCAGCGGCACGGCGTGGGCGAGGTCCGAGCCGACGATGCGCACCGCCGGCAGGGTCGGATAGAGGAACAGCAGCGCGGTGACGCCGAGCGCGCCGGCGCCCACCGAGGAAAGCGAGACCAGCACGCCGAGCAGCGCACCGACGATCACCGTCACGGGAACGACGCGGCGCGTATGCCAGGCATCCGAAAGATGGGCGAGGGCGAAGCGCTGCACGCGCGCCTTGAAGACCAGCGCGGCGGCGGTCAGCAGCAGCGCCACGCCGAGCGCGCCGGAAATCAGTTTGGAAAATATCGAGCGATCGATGTCGAAGAAGCCCACGGCGGCGAGCGTCAGCGCCGCCGCCGGCAGGCTGCCCGCCGCCAGGCGCCCGGTGATGCGCCAGTCCACCGTGCCATGGCGGGCATGCACCGCGGTGCCGCCGGCCTTGGTGAGCGCCGCGTAGAGCAGGTCCGTGCCCACCGCCGTCGCCGGGTGCACGCCGAACAGCAGCACCAGCAGCGGCGTCATGAGCGAGCCGCCGCCGACGCCGGTGAGACCGACGATGGCGCCGACGACGAATCCGGAAAGGGTATAGGCCGCATCCATGGTGAGGCGCATGGTATCGGCGGCCTATAGAATTGAAAAATACTTTGATGTTAGTATTAAATAACCATTGGCTATATAAGGCCTCAATATGAACCTGCAACAGCTGCGCTACGTATTCGAGGTCGCCCGCAGCGGCCTCAACGTCTCCGAGGCCGCCGCCGCCCTGCATACCTCGCAGCCGGGGGTGTCGAAGCAGATCCGCTTATTGGAAGAGGAACTCGGCGTCGACGTCTTCGTGCGCCAGGGCAAGCGCCTCACCGCCGTCACCGACCCCGGCCGCGAGGTGCTGAAGATCGCCGAACGCCTGCTGCGCGACCTCGACAACCTGCGCAGCGTCGGCCAGGAGTTCGGCGTCGGGGAGTCGGGTACGCTCTCCATCGCCACCACCCACACGCAGGCGCGCTACGTGCTGCCGCCGATCATCCGCGAATTCATGAAGCGCCACCCCAACGTGCGCGTCAGCCTGCACCAGGGCAGCCCGACCGAGGTGTGCGACACCGTGCTCGCCGGCGCGGCCGACCTCGCCATTGCCACCGAGGCCATCGCCGAGCGCGAGGAGCTGGTGATGCTGCCCTGCTACCAGTGGAACCGCTGCGTCATCGCGCCGCCGAATCATCCCATCCTCAAGGCGAAGCCGCTGACGCTGGAGGCGATCGCCAAGTACCCGCTCGTCACCTACGATTTCGCCTTCACCGGGCGCAGCCAGATCAACAAGGCCTTCGCCGCGCGCGGGCTGACGCCCAACGTGGCGCTGACGGCCATCGACGCCGACATCATCAAGACCTACGTGGCGCTGGGGCTGGGCATCGGCATCGTCGCCTACATGGCCTATGATCCGGCGGCGGACAAGAACCTGCGCGCGGTGGACGCCGCCCACCTCTTCGAGTCGGCGACGACGCGCCTCGGCATCCGCAGGAACGCCTGGTTGCGTGGATATGCTTACGGTTTCATCGAACTGTTCGCGCCGCACCTGACGCGGAGGATGGTGCAGTCGGCGCTGGCGGGGGAGGAGGGGAGCGATCCGGGGCTGTAATTCTGTGCTAATATGGATATACATGGATATACATAAGGACAGTCATCATGAACGTGAAACTGCAAGTGGCGAAATGGGGCAACAGCCTGGCGGTGCGCCTGCCCAATGAGTACGTTCGGCAGGCCGGGCTGCGCGAGGGGGACAGCGTCGAGGCGGAAGTGACGCCGGGCGGCGAGATCACCCTGGTGCCGACCCGGCCCTTCGACAAGGCCGCATTTCTCGCGCGGACGCGCAAACTGCGCGAAGCCATGCCGGAAACCGAGCCGGTGGTCGAGAAGATGCGCAAGGAGGCGCGCTACTGATGATCTATCTCGACACGAGCGCCGCCGTTCCGCTGTTCGTGCGCGAGCCGGCCAGCGCGGCCGTGGACGCCTGGTTCGAGGCCTGCGCCGAACCGCTGTTGTCGTCGGACTGGATCGTGACCGAGTTCGCCAGCGCGCTTTCGATCAAGGAACGGTCAGGGGCGCTCACGGCAAAGGATGCGCGGGCCGCATGGCGCGGCTTCGATGCGTTCTGCGAATCGGGCTTGCGTCTTCTGGCGGTGAGCCGGCAGGCCTTCAGGGAGGGGGCAAGGCTGGCGCGGCAACCGGGGCATGGCCTGCGCGCCGGCGATGCGCTTCACCTTGCTGTCATGCTGGAGGCCGGCACCGGCACGATTGCCACACTCGACACGACGCTGGCCGCGAACGCAAGGCGGCTGAAACTGCGAACCGTGAAGTTTCTTGCGTAGTCCTGATGCGGAAAAGCGGCAGGGCGGCGCTGGCGGGGGAGGAGGGGAGCGCCCCGGAATTGCGAGCAGGCTTGGTGTTCCCGCTTCGTTTCCCCACGATGACTCTGCATTCAGGAGGCCACATGAAATCCGTCAGCGTGCGCGAACTCAAGGACAACCCCTCCGCCGTTCTCAAGATGGCGCAGGAGGACGTGGTGGTGGTGACACGCCGCCATCGTCCAGAAGCCGTGCTGGTGCGTCTCGATGAAGAGAAACTGCTCGACCAGCCCGGCGTGCGCACCGCGCTGGCCGTTTCGCTCTACAAGGACGACAGCCTGTCGCTCGGCCATGCCGCCCGTTTTGCGGGCACGGCGCTGGCCGACTTTATGCGGCACGCCTCGCGCCTGGGCATTCCCGCCATCAAGGGCAACGCGGCCACGCTGCGTGAAGACATGAAGAACCTCGACGCCTGGCTTGCCCGCCCGGCATGAAGCGTTCCGCTCCGATCATCCTCGCCGCAGCCATCAGGATGGAAAGCGACTTCCGTCTTTCCACGGAGCTGATTCGGGCGGCGTGGGCCGAAGCAAGCGAGAAATAGTCCGCCTGGGGCCTTGCCTATCCGCCCTGTTGGTGGAAAATCTAGCCAGTCTGGAAGAAACGGGATTTGTCATGAATAAGGCTTGGACATTGGTGGATGCCAAGGATCTGTCAAGTTTGATTGGTTAGACGCAGAATGTAGCCGCCCGACTTCTCGTCGCGCTGCAGTTCGAGCAGCTTGCGCGACTGCGCTTCCTCGAGCAGCTCGCTGAAGGACTTGAAGCCGTAGTAGGA
>VGHJ01000081.1 GCA_016868295.1 Betaproteobacteria bacterium | reverse complement strand
GAGTCGCTGGGATTCTGATCGTGTCGAGCCGCCTGAAGTGGCTGCCGCAACTCGGCTTGGGCAACGCCACGCTCGACGCGCAGCATCGCGCCCTGCTGGACCAATGCGAGGCCCTGGCCGGCTGTGTCGCCGAGGCGAACGACGCCCGCTTCGACGAGGTCCTCAGGGGATTGATGACCCTCGCGCGCGAGCATTTCGACGCCGAGGAGGCGCTGCTCGGCCGCGCCGGCTATCCCGAGATGGAGGCGCTCCGCAACGAGCGCGAAGAATTCGAGTACCTGGCCGCCGAGATCATCACCACCGAGAATTTCGACCGGCAGGAACTCGAGACTTTCCTGTCGCTCTGGTGGTCCGGCCACATCCTCGGTTCCGTCGGCAAGCAGCGCACCTTCCTCGAGCGGCTGCCGGCGGCCTGACGAAGTCGTCCCCGCCGTGTCGCGGGGACTGACTTTTCCTTCCGGGACGGGATCAGCGCATTCCGCCCATTCCGCCCATGCCACCCATGCCACCCATCGGGCCGCGTTGGCCGTGTTGGCCGCCGTGGCGGCCGCCCATGGGGTGGCGGGTCATGTCGGCCAGCAGCCTGGCCTGCTCGGGCGTGAGCGCGCTCTGCAATTTCGCCGTGGCGTCGGCGAGGACGGCGAGCTTCTGCGCCATGCGCGCAGCCATGTCGGCGCGATGGCGCGCCAGCGTCGCGGCGTCGGCGTCCTTTGGCGCCGGCTTGAAGCTGCCGTCGATCTGCTCCTGGTGCACCTTGACGTAGGCCTGCCAGGCGTCCTGCTGCGAAGCCTTGATCTCGAGGCGGTTGGCCATCTGGTCGAGGCGCGCCTGCATGCGCTGCTGCATTTCCGGGGTCATCTCGCGCATGCCCATGCCGGGGCCGTAGCCGGGCGCGGCCGAGGCGGGCGCGGCGGCGAGGGCGAGGCCGGCGGCAAAGAGGGCGGTGGCGAGCTTGCTGCGGGTCGTGGTGCTCATGTGAATCTCCTGTGTGGTTGAGGTACGGTGCCATTACACGCCCGATGTGTAAGCGGGATTTTGCAGCCGCGGCCTGTTTTGTTAACGATTTGTAACGCTCTGTCGAAGGCCGCTCACAATTGCGCCGCGGCGGCTCCGGCGCGCTATCCTTGGGGCCCATGAACAAGCGGATCCTCATCGTCGACGACGACCCCGGGCTGCGCGAGCTGCTGCGCGGCTATCTCGGCGACAACGGCTTCGAGGTGGATGCGGCCGAGGACGGCGCAGCGATGCGCAGCAGAATGGCCGCCGCCGCGCCGGACCTGGTGATCCTCGACCTCATGCTGCCGGGCGAGGACGGCCTTTCATTGTGCCGCGCGCTGCGCGCCGGCTCCGCCTCGCTGCCGATCCTCATGCTCACCGCGCGCGGCGAGGACACCGACCGCATCGTCGGCCTGGAGATGGGCGCCGACGACTACCTGCCCAAGCCCTTCAACCCGCGCGAGCTGCTGGCGCGCATCCGCAGCGTCCTGCGCCGCGCCGGCGAGAACGCGGCGCGCGAGAAGCCGGCGCTCGCGCTCGCCTTCGCCGGCTGGACGCTGGACCTCGGCGCGCGCCACCTCCTCGGCGCGGACGGCGTCGTCGTGCCGCTCTCCAACGGCGAATTCAAGCTGCTGCGCGCCTTCGCCGAGAGCCCCCTGCGCGTGCTCTCGCGCGACCAATTGATGGACGTGCTGGCCGGGCGCGAGGCCGGCCCCTTCGACCGCAGCGTGGATGTCATGGTGTCGCGCCTGCGGCGGCGCCTCGACGACGACGGCCGCGAGCCGCAGCTCATCAAGACGGTGAGGAGCGAGGGCTACATGCTGGCGTCCGAGGTGGAGCGGCGCGCGTGAGATTGCGCCGGCCCCTCTCCCCCCGCCCCTCTCTCCGCAAGCGGGGCGAGGGGAGACGCGCCCCCTCTCCCTCCGAGGGAGAGGGCCGGGGAGAGGGTGAACGGGCGTTGCCATGAAACTGCTTCCCCGCAGCCTCTTCGGCCAGATCGTGCTGGCGCTGGTCGCCGGCCTGGTGGTCGCCCACGTCGTCGGCGCCTGGCTCATGGTGGACGAGCGCACGCGCTTCGGCGAACGCCTGCGCGGCCAGTACGCGGCGCAGCGCGTCGCCGGCTACATCACCCTGCTCGACGGCACGGCGCCGGAGGAGCGGCGGCGCGTCGTGCGCGCGCTGAGCGTGCCGCCGACGCGGCTCTCCCTCGACGAGCCCTGGCAGGCGGGCGGCGACGCTTCGCCCGATGCCGCCGCCTTCCTGCGCCGCGTGGCGCGCGAGCTGGAGCGGCCGGCCGAGCTGCAGGTGCTGTCGATCCGCCGTGCGCCGCCGCGCGCGGAGGAGCGGCCGCAGGGCGAGCGGCCGCACGGCCCGCCGCATCGCGAGGCGCACGCGGCGCCGCGCTTCCTGGTGCTGGTGTCGGCGCAGGCGCGGCTCGCCGACGGCGCCGTGCTGACCATCCGCCAGGCGCTGCCGGAGCCGGCGCGCGACTGGCCGCTGCGCGTGCTCGGCTTGCTGGCGCTGCTCGCCGCCGTCGTGGCCCTGCTCTCCGGCTGGGCGGTGCGCCGCCTGACGCGGCCGCTTTCGGCGCTGGCCGAGGCCGCCGACGGACTGGCGCGCAATCTCGACCAGCCGCCGCTCGAGGAGAAGGGGCCGCAGGAGGTGCGGCGCGCGGCGCGCTCCTTCAACGCCATGCAGCGCGCGCTGAAGGCGCATCTGGAAACGCGCGCCCAGGCGCTGGCCGGCGTCTCGCACGACCTGCGCCTGCCGCTGACGCGGCTGCGCCTGCGCCTCGAGCAGCTGCCCGAGAACGATGCGCGCGCGGCGATGCAGCGCGACATCGAGGAGATGGACGCGATGGTGGGCGGCACGCTCGACTACCTGCGCGCCGGCAGCGACACCGAGCAGGCGGTGCGGCTCAACCTCGTCGCGCTGCTCGATGGCCTCGCCGAGGACGCGGAGGCCGCCGGCGCGAAAGTCAGTCTCCACGGCACGGCGGCACCGATCATGGCCCGGCCGCAGGCGCTGCGCCGCTGCCTCGCCAATCTCGTCGACAACGCGCGCCGCTACGGCGGCGGTGCGGTCGACGTCACGCTCGCCGACAAGCCGTCCTCGGTGGAGATCCGCATCGAGGACCGCGGCGCCGGCATTCCCGCGGAAGAGCGCGAGCGCGTCTTCGAGCCTTACGTGCGGCTGGAGGCCTCGCGCGCGCGCCACACCGGCGGCGCCGGACTGGGCCTCGCCATCGCCCGCGCCGTGGCGCGCGCCCACGGCGGCGAGGTCGCGCTGGCGCCGCGCGAGGGCGGCGGCACGACGGCGGTCGTCACGCTGCCGCGCAAATGAAACGGGGCGCCGCGGCGCCCCTGGGTTGTCATTCCCGCCCCCACCCGGGGAGAGGGCGGGCCGAAGCTCACTCAGGCAGATAGTCGGTGATGTTCACCCACTTGCCGTTCTGGATCTGGCTGACGCGCGACTGCTGGTTGCCCAGGTGCTGGGTCGCGGTGAACTTGTACTCCGGGCTGCCGAACATGTCGCGCGGGAAGGGCGCGCTCTCCAGCGCCTTGACGAAGCTGTCGGTCGTCAGGTTCGGGCCGGCGCGCTTGGCGGTCTGGTAGAAAAGGTCGGCGATGACGTAACCGTAGGCGGAGAACAGGCCGGGATCCTCCTTGAACTGGGCCTTGTAGGCGGCCGCCCAGTCGCGCAGGTTCTTGGAGGCGTCGTCCGGGTATGGCACCGCAACCTGGTTCATCGAGTAGAAGCCGTTCATGGCCGGGCCGCCGAGCTTGTGGATGAGGTCGGTGTAGGAGGCGGTGGTGCCGATGAAGTTCGGGTTCCAGCCCATCTTGCGCGCCGTGCCGATGGTGCCGAGCGTCTCGCGGATGATGGTGCCCATCACCACCGTGTCGCAGTTCGAGCCCTTCATCTTCGCCACTTGGGCGGAGAAGTCGGTGGCGCCGCGCTTGAAGGTGGTCTTTTCGACGAAGCTCTTGCCGATCTGCTTGAGGCCGTCCTCGGCGCCGCGCATCACTTCCAGCCCGAACTCGTCGTCCTGGTAGATGATGCAATAGCTGCTGGCGCCGCGCTCCCTGGCCATCCACTTCACGCCGGAGCGGATCTGGTAGTAGTAGGGCGAGGCGAAGGAGAACTTCAGCTTGTGCAGCGGCTCGTACATCTCGCGCGCGCCGGTGAGCGGGAAGACGTGCGGGATGTTCTTCTCGAAGAGAATCGGCATGGTGGCCATGGCGACGCCCGTGCCGATGGTGCCGGCCATGGCGAAGATCTTGTCCTGCCCGACCAGCTTCTGCGCGGCGAGGATGCCCTTCTTCGGATCGTAGCCGCTGTCCTCGACCACCAGCTTGATCTTGCGGCCGTGCACGCCGCCCAGGGCATTGATCTCGTCCACCCGCATCTGCATGCCATTGCGGGCCGGCTTGCTGAAGCCGGCGAGCGGGCCGGACAGATCCTGGATCGAGCCGAGGACGATGGTGTCCTTGGTGACGCCCAGCTGCTGGGCCTGGGCCGACCAGGCCAGGGTCGTGGCGGCCGCCAGGACGGCGGCCTTGATAATGGTGCGCTTCATGGTCAAGTCTCCTCTCCTTGTTATTTCGCCTGCTGGCGGTACATCGATTCTATAAGGTCTGCATATTTTTGGTTAACGAATTTTCG
>VGHJ01000080.1 GCA_016868295.1 Betaproteobacteria bacterium | reverse complement strand
ATGGGCCGCGTCGGCGCCGAGATCCCGGCCGACATCGAATGCCGGCTCGAAATGCAGGACTCGAAGGACGAGATCGGCCGCCTCTCGGCCGCCTTCCAGCGCATGGTGCTCGACCTGCGCGAGAAGGCCGAGCTGGAGAAGCAGGTCGTCGTCTCCGAGCGCCTCGCCGCGCTCGGCCGGCTCTCCGCCGGCATCGCCCACGAAATCAACAACCCGCTCGGCGGCATGCTCAACGCCATCAGCACCTTCAAGCGCCACGGCCAGGAAGATCCGCAGGCGGCGAAGACGCTGTCCCTGCTCGAGCGCGGGCTCACGCAGATCAAGGAAACCGTGGCGGCGCTGCTGGTCGAGGCGCGCCTGGAAAGCCATGCGCTGGCGCGGCAGGACATCGAGGACGTGCGCACCCTGCTGCAGCCCGATCTCTCTCTCAAGCGCGCCCGCCTCGACTGGCACAACGACGTCGTCGCCAGGACGCCGCTGCCCTCCACGCCGGTGCGCCAGATCCTCATCAACCTGCTGCTCAACGCCATCCACGCCCTCGATCCGGGCGGCCGCCTCGCCTGCCGCGTCGCATTGCGCGATCGTGCCATGACGATCACGGTGGAAAACAACGGCCGCCACATCCCGCCCGAGCGGCTCGATCACCTGTTCGAGCCCTTCGCCCACGATTCCCCGGAGGGTCACGGCCTCGGACTGTGGGTCACCTACCAGATCGTCGAGCAGCTGGGCGGCCGCATCGAGGCGCTCAGCCAGCCCGGCGAAACCCGTTTCATCGTCACGCTGCCGCTGCCGGAGCCGGCGTGAGCGCGGCCTTGCACCCCAGGCTCTGCCTGATCGAGGACGACGCCATCATGGGCGAGTCGCTCGCCGACCGCTTTCGCCTGGAAGGCTTCGTGGTGGACTGGCACCGCAGCGCCGGGGCGGCGCGCAAGGCGCTGGCGGAGCACATCTATGCCGTGGCGATCAGCGACATCAACCTGCCCGACGGCTCGGGCGAAGCGCTCTTCAGCGAGCTGCTGGCCGCCCCCCGAGCCCTGCCGCCCTTCGTCTTCATCACCGGCTTCGGCACCATCGACAGCGCCGTGCAGCTGGTCAAGCTCGGCGCGGCGGATTACGTCACCAAGCCCTTTGACCTCGACGGACTGGTAGACAAGGTGCATACGCTGTCCGCCGCCGCGGCCGGAGCGGGCGCAACGTCTTTCGGTTCCTCGCCCGCCATGCGCGCCCTGGCCGAATCCCTGCCGCGCCTTGCGCAGCACGCCACGACCATTCTCATCAACGGCGAATCGGGCTGCGGCAAGGAACACGTGGCGCGCGAACTGCACCGCCTCGCCTCTGCCGGCGCGGAACAGCCATTCATCGCCGTCAATTGCGGCGGCTTCACGGAGACACTGCTGGAAACGGAACTGTTCGGGCACGAGAAGGGCGCCTTCACCGGCGCGGTGCGAGCCAGGCGCGGCGTCTTCGAGCAGGCCCACGGCGGCACGCTGTTCCTCGACGAGATCGGCGACATGCCGCTCTCCATGCAGGTCAAGCTGCTGCGCGCCGTGCAGGAACACCAGATCGTCCGCGTCGGCGGCGAGAAACCGATCGAGGTCGACTTCCGCCTGATTCTCGCCACTCACCGCGACCTGAAGAAGCTGGTCGAGCAAGGCGCCTTCCGCGAAGACCTCTACTACCGCATCCACGTCATCCACCTGCGCATCCCGCCGCTGCGCGAACGGCGCGACGACATTCTCTGGCTGGCGCGGCAGTTCGTGCAGGCCTTCGTGCGCAGCCACCCGGGCGAGCAGCGCACACTGCATCCGCTCACCGAGCAGGCGCTGCTCGACTATCCCTGGCCGGGCAACGTGCGCGAGCTCAAGCACACCGTCGAGCGCGCCTGCATTCTCAGCCGGCAGGCGCTGGTGATGCCGGAAGCCTGCTTCGACGACAGCGTGAACCCGCAGAAATCGGATGCCGCCATCAGCGGCAATCTGGGCGAATACCTGCGCGCCTGCGAGCGGCGCTACATCGTCCAGGCGCTGGAACTGCAGGCCTGGCATCTGGGCCGAACCGCCGACTCGCTCGGCATCAGCCGCAAGAACCTGTGGGAGAAGATGCGCAAGCTGGACATTCAGGCGCCCGACGGTGCGACGCAGTAGGGAGCACCCTTTCAGATCACGACCAGATGCCTGGGCTTGGCGCCGGGCACAGCCTGCAGCGGGATCGCATTGTCGAATGTCACCAGGCGCCCGCCCCGATTCACTGCCAGCGCCAGCAGGTAGACGTCCGTCACCTGTCGCGAGCCGAACACATGGCGCCAGTCCACGCCGCCATCGAGCAGGCTGAGCGAATCCGGCCAGAACTCGTGCCAGTCGGTTGTCGTGGCGGCTGCCAGCCGCTCCGCCACGGCCGCCGGCGGCAGTGCGCCGGGATAAGCCGGCTGGGAAAGTATTCGGATGCAGCCGTTCTGCGTCAGCGGGCAGGAAGCCCAGCCCTGCTTGATGTTGCGCGACAGCCAGTCGCGCGCAGTGGCGTGATGCAGATGTCCCTGATCGAGCAGCGCGATCAGCACATTCACGTCGAGCAGGGATCGCATCAGATCCCTTCGTCGTCGCGCAGCCGATCGATCTGTTCGTTGCTCACCACCGCGCCGCGCGAGGCGAACGGCTGAAAGCCGTAGAAGGCTTCCGGTTCGCGCACGGACTGCGCACCGCTTGCCGGGACATGCTGCGTCATCGCCCGCCTGGCCAGTTCGGAAATGACCTGGCCGGCCGTCTTGCTTTCGCGGCGCGCCAATTCCTTCGCCGCCAGCAGCACCTCGTCGTCGATATCCAGAGTGGTTCGCATCGAAACCTCCAAACCTCAGTTTGATGATCTGATGCTACAACATCAGATGACGGGATGCAATCTCTAGTTGTACAGCACCTTCGGCAGCCACAGCCCGATGTCGGGGAACATGTAGAGCAGGACCAGCGCGATCACCTGCAGGCCCATGAAGGGCATCATGCCGGCGAAGATCTGGTTCAACGTGACGTGCGGCGGCGAGACGCCCTTGAGATAGAACGCCGCCATCGCCACCGGCGGGCTGAGGAAGGCCGTCTGCAGGTTGAGCGCCACGAGCAGGCCGAAGAACAGCGGGTCGATGTTGAAGTGCGGCAGCAGCGGGATGAAGATCGGCATGAAGATGACGATGATCTCGGTCCACTCCAGCGGCCAGCCGAGGATGAAGATGATGAACTGGGCGAGGATCATGAACTGCAGCGGCGTCATGTCGAGCGAGAGCACCCATTTCTCCACCAGCGCCTGGCCGCCGAGCAGCGCGAAGGCCGCCGAGAAGATCGAGGAGCCGACGAACAGCCAGCAGACCATGGCCGAGGTCTTCGCCGTGAGGAACACCGACTCCTTCATCACCTGCAGGTTGAGCCGGCGGTAGGCCGCCGCCAGCAGGATGCCGCCCAGCGAGCCGACCGCCGCCGCCTCGGTCGGCGTCGCCAGGCCGAAGACGATGGAGCCGAGCACGGCGAGAATCAGCACGGCGAGCGGGAAGAACGAGCCCAGCAGCATCTTGAAGATCTCCAGCCGGGCGAAGTCGAAGATCCAGTAGAAGAACAGCACGGCAGCGGTGCCGGCGGCGAGCACGATCCAGTAGCTCATCGGCGCCGGCTGCGGCTCGGCTGCGGTCGCGGGCTCGGGCGGCGCGGCGACGGATTCGGCGGCAGCGGGTTCCTCTCCCGCACGCGGGAGAGGGGAAGAATCGGCCGGCGGTTCCTTGACGCCTTGCGCCTTGTCCCCGTCCTCCGAGGGCGGCTCGGAGATGCCCTCGGCCTTCTCTTCCGCGCCCTCCTCGGCTTCGGCGCCGGCGCCGCTGCCCATTTCCTGCAGGCCGGAGAGGTCCAGCTGCTCCGGCGGCTTGGTGACACTCTTGTAGACCAGCCCCATGGCGCCGAACCACACCGCAGCCGGCAGCAGCACGATCAAGAGCTGCCGCAGGATGACGCCGGACGACACGCCGGCATTGACGCGCCCCTTGAGGGCTTTCACCAGCGCCGGCAGCGCCTTGCTGCCGTGGGCGTCGGCCACCGCCCGGTTGTGCGGCGGCAGCGGCACGATGCGCTCCTCGGCGGAGAGCGGCGGCGCCAGGCTCGGCTTGAGCTTGGCGAGAATGATGACGTAGCCGATGTAGAGGCCGGCCAGCATGATGCCGGGGAAGAAGGCGCCGGCGTAGAGCTGCACCACCGAGACGCCGGCCGTGGCGCCGTAGACGATCAGCAGCACCGAGGGCGGAATGAGGATGCCGAGGCAGCCGCCGGCGGTGATGGCGCCGGCCGACAGCCGGATGTCGTAGCCGTGGCGCAGCATGGCCGGGAAGGCGAGCAGGCCCATCAGCGTCACGACGGCGCCGACGATGCCGGTGGCGGTGGCGAAGATGGCGCAGGTGATGAGCGTGGCCACGGCGAGCGAACCGGGAATGCGCGCCAGCGCCAGGTGGATGCTCTTGAACAGCTTCTCGATCAGGTTGGCGCGCTCGACCAGGTAGCCCATGAAGACGAAGAGCGGGATCGAGATGAGCACGTCGTTGCTCATCACCGCGTAGGCGCGCTGCACCATGAGGTCGAGCGTCTGCCGCACGGCGATGTCCGGGCTCGAACTGTTGTAGGCGAGCCAGGCGAAGAACACGCCCATGCCCATCAGGGTGAAGGCGGTGGGGAAGCCGAGCATGATGGCCACCACCACCAGCGAGAGCATGAGGAGTCCCAGGTGGCCGTTCGTCATGTTGCCCCACGGCATGAGTACCGCCGTGGTAACGAGGATGAGGGCCATCAGGCCAAAGCCG
>VGHJ01000079.1 GCA_016868295.1 Betaproteobacteria bacterium | reverse complement strand
AGGGGCGCCTGTCGATCGAGCGGCTGCGCGAGATCGCCGCGCACGACAGCGTGCGCGCCTTCGAGATCAAGCTGTCGCAGGGCGCCAAGCCGGGCAAGGGCGGCGTGCTGCTCGGCGCCAAGGTGACCGGGGAAATCGCCGCCATCCGCGGCATTCCCGCCGGCCGGGACTCGATCAGCCCGAACCGACACCGCGACATCGCCAGCGCCGACGAACTGCTCGACATGGTGGCGCGCGTGCGCGAGGCCACCGGCAGGCCGGTCGGCATCAAGACCGCCATCGGCGGCTGGAATTTCATGAACGAGCTGTGCGACGCCGTGGCGCGTCGCGGCGCCGGCTTCGCCCCGGACTTCATCGCCGTGGACGGCGGCGAGGGCGGCTCGGGCGCCGCGCCGCAGGCGCTGGCCGACCACATGGCGCTGTCCATCGACGAGGCGCTGCCGCGCGTGGTGGATGCCCTGATCGAATCCGGACTGCGCGAGCGCGTGCGCGTCATCGCCGCCGGCAAGCTGGTCACCTCGGCGCGCGCCGCCTGGGCGCTCGCCGTCGGCGCCGACTTCGTGAACACCGCGCGCGGCTTCATGTTCGCGCTGGGTTGCATCCAGGCGCTGCGCTGCCACGCCAACACCTGCCCGACCGGGGTCACCACGCACAACCCGCGCCTGCAGCGCGGCCTGGTGGTGGAGGACAAGGCCGGGCGCGTCGCCCACTACTGCCGCAACATGAACCGGGAAATCGACATGATCGCCCACTCCTGCGGCCTGCACCACGCGCGGCAGTTCCGCCGCGAGCACGTCCGCATCGTGCAGCCGGGCGGGCAGAGCATCGCCCTCAACATGCTCCACCCTTATCCCGTCGCCCCGGCCTGACGCTCTCCCAGCGCCAGCCACAGGCCGGCGGCGGCGATCACGGCCATGCCGGCCGCCGACATTGCGTCGGGGACGTGCCCATACACCAGCCAGCCGAGCAGGCCTGCCCAGATCAGTTGCGTGTAGCCGAAGGGCGTCAGGGTCGAGGCCGGCGCCAGGCGGAAGGCGCGAATCAGGATGAAATGCCCGACGCCGCCGTAGAAGCCGAGCGAAGCGATCATCAGCCATTGCAGCGGACTGGGCGAAAACTCGAACCAGAACCAGGGCAATGCCAGGCTCATCGCGGCGGTGCCCACCAGCGCCGTGTAGAAAAGCAGGGTGAGCGGATGCTCGGCGTGGCTCAGGCGCCGCGTGAGGATCTGGTAAACGGCGTAGCAGGCAGCACCGGCGAGCGCCCAGAGGGTGCCCGCGGGATTGAGCGCGCCACCCGGTCGGGCGATCAGCAGCACCCCGGCGAAGCCGACGATGGCCGCGGCCCAGCGGCCGGCGCCGACGCGCTCGCGCAGGAAGGGGCCTGCCAGCAGCGTCACGAGCAGGGGGGCGAGAAACAGCACCGCCGTCGCCTCGGCCAGCGGCATGGTGCGGAAGGCCATCATGGCAAAGCCAGTGGTGCCGACCAGGGCCAGGGCGCGCACCACCTGCAGGGACAGATTGTCGGTCCTCACCAGTTGCAGGCGCATCGAGGGGCCGACGAAGACCAGCATGATGACGAAATGCAGGGCATAGCGCGCCCAGACCAGCAGCGGTACGGCGAAATCGACGGTGAGGTGTTTCGAGGTGGCGTCGAGCAGGGCGAACAGCATCAGCGCCAGCATGAACAGCAGGATGCCGCGCAGCGGATGCTGCGCGATCGGGGCGGGCGGCATCAGCCGTAGATCCAGGCGTTGAAAGCGCGCCGCGCCGACTCGATGGTCTCGCCGGCGGTAAGCCCGATCGGCCCGACGCCGGCATCGACCAGCCGGTCGGCGGCGACGCCGTGCAGGTGGGTGGCGCAGGCGAGCGCCGCCTCGGCCGGCCAGCCCTGCGCCAGCAGCGCGGCGGCGATGCCGGCGAGCACGTCGCCCATGCCGGCGCTGGCCATGCCGGGATTGCCGCTGGTGTTGATGTACCAGTGTCCGGCCGGGCTGGCGATGACGCTGCCGCAGCCCTTCAGCACCGTCGGCGCGTTCATGCGTTCGGCGAGTGCGAGCGCGGCGCCGATGCGGTCGGCGCGTACCTCGGCGATGTCGATGCCGAGCAGGCGCGCCGCCTCGAGGGGATGCGGCGTGAGCAGGGTCGGCGCGTTGCGCCGCGCGACACGGCCGGCGAGCACGGGATGCGCCGCCAGCAGGTTGAGCGCATCGGCGTCGAGCACCAGCGGCAGCTCGGCGGCGATGGCCTGCCGGAGCAGTTCCAGGGCGTCGGCGCCCTGGCCCAGCCCCGGCCCGGCGGCGAGCACGGTGGCGAATCCCGAGGAGAGCACGTCGGCCGGCGTGCGCAGCATCAGCTCGGGCTGGTCGGTGTCGATGGCGAGCGCGGCATTGTCGAGCAGACCGACATAGACGCGGCCGGCGCCCAGCTTCAGCGCGGCGCGGCCGGCGAGCAGCGCCGCGCCGGTCATGCCCGGCGCGCCGCCGAGGATGCCGACGCCGCCCATCATGCCCTTGTGGCTGTTCCTTGGGCGCCGTTTGAGGCAATCCCGGAACAGCGCCGTGGTGACGACGCGGCCTTCGGCCGGCAGGACGCTCTCGGGCGCGATGTCGAGATCGTACACGCTGACCTCGCCGCTGTGATCCGGTCCGTCCAGGGTGAGCAGGCCGGGCTTGAGTGCGATGAAGGTCGCCGTGAAGTGGGCGCGCACGGCGCAGCCGAGCACGCGGCCGGTGTCGGCGCACAGACCGCTGGCGATGTCGAGCGACAGGACCGGGCAGTCCATGGCGTTGATCCGGCTGATCAGCTCGGCGTAGGTGCCCTCGACGGGGCGCTGCAGGCCGATGCCGAAGAGGGCGTCGACGACCAGCGAAAAGGGTTTTTTCGGGATCTCGTGACTGATTTCGCCGCCGAAGCTGCGCAAGCTGTCGAAGGCTTCGCGCGCGTCGGCGGGCAGCTTCGTTTCGTCGCCGGTGAACACCACGGTCGGGTTGATGCCGCGGCTGCGCAGGATGCGCGCCACGACGAAGCCGTCGCCGCCGTTGTTGCCCGGCCCGCAGACGATGAGCGGGGCGAGGCGCGCGCCGCGGCTGTGCGCCAGCACGGCGCGCGTGGCGGCGGCGCCGGCGCGTTCCATCAGCGGCGGCGATTCGCCGGAGAACCGTGCCTCGATCTCGCGCAGGGCGGCGACGCGGTAGATGGACTGGGATTCGGCGTGATGCATGGGGCCATCCTACCTTGTAGGCGTGCCGGCCAGCAACGCCTCGGCTTTCCCGGCGAGGTGGCGGTTCACCAGATTGTTGGCGACCAGCGCGCCGACCACCAGCACCGCGCCGGCGATCTCCGCCGGCAGCAGGACATGGCCCTGCCAGACGGTGATGAGGAAGGTCACCACCGGGGCGAAGTTGGCGAAGAGCGAGGCATTCAGCGGCCCGAGCTTGGCCACCGCCATGTTCCACAGCAGCACGGCGCTGAAGGAAACGACGAAGACGATGAAGAGCAGCGCCCAGAGCTGCTCGCGCAGCCCGTCCGGTGCGGGGGGACGGCTGTGTCCGCTGCCGGTGGCTATCGCCGCGGCGACGAGAATGGTCAGCCAGCCCAGGGCGGCGGTGAGCGCCGTGTAGCGCACCGGCGACCAGCGCGGGAAGTGCTGCGCGCCGAGCGTGAAGGCGATCCAGCACCAGGACGCCAGATAGGTGAGGCCGTTACCTAGCGCGCTGCCGCCCGAATAGAGGCGCGCCCATTCGCCCTGGCTGACCACCAGGCCGAGCCCGGCGATGGCGACGCCGATGCAGGCCAGCGTCGCCGCATGCGGGCGGTGGCGCGTGCGCAGCCACTGCCAGAGGACGATGTTCACCGGGCCGAGGGCAAGGATCATGGCGCCGTGCTCGGGCCGCGTCAGTCGCAGGCCTTCGTAGACGAACAGGCTGAAGCCGGCGAAGCCGACGCTGCCGAAGAGCCAGGCCTTTCCCGCCTGCCCCTCCCAGGAGAGGGCGCGTCTCCCCTCCCACGCGGCCAGCGCGAAGAGAAAGCAGGCGGCCGCGATGCCGTAGCGCAACGCAGTGAGCCAGTAGGGGTCGATGACGGCGAGCGCGACCTTGCTCGCCGGCAGGAAGGCGCCCCAGATCAGCACCACCGCGCACATCAGCAGCGTGCCCTGAGCGATCTGCTGGCGGTTCACTTCAGCTTCTTGGCGAATTCGTCCGCATCGAAGCCGACCAGCAGCGCCTTGCCGGCTTCGACGACGGGCCGCCGGATCATGCTCGGGTTCTCCAGCATGAGGGCGAAGGCTTTCTTCTCGGTGAGATCGGCCTGCTTCTCCGGCGGCAGCTTGCGGAAGCTCGGCCCGCGCGTGTTGATGAGTTTCTCCCAGCCGACCTGCGCGGCCCATTTCCTCAGCAGCGCGGCATCGGTGCCGAGTTTCTTGTAGTCGTGAAAATCATAGGCGATGCCGCGGCTGTCGAGCCATGCGAAGGCCTGCTTCATGGTGTCGCAGTTTCTGATGCCGTAAATGCGTGTCATGTCGTTCTCCGTGGGGCAGGCCATGATACTGCATGGGCGCGTCAACCCGCCGCGCTCGGCCGGCGTTTAGGCATCAGACGCAGCAAACACTGCTGTCCGGGAAACCAGGGGATGTCCCTTGCCCAACACACTTGAAAGGAAACAAGCAATGCGCAAACTGATTTCTCTCGTCGTCGCCGCCACTTTCGCCGCCACCACTTCCCTGGCGTTCGCCCAGGCGACGCCCGCCACCCCGGCCACGCCGGCGAGTCCGGCCAAGCCTGCGGAGGCGAAGGCGGCCACGCCGGCCACCGCCGCCACACCCGCCACTCCGGCTTCCGCCAGCAAGCCGGCGAATGCGCCGAAGGGCAAATCCAAGGCGAAAGGCAAGTCCAAGCCGAAGGCCAAGACGACCGAGGCC
>VGHJ01000078.1 GCA_016868295.1 Betaproteobacteria bacterium | reverse complement strand
TCTGTTCATTCGGACTGAGTCTGAGAGACTTGGAGGTGCGAACCGACCAACTACTCTCAGGAGATCAGCCGAATGAACATGCATAAGAATGCCCGACTCACTTTTGCCCGTCGACTGGATGGGTAAGAGGCTTGCGTTCGCAGTCCAGCAGCGGCTGACTTTTTAGTCCAGGTGGTCGCTGCCTTGCATGTGATATCAGCTATTGATAACATAGCGCATGGCGACCGATATCGGCCTGGCAACGCTGCTAGATCTGAACGACTCGATCATCGCGCAGGAACGTGGCTGCTGGGTCAAGATCGAGGCCTGGGAGGTGCCGAAAAGCGATGAAATACCGCACGGCATCCGCTACTGCCTGACGCTGCATGATTGCCATGGCAGGCGGGTACTCGGCTACGACAACGCTCACGCTCTGAAGCCGGCGAAGAAGGGCTTCACCGGCAGGCGCCTCGAGTACGACCATCGGCACCGGCACGCCAGGGACAAGGGTGTTCCCTACGCGTTCGAGACCGCCTATCAGTTGCTTGCAGATTTCTTCCGCGAAGTCGACGTGGTTTTGAAGGAGATGAACGAATGAAGACCATTACCATCGGCATCATGCCGCAGGCCCGGATCAGGGCGCGGATGCTGGCCATCGCCAAGGGCGAATACAAGCCGAAGGCAGGCGAGCCGAAAATCTGGTTCACTTCGATGCGCTCGGTGGCCGAGGTGCTCAGCGACGACAATCGCGCTTTGCTGAAAGTAATCCGCGAGACCCGCCCCGGGTCCATGGCCGAGCTTGCCCAGTGCACCGGCCGCCAACCCGGCAATCTCTCGCGCACGCTCAAGAAGATGGCTGATTACGGACTGGTCGAGATGCACCCGGGAGACGGCGGGCGAAAGCTGCGGCCGGTGGTCAAAGCGGAAGAGTTTAGGATTCTGGCCGCATAGCAGTCATTCGCCGCAAGGGCAAGCAAGATGCAGCGGCTGTCCGGGACAGAATAAAAATGGCCATGCGGTCACAGATTGTGACCGCAGCGTTTATGTTAGCCGGCGCAACCCGCTCTCAGCCGCTCACGCGCGGCATTTCGTTCAGTTATACCGTCGCGCGATCATCTCGGCGACGCAGGCGGGTTTGTGCTGGCCTTCGATCTCGACGAGGGCGTGCCAGGTGAGCTGGACGCCGCCCTGGATGTCTTCCAGCGCAGCGAGGGTGAAGCGGGTGCGGATGCGGTCGCCGCAGCGCACCGGCGCGGCGAAGCGCACGCGGTTCACGCCGTAGTTGATGCTCATGCTACCGCCCTGCAGATCCATCGTCTCCATCATCATGTGCGGGACGAGCGAGAGCGTCAGGTAGCCGTGGGCGATGGTCGCGCCGAAGGGCGATTCGGCCTTGGCGCGCGCCGGGTCGACGTGGATCCACTGGCGGTCGCCGGTGGCGTCGGCGAAGCGGTCGATGCGGTCCTGATCGACCTGGAGCCAGTCGCTCGTGGCGACTTCCTTGCCGACCCATTGCTTGAGTTCTTCCAGGGAATGCAGGGTGATCCTGGCCATGTTCAGTTTCCTATGAATTCGCGGATGAGGCGGCTTACTTCCTCCGGCCGCTCGTGGATGACCCAGTGCGAGGCGTCGGGGATGCGTTTCAGCGTGAGCTGGGGCACCAGCGCCTCGAGTCCGTCGAGCAGGCCCGGCAGCAGGGCCGTGTCGCGCTCGCCCCAGATGACCAGCGTCGGCACGCGCACCGTGAAGGCGGCCGGATCGAGCTGAAGGGCAGTGGGGCCGGGCGCTTCGGGCGTGGGCGGGTGCAGCGGCGAGGCGCGGTAGAAATTGAGGCTGGCGTCCATCGCGCCGGGCTGGCTCCACGCCTCGCGGTAGCGCGCCAGCAGCTCGGGCGTCAGCCAGTGCGGATCGGCGGTCGACTGCGAGAACATGGCGGCGAGGCGGGCGCAGTCGTTCTCCAGCAGCTTCTCCGCCGCGCCGGGCCGGCGCAGCCAGTTCATGTAGGCGCTGGCCTGCTGTTGCGCCGGGCTGTCGCGCAGTTCGCGGGCGAATGTCACCGGGTGCGGCGAGTTGATGATGACCAGCTTCTCGAGGTACTCGGGATGCGCGGCGGCGAGGTTCCACGCCGCGGCGCCGCCCCAGTCGTGCGCCATGACGATGGCGGGGCGGCCGCCGAGGTGGTCGATCAGCCGGCGCAGGTCGGCGACGAGGTGTTTCGGCCGGTAGGCCTTGGTGTCGGCGGGCTTGCCGGAAAGGTTGTGGCCACGCATGTCGAGGGCGACGGCGCGATGGTCGCGCGAGAAATCCTCGAGCTGGGCCTGCCAGGCATACCAGAACTCCGGAAAGCCGTGGATGAAGAGCATGAGCGGGCCGTCGCCGGCGTCGACGTAGTGCAGGCGCACGTCGTCGAAATCCACATAATGATGTTGCAGATTCACGCAGCCACCAGTCTGTTTCCGTCGAGCTTCGGCACGACGTCGTAGAGGCTCTTCTGCGCGGCGAAGTCTACCTCGCGGTCGAGGCGGCGCTCCAGCATCATGCGGCCGACGCGGGCGCGGCGCAGGCATTCGCCGGCCTCGCAGTGCTCGTAGAGCAGCCGGGCGGCGAGGGCGGCGTCGCTGAATTCATGCTCCTGCCCCTGCTGCGCGAAGAGCGAGACGAGGTAGCCGGCGCCGTAGAAATCCTCGAGGTTGAAATTGTCGGCCGATCCGGAGCAGACGATCAGCACCGTCTCTTCGGCGTGGTGCGCGGCGATGTGCTTCACCACCGCCTCGCCGTTGAGCAGCGCCGCCGCGTAGACGTGGTCGGCCTCGCGCGACTTGGCGACCGCCACCGTGCCGTTGGTGGTGGAGTAGATGAGCGACTTGCCGGAGAGGTTTTCCGCCAGCAGGTGCAGCGGCGTCGGGTGTACGAAGCCGGGAATGGTCTCGGCGTTGAGCTCGCCGGAGAGCACGCAGCTGCCGGCCGCGTGGCGCGCCGCCTCGGCCTGCGCCGCCGCGCCGTCGAGCGTCGGGATCACCTCGGCGGCGCCGTGCGCCATGGCCGCGACGATGCTGGAGGTGGCGAAGAGGATGTCGAGCACGACCACCGTCTTGCCCGGCAGGCGCTGGGCGTCGAGCTCCTCCTTCTTCAGCAGGACGTGGATCTTCATGGGGTTTACTCCCTCTCCCGCCGGCGCATCATGCCGTAGCCTTCCATCTGCATGACTTCCTCGCCGTTCTGGTTGAGCACCTCCAGGCGGTTGCGTATCAGGCCGATGTGCGGCCTGCTCTCCAGCGGGCGCGCCTCCAGCACGACACTGCGAATATGCAGGGTGTCGCCAGGACGCACCGGCTTCAGCCAGTGAATGTTCTCGATGCCGGGAGAGGCCAGATTGTCGGAGTCGAGCAGGTAAGCTTCGCACATCATGCGCATGGTCAGCGCGCAGGTATGCCAGCCGCTGGCGACCAGTCCCCCGAACTGCGAGTGCCTGGCCGCCTCTTCGTCGATGTGAAAAGGCTGCGGGTCGAATTCGCGGGCGAAGCGGACGATGTCCTCCTTCGTCACCACGATTCCTCCGTACTCCATGACGCTGCCGACGGGAAAATCCTCCCAGTAGAATTTCTTGCTCATCTTCCTGATGCTCCCTAGAACTTCGAGAAATCCGGCTTGCGCTTCTCGAGGAAGGCGCTGAAGGCCTCCTTCGCCGCCGGCGAGGCGAGCTGGCGCTTGAAGATCTCGCCCTCGTCCCGCATCGTCTGCGGCACGAGGGCCGCGACGGCCTGCTTGAGCAGGCGTTTGGTCTCGCGCAGCGATGCGGCCGGCAGGGTGGCGAGCTTCTGCGCGCGCTCCAGCGCGTGGGCCAATACACCGGCGTCGGGCAGCACGGCGTTGGCGAGGCCGATCTCATGGGCCTCGGTGGCGCCGAAGGGCTCGCCGAAGAACAGCAGTTCGGCGGCGCGCGGGTGGCCGACGAGGCGCGGCAGCAGCAGGCTGGAGGCGGCCTCCGGGCACAGGGCGAGGTTCACGAAGGGCAGCTGGAAGCGGGCGTTCTCGCCGGCATACACCAGGTCGCAGTGCAGCAGCATCGTGGTGCCTACGCCGACGGCGTTGCCGCTGACGGCGGCGACGAGGGGCTTCTCGGCGGCGGCGATGTTGCGCAGGAAGCGGAACACCGGGCGATCCGGATCGTCGGTCGGGCCGTTGAGGAAGTCGCCGAGGTCGTTGCCGGCGGTGAACATCTCGGGCTGGCCGTGGATCAGCACGACGCGCACGGCGTCCTCGCGCGCGGCGCGTTCGAGCGCGTCGGCCATGGCGGCGTACATCGGGCCGGTGAGGGCGTTCTTCTTCTCCGGCCGGCGCATCTCGATGCGCAGGACGCCGGCGGCGAGTTCGGTGACGATGTTCTCGCTCATATCAAAACCCCCTCTCCCTGGCCCTCTCCCCCGGCGGGGGAGAGGGTTCGAAGTTAGAACCACTCATTCTTCATCTCCCGGCAGGTCGGCTCCAGCGCGCGCAGCAGGGCGTGCTGCGGCTGGGTCTTGGGCAGCTCCCAGTTGAAGAAGTAGCGGCAGGCGGCGAGTTTGCCGCGGTAGAAATCCTCGTCGCTTTTGTTCCCTAAAGTCAGTCCCCGCGACACGGCGATGGCCTGCCGCAGCCAGATCCAGGCCAGCACCGTGTGGCCGAACATTTCCAGATAGACGTTGGAATTCGCCAGCGCGGCGTCCGTGTCGCGGCCGAGCGCCTCGGCGAGCTGGCGCGTGGTGATGCCGACCTCGGTGATGGCGGCGCCGAGCGCCAGGGCGTAGGGCTGCAGCTCGGCAATCGCGCCGGCCTCCTGCACGGTCTTCTGCACCTCGCGGCCGAAGAGCTTGAGCGCCGCGCCGCCGTCCATCATCACTTTGCGGCCGAGGAGGTCGAGGCCCTGGATGCCGTGCGTACCCTCGTGGATGGGGTTGAGGCGGTTGTCGCGGTAGTACTGCTCGACCGGGTACTCGCGCGTGTAGCCGTAGCCGCCGTGCACCTGGATGGCGAGGCTGTTGGCTTCCAGGC
>VGHJ01000077.1 GCA_016868295.1 Betaproteobacteria bacterium | reverse complement strand
CATCCTGCTCACGCGCATGCCGGTGACGTGCACCTTCTGCCTGCCCGGCGGCGGGCCGGAGTCGGTGATCGAGGTGCATTTGCGCAAGCCGATCGACTACACCTGGGAAGGCGTGGTGCTGAGCGGGCGCCTGATGCTGCTGCCCGACGATCCGACCAGCCTGTTCTATCGCCTCGTCGAGGCCTCTCAAGTGACGCCATGAAACGCCGGGTCGCCCGTCTGCTGCTGGTCTTCTGGCTGCCGCTCCTCGCGGCCCAGCAGGCGGCCTTCGCCCACTGGGCCGAACACCTGGCCGCGCCCGCGGCCGCCGGCATCGAATCGGATCACGACGAATCCGGGCTAGCGGGCGCGGAGCGGCTCTGCGCGCACTGCGCGGCCTTTGCCGTGCTTGACGGCCTGGTCCACGGCTGCCTGGCGAATGCCGCGTCTGCCGCCGCGCCGGCGGATCGCGTCCTGCCGGCATCCGGGCAAAAGTCAGCCTCCCCGATACGGCGCTTCGATTCGCGCGCCCCGCCGGCCTTCTCCTGAAACAGCCGTGATTGCCGCCGCGCTCCGGCGCGGCGCGCCCGTTTGCCTGTTTTTGGAGAAGACCATGAGACGCATTGCACTGGCCGCCGCTGCGGCCGCACTGGCGCTGCCCGCCGCCGCCTCGAACGAGGCGGAGTTGAAAGCCCTGCGCGAGGAAGTCGCGCAGATGAAGAAAGCCTACGAATCGCGCATCGATTCGCTCGAGCAGCGGCTCGCCGCCGCCGAGGCCGCGCCGCAAAAAAGTCAGTCGCCGCAGGACGGCGCCGCGCGCGCCGCCGCCACGGCCGGCGGCTTCAACCCCGAAGTTTCGGTCATCCTGCAGGGGCAGTACCGCCGCATGAAGGACGTGCCGGAGCGCAGCATCACCGGCTACTGGCCGGCCGGCGGACATGACCACGGCGGTCATGGCCACGGCGGTGACGAGCGCGGCTTCTCGCTCGATCACTCCGAGCTCGTCGTGTCGGCGAACGTCAATCCGTATTTCCGCGGCCTGCTCAACGTCGCGTTGAAGGACGGCGAGGCCGAGGTCGAGGAGGCGTATTTCCAGACCTTGGGCCTGGGCCGCGGCTTCACTTTGAAGGGCGGCCGCTTCCTTTCAGGCATCGGCTACATCAACGAGCAGCACCCGCACGCCTGGGATTTCGCCGATGCGCCGCTGATGATGAAGGCGCTGTTCGGCGAGCACTACGGCCAGGACGGCCTGCAGCTGAAATGGGTGGCGCCGACCGATCTCTTCATGGAATTCGGCGCCGAGATCGGCCGCGGCGCCCGATTTCCCGGCACCGACCGCAACCAGAACGGCGTGGGCGCGACCAGCCTGTTCGCCCATGTCGGCGGCGACGTCGGCCGTTCGCATGCCTGGCGCGCCGGCCTGTCCTGGCTGACGACGCGGGCGCGGGAACGCGAGGCGCACTTCGAGGACACCGACGCCGCCGGCCCGAACGAGGTCGAGGGCCAGTTCACCGGGCGCAGCCGCACGCTGATCGCCGACTTCGTCTGGAAGTGGGCGCCGGACGGCAACCCGCAGCGGCGCAACCTCAAGCTGCAGGCCGAGCTGTTCCGCCGCAGCGAGCACGGCGACCTCGCCTGTGCCTCGGACGTCGGCACCTCGCCCTGCTCGGGCGGCGTCGGTCTCGGCAGGTTGCGCAGCGCCCAGACCGGCGGCTACGCCCAGGCGGTGTGGCAGTTCATGCCGCAGTGGCGCGTCGGCTACCGCTACGACTGGCTGAATTCCGGCTCGAAGCGCTACGACCCGGCCACGGTCTTCGCCGCGCTCGACCCCGCCAATGCCTACTTCACGTCCCACCGGCCCAACCGCCACAGCCTGATGGTCGACTGGTCGCAGGACGAGTTCTCGCGCCTGCGCCTGCAGTTCGCCAGAGACCGCTCGATGCAGGGCGTGACCGACAACCAGGTGACGCTGCAGTACATCATGAGCCTGGGCGCCCACGGCGCGCACAAGTTCTGAGGGGGTGCGCATGAAACGATTCCTGATCGTTTTGCTCGCACTGCTGGCCCTGCCGGCCCAGGCCGCGCTGGAGGTTTTCGCCACCGGGCCGGAATGGGCGGCGCTGGCCAGGGAGATCGGCGGCGAGCGCGTGAATGCCTGGTCGGCGACGCATGGCTTGCAGGACGTGCATCGCATCGAGGCGCGGCCTTCGCTGATCGCGCGCGCCCGGCGCGCCGACCTCGTCATCGCCACCGGTGCCGAACTCGAAATCGGCTGGCTGCCGGTGGTGCTGCGCGAGTCCGGCAATGCGGCCATCCAGCCGGGCAAGGCGGGCTATTTCGAGGCCGCCGCCCATGTCAGGATGCTCGACGTGCCGAAGACGGTGGACCGCATCCATGGCGACGTGCACGCCGCCGGCAATCCGCATTTCGTCACCGATGCCCGCGTGTATCTGAAAGTCGGCGAGGCGCTGGCCGCGCGCCTGGCCGCGCTGGACGCCGCCCACGCCGCCGCCTACCAGGCGGGCTACCGCGCTTTCGCCGAGAAGTGGCGCTCGGCGCTGGCGCGTTGGGAGGCGCAGGCGAAGTCCTTGCGGGGCGTGCCGGTCGCGGTGCAGCACGACGCCTTCGTCTATCTGGAGGACTGGCTCGGCCTGAAACGGGTGGCGACGCTGGAGCCGAAACCGGGCGTCGAGCCCGGCGCGGCCTATCTGCAGGAGGTGCTGGTCCGGCTTGCCGCAGAGCCGGCGCGCATGGTGCTGCGGCCCGCCTACCAGCACGATGCGCCCTCCCGCTGGATTGCGGAACGGGCGAAGCTGCCGGTCGTCACGCTGCCCCTGACCGTGGGCGGGACGGCGGAAGCGAAAGATCTTTTTACCCTGTTCGATGACACTCTGGCGCGACTGCTGTCCGCCCTCACCCTCAAGAACTGAAAGGAGAAAACAATGAAGATTCGCAACGTCCTGACCCTGCTTTGCCTGGTAGCCGGTGCCGCGCAAGCGGGACAGAAAAACATGACGGCCGAAGAGATCAAGGCCCACGCGCATCAGCATCGCGAGTTCGCCGAAATCCACCTGCAGGCGGCGCAATGCCTGGAAGCCGGCAAGCCGTACAAGGAATGCGACGAGGCCTTGAAGAAGGCCTGCAAGGGCAAGGCGTCGGGACCGCACTGCGGCATGAGGCACAAGCATTGAGTCAGCCTCAGCCGGGAGAAGTCGAAGTCATCGACCTCGTCGCCGGGTATGAGCGGCCGGTGGTCGGCCCCCTCTCCTTCAACCTGGCGCCGGGGCGCGTGCTGGGCCTGTCCGGGCCGAACGGCGCCGGAAAGTCCACGCTGCTGGCGGCACTCGTCGGGACCGCGCGCGTCTTCGGCGGCCGCATCCGCAGGCCGCCCGGATCGAGGATCGCATTCCAGGGCCAGCACCCGCCGCCGGTGCACGGCCTGCCGCTGACCGGGCGGGAACTGCTCGAGCTGGCTGCCGCTCCCTGCGCCGGCCTGCCGGAATGGCTGACGCCGGCGCTGGACCGGCGCCTCGACGCGCTCTCCGGCGGCCAGCGCCAGTTCCTCCATCATTGGGCGACGCTGATGTCGCCGGCCGATGCCGTGCTCCTCGACGAACCGACCAACAACATGGATCCGGCCGGCATGGCCGAGTTGAAGAAGGCGATCAGCCGGCGATCATCAACCACGGCCATTGCGCTGATCAGCCACGAGAGCGACTTCCTGGAATCGGTATGCGACCGGATCGTGCGGGTGGGCGACAAGCAGGTGTCCGGATGAGCGAGGCGCTTCTGTCCGGCACGCTGTTTCTCACGCCCTTTCTTACCGGCCTCGCCTATGCAGTGCTGCTGCCGGTGCTCGGCTGCTACTTGCGGCTGCGGGACGAATGGCTGGCGGCGCTGGCGTTTACCCAGGTGGCCGCAGCCGGAGCCCTTGTTGCCATGGCTATCGCGGCACCGCCGGTGCTCGGAGGATTGGCGGCTGCCGCGCTTGCGGCGCTGGTCAAGCACCATTCGATGCGCGTCGGCAACGCGATTTATGCCCTGCTCTATCTCGGCGGTTGGGGCGTGGCGGTCCTGCTGGTGGCGAACCTGCCGCTGGCCGAGCGGCTGGCGCGCGCCCTCTTCGACGGCCAGCTGTATTTCTCCGGGCAGGCGCACCTCATGGCTGCCTGGATCGCGCTGCCGCTGGCGCTGGCCTGGCTGGCGCGGCTTTCACGGACTTTACTCGTCGCGCGTTTTCTGCCGGGGCACCTGCTTGCGACGGGCAGGCTGGAGGGGCGTTTCCATTTCGGCTTCGATCTGCTGATCGCCGGTGCACTTGCTCTGGCCACCATGAGCATCGGCGTCGCGGCGGCCTTTACCCTGATCTTCGTTCCCGCCTGGATCGTCTGCGACTCGGTAAACGGCTGGCGCCGCGCGTTGGCGCTCTCGGCGCTGATGGGAGCCGCAGGCTATGCCGCCGCCTTCTTGCTTGCCTTGGTCATCGACCAGCCATTCGGTCCGGTCCTGGCCTTGACCCTTGCCCTGTCCGCCGGACTGATGCTGTTACTGCGGCGCTCTGCCGCCCCTCTGACCTGACGAAAAGCCGGGAAATGGCGGACGCAAGCGCTCAAGCGTTGCGCCATCCGGGCCGATATGCTACAAGCGATTTCCGGCGCGCGCTTCGCTCCGCCGGGCCGGCATTTCGATTTCCCTGACGGATAAGCGTGGTTTTCTCACTCTTCGGCAAGAAGCCCCAGCCCGAACCGGCCAAGCCGGCGGCGAAAAAGGCGCCCCAGGCGCCGGCGCCGTCGCGCCCGTCGGCAGCGGCCGAGCCCGCCCGGCCCGCGGCGCCGAAGGAAGAGCTCGAGTCGCTCGATTTCACCGCGCCGGGCGCGATCGAGGTGCGCGAGGAAGACCATTCCGGACATTTCGAGATTCGCGAAAGCTCCGCCAGCATGCATCCCGTGGTGGAGGAGGCGGCGATCCTCTTCGCCAACGGACAGGACGAGGCCGCGCTGGCGTCCCTCGAGGGCGCCGCCGCCGGCAGCGGACTGGGGGCCGCCGCCGACCAGGTCTGGGCCATGCTGTTCGATCTCTACCAGGCCATGGGCAAGCGCGAACTGTTCGACAAGCGGGCCCTCGAGTACTCTG
>VGHJ01000076.1 GCA_016868295.1 Betaproteobacteria bacterium | reverse complement strand
CAGCTGCGCCTCGGCCGATGGGCGAAGAAGGCCGGCCTCGGTGCCCACGTGCACCCGCACATGCTGCGTCACTCCTTCGCCTCGCACGTGCTGCAGTCCTCCGGCGACCTGCGCGCCGTGCAGGAGATGCTCGGCCATTCCAGCATCGGCACGACGCAGGTGTATACCCACCTAGATTTTCAGCACCTCGCCAAGGTGTACGACGCCGCGCATCCGAGGGCCAAGAAAAAGTGAGTGATTTTGCCTCCGGCCGTTCGCGTGGCTCACTTAACATCGCGCTTTGCGCGATGTTAGCCTTCGCCGCAACAAGCCGCTTTGCGGCGTGTTGTCAGCACTTGGCCAAGGTGTACGACGCCGCGCATCCGCGGGCGAAGAAAAAATGAGCGCGCCGACCGTGCGAAACTGGCTTGTAGAAGCCGCTCGACGCATCGACGCCGCGCTGGGGCCGGCGCGGGTGGCGCGCATCGTGCTGCCGCCGCTGTTCGAGAAACCGGGCAAGGAGGGCGAGTTCTGCGCCGTCCAGCTCGATTGCGGCAGCGTCGGCCTGGCCTTCACCCTGCTCGGTGGCACGCTGAGGGCGCTGCATGCGCGTGGTGCGGAGGCCGGCGGCGCGGCGATCGACCTGGTGCGCGGCTACGCGGAAGACGACGGCGCCGCGCGTGCCCTGGGGCTGGCGGCGATCAATGCCCTGACGCGCCGACTCTATGACTGCTCGGGCTTCCTGCCCGACGACTCCATCGACTCCTTCGGTTCGCTTCGGCTCGCGGCCGGCGACCGCCTCGGCATGATCGGCCATTTCACGCCGCTCATCGCGCAGGCGCGCGCGCTGGGCATTCCCGTCACCGTGCTGGAGCTGAAGGCGGAGCTGGTGCGCGAGGAGCCGGGGCTGGTCGTCACGCTCGACCCGTGGCGCCTCGCCGGCTGCAACAAGATCGTGTCGACCAGCACGCTGCTGCTGAACGACACCTTCGAGGCGGCGAGCGCGGCCTGGCGCGGGGCGGAGGCGGTGGCCGTCGTCGGCCCGTCGGCCGGCTGCCCGCCCGATGCGCTCTTCGCCGCCGGCGTCTCGGCGGTGGGCACGGCCTGGATCGCCGATGCCGACGCCTTCCTTGCCCGTGTCGCCGCCGGCGAGAAGTGGGGGACGGCCTCGCGCAAGATCACCCTGACGCCGCAGCAATACCCGGGACTCGAGGCGCTGCTTTCCGGAATATGACCGAACTGATCCTCAAACCCGGCAAGGAGCGCTCCGTCATGCGCCGCCATCCCTGGATCTTCGAGGGCGCGGTGGCGCACCTGAAGGGCCGCGCCCGCACCGGCGACACCGTGGACGTCCTCGCCGACAACGGCCGGCCGCTCGGGCGGGCGGCGTTCAGCCCGCATTCGCAGATCCGCGCGCGGATGTGGAGCTTCGATGCGGAAGAGACCATCGACCACGCCTTCTTCAAGCGCCGCGTCGCCGCCTCCGTCGCCGCGCGCGCCGCGCTGCCGGAGCTTTCCGGCCAGCAGGGCCTGCGCCTCGTCCACGGCGAGTCGGACGGCCTGCCCGGCGTGATCGCCGACCGCTACGGCGACACGGCGGTGCTGCAGCTGAACAGCGCCGGCGCGGAGAAGTGGCGCGACGCCCTGGTGACGGCGCTGGTGCAGGCGACGGGTTGCGCGCGTGTCTTCGAGCGCTCGGACTCGGACGTGCGCGGGCTGGAAGGGCTGGAAGCGAAAACGGGCGCCCTGCACGGCGGCGAGCCCGGGGACATCGTCATCGAGGAGTACGGCGTCCGCCTCGAAGTCGACATCCGCGGCGGCCACAAGACCGGCTTCTACCTCGACCAGCGCGAGAACCGCCTGCTGGCGCGCCAGCTCGCCGCCGGGCGCAGCGTGCTCAACTGCTTCTGCTACACCGGCGGCTTCAGCCTGCAGGCGCTGGCCGGCGGCGCGACGAGCGTGCTCTCCATCGACAGCTCCGGCCCGGCGCTGGAGGGCGCGCGGCGCAACCTGGCGCTCAACCCGCAGCTCTCCGCCAAGCGTGCGGAGTGGCGCGACGCCGACGTCTTCGAGGAGCTGCGTGCGCTGAAGAAGGCCGGCGCGCGCTTCGACTTCATCATCCTCGATCCGCCCAAGTTCGCGCCCTCCGCCGCCCATGCCGATCGTGCCGCGCGCGCCTACAAGGACATCAACCTGCTCGGCTTCCGCCTGCTCAATCCGGGCGGGCTGCTGATGAGCTATTCCTGCTCGGGCGGCATCGGCGTCGAGCTGTTCCAGAAGATCGTCGCCGGCGCCGCGGCCGACGCCGGGGCGGACGCGCGCATCCTGCGCCGGCTGGCGGCCGCACCCGACCATCCGGTGGCGCTGGCCTTTCCTGAAGGGGAATACCTGAAGGGCCTGCTCTGCGCGATTTAATTGCAACTCAGTTGCATGTGCAACGCTGTTGTGATTAAATCCGGCGCATGAAACGACGGGCCAGCAATACCATCGACAAGGCAACGGAGAAAATCCGTGCCGCCGGACAGCGCGCGACGCCTGCCCGGGTGCGCGTGCTGGCGCTCCTTGGGGGCGCACCGCGAGGACTCACTCACCAGGATATCGAAACGGCGCTGGCCCGCTCCGGCGAGGGACCGATGGATCGGGTGACCCTGTATCGCGTGCTCGACTCGCTCGTCTCCGGCGGGCTGGCCCTGCGCCAGGCCGACGAATCGCGGGTTTTCCGCTTTTCCGCCGCCGAGCAGGCCGAGGCACACGCCGCCCATGCCCATTTCCGCTGCGACGGTTGCGGCCGGGTGTTCTGTCTGAATGCGCCGCCGCCCGCTGCGCCGGCATTGCCGGCCGGCTTTCGTCTGTCGCGGATGTCGCTCGATCTCCGCGGCGAATGCAGCGATTGCTCCTCCGGACGGAGACCGGGCTGATGCCGACGCTGGCCTTGATCGTCCTCGCCACGCTTGCCGGTGGCCTGCTCAGCATGACGGTGGCCGCGCTGTTCGCCCTGGGGATACCGAATCGCTGGCTGCCGCGTCTGACCGGCTTCTCCGCCGGCGTGCTGCTGGCGGCCGCCCTGCTCGACCTGCTGCCGGAGGCCAGCGCCGAGTTGGAACCGCAAGCGCTGTTTGCCACCGTGCTGGCCGGCCTGATCGGCTTTTTCGCTCTCGAACGGATTGCCCTCTGGCGGCACGATCACCACCTCGACGGCGGCGGGGTGGCGGGTCGCTTGATCCTGCTCGGCGACGCCTTCCACAATTTCGTCGATGGCGTGCTGCTTGCCGCGGCCTTTCTGACATCGACCGAGTTGGGCTGGGCCGCCACACTGGCCGTGATCGCCCACGAGATTCCGCAGGAGGCCGGCGACTTTCTGCTGCTGCGCCTGTCGGGCTACTCGAAGGCGCGCGCCTTTCTCTACAACGCGCTCTCCAGCCTCGCCGCCGTCGCCGGCGGCGTCATGGGCTATTTCCTCCTGGAGGATGCCCACGCCGCGCTGCCCTACGCCCTGGCGCTCGCCGCGGCGAGCTTCCTCTACATCGCGGTGGCCGATCTGATGCCCTTCCTGCATCGGCAG
This sequence comes from Betaproteobacteria bacterium, assembly GCA_016868295.1. Taxonomy (GTDB): domain Bacteria; phylum Pseudomonadota; class Gammaproteobacteria; order Burkholderiales; family Rhodocyclaceae; genus Desulfobacillus. The sequence continues at coordinate 1,626 of VGHJ01000076.1, read as the reverse complement.
CGCGGCGCGTCGGCGGCGTTGTGGCAGGGCGCGCTGATCGCCGCCGGCGTGGCGATCGTTCCGCTGGCCGGCCATTTCGCGCACCACTGAGCCGATGCGATGGCCGATACACAAACGCCGATTCCCGTCACCCTGATCACCGGCTTCCTCGGCGCCGGCAAGACGACGCTGCTCAACCGCATCCTCACCGAGCGGCATGAGGAAAGAATCGCCGTCATCGAGAACGAGTTCGGCGAGGCCGGCATCGACCATGAGCTGCTGGTGCAGGGCGAGGAACAGATCGTCGAGATGAACAACGGCTGCATCTGCTGCACCGTGCGCGGCGATTTGGTCCGCATCCTCGGCGAACTGGCCGCCAAGCGCAGTGCGGGAACGCTGGTCTTCGACCGCGTCGTCATCGAAACCACCGGCCTGGCCGACCCGGGGCCGGTGGCGCAGACGTTTTTCGTCGAACCGGAGGTCTCGTCAAGCTATTTCCTCGATGCCGTCCTGACGCTGGTGGATGCCAAGCATGCCATGCAGCAGCTCGACGAGCATGGTCTTGCCCAGGAGCAGGTCGGCTTCGCCGATCGCATCCTGATTTCGAAGTCCGACCTTGTGCCGGCGCAGGAACTGGCGGCGCTGCAGACCCGTCTGGCGCGCATCAATCCCCGCGCCGAGCAGCTGCCGGTCCATTTCGGCGCGGCACCGCTGGAGCGGCTGCTCGACGTGCGCGGCTTCGACCTGAACGCCATCCTGGACATCGAGCCGGGTTTTCTGGAGGACGCGCATCATTCGCATGACGACGCCATCGCTTCCTTTGCTTTTCGCACCGAGCGCGAATTCGACCGGGACCTGTTGAGCGAGAACCTGGGCGCGCTGGTCCTGGTCTATGGCAAGGATATGCTGCGCTACAAGGGCATTCTCGCCGTGCAGGGATTGCCGCATCGCCTGAACGTCCAGGGCGTGCATATGCTGTTGGGCGCCGTGCCGGGCCGCCCCTGGGCGGCCGACGACCGGCGGGCGTCGACGATGGTGTTCATCGGACGCAACCTGCCGCGCGAAGTCATCGAGCGCGGGCTGAATGATGCCCTCGTGCCGGAGCCGACATGGTGACGCAAATCGGCCTTTTGCATTTCGGTGGAATGGCATGAGCGAGGACAAGCGGCTGCCCGTCACCGTGCTGACCGGCTTCCTCGGCGCCGGCAAGACGACGCTGCTCAACAGCCTGCTGCGCCAGCCCAAGTTGAAGGATGCCGCCGTCCTCATCAACGAGTTCGGCGAGGTCGGCGTCGACCATCTGCTCGTCGAAAAAATCGACGACGAACTGGTGCTGCTCGATTCGGGCTGCCTGTGCTGCACGCTGCGCGGCGATCTCACGCGCGCGCTCAAGGACTTGTTCATGCGCCGGCTGCGCCGGGAGATTCCGGCCTTTTCCCGCGTGCTGGTCGAGACCACCGGGCTGGCCGATCCGGCGCCGCTGGTGCATGTGCTGCAGGAGGACTACTTCGTCGCCGAGCGTTTCCGCCTCGACGGGGTGACGACGGCGGTGGACGCCCTCAACATCGAGCGGCAGCTCGCGCGCCATTTCGAGGCCGTGAAGCAGGTGGCGATGGCCGACCGCCTGCTGGTGACCAAATGCGATCT
>VGHJ01000075.1 GCA_016868295.1 Betaproteobacteria bacterium | reverse complement strand
AAATATCCTGCAGCACTAATATTTAGACATGAATATTATCCGGCTGAGCGCCAGCGGCCTTGAGGCAAGTCAATCGTCTGTTTCCGTTAAGGCCGGATTAAGCCGGGGCGCCCAGAGTCCGGTTCCATGTTCAACCCGCCAAGGAACCGACCATGAAAGCTTCCGCCCTCCTGCTGGCCCTGCTGGCGGCCGCCACGGCCGCCGCGGCCGCCACCCCGCGCGAACTGGCCGATGCCTACGCCGCCGAGGCGGCGCGGCAGTCGCCCGGCTTCAAGCCCTCGCCGCAACGCGGCGCCGGGTTCTATGCGACCCGCTTCGCCGTGTCGGACAAGATGCCGGCCTGCACGTCCTGCCATACCGACTCGCCGGCGCAGCCGGGCCAGCATGCCGTCACCGGCAAGGCCATCAAGCCGCTGGCGCCGCGCGCGGAGGCCGCGCGCTTCACCGACCCGGCCAAGGTGGAGAAGTGGTTCCGCCGCAACTGCACCGAGGTGCTCGGGCGCGAATGCAGCGCCGCCGAGAAGGCCGACTTCATCCGCTTCGTGACGGAGGGGCTGTGAGAACCGCGTTGGCCATCCTGCTTGCCGGCACGGTGCTGGCGCTGCCGGCGGCGGCGCGGGCCGACCGCCTGCCGCTACCGGCCGATGCACCGGCTTCCTTCCAGGCCGAATGCGGCGGCTGCCACCTGCCTTATCCGCCGGCGCTGCTGACGGCGCCGGACTGGCAGCGAGTCATGGCGACGCTCGACCGGCACTATGGCGATAATGCCGGCCTCGAAGAGAAGACGCGGCGCGAGATCGAAGCCTTCCTCGTGCGCCATGCGGCGACGCGCGGTCGCATGAGCGGGGCGGGCGATCCGCCGCGGCTGACGCGAACCGAATGGTTCCAGCGCGAGCACCGCAAGGTGCCCGCCACAGCCTGGCGCGATGCACAGGTTAAGAGTGCGGCCAACTGCGCCGCCTGCCACACGCGCGCCGAGCAGGGCAGCTATCGCGGGCGCGAGATCGTTCTGCCGAGGTCGAGATGAGGAAGATCTTGGTCTGGGATTTGCCGGTGCGCCTTGGCCACTGGCTGATGGTGGGCGGCTTCCTGCTCGCCTGGGCGACGGGCGAGAGCGAACGCTGGCGCCTGCTGCACGTGCTGGCCGGCGGCACCGTGACGGCGGCGGCCGCCTACCGGCTGCTCTGGGGCATCGTCGGCAGCCGCACGGCCCGCTTCGCCGACTTCGTGCGCGGGCCGCGCGAGGCCGCGGCCTACCTGAAGGGCCTGTTCACCTTCGCGCCACGGCATTACGTTGGCCACAACCCGGCCGGCGGCTGGGCCATCGTGCTGCTGCTGGCGCTGGCGCTGGCGAGCGGGGCGAGCGGCTGGCTCGCCTACCAGGAGATCGGCGGCGAATGGCTGGAGGAATTCCACGAATTCCTCACCGGCGCGATGCTCGCCGTGGTGGGCGTGCACGTGCTTGGCGTGCTCGTCGGCAGCCTGGTGCATGGCGAGAATCTCGTGCGCGCCATGGTGACCGGGCGCAAGCTGGGCCGGCCGGAGGAGGCGATCCGCGGCCAGCGCCTCGTCGCGGCGCTCATGCTGCTGGCGTGGACCGCAGCAGCGGCCTGGTGGCTGGCGCGATAAAAGTCAGTCTCCGCGGGACGGCGTAAGATTCGGCCATGCGCATTCTCCTCGTCGAAGACGACCGGCTGCTCGGCGACGGCATCCGTGCCGGCCTGCAGCAGGCCGGCTTCGCCGTCGACTGGGCACAGGACGGACGCGCCGCCGAGCTGGCGCTCGCCGGCGAGGCCTACGACGCCGTCGTGCTCGATCTCGGCCTGCCGCGCCTGTCGGGCATGGAGGTGCTGGCGCGGGCACGCGCCGCGCGCAACGCCGTGCCGGTGCTGATCCTCACGGCGCGCGACACCGTGCCCGACCGCATCGCCGGGCTGGACGCCGGCGCCGACGATTATCTCGTCAAGCCCTTCGACCTCGGCGAGCTGCAGGCGCGGCTGCGCGCGCTGATTCGCCGCGGCCAGCGGCAGGCGGAGCCGCTGCTGCGGCACGGGGCACTGCAACTCGACCCGGCGGCGCGCAGATTGAGCTGGGAAGGCCGGCCCGTGGAGCTGTCGGCGCGCGAGTTCGCCGTGCTGCACGCGCTGCTGGCGAATGCCGGGCGCGTGCTGTCGAAGGCGCAGCTTGAGGAGAAGCTCTACGGCTGGGGCGAGGAGATCGAGAGCAACGCCATCGAGGTCTTCGTGCATCACCTGCGCCGCAAGCTGGCGCCGGAACTGATTCGCACCGTGCGCGGCGTCGGCTACATGATTCGGAAGGAGACGGCATGAGCCCTTCCCTGCGCCGCCGCCTGCTGTTCCTGCTCTCCGGCACGGTGCTGGCCGCCTGGCTGGCGACGGCGCTATTCACCTACTTCGACGCGCGCGAGGAGATCGGCGAGATGCTCGACGCCCATCTCGCCCAGTCGGCGGGCCTCATCGCCGCCCAGTTCGAGCACGGGCTGGAGGACGACCATGAAACCGCGCTGCCGCGCCAGTACCGGCACGAGCGCAAGATCGCCTTCCAGGTGTGGGACAAAAAGGGCCGGCTGCGCCTGCGCTCGGAGAGCGCGCCGGAGACGCGGCTGCAAAGCCGGTCCGAGGGATACGGCGATGCCGTGCTCGGCGGCAAGCGCTGGCGCACATTCAGCCGCTGGGACGAGAGCCGGCACTACCTGGTGCAGGTCGCCGAGCGCTACAAGTTGCGCGAGGAGCTGGCGGAAAGCGTCGCCGGCCACCTGATCCATCCGCTGTACTTCGCCCTGCCGGCGCTGGCGCTGCTCATCTGGCTGGCCGTCGGCGCCGGCCTGGCGCCGCTGGCGGCCGTCGCGCGCGAGGTCGGTCGGCGCGACCCGGCCAACCTTGCCCACATCGAGGCCGGCAACGCGCCGCGCGAGATCGCCCCGCTGATCGCCGCGCTCAACGTGCTGTTCGACCGCCTGCGCGACTCGCTCGAGCAGGAGCGCCGCTTCACCGCCGACGCCGCGCACGAACTGCGCACGCCGCTCGCCGCCGTCAAGACGCAGGCGCAGGTGGCGCTCGGCGAGACGAACGAGGCGGCGCGCGGCCACGCGCTGGCCAACGTCGTCGTCGGCGCCGACCGCGCCGCGCGCCTGGTCGAGCAGTTGCTGGTGCTGGCGCGGCTCGACCCGCAGGTCGCCTTGCCGCCCGGGCAGACGGTGGACCTGCAGGCGATTGCGCAACAGGGGGTTGCCGAGATCGCGCCGGCCGCTGCCGACAGGGGCGTCGAAATCGGCCTGGCGGCGGGCGAGGCGGCGCAGGTGGCGGGCGATGCCGTGCTGCTCGCCGTGCTGCTGCGCAACCTGCTCGACAATGCCGTGCGTTACACGCCGGCGGGCGGCGAGGTGGAAGTTACCGTGCGGCGCACCGACGGCGGCGCCACGCTCGCCGTCGTCGACCGCGGGCCGGGCATCCCCGAGGCCGAGCGCGGCCGCGTGTTCGACCGCTTCCATCGCCTCCTCGGCAGCGGCGAGGAGGGCAGCGGCCTCGGCCTGTCCATCGTCCGGCGCATCGCCGACCTGCACCGGGCGCGCGTTTCCCTCGGCGCCGGCCCCGGCGGGCGGGGCCTCAGGGCCGAGGTGCGCTTCCCTTAAGCGCCGTTTAAGCCTCCGCGGCGAGAAACTGCCCACTGCGAATCGGGCATTCATCAATAACCGGAGGAATCATGTTTATGAAAAATCGCATGTCGCGCCTGCTGGGCGCGGCCGCACTGTCCCTGGCCTGTGTGTCCCTTCCCGCCAGCGCTGCCGAGCACCGCGAGATCCATCAGAACAAGCTGTCCGCCGCGCTGGAGAAATACGCCGCCCACTTCGACCACCCCGGCTGGCAGCCGCTCGGGCACTGAACAGGCCCTAGTGCCTGCCCTGCTGGTGGCGCAAGGATTCCGCCAGCGCCCGCTTCTCCTCGTAGGAGAGGCGGGCCAGCCGGCGGTCGGCGAAGAGCAGCCAGAGCAGCCCGCCGTTGACGAGCACCAGGGCGACCTCGAGATAGAGCAGGGTGGTGACGATCTGGCGCTGGGCGTTGTCGCCGAAGATGAAGTAGAAGCCGTCGAAGGAGGGCAGCACGGCCTTGGTGATGGCGTAGTAGTTTTCGAAGGGCGGGAAGAGCAGCATCAGCACCAGGTTGATGCCCATCAGCCAGAGCACGGCGCGCTGTCCGCGGCTGATGCGCTGCCGCTCGCCCGGATCGCCGTTGCGCAGCAGCAGCCAGGCGATGCCGGCATTGATCAGGATGACGACCATCTCGAGGACGAGAAAGTTGGCGTTGAGCAGGGCGCCGGCGGGCGGCGCGCCGATGAAATGGAAGCCGCCGAAGGTCGGCACGTAGTTGCGCGCCATGGAAAGGTAATCGTACGGCGGGAAGGCGAAGACCAGACCGATGTTGGCGGCCGCGACCCAGAGGGCGATGGTTTGCTGTCTGTTCATGCGGGCGATCGCCCCGACGGGCAGGGCCGCTCCTCCCGGAATCGTTATGCCGGAAGCCTAGTGCAGATTCGCCGCGAATGCAATCGTCAGGCGGCGCGCGGCCTGAGGCGGCGGTCGCCGCCCCTGCGCCGCTCGGGGCCGCGGTAGCGCGGGTCCTGGTACTTGCGCCGGTCGGGGCCGGCGCCGAGGTGCTGCTCGTGGGGCGGCTGCTCCCCTTCCGGATGGACGGCGCGGTAGCCGAGCGTCTTCGACACTTCGGCCAGCTGCTCCGGCGGCAGGTCCCTGGCCAGTTCGAGGATCTTGTCCTTCGCCATGACCTCGGCGCGCCGCACCGTGTTGAACAGGAGCCAGACGGTCAGCGCGTTGATCACCACCAGGATGATCTCCAGGTAGAGCAGCGGGATGAAGAAATTGCGGTGGCGTTTGTCGCCGGCGATGAAGTAGAAACCGTCGAAGGTGGGCGGATCGAACTTCAGCAGGGAGCCGTAGGCCTCGAAGGGCGGAAAGGCGAGCATCATGGCGAGGTTGCCGCCGGCGAAAATGCCGATGGCGCGCATGTAGCGGAACTCGGGCAGTTCGCCCTTCGCCGTCTTGCGGTCGAGCACCAGCCAGGCGATCAGGCCGTTGATGACGACCAGCATGATCTGCAGCGTCAGCAGTTGCGTGTGGATGCGCTTGCTGCCGATGGCGGTAAACAGCGGATAGAAGCCGTCGAAGCCGGGCAGCACGCCCTTGCGCAGCGGATTGTCGAGGAAGGGCGGGAACAGGCACATGAGCGCAATGTTCACCGCAGTGACGATGACGACGATTCTCTGGTACTTG
>VGHJ01000074.1 GCA_016868295.1 Betaproteobacteria bacterium | reverse complement strand
CGCACGCCGATGCTGCGCAGCCGGTTCGAGCCGACCGCCTCGACTTCACCCTCCTGCAGCACGCGCAGCAGCTTGGCCTGCAGCATGAGCGGCATGTCGCCGACCTCGTCTAGAAACAGGCTGCCGCCGTCGGCCAGCTGGAACTTGCCCGGGCGCGGCTTCGATCCGGCGCCGGTGTAGGCCCCCGGCTCGACGCCGAACAACTCGGCCTCCAGTAACGCCTCGGGTATGGCGGCGGCGTTGAGGCTGACCAGCGGCTTGTCGGCGCGCCGGCTGGCGGCATGGATGGCATGCGCCATGAGTTCCTTGCCGGTGCCGGTCTCGCCCAGCAGCAGCACCGTGGCGTCGCGCTCGGCAGCGCGCCGTCCCTGCTCCTTGACGTCGCGCATGCGCGCCGAGAGCCCAACGATTTGGCTGAAACGGTACTTGGCCTGGCGCGTCTCGGCCAGCTCGCGCCGGGCGCTGGCGAGATCTGACTGCATCTGCTGGAACTTGGAAACGATGGGCTTGAGCGCCTGCACGCGGTCGTAGAGGATGACGCCGAGCGCCCCGATCACCGAACCCGATTCGTCCTGCAGGGGAATGCGCGAAACCACCACCTGGCGCGCGCCAATGGCGAAGACATCAAGCAGCTCGGCGCGGCCGCTTTCCATGACGTGGCGGAGACGGCTGTTCGGAATGACCTCCTCGACCGCACGACCTTCGACCGGATCGGCACCGTTCCAGCCGAGCAGCGCCTTGTATTTGTCGTTGATCCAGGTGATGCGCCCAGCCCGGTCCACCACCACCGCGCCCTCGTAGAGGCTGTCGAACAAACGCAGCAGGGCGTTGGAGGCCAGGCTGCGGACATCGGCATCGTTGGTGAGGCCAGGGCGGGCCATGCAGTACCCCCGGGTGGGAATCGACACATCATAACGGCCGCATCGCCCGGCCGCCAGCCTACTTGGAATCGGCTTCCGACTTGTCGAGTTCGCGCTCCATCTCCGCCTCGGTGGGCGGCACGTAGTCCGACTTGCCCGCCGGCTTCTCGACGAAACGCGCCAGGACGATGCCCAGCTCGTAGAGCAGGCACAGCGGCACGGCCAGCAGGAACTGAGACACGACGTCGGGCGGCGTGAAGATCGCCGCGATGATGAAGGCGCCGACGATGACGTAGGGGCGGATTTCCTTCAGCTTGGCGATGTTCACCACGCCGATGCGCACCAGCACGATGACGATCACCGGCACCTCGAAGGTGACGCCGAAGGCGATGAAGGTGGTGAGCACGAAGGACAGGTATTTCTCGATGTCCGTCATCCACGCCACGCCTTGCGGCGCCATCGCCGCCATGAACTGGAACACCGTCGGAAAGACGATGAAGTAGGCGAAGGCCATGCCGAGGAAGAACAGCAGCACGCTGACCAGCGTGAGCGGCAGGACCAGCCGCTTCTCGTGGGCGTAGAGGCCCGGCGCGACGAAGGCCCAGACCTGGAACAGCACATAGGGCAGCGCCAGCAGGAAGGCCACCAGCAGGGCCACCTTCATCGGCACGATGAACACGCCGACGACGTCGGTGGCGATCATCTGTCCGCCCTGCGGCAGGGCGGACAGCAAGGGCTGGGCGACGATGGCGTAGAGTTCCTTGGCCCAGGGGAACAGGCAGAAGAAGATCACCAGCACGGCGAGAAAGGCGCGAATCAGCCGCGTGCGCAGCTCGACCAGGTGGGAAATGAAGGTGTCCTGTTGCTCCGACATCTCAGGCCGTTTTCTTCGCCGCCTGCTCGGCGCCGAAGCCGAGCTCCATCTGCGGCGCGGCAGCCGGGGTTTCCGGTGTCGGTGGCGTTGGCGGCTCGAACGGCGCGGCGGCCTCCACCGCCTCGGGGGGAAGGGCGGGCGTGTCGGCCTGGGCCAGCGACTGGTTGAGCTGGGTTTCCATGCTGGTGAATTCCTGCGTCACGCTGGACTGCAGGTTGCGCGCCGAGTCCTCGACCTGCTGCTGCATCTTCTTCAGTTCCTCAAGCTGGATCTCGCGGTTGATGTCCGACTTGACGTCGCTGACATAGCGCTGCAGGCGGCCGAGCAGATGGCCGGCGGTGCGCGCCACGCGCGGCAATCGTTCCGGCCCGATGACGACGAGGGCGACCAGAGCAATGACGATCAGCTCGGAAAAGGCAATGTCGAACATGAACTGGGCGGGCCTGCCCGCGCTGAATGCCGGCGCGATCGCTAGCGGGTGATCACGACTTGGTCTTTTCCTTGACTTCGCCTTCGATGGTCTGGCCGGTCACCTGCTGGGGCGGGGCCTCGGCGGCCTTCTCGGCGGTGCCTTCCTTCATGCCGTCCTTGAAGCCCTTCACCGCGCCGCCCAGGTCCTGGCCGATGTTGCGCAGCTTCTTGGTGCCGAAGATCAGCACGATGATCAGCAGGACGATCAACCAGTGCCAGATGCTGAATGAACCCATTGCCTTCTCCTCTTTCTATCTTTTGAGCATGCCCGGCAGGACGTCCGGGCCGCCGACGATGTGGATGTGCACATGATACACCTCCTGCCGCCCCACCCGCCCGGTGTTGATGATGGTGCGGAAGCCGTCCGTGGCGCCCTGCTCGCGCGCCAGGCGGCCGGCGACGGCCAGCATGCGGCCCAGCGCCGGTTCGTGGCCGGCCTCGCATTCGTAGAGCGAGGCGACGTGGGCCTTGGGAATGATGAGGAAGTGCACAGGCGCGATCGGGTTGATGTCGTGGAAGGCGAGGACATGCTCGTCCTCGTGGACCTTCTTCGCGGGGATCTCGCCGCGCACGATCTTGCAGAACAGGCAGTCGCTCATCTCAGCCGTCCGTCCTGGATTTTTTCTCGTCGATGCCGGAGATGCCTTCACGGCGGCGCAGCTCGGCCAGCACGTCATCCGGGCCGAGGCCGAAGTGGGTCAGCAGCACCAGGCTGTGGAACCACAGGTCGGCCGTCTCGCGCACGATGTGCAGGTGGTCCGCGTCCTTGGCCGCCATGATGGTCTCGGCCGCCTCCTCGGCGACCTTCTTGCAGATGGCGTCGGTGCCCTTGTGGTAGAGGCTCGCCACGTAGGAAGAGTCAGGCTCGGCGCCACGGCGCTCCTGCAGCGTGTCGGCGAGCCGGTAAAGCACCTCGCAGTTGATCATTTGTAAATCTCCTTGGGGTCCTTCAGTACCGGATCGACGGCGACCCAGCGGCCGTCCTCCAGCTTCTGGTAGAAGCAGCTGCGCCGGCCGGTGTGGCAGGCGATGCCGCCGACCTGCTCGATCTTCAGCAGCAGCACGTCGTTGTCGCAGTCGATGCGGATCTCGCTCACCTTCTGCGTGTGGCCGGACTCCTCGCCCTTGTGCCAGAGCTTCTTCCTCGAGCGCGACCAGTACACCGCTTCGCCGCATTCCAGGGTGCGCGCCAGCGACTCGCGGTTCATCCACGCCACCATGAGGATGTCGCCCGTCGCGGCGTCCTGCGCGATCGCCGGCACCAGGCCGTCCTTGTCCCACTTGATTTCGTCCAATCCGGTCATAGCCTAACCTCGATTCCGCGCGCGCGCATGAACTCCTTGGCCTCGCGCACGGTGTGCTCCCCATAGTGGAAAATGCTCGCCGCCAGCACCGCGTCGGCATGACCTTCGAGCACCCCTTCTGCCAGATGCGCCAGGGTGCCGACGCCGCCGCTGGCGATGACGGGGATGTCGACCGCGTCGGAAATCGCCCGCGTCAGTTTCAGGTCGAAGCCGATCTTGGTGCCGTCGCGGTCCATGCTGGTGAGCAGGATCTCGCCGGCGCCGAGCTGTTGCACGCGGCGCGCCCAGTCGACGGCATCGATGCCGGTGCCCTTGCGCCCGCCGTGGGTGAACACCTCCCAGCGGCCCTCGCCCGACTGCTTGGCGTCGATGGCGACGACGATGCACTGCGAGCCGACCTTGCCCGAGGCATCCGCCACCAGCTGCGGATTCTGCACCGCTGCGGTGTTCATGCTCACCTTGTCGGCGCCGGCATTCAGGAGCCGCCGCACGTCGTCGACGACGCGCACGCCGCCGCCCACCGTGAGCGGAATGAAGACCTGCTCGGCGACCTGCTCGACGACGTGAATGATGATGTCGCGCTCGTCGGAGCTCGCCGTGATGTCGAGGAAGGTGATCTCGTCGGCGCCCTGCTCGTCGTAGCGGCGGGCGATCTCGACCGGGTCGCCGGCATCGCGCAGGCCCTCGAAATTGATGCCCTTGACGACGCGGCCGGCCTTGACGTCGAGGCAGGGAATGATGCGCTTGGCGAGCATGGAAGGTGTCGTCGGCGGCGTTTCAGCCGGCCTGCTTGCCGCCTTTCGAAAGCTTGTCCGCCTCGGCCTGGGCCTTCCTGAAGTCCAGCGTGCCCTCGTAGATGGCGCGGCCGGTGATGGCGCCCATGATGCCTTCGGACTCGACCTTGCACAGCGCCTTGATGTCCTTCAGATTGGCGATGCCGCCGCTGGCGATGACCGGGATGCGCAGCGACTGGGCCAGCTTCACCGTCGCCTCGATATTCACGCCGGTGAGCATGCCGTCGCGGCCGATGTCGGTGTAGATCACCGCCTCGACGCCGTAGTCCTCGAACTTCTTCGCCAGGTCGACGACGTCGTGGCCGGTCATCTTCGACCAGCCGTCGACCGCCACCTTGCCGTCCTTGGCGTCGAGGCCGACGATGATGTGGCCGGGGAAGGCGCCGCAGGCATCGTGCAGGAAACCGGGGTTCTTCACCGCCGCCGTGCCGATGATGACGTAGGTGATGCCACCAGCCGTCGACCGCCACCTTGCCGTCCTTGGCATCGAGGCCGACGATGATGTGGCCGGGGAAGGCGCTGCAGGCGTCGTGCAGGAAGCCGGGGTTCTTCACCGCCGCCGTGCCGATGATGACGTAGGTGATGCCGTCGTCGAGGTAGCGCTCGATGGTGTCGAGATCGCGGATGCCGCCGCCGAGCTGTACGGGGATGTCGTCGCCCACCGCCGCGGTGATGGACTTGATCACCGTCTCGTTCTTCGGCTTGCCGGCCACCGCGCCGTTGAGGTCGACCAGGTGCAGGCGGCGGGCGCCCTCGGCCAGCCAGTGCCTGGCCATGGCCGTCGGGTCTTCGGAGAACACCGTGGCATCGTCCATGTCGCCCTGCTTGAGGCGCACGCAGTGGCCGTCTTTGAGATCGATCGCGGGTATCAGCAGCATAGAAGGGTCAGGGTTTCCAGCGCATGAAGTTGCCCAGCAGGGCGAGGCCGGACTGGGCGCTTTTTTCGGGGTGGAATTGCACGGCGAAAATATTATCCTTCGCCACCGCGCAGGTAAAGGGGATGCCGTAGACGCTGAAGGCCGCCACCAGCGAGGG
>VGHJ01000073.1 GCA_016868295.1 Betaproteobacteria bacterium | reverse complement strand
ACACAGCCGGCCAGGGCCTCGCATTGGTCCAGCAGGGCGCGATGCTGCGCGTCGAGCGTGGCGTTGCCCAAGCCGAGTTGCGGCAGCCACTTCAGGCGGCTCGACACGATCAGAATCCCAGCGACTCGACCACGGCGACGAGGTCGGCGAAACCGGCCGCCTCGAGCTTCGCCGCCAGCGCTTCCCTGTCGAGGCCGTCCTCGGCGAAATCCGTCATGAGCACCTCCATCGGCAGTTCGCGGATCTCCACTGGCGACATGAAGCCGATGTTGCAGATGTGGGCGATGCAGCGGCGCTCCGGCTCCGAGAGTTCCAGGCCGTGGTGGCGCAGTATCTCCAGGTAGCGCTCGGCGGCGAGGTTGAGCCGGCCGCTGATCTCCATGGTGTTCTTGCGGCCCTCGGTGAGGATGGCCAGCGGCGGCCCGAAGAAGACCGGCGTCTTGCCGACGTGGCGGGTCTGTTCCTCGCGCGTCAGCGCCGGGGCGACCCAGGCGGGGTCGCCCCGGACGGGTTTCTCGGGTGCATCCGACATCAGCGGGACTTCAGTGCGGAATCGGGTGCAGCTTCTCGTGCCTGGCGTCCTTCATGCCCTTGGGCAGTTGGGGCGCGGGCTCGGGCTGCAGCTGGGCGAAGCCGCGGTTGCGCTCGCCGTCCTGCACGTTGTGCGGATTGTGGCACTCGGTGCAGGTGAACCAGCGCTTCTTGCCGGTGCTGGCGAACTCGCCGATGCGCTTGCCGTGGATGCCGTCGCGCCAGTCGCGCAGCTTGTCGCCGTGGCACTTGCCGCAGAGGAGCTGCGGCTGATCGAAGCTGATCGACGGATCGCCGTAGTGGTCGACGAGCTTGTCGCGTTTGGTTGCGTGGTGGCAATCGAGGCACCAGATGGCGCCGCGGCCATGCTGGAAGTCCTTCACCTCGGGCAGCATGCCTTCCATGGTCGGGATCGGCACAGGCTTTTTGTGCTTGGGGAAGCCCGGCGGCACGACGCCGTTGTGGCAGGCCGTCGCGCACATCGCCACGAGATTGAGTTTCTCGGTGCGCGGCCGGACCACGGCCTGACCCTCCGGCAGGTTTGCCATCTGCGGCATCTTGCCCATCGGTACGGTGCCCTCGTAGGGATCGCCGTACCAGAGCGCGGCGCCGGTGGTCGGCGAGCACTTGACGTTGGGCAGGCCCGGCTTGACCTCCTTCTGGGTGATCTCGGAGGCGCCCTTGCGGCTTTCGAAGCAGACCAGCGGCTCCTTCGCCGCGGCTTCCGCCGGCGCCGCCGCGGCTTCCTTCGCCTGTTCGGCGGCCTTGTCTACGGCGGAGACGGCGTAGAGCGCGCTGCCGCACAGTGCTGCAGCCAATGTATAGATAGCAAGTTTTTTCATGATCGTTGCCTCACTTCGCCGCGCCGTACTTGATCTCGCCCTGCAGGATGCCGATGGCACCCTTGAGCAGGATGGTCAGGATGAAGAAGCCGAAGGCCCAGATGCCGAGGGTCAGCAGCCACTCGACGAAGCTCGGGTAGTACTCCGTCACCTCGCCGATCGGCGTCGGGATGAAGCCCGGCACGATCAGGCCCATGCCCTTCTCGATCCAGATGCCGGCGAAGGCCATGACGCAGGGGATCGGCAGCAGCTTCATGTCGTTGCGGAAGCGCGGCATCAGGAACAGGATGAAGGCGCCGACCATCAGCACCACCGCGCTCCAGAACCACGGCACCAGGTTGGTCAGGCCGTGCAGGCCGAACATCAGGTAGTAGAGGCCGTTGGCGTGCTCGGTGCGGGCGTAGAGCTCGACCACGACTTCCGACATCGTCAGGAACAGCGCGATGCCGAGGCACCAGGTGACGATGGTCGCCAGCAGCTTGATGGCGCTGTCGTCGACCCAGAACTTGGTGTTGTTGCGAACGATCATGAAGATGAGGATGATCAGCGCGGGGCCGGCGGCGAATGCGGTCGAGATGAAGCGGATCGGCATCATGCTGTGGAACCACATCGGACGCGCCGGCATGGTCGAGATGAGGAAGGCCGTGACGGTATGGATCGACAGCGCCCAGACGATCGCGATGTACACCAGCGGCATGAACCACTTCTTGTTCACCTGCCCGCCCGTGTACTTCACCCACAGGTAGTAGAAGCCGCAGACGAGGTTGAGGAACAGGTAGCCGTTGAGCACCAGCACGTCCCAGCCCAGCATCGAGGAGAAGCTGTAGATGCCCCAGGGCGGGATCATGTGCCAGAGCCGGTCGGGCCGGCCCATGTGGGCGAAGACGAACATCATCACCATGATCACGGCGGTGATCGCCAGCATCTCGCCCAGCACGGCGACCTTGTGCATGCCCTCGTGGTGGTAGACATACGCCGGGAAGACGATGGTCACCGCCCCGGCGGCGACGCCGACGAGGAACACCAGGTTGGCGAAGTAGAGGCCGTCGTGGATCTGGCTGGTCATGCCGGTGACGATCAGGCCCTCCGTGTTCTGCAGGTAGAACACGTACATCATGCCGATCATGAGCACCGCGAGGGAGCCCATCCAGGCGTAGAACTTGGTGCCGCCCTTGAGGACGTAGCCCACGTAGTCGGCAGCGAAACGGGTCAGTTGTTTCACGGCGCGCTCCTCAATCGTAGAAGTAGAAGAATTTCGGGAAGGTATTGAGCTCGGCCTTGAGGCGGAAGACGTTCTTCCGCGCCAGCACCAGGCTCACCTCGCTGTTCGGGTCGAGCAGGTTGCCGAACTTGCGCGCACCGACCGGGCAGACCTCGACGCAGGCCGGATAGCGGCCGTGGCGGCTGCGCTGCAGGCACCAGTGGCACTTCTCGACGACGCCGCGCATGCGCGGGCGGTTGCCGAGGTAGTGCGTCACCGGGTTCATCTCTTCCTTCGGCAGCACCGGGTTGGCGACGTTGAAGCGGCGCGCCCAGTAGGGGCAGGCGCCCATGCACATGCGGCAGCCGATGCACCAGTTGTAATCGATCACCACAACGCCGTCCCCCTCGCGGTAGGTCGTGCGCACCGGGCAGACCTTGACGCAGGGCGGCTTCTCGCACTGCATGCAGGCGATCGGCATGTAGTTGGCGTCCTTCTCCGGTACCGTCTCGGGGTTGTAGTGGTACTGGCCCTCGAGCACCTGGCCGGCCGGCGTGTAGGCATTGCCGCCGACCTGGATGCCGAGCCCCTCGGGATAGCCCTGGTTCATCCTCTCCTTGGAGAACTCGCCGCGCTCCATGCGCAGCACCTGGATCCACTCGATCTTCTCGCCCGGGCGCTTGCCGCGCGACTGGTTGTTCTCCTCGACGCAGGCATGCACGCAGCGGCGGCAGCCGATGCACTTCCTGATGTTCAGCGCGTAGCCCATCAGCACGCCCGGCTGCGGGCCGGTGGTGTCGACCGTGACTTTCTTGCCGTATTCGGCCGAATAGCGCTTCTCCAGCCGCAGGCGCGCCTCGTCCTTTTCCTTGTCGGTCATCAGCCGGTAGTTCTTCTGGAAATGCTCGGCCCATTCGGCCGCCGCGTGGGCGTCGTCGGACTGGGCCATCAGCGCCCCCGCGCCCATCAGCGACGACAGGCTCAGCGTGCCGCCGGCCTTGAGGAAATCGCGGCGCGAGGTCTTCGGCGCGCAGGCCGCCGGATCCGCCGACGCCGGCGGCACCGGGCATCCGGCCGGTTGCTCCTGGGCCGGGCAGGCCTGGGGCGTCTCGTTAGGGGTCACAGTGCGGTCCTCCATTAGGCAAAGTTGATTCAAAGCCGGACAAAAGTCGCGCGATGATACAAGCGGATACCCGAACAGGAATTGGGTTAGATCAAGTTTCAAGCAGTTCCTTGCGCTGCATCAAATGCCCCTTGCGGGGGGAGGGCCGGAAAGAGGGAAAAGTCAGTCCCGGCGGGACGGCGCGCGAAAGCGCCGCCGGCCTCAGCCGATCCCGAAAACCCGGCTCGCGTTCCCGCCGAGGAACAGGTCGCTCGTTTCCGGGTCGAGCCCGAGCGAAGCGAGCCCCTCGAGCGCCCTGGCCGGCATGATCATCGGGTAGTTGGTGCCGAACAGCACCTTCCGGCGCCCGTTGCCGCGCATGTACTCGACCAGGGCCTGCGGATAGCGGCGCACGGTGTAGGCCGAGGTGTCGATATGGACGTTCTCGTGCTTCGTCGCGACCGCGATCGCCTCTTCGGTCCACGGGTAGCCGATGTGCCCGGCCACGATCACCAGTTCGGGGAAATCGAGGGCGACGCGGTCCAGATAGATCGGCCGCCCGACCTCGGACGACATCAACGGCCCGGTGTGGCCGATCTGGGTGCAGAACGGCACGTTCAGCTCGCAGCACGCGGCATAGACCGGATAGAACCACGCGTGCGTCGGCGGCAGCTCCCACAGCCAGGGAATGACGCGGATCGCCTTGAAGCCCAGCTCTTCCACGCAGCGCCGGATTTCGCGCACCGCGGGCATCGGTCTGGAGATGTCCACCGAGCCCACGCCGACGAGGCGGTCCGGCGCCGCGGCGACGAAGGCGGCCACCTCGTCGTTCGAGATCATGACGTTGCGCGGGGCGACCCAGGCGCAGATGAGGCTCTTGTCGACCTTGCCCTCGTCCATCATCGCCAGCGTTGCCGACAGGGGGAGTTCCGCCGTCGGCCGCTCTGTCCGCGTCCAGCGCCGCAAAGAGTCGAACATGGGGTCCTGCGCGTGGCGGAGCGTCGGGTGCTGCGCCCAGGCGTCGATGATCATGATGTGCTCCCTCAGTAGTCGTTGCGATCAGCCACATGCTACGGAAAAAACGGCCCCTTGCGGCACGGCGCCGGCGCTACTCCTTGAAATACACGACCTGATGGCTGGTGGCGAGCAGGAGGCCGTCGCGGCTCCAGATCTCCGCCATCTGGTCGTGGTAGCCCTTGCCGAAGTGCGAAGCGCGCGCGGCGCCGAGCACGGGCGCCTCGCCCTGCGCCGCCAGCCGCGCGGCGTCGGCGTGGAAGTAGATCGTCATCGAGACGGTGCCGGCGGGAACGAAGACCGGCCGGCGGATGAAGATGCGCGGATAGAAGACGTCGCAGATCGCGGCCAGCGACAGGAAATCCAGCGGGCGCGGCGGATCGTCCTGCGCCCAGACCAGGGTCGTCGAATCCGTGCCCTGCGCGTCCGGCGCGAGATCGAGGCCGCCGTGCGCGAAGCGCAAGCTGTAGCGGCCGGTCCACGCCGCCGCCGGCACCGGCGCAGCGCGCGCGAGCGTCTGCCAGCCGGGCACCTGCGGGAAGCCGGCCTCGGTGGCCGTCCACGTCTCGCGGCGCTGGGCGAAGACGGCGGTGGCGGTGATCATGGCCTCGTCGCCCTGCGTCAGCGCCAGGGTCCAGTGCTGCGTCGAGCGGTTGGTGCGGGCGGGCGCGGCAGTGATACGGAAATCGCCGTCGGCGACGGGCGCAGCGTAGTTCACCGTCAGCGCCAGCGGATCGCCCAGCCGCAACGGATGCGACAGCGCGGCGTTGAGCAGGGTGGCGGCGATGACGCCGCCGAAGGGCCCGACCATGTTGCCGTAGGCGGGATGCGTGCGGCCCGCCCAGACGCCCTCGCCCGCCGCGGCGAGGCGGACGGCGAGATCGAAGGGGTGGG
>VGHJ01000072.1 GCA_016868295.1 Betaproteobacteria bacterium | reverse complement strand
CAAATCCACACCATGGGCGTGGCCAATTTCATCGCCGCCTGCGACCGCCTGGCGGAACAATGCGGCGAGCGTTTTCGCCCGAGCGAAAGTCTGCGCAAAAAAACTGCAGAGGGTGCACAATTCTTCCTGGTTTAAGTCATAATCGCCGCACATCGAAATAGCGAAAGGCCGTTTTGCACTGCGGAACGTCCTGAACAAATAAAGAAGGCAGTCGGAGGAGAGGGCTTGCTGCAATTCCTGCAACTCGTCGCGAGCGGCGTCGCGCAAGGCTGCATCTACGGCCTGATCGCGCTCGGCTTCGTCCTGATCTACAAGGCGACGGAGACCGTCAACTTCGCACAGGGCGACCTGATGATGGTGGGCGGCTTCCTCGGCCTCACCGGCACCCTGGCGATGGGCATGCCGTTCTGGGCGGCGTTCTTCGCCGCCCTCGTCGTCATGCTCTTCTTCGGCATGGCTCTGGAGCGCGCCGTGCTTCGGCCCCTGCTCGGCCAGCCGGCGTTCACCGTGGTGATGGCTACCATCGGCATCGGCTTCCTCGCGCGCGGCATCGTCACCATGATCCCGGAGTGGGGCACCGACACCCACGTCCTGCCGGTGCCCTACAAGGACCAGGTCGTGCATGTCGGCGGCCTGGTGCTGTCGATGGAGCACATCGTCATCGTTGCCGTCACGGCGATGCTCATCCTCGCTCTCTACTTGCTTTTCAAGCACACCAAGATCGGCATCGCCATGCAGGCCACCTCGCAGAACCAGCTGGCCGCCTTCTACATGGGTATCCCGGTGCGGCGCATCAACATGCTGGTGTGGGGCATCTCGGCCGCCGTGTCGGCCGGCGCGGGGCTTCTGCTTGCGCCGATCACCTTCGTGCACGCCAACATGGGCTTCATCGGCCTGAAGGCCTTCCCGGCCGCAGTGGTCGGCGGCTTCGGCAGCATCCCCGGCGCGCTGGTCGGCGGCCTCATCATCGGCGTGGTCGAGACGCTGGCCGGCTTCTACCTGCCGGAGGGCTTCAAGGACGTCGCCGCCTACATCGTCGTGCTGATCATGCTCGCCGTGAAGCCGAACGGCCTGTTCGGCGAGAACCTCAGGAAGAAGGTCTGATGAGATTCCTGTTCAAGACCGATTACCAGCAGGACATCCGCCTGTTCAAGCATGGCGGCCAGGCGTTCTGGTATTCCGCGCTGGCGGTGGCGCTGCTCGCCGCGCCCTGGCTGCTGAGCGACTACTGGATCTCGCAGCTGGTCTTCATCTGGATCTATTCCATCGTCAGCCTCGGCCTGATGATCCTGGTCGGTTTCACCGGGCAAGTCTCGATCGGCCACGCCGCCTTCCTCGCCATGGGCGCCTACACCGAGGCTTACCTGCACGCCCACGGCTGGCCCTTCGTGCTCTCCCTCGGCTTTTCGGCTCTGGTGGCCGGTGTCACCGGCATCATCGTCGGCCTGCCGGCGCTGCGCGTGAAGGGCATGTACCTGGCCATCGCCACCATGGCCTTCGGCTTCATCGTCGAGGAGGGTGTGGCGCGCGCCGAGCACATCACCGGTGGCAACGCCGGCAAGATGCTGGGGGCCCTGGAGGTGTTCGGCATCCCCATCGACAGCGAGCTGCGCATGTATTTCCTGACGCTGATCGTGCTGGCGCTGGTCGTACTCGGCGTCATGAACCTGATGCGCAGCCCGACCGGGCGCGCCTTCGTCGCCATCCGCGATTCCGAGATCTCGGCGCAGAGCATGGGCATCAACCTGGCGCGCTACAAGACCACCGCCTTTGCGCTCTCCGCCGCCATCACGGGGCTAGCCGGTGCGCTCTACGCGCACAAGCTGCGCTTCATCTCGCCCGAGCAGTTCACCTTCCTGCAGTCTATCGAGCTGCTCATCATCCTGGTGGTGGGCGGCGTCGGCTCGATCTACGGCGCCATCTTCGGCGCCGCCTTCTGGATCGTCGTGCAGCAGTTGATTGTGCTGGCCAAGGACTGGCTGCCGCCCGGCATCGGCCAGCAGACCGGCCTGCAGCCGACCATCTTCGGCCTGATCCTCGTCGCTTTCGTGCTGTTCGAGCCGATGGGCCTCTACGGCCGCTGGCTGAAGATCCGCACCTTCTTCCAGCTCTTCCCCTTCTACCGCAAGGGCCTGTTCAGACGACAGAAGAGCTACATGAAGTCCGAGAGGCTGAAGTGACACCGCTTCTCACCGCCAACACCCTGTCGGTGCAGTTCGGCGGCCTCAAGGCCGTGAACAACGTCAGCTTCGAAGTGTGGCCGAACGAGGTGTTCTCGCTCATCGGCCCCAACGGCGCCGGCAAGACCACCATCTTCAACCTCATCAGCGGGCTCTACCGGCCGACCGCCGGCTTCGTCACCTTCGAGGGCGAGAAGATCTCCCACCTTGCGCCCTACGAGATCGCGAGGCTGGGCATCGCCCGCACCTTCCAGAACATCGAGCTGTTCGAGCACGCCACGGTGCTGCAGAACCTGCTCGTCGGCCGCCACTGCCACCGCCATACGGGCTGGTGGCAGGACCTGCTGTTCACGCCCATGGTGCGCCGGACCGAGCTGCAGTTCCGCCGAACCGTCGAGGAGGTGATCGAGTTCCTCGACCTGCAGCACTACCGCGACCAGATGGTGGCGGGGCTGCCCTACGGCGTGCGCAAGGTGGTCGAGCTCGGCCGCGCACTGGCCATGCGGCCCAAGCTGCTGCTGCTCGACGAGCCCTCCTCCGGCCTCAACGTCGAGGAGACCGAGGACATGGGCTTCTGGATCGAGGACATCAAGCACGACCTCGGCATCACGGTGATCATGGTCGAGCACGACATGAGCCTGGTCTCGCGCGTCTCCGACCGCGTCTTCGCCCTCAACCAGGGCGAGGAGCTGGCCACGGGTACGGCGATCGAGGTGCAGTCGCACCCGGCCGTAGTGGAGGCCTATCTCGGAGGGGCCGATGACTGACGTGATCCTCCAGTTGAACAACGTCGAGTCGGCCTACGGCCCGGTGAAGGCCATCCGCGGCGTCTCGCTCAAGGTGGCGCGGGGCAGCATCGTCACCGTGCTCGGCGCCAACGGCGCCGGCAAGTCGACCATCCTGAAAACCATCTCCGGCATCATCGACCCGCAGAAGGGCAGCATCCTCTACCACGGCGAGCCGATCCAGAAGCAGGACCCGGCCTGGATCGTGCGCCAGGGCATCGCCCACGTGCCGGAGGGCCGCGAGATTTTTCCGCTGCTCACCGTGCGCGAGAACCTGCTCATGGGCGCCTACACGCGGCCGCTCGGCGACAAGGCCGCCGTCGAGCAGGAGATCGAGCAGGTGTACGGCTACTTTCCCATCCTCCAGGAGCGCGCCGGCCAGCCGGCGGGCCAGCTCTCCGGCGGCCAGCAGCAGATGCTCGCCATCAGCCGGGCGCTGCTGGCCAGGCCGACGATCATGCTGCTCGACGAGCCGAGTCTGGGCCTGTCGCCCAAGCTCACACACGAGATCTTCGAAATCATCAAGCGCATCAACCGCGAGCGCGGCGTCACCATCCTGCTGGTGGAGCAGAACGCACGCGTGGCGCTGAAGTACGCCGACTACGGCTACGTGCTCGAGGTCGGCCGCATCGTCATGGAGGATCCCTGCTCGGTGCTGCGCGAGAAGGAGGATGTCAAGGAATTCTACCTCGGCATCAAGGACAGCGGCGTGCGCGGCACGCGGCGCTGGAAGAAGAAGAAGACCTGGAGATAGGAAGGGAAGCGCGGCCCTATGTGGTGGAAACCCGAATTCGCCAACATGATCGCCCCGCAGGGCATCGTCGTCCCCGGCGAGACCCTGCCGCGCATGTTCGCCAACGCCGTCAGGGCGCGCGGCGACCAGGTCATCTTCCGCCAGAAGTCCTTCGGCCTGTGGCAGACGACGACCTGGAACGGCCTCGATCGCATCGTGCGCGAGATCGGCATGGGCCTGATCGAGCTCGGCTTCGCGCCGGGCGAAACGGTTTCGATCCTCGGCAACACGCGCCAGGAATGGCTGTACTCCGACCTGGGCGCCCTTTGCGCCGGCGGCATCAGCTCGGGCATCTACCCCACCGACTCGGCTTCCCAGGTGCAGTACCTCTCGGAGGATTCGCGCTCGGTCTATCTCTTCGTCGAGGACGAGGAGCAGCTCGACAAGGCGCTCGAGGCGCGCGAGCATCTGCCGCTGCTGCGCAAGATCGTCGTCTGGGACATGGAAGGCCTGCGCGGGCTGGACGACCCGAGCGTGATCAGCCTCGACACCCTGCGCGAGGTCGGCCGCGCACGAATCGAGAAGCTAGGTGCCGCCGCCGAGGCCGAGTGGCAGGGGCGCATAGACAGCCGCGCGCCCGGCGACCTCGCCATCCTCATCTACACCTCCGGCACCACCGGCAGGCCCAAGGGCGCCATGCTCTCGCACCACAACGTGATCTACTCCCTGCACGGATTCAACACCATCCTCGTGCAGGACGAGACAGTCGAGCGGATGTGCTTCCTGCCGCTGTGCCATGTCGTCGAGCGCGTGCTTGGCGCCTATTTCGGCCTGTACACCGGCGCCGTGCTCAACTTCGTCGAGAACCCCGAGACCATTCCCGAGAACGTGCGCGAGATCCAGCCGACGGTGTTCATCGCCGTGCCGCGCATCTGGGAGAAGTTCTACTCCGGGGTGATGATCGGCATCGCTGAGGGCCTGCTCATCGAGAAGCTGGCCTATAAGTGGGCAATCGGCGTCGGCATGCGCGCCGTGGCGCTGCACGAGGCCGGAAAGCCGGTCGGCCCCGGCCTGCGCGCACAGTTCTGGCTGGCGCGCTTCCTGGTGCTCAACAACATCCGCCGCCTGATCGGCATCAACCGCTGCCGCGTGCTCGTCACCGGCGCGGCGCCGATCTCGCCGGACCTGGTGCGCTGGTACATGGCGCTCGGCGTGCCGATGCTGGAGGGCTGGGGCATGACCGAATCGAGCGGCGGCGCCACCCTGACCCCGGCCGGCCGAATCAAGCCCGGCATGATCGGCACCAACGTGCCCTACTGCGAGGTGAAGGTGGCCGACAACGGCGAACTGCTCATCCGCGGCGGCAACGTCTTCATGGGCTACCTCAACCAGCCGGAAAAGACCGCCGAGGCCATCGATGCCGAGGGCTGGCTGCACACCGGCGACGTCGGCTTGGTGGATGCCGACGGCTTCTTCAAGATCTCCGACCGCCTCAAGGACATCATCATCACCGCCGGCGGCAAGAACATCACCCCTTCGGAAATCGAGAACCAGCTCAAGTTCTCGCCCTACGTCACCGACGCCGTGGTGATCGGCGACAAGCGTCCCTACCTGGTCTGCCTGATCATGATCGACCAGGAGAACGTCGAGAAATTCGCCCAGGACCACGACATCCCCTTCTCCAACTACGCCAGCCTGTGCCGGGCGCCGGAGATCCAGCGCCTGATCGAGGGGGAGATCGAGCGGGTGAACAAGGAGTTCGCCCGCGTCGAGCAGGTCAAGAAATTCCGCCTGATAGAACAGAAACTTACGGCCGAGGACGAGGAGTTGACGCCGACCATGAAGCTGAAGCGAAAATTCGTTAACCAAAAATATGCAGACCTTATAGAATCGATGTACCGCCAGCAGGCGAAATAACAAGGAGAGGAGACTTGACCATGAAGCGCACCATTATCAAGGCCGCCGTCCTGGCGGCCGC
>VGHJ01000071.1 GCA_016868295.1 Betaproteobacteria bacterium | reverse complement strand
GGGGCGCAGCCAGGGCAGGCGGCCGTCGCGGCGCACCTCGGCCTGGCGCTGCATGATGCGGTGGGCGTAGTAGATCGGCATCGGCATCAGCTGCGGCGTCTCGTTGCAGGCATAGCCGAACATCAGGCCCTGGTCGCCGGCGCCCTGCTCGAGGTCGAGACCCTGGCCTTCGTTGACGCCCTGGGCGATATCGGGCGACTGGCGGTTGATGGCGGCCAGCACGGCGCAGGACTTGTAGTCGAAGCCGATGTCGGAGTTGTCGTAGCCGATGCGCTTGATGGTGTCCTGGGCGATCTCGCGGTAGTTGATGTGCGCCGTGGTGGTGATCTCGCCGGAAATCACGACGAGGCCGGTGGACACCAGCGTCTCGCAGGCGACGCGGCCGTGCTTGTCGACGGCCAGGATGGCGTCGAGGACGGAATCGGAAATCTGGTCGGCGACTTTATCGGGATGGCCTTCGCCGACCGACTCGGAAGTGAAAAGAAACTCTCTGGACATGGGCCCTGCTCCTGGAACGTTATTCCCGTGGTTCCGACGTTACCGGCCCCGGGAAAACGAGCAGGTGACGCTTTAGCAGAACTTATAGGCCGCCCTGCAAGTTGTCCTGGGGAACTCATGCGAGTCCCATTAACTCGGCGGAAGCGCGATTATAATTTCCGACCCTTGCCGGGTCAAACTTGGTATGTTTCGCGAATGTCATCGCTGTTCCGTCTCCTCGGCCGCTGCCCCCTGAGCCTGCTGCACGCCCTCGGCGCCCTGCTCGGCTGGCTCACCTGGCTGGCTTCACCCACCTACCGCCGCCACCTGAAGGAAAACCTGGCGTTGGCCTATTCTCCGGCCGAGGCCGAGGCGATCCGGCCGGCGGCGGTCGCCCATGCCGGACGCGGACTGCTCGAGCTGCCGCGCGTCTGGATGCGGCCGCAGGCGGAAGTCGTGGCCATGGTGACGCAGGTCAGCGGCTGGGAGCTCGTCGAGGCCGCCTGGCAGCGCGGCGAAGGCATCCTGTTCCTCACGCCGCACCTCGGTTGCTTCGAGATCACGGCGCAATACTACGCCGCCCACGCGCCGATCACCGTGCTCTACCGCCCGCCCAAGCAGGCCTGGCTGAAGCCGATCATCGAAACGGGACGCGGCGGGGCGAATCTGCATCTGGCGCCGGCCGATCTGTCCGGCGTGCGCCTGCTGCTGCGCGCGCTTAAGCGCCACGAGGCCGTCGGCATGCTGCCCGACCAGGTGCCGGGCGAGGGCGAGGGCATCTGGGTGCCGTTCTTCGGCCGGCCGGCCTACACCATGACGCTGGCGGCGCGCCTGACCGAGACGAGCCATGCGACGGTGATCATGGCTTACGCCGAGCGCCTGCCCGGCGGTGCCGGTTTTCACCTCCACCTGTCGGCGCCAGAGACAGCTATCGCGGGTTCGCTCGCGGTGCGCGCCGCGCAGCTCAACCGCGAGTTGGAAGTGCTCATTCGGCGCTGCCCGCAGCAGTACCTGTGGGGCTACAACCGTTATAAGGCGCCGCGCGGATCGGAGGCGAGCACCCAACCCCCATCCCCCGCCCCGGAGGCGGGGGTGACTGAGGGTCGCGGGCGAGGCCCGCTCCGAGAGGGCCGGCCGTCGGAGCCGCCATGCTGACGCGCCTCGGTCTGGCGATCATCTGGCTGCTGCATTTTCTGCCGCTGCGGGGTTTGGCGTCGCTGGGGGAAGCTTTCGGCGGGTTGCTCTACGCCTTCGGCCGCGAGCGCCGTCATATTGCGCTCACCAACCTGCGCCTGTGCTATCCGCGCATGACCGAAGGCGAGCGCGAGGCCCTGGCGCGCGCGCATTTCCGCGCCTTTGGCCGCAGCTTTCTCGAGCGGGGGCTGCTCTGGTGGTCGCCGGCGGAGGAGATCCGCCGCTCGGTGCGCGTCGAGGGCCTGCCGCGCGTGCGCGCCCTGGCTGGCAAGCCGGTGATCCTCTTCGTGCCGCATTTCGTCGGCCTCGACATGGGCTGGACGCGGCTCACCCTCGAACTCGACATGGTGAGCATCTACGCCCAGCAGAAGAACTTCTACTTCAACGCCGCGCTGTACAAGGGCCGCCTGCGCTTCGGCCATTCGAAGCTGCTCTCGCGCCAGGAGGGTGTGCGTCAGGCTATCCGCGGCGTGAAGGCGGGCTCCCCCTTCTATTACCTGCCGGACATGGACTACGGAAGCCGCGACACCATCTTCGTGCCTTTCTTCGGCGTGCCGGCGGCGACTATCACGGGGCTCTCTCGTCTGGCGCGCATGACCGGCGCGGCCGTGATCCCCTGCATAACGCGCATGCTGCCCGGCGGCGCGGGCTACGTCGTCGAGCTGGGCGAGCCGTGGGCGGACTACCCCGGCGAGAGCATCGAGGCCGACACGCTGCGCATGAACGCCTGGATCGAGCAGCGCATCGCCGAGATGCCGGAGCAGTACTACTGGGTGCACAAGCGATTCAAGACGCGGCCGCCGGGCGAGAAGAAGCCGTATTGAACGTGTAAGATTCGACCATGTTCCGCAACCCCGATACCGAGGCGATCCGCGCCCTGCTGCGCGAGGTGAAGACCATCGCCGTGGTCGGCCTCTCGCCGAACCCCGCCCGCCCCGCCTTCCGCATCGCGCGCGCCCTGCAAAGCTTCGGCTACCGCGTCATTCCGGTGCGGCCGAAGGTGGACTCGGTGCTGGGCGAGAAGGCCTATGCCTCGCTCGCCGAAGTGCCGGAGAAGGTCGATCTGGTGGACGTCTTCCGCGCCGCCGAGCACGTCGGCCCGATCGTCGACGAATGCCTGCGGCTCGGCATCCAGCGCCTCTGGCTGCAGGACGGCGTGGTGAATGAAGACGCCGCCGCCCGCGCCCAGGCCGGCGGCATGACGGTGGTGATGGACCGCTGCATCTGGAGAGACCACGTCAATCTTTGCCCGGAGACGGCCGGTGCGGATTAAATTCACCAAGATGCACGGCCTCGGCAACGACTTTGTCGTGCTGGATGCCGTCACCCAGGCCATTGACCTCACGCCGACGCAGGCGCGCTTCCTTGCCGACCGCCATTTCGGCGTCGGTTGCGACCAGATCCTCGTCGTCGAAAAACCGGCGCGAGCCGATGCCGACTTCCGCTACCGCATCTTCAACGCCGACGGCGGCGAGGTGGAGCAGTGCGGCAACGGCGCGCGCTGCTTCGTGCGCTTCGTGCACGAGAAGGGCCTGACGGCGAAGCGGGCCATCCGCGTCGAGACGAAGGGCGGCCTCATCGCGCCGCGCCTCGAGGCGGACGGCCTCGTCACGGTCGACATGGGCGTGCCGCGCTTCGAGCCCTCGCACGTGCCCTTCGTCGCCGAGAGCGACGCCCTGGTGCAGGCGCTGCGGGTCGGCGATGCCGGAGTCGAGATCACCGCCCTGTCGATGGGCAACCCGCATGCGGTGCAGGTGGTGGCCAACGTCGATGCCGCGCCGGTGGCGGAACAGGGGCCGCTCATCGAGAACCATCCGCGCTTTCCGCAGCGGGTGAACGCCGGCTTCATGCAGGTGGTCGGCCGCCACGCGATCCGGTTGCGCGTCCACGAGCGCGGCGCCGGCGAGACGCTGGCCTGCGGCACCGGCGCCTGTGCCGCCGTCGCGGCCGGCATCGCCCGCGGCCTGCTCGACTCGCCGGTGAGGGTGGCGACGCGCGGCGGCGAACTGACGATCGCCTGGGGCGGACCGGGCGAGCCGGTGCTCATGACCGGGCCGGCGGTGACGGTGTTCGACAGCGAAATAGAAATCTAGAGGGAGGAGTGCAAGAATGAAAGCCGACGAGATCGCCCGCTACCTGCAGGACCACCCGAAGTTCTTCGAGGAGTACGCCGACCTGCTGGCGCAGCTCTACATCCCGCATCCGCACGGCGGCCGCGCCATTTCCATCACCGAGCGGCAGGTCCTGACGCTGCGCGAGAAAGCCAAGCAGCTCGAGTCGAAGCTGGGCGAGTTGATCCGCTTCGGCGAGGAGAACGACGTCATCGGCGAGAAGGTGCACCGCCTGGCCATCGGCCTGGCCGGCGCGCGCGACTTCGCCGCCGTGCGGCGCGCCCTGCTCACCCATCTCGGCGAGGACTTCGCCGTGCCGCACGTCGCCTTCCGCCTGTGGAACCTGCCGGCGCAGGCCGACGCCGCGGAGTTCGCCGAAGTGGGCGAACAGACGCGCATCTTCGCCGCCGGCATGAACCATCCCTTCTGCGGCGCCAACGCCGGCTTCGAAGCCGCCGCCTGGTTCGGCGAGGCCGGCGAGCAGGTGCGCTCGGTGGCGCTGGTGGCCCTGCGCCGCGAGGCCGAGACGATCGGCCTGCTGGCGCTCGGTTCCGAGGACGTGCAGCGCTTCTACCCCGAGATGGGCACGCTCTACCTCGGCCACATCGGCGACCTGGCGAGCGCGGCGCTGATTAGAACGCAGGAGTAAGCCTTGGACGGGCTGGCCGGAGAGCATGCCCAGGCGGCCGCGGCCGCCTGGCTCGACGAGCTGGCCCATCAGCGACGCGCCAGCCCGCTCACCCTGGAGAGCTACCGGCACGACCTGGGCGCCCTGCTCGGGCTGGCAGGGGCGGCCTCCCTCGACACACTCAAGCATCACGACATCCGCCGCTTCGTCGCGCAGCTGCATGCGCGCGGGCTGTCCGGGCGCTCGCTGGCACGGGTGCTCTCCGCCTGGCGCGGCTTCTTCAACTGGCTGGCGAAGCACCGCGGACTGGCGCAGAACCCCTGCCTTGCCGTGCGCCCGCCCAAGACGAAGAAGGCGCTGCCGGCGGTGCTCTCGCCCGACCAGGCCAACGCGCTGCTGGAGACGGAGGCCGGCGACCTGCTCGAGCTGCGCGACAAGGCCATGTTCGAGCTGTGCTATTCGTCCGGGCTGCGCCTGGCCGAGCTGGCGAGCCTCGACATGGGCGTGGCGCAGGACCTGGCGGCGGGCGAGGTGACCGTCACCGGCAAGCGATCCAAGACGCGCAGCGTGCCGGTCGGCGCCAAGGCGCGCGAAGCGCTGGCGGCCTGGCTGGCGCGGCGCGGCGAGGTGGCCGCCGCCGATTGCCCGGCGCTCTTCGTCAGCCGCAACGGCTCGCGCCTGTCGATGCGCATGATCCAGCTGCGCCTCGGCCGATGGGCGAAGAAGGCCGGCCTCGGTGCCCACGTGCACCCGCACATGCTGCGACACTCCTTCGCCTCGCACGTGCTGCAGTCCTCCGGCGACCTGCGCGCCGTGCAGGAGATGCTCGGCCATTCCAGCATCGGCACGACGCAGGTGTATACCCACCTCGATTTTCAGCACCTTGCCAAGGTGTACGACGCGGCGCATCCGCGGGCCAGGAAAAAGTGAGCCTGGCTTCACCGGTACGCAATTGGTTGTGCGAAGCCGCGGGACGCATCGACGCCGCGCTGGGGCCGGCGCGGGTGGCGCGCATCGTGCTGCCGCCGCTGGTCGAGAAACCGGGCAAGGAGGGCGAGTTCTGCGCCGTCCAGCTCGACTGCGGCAGCGTCGGCCTGGCCTTCACCCTGCTCGGTGGCACGCTGAGGGCGCTGCATGCGCGTGGTTCGGAGGCCGGCGGCGCGGCGATCGACCTGGTGCGCGGCTACGCGGAAGACGACGGCGCCGCGCGCGCCCTGGGGCTGGCGGCGATCAACGCCCTGACGCGCCGACTCTATGACTGCTCGGGCTTCCTGCCCGACGACTCCATCGACTCCTTCGGTTCGCTTCGGCTCGCGGCCGGCGACCGCCTCGGCA
>VGHJ01000070.1 GCA_016868295.1 Betaproteobacteria bacterium | reverse complement strand
ATCGCCGCCTACCTCGAGTCGCTGGCCCGGGCCGAACTCCCGGTGCTGCCCTATGCGGCCGAAGCCGCGGAATGGCATGCCCGCGAGCGCGCGCGCCTGGCGGCCGCAGGCCGGACGGCGCCCTTCGTCGACGGACAGATCGCCGCCATCGCCCGCGTGAACGGCCTGACGCTGGTGACCCGCAATACAGCCGATTTCAGGCATTTTTCCGGCATCAAGGTTCAAAACTGGTTTTCGGAACGATAAGGACCCGCCATGATCACCCCACAGGAAGCCCTGCAGCGCACCATCGAGCACCGCGAGATCTTCCACGACGAGATGCTGCACCTCATGCGGCAGATCATGGGCGGCGAGATCACGCCGCTGATGACCGCCGCCATCCTTACCGGCCTGCGTGTGAAGAAGGAGACCATCGGCGAGATCTCCGCCGCGGCCAAGGTGATGCGCGAGCTGTGCACCCGCGTGGAAGTTCCGCACAACCCGCACTTCGTGGACGTCGTCGGCACCGGCGGCGATTCCTCCCACACCTTCAACATCTCCACCGCCGCGGCCTTCGTCGCCGCCGCGGCCGGCGCCACGGTGGCGAAGCACGGCAACCGTGGCGTCTCCTCGAAGTCGGGCTCGGCCGACGTGCTCGAGGCGCTCGGCGCGAAGATCGACCTGACAGCGGCCCAGGTGGCCGAGTGCATCCGGACCGTCGGCATGGGCTTCATGTTCGCGCCCAACCACCACCCGGCCATGAAGAACGTCGCCCCGGTGCGGCGCGAGATGGGCGTGCGCACCATCTTCAACATCCTCGGCCCCCTCACCAACCCGGCCGGCGCGCCCAACACCCTGATGGGCGTCTTCCACCCGGACCTCGTCGGCATCCAGGTGCGCGTCATGCGCGAGCTCGGCGCCGACCACGTCATGGTGGTGTGGGGCAAGGACGGCATGGACGAGATCTCGCTCGGCGCGGCCACCATGGTCGGCGAGCTGAGAAACGGCGAGATCACCGAATACGAGATCCATCCCGAGGACTACGGCCTGCAGATGGTCTCCAACCGCGGCCTGCGCGTCGCCGACGCCGCCGAATCGAAGGAGATGGTGCTCGAGGCGCTCGCCGACACGCCCGGCACGCCGCGCGAGATCGTCACCCTGAACGCCGGCGCCGCGCTCTACGCCGCCAACGTCGCGACCTCCGTCGCCGACGGCATCAGTCGCGCCCGCGAAGCCATCGCCAGCGGCGCGGCACGCGCCAGGCTCGACGCGTTCGTCAATTTCACGCGGAGGTTTGCGTGAAAACCTCATTCAACACAGAGAATACAGAGGCACAGAGGACACAGAGAAAGGCTTTTTCTTGATGTTCTCCGTGCTCTCTGTGCCTCTGTGCCCTCTGTGTCAATAGCGGTTAAGGTTTTCCATGTCCGACATCCTCCAGAAAATCCTCGCGCTGAAGCGCGAGGAAGTCGCTGCTGCCCAGGCACTGAAACCGCTCGCCGTCCTGCGCGCCGAGGCCGAGGCGCAGCCGCCGCCGCGCGACTTCGCCGGGGCGGTGCGGGCAAAAGTCAGCGCCGGCGGCACGGCGGTCATCGCCGAGATCAAGCGCGCCAGCCCCTCGAAGGGCGTCATCCGCGCCGACTTCCGCCCCGCCGATATCGCCCGCAGCTATGCCGCCCACGGCGCCGCCTGCCTCTCCGTGCTGACCGACCGTCCTTTCTTCCAGGGCGCGGCGGAATACCTGATCGAGGCGCGCGCCGCCTGCGCGCTGCCGGTGCTGCGCAAGGACTTCATCGTCGACGCGTACCAGGTGGTCGAAGCGCGCGCCATGGGCGCCGACTGCATCCTGCTCATCGTCGCCGCCTTTTTACCCCCTCCCCCCCGCGGGGGAGAGGGGGCAGCCTCCCCCTCTCCCCTCGGGGAGAGGGCCGGGGAGAGGGGGGCGGTCGCCCGCATGCGCGACCTCGAATCCCTCGCACACGAACTCGGCATGGCCGTCCTCGTCGAGGCCCACGACGCCGCCGAGCTCGATCTCGCCCTGCAACTGCAAACCCCGCTCATCGGCATCAACAACCGCGACCTGCGCAGCTTCGAGGTTTCGCTCGAGACGACACTCTCGCAACTGGCGCGGATTCCCGGCGACCGCATCGTCGTCACCGAAAGCGGCATCCTCGCCCCGGCCGACGTCGCCCTCATGCGCGGCCGCGGCGTCAATGCCTTCCTTGTCGGCGAGGCCTTCATGCGCGCGCCCGATCCGGGCGCCGCCCTCGCCCGCCTTTTCGCCCCCCTGTAGGAGCGGGCTTGCCCGCGATAATTCGGCGCGATAGACTGAAACCGAAAAGGACGGTTCAAATGACGACCAAGATTTATTTCGTGCGCGCGGAGTGGGACGAGGAAGCCAGGGTCTGGGTGGCGACGAGCGATGACGTGCCTGGGCTGGCCACGGAAGCGGATACCGCGGAACTTCTCGTGGAAAAACTCAAGACCCTGATCCCGGAACTGCTCGACGCCAACGGCTGTCCGGATGGCGGAGAAGTCCCCTTCGAACTGCTGACGCGCCGCTTCGAAACGACCCGCCGCGCGGCCTGATGGGCGGCAATTTCACGCCCGAACTCAAGCGTCTGCTTCGTGATGCCGGTTGCCGCCACGAGCGTGCCGGCAAGGGCGATCACGAAATCTGGTTCAGCCCCCATACGGGAGTACGTTTCCCGGTCGACCACAAAATCAAGTCGCGTCACACCGCGAATGCGGTGTTGAAGCAGGCTGGTCTTCCAAAGCATTTCTGAAGCCGGGATGCTGGCGGCCTGAATTCGTCCGGCGCAAGCTCCAGTTCATCGCTCGGGAATATCCTGCTGCATGACTACAACGACGCCGATCGCCGCCTCATTTGCGGTTCCGTCCGTCCCTGCCTCGACGACCACCGCGAATATGTCGAGTGCGTGACAGGCTTCATCGGCCGCCTGCATCCCCTGTAAGAGCGGGCTCCGGTGCCAGCAGATGGTTTTAGGAAACCGTGGTCTGTCCCCGGTTTTCCTTGACACGCCATAGGCATGGCGTAATATCCAGTATTACTAAATGACATTGCCGGGAATGCCATGAAGGACCAAACCTATCAGCGCTTTGCCATCAGCATGCCGCCGGCAATGGCGGAAAGGATCGAGCAGGTTTGCCGTCGCGAAGGACGTAGCCGCTCCGAATTCTTCCGGGAGGCCGTGCGCGCCTATTTTGCGATGCGCGCCGCCGGGCCGGCGCAGCCGAGGCTGGTGTTTCCCCGCGAGGGAGAGGAAGCGGTCGACGACCCCTTCCAGGGCTTCGCCGAATGGGCATCAGAGGCGGACTCGGTTTATGACCAACTCGGGTGATGAGCGCATCCGGTCGTGGGATGTGGTGATCCTGCCATTCCCGTTTACCGACCGGAATGCCGCCAAGGTTCGTCCGGCCGTTGTGGTGTCGTCCGAGGTACTGCACGGCCGTGCCGGAAAATACTTTCTCGCCATGATCACCTCCGCCGGACATGCGCCGGTCGAAGGAGATGTCGGAATCAGCGACCTTGATGCAGCGGGGCTGCCTGTCGATTCGCGCGTGCGGCCGAGCAAGCTCGCGACGGTCGAGCGGTCCGCCTTCCGCAAACGAATCGGCACGCTGCCCAAGGCCGACCGATTGCGCGTGCTGAGCGCGCTGCACCGATTCCTGGCGCCGTAGCGCTTGAAGCTCGCCCTGCGAAAACCGTGGGCTGTCCCCTGATTTCCATAGTCAAGCCGCTTCTGCCCGTCCCAGATGCATGTCGACGTGGATATCGGCGTAGGGGCATTCGACGCCGCCTCCTTCGCTTGTCTCGATCAACCCCAGCTCGAGGAGCGTCTGCAAGTCCTCATGGACACGCTTCACGTCGCGATGGACTCGCCGCGCTACTTCTCGCACCGAGAGGGAGCCTGCCCCCTGGAGGGCGCGCACGATCTCCCAGCGCCGTTCCGTGAGGCGCCCGAAGAATTGCGCGGCAGTTTCGAAATTCAGGTATTCGCCTGCGTAGCGGTTTGAGGCGAATCCGGCCTGCGCTGCCTCGCGCAGGGCCGACCAGCCATTCGGGCGGAGTGTGATTGTCAGGGTGCGTTCCATTTTTCCACCGCCATTCTGAAATCGTCGATCAGCTTGTTGGCATCCTTGAACTCGTACTGGAATTCGGAGTCGCCGACATGCCTGTGATCCCCCTTGCCTCGCTCGTTGTCGAAACCTACTACCCGGCGTCCTTCCACGATCCAGGCAAGTCGGTATTTGAACGGGTGGGTGCTCGGGGCTGCAGGCTTGGGCAGCCGCCATATCACCATCTCGATCAGCTCATCGGCCCTTGGCACATCGCGGAATCGAACAATCAACTGAGCCTTGCTCATTGTGTTGGCAATTTTGACAACATTTTTCTTCTTGAACAAGCGGGACTTGACCGGGGCTGAAACCGTGGTCTGTCCCCGGTTTCCTGCTTGTGAAGTGAAGTGTTGTTGCAAAAACACAACAAGCCGGTGTTTTTCCGGCGCCGGAAGCGCGCTTTTTCTTGCCCCGCCGAAGGGGCGCCGGCACAATGGCTTCCGACTTCTCAGTATTTTTCCGGGAAGCAAGGCAGGCGGGGAGTGACGGTGCAGTACGTGATGTGCACATGGCGCCGGAACGATCTGCCGAACTCTCAAACAAAGAGGAGATTCACAATGCAAAAGAAAATCATCGCTCTGGCAGTTGCCGGCCTGATGTCTGGCGCTGCTTTCGCCCAGTCGAACGTCACCATCTCTGGCGTTGTTGATATGGGCTATTCGTATCGC
The DNA here is from genome assembly GCA_016868295.1 of Betaproteobacteria bacterium. Classification (GTDB taxonomy): domain Bacteria; phylum Pseudomonadota; class Gammaproteobacteria; order Burkholderiales; family Rhodocyclaceae; genus Desulfobacillus. Next base: position 1,168 of record VGHJ01000070.1, on the reverse strand, counting down.
AGCGAGAACGTTAACTCTGCTATCTCGAGCCGCAAAGGCATCGACACTGGCATGCAGTCGGGCAACCGCATCCAGTTCGCTGGCGTTGAAGATCTCGGTGGCGGCCTGAAGGCTGGCTTCGTGCTGGAGCAGGGCTTTGCTGTTGATACTGGCGCCTTCGGTGCCAACGGTGCCGCTGCTGGCGTCGGTTTTGGCCGTCAAGCCTACATGTACATGTCTGGCAAATTCGGTAGGGTTGCCTTTGGTCGTCAATACACCCCGCAGTTCTTCGTGATAGCCGCCTCTGATCCGTTCGGCTTGGGCACCGTTGGTCAGGCCAACAACCTTTATGCCCTTACCCCCCGCGCGGATAACATGGCAACCTACGCTTCCCCGTCCTTCGGCGGCTTCGGCATCGTCGTCGGCTACACCGCGAACGTGAATAACAACGAAGCTGCTGGCAGCGCTAACACCAACACCCGTATCTACGCGATCTCCCCGACTTACAAGAATGGTCCGATCCTCGCTGGCTTTAACTACCAGAACGCCAGGCTTGATGGTGCCGGCTTCGCCTCCAAGGCGTGGGATCTGGGCGTTAGCTACAATCTGGGCGTCGCCAAGCTGTCTGTTTTGGTTGGCCGCGACACCGACCTGAATGCTGCTGGTCAAGACCGCGCCAAGTGGCTCCTCGGCGTGCACGCTCCTGTTGGCGCAGGCGCATTGATGGCCTCATATGGTGAGGTCAAGACTGAGACTGGCAGTACGGTCAACAACAAGGCGAACCAATGGGCCTTCGGCTATCAGCACAACCTGAGCAAGCGCACCAACGCCTATGTCGCTTACGCCAACATCGACAACAAGGTTGGCACGGCCTTCTCCGTTGGCGACGGTTCCAACGCTGGCGGTGGCTACGAGTCTGGCTTCAACATCGGCCTGCGTCACATGTTCTAATTCAAGCTTTACCTGAGTTAGATTAAGCGGCCGCCTTCGGGCGGCTGTTTTTTTGTTATAGTCGGTACGCCATCCCGACGATCAGCAGTTTCTACGGAATTCTGATCCTGATGTATTGGGATGATCATGCTCCTCCGCATTTTCATGCAAGGTATGGAGGAGAGGAGGCCGAGAAATAGGGAAATAGGGGGAAATAGGGGGAAATAGGGGACAGACCACGGTTTCCATTGAGTGGGGG
>VGHJ01000069.1 GCA_016868295.1 Betaproteobacteria bacterium | reverse complement strand
GGAATACGCGAAAGGTTGCCGTCCGCCCTCTATAATCGGCGCTTTTCCGGACCGGCTCCTTCATGACCATCCAGTGGTTCCCCGGCCACATGACGGCGGCGCGCAAGGAAGCCGCCAGGACCCTGGCGCTGTCCGACGTGGTCATCGAGGTCTGCGATGCGCGCCTGCCCGAGGCCAGCAGCAACCCGATGATCCGCGAGCTGCGCCTGCACCGCCAGCGGCCGTGCCTGAAGCTGCTCAACAAGGCCGACCTCGCCGACCCGGCGGCGACGAAGGCCTGGCTGGATTTCTACGACCGCCAGCCCGGCGTCAAGGCGGTGGCGATCTCCTGCAAGCAGCCGGCCGAGGTCGCGCGCGTGCCGGCCCTGTGCAAGGCGCTGGCGCCGCACCGCAAGGACGAATTCAAGCCGCTGCGCATGCTCATCATGGGCATCCCCAACGTCGGCAAGTCGACGCTGATGAACGCGCTGCTCAAGCGCCGCGTCGCCGCCGTCGGCGACGAGCCGGCCGTCACCCAGCAGCAGCAGCGCGCCGACCTCGGCACGGCGATGACCGTCACCGACACGCCGGGCCTGATGTGGCCGAAGATCGCGCACGACAGCGACGGCTTCATGCTCGCCGCCAGCCACGCCATCGGCCGCAACGCCGTCATCGATTCCGAAGTGGGCATCTTCCTCGCCGGGCTGCTGCTGCGCCGCTACCCCGCCCTGCTCGTGGCGCGCTACGGCCTCGCCCTCGAAGGCCTGGACGGCGTCGGCATCGTCGAAGCCATCGCGAAGAAGCGCGGCTGCATCACGAAAGGCCGACACGCCGGCGAACTCGACCTGGAAAAAGCCGCGATGATCCTGCTCACCGACTACCGCAGCGGCAAGCTCGGAAGGATCAGCCTGGAAACGCCGGAGAGCCGCGCCGGGATGCTGGCGGCGGCGAAGGCCAGCGCCGCCTGACCGCCCACCGTGCCGTGCTGACTACCACCTCTCCCGCTGGCGGGAGAGGGCTGGCCAGCGCCCGGGCTCGGGAAGCGCCGTGTTGTGGGGGCTGACTTTTTCCCGCTCAGTCTTCCCTTCGCAGCCATGCCTGCACAGACGGCCGCACCCATTGCGCCGCGACGTAGCGCTTCAGGTTCGCCGGCACCGGGTCACCGTTGGCGACGAGGCGGTTGAGAGTCAGCGCCAGTTCAGTGTCGGCAATGCACCAGGCACCGAAGAGGTACTCGGCGCCCTCTGCGACGAGGCTGGTGGCGACGCGGATGAGCTTGTCGGCGGCGGCGCGGCCGGCCTCGCTGAGCGGCTTGTCGATAGGCGCCTTGAAGATGACGGTGGTGGGCCGCTCCTCGCGCAGGGCCATCAGGTCGCTGCGCAGCCAGGCTTGCAGCTGGCGTGCACGGGCACGCTGTTTCGGATCGGACGGCAGCACGGGCGGGACAGGAAAGACGTCCTCGAGGTATTCAATAATGGCCGAGGACTCGGCCAGGGCGAAATCGCCGTGCAGCAGCGTCGGCACCTTGCCGGTGAGGGAGAGGTACTCGTAGCCGCTTTCGTGATGTTGCTTCGCGGCCAGGTCGATCGGCCTCAGCGCGAAGGGCAGCCGCTTCTCCTTGAGCGCGACGTAGGCCCACATGGCATAGGGGCTGAAGCGGTTGCTGTCGATGTAGAGGGTTAGCGGTTCGCTCATGGATTCCTTCCTGTTATTGGGAGAAACCCTCTCCCCCGGCCCCTCTCCCCCACGCGGGAGAGGGGAGGTTTCATTTGCCGCGCTCGCGCAGTTCGCGCCGCAGCACCTTGCCGACGTTGCTCTTCGGCAATTCGTCGAGGAATTCGATCAGCTTCGGCACCTTGTAGGCGGTGAGGGATTCGCGGCAGTGGGCGATCAGCGCCGCGGCCGTGAGCGCAGGGTCCTTCTTCACGACGTAGAGCTTGACCGCCTCGCCGGTGGCGTCGTCCGGCACGCCGACCGCCGCCGCCTCGAGCACCTGCGGGTGCAGGGCCACCACCTGTTCCACCTCGTTCGGATACACATTGAAGCCTGAGACGAGGATCAGGTCCTTCTTGCGGTCAACGATGCGGATGAATCCTGCCGTGTCCATGGTGGCGACGTCGCCGGTGCGCAGAAACCCGTCCGGCGTCATGACGCGGGCGGTCTCCTCGGGCCGGTTCCAGTAGCCCTTCATCACCTGCGGTCCGCGCACACACAGCTCGCCCGCCTCGCCGGGCGGCACCTCGGCGCCGTTCTCGTCGCGGATGGAGACGTCGGTGGACGGCATGGGCAGGCCGATGGAGCCGGTGTAGGCCGTCAGGTGCAGCGGGTTGCAGGTGACCGTCGGCGAGCATTCGGTGAGGCCGTAGCCCTCGCACAGCGGCACTCCGGTGATCGCCTGCCAGCGCTCGGCCACGGCGCGCTGCACCGCGGCGCCGCCGCCGATGGCGAACTTCAGCCGGCTGAAATCCACCTTGGCGAATTCGGGATGGTGCACCAGGCTGTTGAAGAGGGTGTTCACGGCGGGCAGAGAGACGAAGCGGTATTTCGCCAGCACCTTGACGAAGGCGGCGGTGTTGCGCGGGTCGGAGACCAGCACGTTCACCCCGCCGCGCGCGATGTGGCTGACGGCCGAGCCGAGGGCGAAGATGTGGTAGAGCGGGATCGCCGTGACGAGGATGTTCACCTCCTTCTGGTCGAGGAAGGGGTCGCTCCACACCTCCGCCTGGCGCGCGTTGGCGAGCAGGTTGCGGTGGGTGAGCATGGCACCCTTCGAAACGCCGGTGGTGCCGCCGGTGTACTGCAGGAAGGCAAGGTCGTCGGCTGCCACCTGCACCGGCGCGAAGCGCGCCGCAGCGCCCTGCGCCAGCATGGCGTCGAAGGACACGGCACCCGGAAGCGAATACGGCGGAACCATCTTCTTCAAGCGCCGCACGACGAAATGGGCGAGCTGCCGCTTCGGGAAGCCGAGCAGGTCGCCGACGCCGGTGACGACGACGTGCTTCACCGCCGTGCCGCCGATGGCCTTCTCCAGCACGTGGGCCATGTTCTCGAGGATGAAGATGGCCTCGGCACCCGAGTCGGCGAGCTGGTGCGCCAGCTCGCGCGGCGTGTACAGCGGGTTGACGTTCACCACCGTGCAGCCGGCGCGCAGCGCACCGAGCAGGCAGACGGGGAACTGCAGCAGGTTCGGCAGCATGATCGCGACGCGGCTGCCCGGCGCCAGTCCGGCCGCCGACTGCAGCCAGGCCGCCACCTTCAGCGAGAGGGCGTCGACCGCGCGGTAGCTGAGGCCGACGCCGGCCGCGCCGCTGACGAAGGCGGTGCGCTCGCCATACTCGCGCACGCTCCGCTCGAAACGCTCGCCGATGGAACCGAGGTCGTCGACGGCGATCTCGTGCGGCACGCCGGGGGAATAGCTGTCGAGCCAGATTTTTTCCATGGGTCTCCTCAGATCGAGATCGTTCCTTCCGGCCGGCACTCGCCACCCTCGCGTGCGGCGGTCGCCTCCTCGTGGGCAAGGCGGGCGGCCAACGTCAGTATGGCGACCTGCTCGGCGGCGGGAATCTTCTTCGCGTTCGGGTCGGCGTCGACCTTCGCCAGCATCTCGCGCAGCAGCTTCTTCGCCTCGTCCTCCCGCTCCAGCTTGAAAAGGATCTCGACCACCTGGCGCCGCAGCGGCAGCGTGGCGGCGACGAGGCCGGCGCGCCTCTCGAAACGGCGCAGGGTCTTCAATGCCAGCTCGGCCTCGCCGTCGGCCGCCTCGGGCCGGTCGAAGACATCGAGGCAGAGCGCGTTGAAGGTGTGCATCAGCACGCCGAGGAAGACGACGAACTCGCGCTCCTCCTTGTCCTTCGACTTCGCCGCCGCATTTTCCGCCTCGGCCAGCCAGGCCAGGCCGCGCCTTGCACTCTCGGCGAAGCCGGTCGGATTCTCGCCGAAAGTCATCGCCACCGGCATCATGGCCTGCAGCAGCGCGCCGCCGGCGCCGGAATCCGTCTCGATCGCCTGCAGCCTGTCGGGCGTGCACACGCTCTGGGCGAAAACCAGCCAGCGCTCGCGGAAATCCGCCGCCCAGCCGATGATGCCGCAGGCGTTGAGGTAGAGCTCGACGCGCGCCAGGCCCTTCAGCTCCCTGTCGAGCTGGATGAAGCGGCCGAGCGCCGTGAAGAAGGTGCGCGGCGGCAGCGATTCGCCGGCGCTGCCGTAGAGGTCGATGGCGTAGAGCAGGTCCATCTGCCGCACCGGGCGCACGCCCCCGTCCGAGCTCAGGTCGAGCGCCTGCTTCAGCAGGGCGTCGTCGCTCGCCTCGGCACCGGCCAGCGTGTAGAGCAGCTCGATGAGGGCCTCGGCGCGCGCATTGGCGTCCGGCGCCAGCTTCAGCCGCCCTTTCGCCGCCGCGATGAAACAGGCCGCCGCATCCTCGGCCTTGTAGCAGTCGAGCGCGCCGGGCTGGCGCGCGTCGAGGCTGCAGGCGGAGAGCACGACAGCGAGGGCCATAACGGCCAACGATCCGAAATGCCGAAACATGTTGCGCATTCTAGCAATGCACCCGTCCCTGACCGCCCCTTTACAAACGAACGTTCATTCGTTATCCTGCGAACGAACATTCGGAGGAGAACGACGATGCCGCCCCTCTCGCAGGACCACGACTACCTCGGCCGGCTGCAGGACTACTTCGCCGCCTACCGCAGCCTGCCCTCCTTCTCGCACATGGCGCGCCTGCTCGGCCTGCGCTCCGTGGCCTCGGCGCATGCCGTCGCCGGGCGGTTCAAGCTGGCCGGCTTCCTCCAGGCCACGCCCGACCGGCGCCTCGCCCCCGGCCCGCGTTTCTTCGAGCGGCCGGTGGCGGATTCGGTGCGTGCCGGCCTGCCCGCCGCCGCCAACGACGCCCAGGCCGAAATGCTCACCATCGACGAGTTCCTCATCGAGGCGCCGAGCCGCACCCTTCTGCTCACCGTGAAGGGCGATTCGATGATCGAGGCCGGCCTGCAGCCGGGCGACTTCGTCATCGTGGACAAGGGGCGGAACGCCCGCCACGGCGACATCGTCGTCGCCATCGTCGACAACGAGTTCACGCTCAAATACCTCGACCGCGACAAGCGCGGCATCTTCCTGCGCGCCGGCAATCCCGCCTACGGCCCGATCCGGCCGCAGGGCCAGCTGGAGATCTTCGGCGTGGTCACGGGCAGCTTCAGGAAGTACGCATGAACGACGTCGCCGCGGCGGCAGGCATCGACCTCAACAACCATCTCGTCACGCACCGCGAGTCGACTTTCTTCGTGCGCGTGCGCGGCGAGTCGATGGTCGGCGCCGGCATGCACGACGTCGACCTGCTGGTCGTCGACCGCGCCGCCGCGCCCGCCGACGGCGACCTCGTCGTCGCCTGGCTGGAGGGGGGGATGGATCTGAAACGGGCGCAACTGCGCAACGGCCGGCTCCGCCTGCTGCCGGAGAATCCCTGCCGCCCTTCGCCCTGCTGCGGCGACGATGCGGCGCCGGACGTCTGGGGCGTGGTCACCGCCCTGGTGCATCGCTACCGCAGCTAGCCCCGGCAAGCGCCGACCGTGATTGAACCCCGGTCGGGCGACATGCTATCTTGCAGCGCCAAGATCGCATCCCACGGGAGAAAAGCATGCAAGGCCTGATGCAGAACATGCCCCTGATGATTTCGTCGCTGATCCGCCACGCGGACCGCAACCACGGCGACACCGAGATCGTCTCGCGCGAAACCGCCGGCGGCCTGCACCGCTACACCTACCGCGACGCGCACCGCCGCGCGCGGCAGCTGGCGCGCGCGCTGGTTTCCGTCGGCGTGAAGCCGGCCGACCGCGTGGCGACGCTGGCCTGGAACAACCACCGCCACTTCGAGCTCTACTACGGCGTCTCCGGCATCGGCGCCATCCTCAACACGATCAACCCGCGCCTCTTCCCGGAGCAGATCGCCTACATCGTCAACCACGCCGAGGACGGCCTGGTCTTCTTCGATCTGACCTTCCTGCCGCTGGTCGAGGGCGTCGCGCCGCACTGCAAGGGGGTGCGCGCCTGGGTGGCGATGACCGACCGCGCGCACATGCCGCAGTCGAAGCTGGACCTGCTCTGCTACGAGGAACTGGTCAACGCCCATTCCGACGACTACGAGTGGCCGGAATTCGACGAGCTCACCGCCTCCTCGTTGTGCTACACCTCGGGCACCACGGGCAACCCGAAGGGCGCGCTCTACTCGCACCGCTCGACCGTTCTGCACGCCTACGGCTCGTCGTTGCCCGATGGGCTCGACCTCTCGGCGCGCGACACCGTGCTGCCGGTGGTGCCGCTGTTTCACGTCAATGCCTGGGGCCTGCCCTACGCCTGCGCGCTCACCGGCGCCAAGCTGGTCATGCCGGGCCCTCAGCTCGACGGCGCCAGCTTGCACGAGCTGT
>VGHJ01000068.1 GCA_016868295.1 Betaproteobacteria bacterium | reverse complement strand
TCTTCCCGGCGGCGCTCGGCTTGGGCGCGGGCAGCGAAACCAACCAGCCGCTGTCGATCGCCGTCATCGGCGGCATGGTCTCCTCGACGTTATTGACGCTGGTGGTGGTGCCGGCGGTGTATTCGCTCGTCGAGAACCGCCGGACTTCCGCCAAGACCTAGCGCTGAGACGGATCGGTGACGAAGCCGATGCGCACCAGTCCGGCGCGCGCCGCCTTGCTCATCACCTGCGCCACGCGCTCGTAGGGCACCATCCGGTCGGCGCGAATGTGCAGCTCGGGCTGCGGCTCCTGCATCGCCGCCGCGGCGAAGTGCGATTCGAGCTCGCCCAGAGACACCGCCGCGCCGTTCCAGTGCAGGCCGCCGTCCTCGCGGATGCCGAGCTGGACGTGCTCGGGCCGCGTGATGTTGGGGCTGCTCGAGGCCTTCGGCAGGTCGATCTTCACCGAGTGGGTGAGCAGCGGCGCCGTGACGATGAAGATCACCAGCAGCACCAGCATGACGTCCACCAGCGGCACCACGTTGATCTCCGCCATCGGTCCCTGGCGGGTCGCCTCGTTGAAGCTGCCGATCGCCATCACGCCCCTCCTTCAGCGCGCCGCAGCGGGCGCACCGTGCCGGCCGAACTGTTGCTCTTGGCGCCGACGGTCATCAGCGCATAGAGGTCGTGGGCGAAGGCGTCCAGCCGCGCCAGCCAGATGCGGTTGCGCCGGCTGAAGGCGTTGTAGGCGAGCACGGCCGGGATCGCCACGGCGAGGCCGAGCGCCGTCATGATCAGCGCCTCGCCGACGGGGCCGGCCACCTTGTCCAGCGTGCCCTGCCCGCTCATGCCGATCTGCACCAGCGCGTGGTAGATGCCCCACACCGTGCCGAACAGGCCGACGTAGGGCGCCGCCGATCCGGCCGAAGCCATCAGCGTCAGGCCGTGCTCGACGCGCGCCGCCTCCTGGTCGATGCCGTTTCTCAGCACGCGCGTGAGGAACTCGCCCTGGCCGCCGGCGGCGGCCAGGCGCTGCAGGCCCTGTTCGCCACGCTCATCCGTCGCCAACGCCTCGCGCGCCAGGCCGGCGAAGGCGTTGTCGGCCGGCTGTCGCAGCATCGCCCGCACCTCCTCGAGCGAGGCGGCATTCCAGAACTGACGCAGGAAGGCCGCGGCGCGCCGTCCGGCGAACAGGTTCGCCAGGCCCTTGGTCAGGATCAGATACCAGCTCGCCACGGAGAGCGCGAGCAGCAGGGCCAGCACGATGCGACCGACGGCATCGGACTGCGAGAGGAAATGGGCAAAGCCGAGGCTTTCATTCATGGCGAATCCCTCAATCAGAAAAAGTCAGTCTCCGTAGGACGGCGATCCTCAACGCAGCTCGAACTTGAAAGGCTGCATGGCCACTGCGCGCACCGGCCGGCCGTCGCGCTGCGCCGGCGTGCAGCGCCAGCGCCGCACCGCCGCCAGCGCCGCCTCGTCGAGGCGCGCGAAGCCGCTCGGCGTGGCGACCCGGGCGGAGCTCACCGCGCCTTGCTCGTCGAGCTCGACGCGCAGCACCACTTTGCCTTCCTCGCCCAGGCGGCGCGACTGCGGCGGATAGGCCGGCGCCTGCCGCTCCGGACAGGAGACGGACAGCTCGGCACCGAGCGTCACCGGCCCGGCCGGCCGTGGCGGCGCCTCGACGACCGGCACCGGCGGAGGCGTCGGCGCCACGGGCTCGGCCGGCGACTGCACGGGCGCTTGCGCCACCAGTTGCTGAGGCTGCGGCCGCTCCGCCAGGCGCGGCTTCTCCATGCGCCGCGGCCTGGGTGCCTCCTTCGGCGCGGGCGGCGGCTGCAGCGTGACGGTCTCGACGAACAGCGTCGCCACTTCGTCCGACATCACCGGGATGCGATGGCCCCACAGGCCAACCAGCGCCGCGCCATGCAGCAGAACCACCATGGCCAGTCCGGCGAGGCGCTCCGCGCCAAATGCCTCAGAGCGTGCCACGCAGTTCCAGCAGCCAGGTTCTGGCCGGATAGGGGTGGAAGACGAACGCGCGCCGGTCGGTCAGGTTGTCCACGCCGACGGCCAGGCGGACATGCTTGTCCAGCTTCCAGTTCACCCGGGCGTCCCACAAGGTATAGCGGCTGGTGCCACCATAGGTGTCGGGGTTGATGTCGGTCCCGTCGAGCGTGTTGTGCTGACGGCCGCTGTGGCGCAGTCCGAGCGTCCAAGACAGTTTCTCGCTCTGCCGCCAGGTGGCGCTGGCGTTCAGGCGCCAGTCCGGAATGCGCGGCATGCGCTCGCCGACGCTGGCCGGGAATTTGTCGTTCTTCAGGATTTCTGCGTCGGCATAAGTCAGGCCGCCCGAAACGTCGAGGCCGCGAACCAGGACGTTCTCGGCGTTGTAGGCGATCTCGATGCCGTCGGTGCGGACCTTGTCGATGTTCTGGATGTTGGTGACGGTGGGGAACACCGTGACGTTAGTCTGCGAGTAGAGGGCATCGCGCACGACGTCGCGGAACAGCGTCAGGCGCAGCAGGCCGTTGTCGAGGGCGCGCTCGGCGGTCAATTCTCCCGAGGTGGCGCGCTCGGCGCGCAGGTTGGGATCGTTGTTCACGATGCTGCCGGCGGAAATCGAGCCCTGGAACATCTCGCTCACCGTCGGCATGCGGAAGGCGCGACCGAGCGAGGCGCGCAGGCGCCAGCGCGCGTCGAGGTCGTGGCTGAGGGAAAGCTTCGGCGACAGGAAGGATTCGCTGCGCCGCGCGTAGGTCAGCCAGGTCGTCGCGCTGGCCAGCGCCCCGTCGAAGGCTTTCCAGCGCTCGTGGCGCAGCCCGGCGGTCAGCGTCCAGGACGGCAGGAATTTCCAGGCATCCTGCACGTAGAGCGCGGTCGTCGCGCTCTTGCCGCCGAAGAAGCTGCTGCGCGTCGTCGTCGTGGCGGCGATCCAGTTGGTCGCGTTCAGCGTCAGGGTGCTCAGGAGGTAGCGGTCGTAATGGGCGCCGAAGGTCAGCTCGTGCCCGCTGCCGGACGGGCGCCAGACCGCCCTGGCGTCGGCGGTGCGCCAGCCGGTGCCGTCGCCGTAGGAGACGGTGCCGGCGCCGCCGGCGGCCGCGGCGGGCAGCGCCGTCGAAGGCTGGCGCGTCGCGTCGGCGGCGAAGTCATAGTGCGTCAGCGCCGCCTCGAAATCCCACTCGCCGCGGGTGTTCGTGCGCAGCGACAGCCCGTGCATATTGTGCGTCTCGTCGCGCAGGCTCGGCCGCATGGCGGCGCCGCTGATGGTATAGCGGAAGCCGCCGATGTTCACGTTGCCGGAATACACGGTGCCGCCCGCGGCGTTGCGCAGATAGCTGGCCACGGACACCTCGGAATCGCTGCGCCAGTGGCCGAACAGATAGGTCAGCTTCAGCCACGATGTCACGTCGTAGCCGAACTTGATCTTGAAGTTGTCCTGGCGCGAATCGTCGATGCTGGTGGCGCCGAAGACGACGCGCTGCCGGCCCGATGGATCGGTGTCCGTGTCGTAGCCGGTCACCACCGTGTCGCCGCCGCCGGCCGGGGTGGTCGAGCGCGTGGCCGTCGCCCAGCCCTGGGGATGGCTGCGGTTCCGGATGTGGCTGGCCGAGACGAACCACGAGAAGGCGCCGTAGCGGCTGCCGAGCGTGGCGGTTTCCTGGTGGCCGGAAAAGACCTCCTCGGTGCGGTAGTAGTCGTAGTGCTGGCGGAACGCCTGCGCGCGGGCGCTGCCTTCGAGGGCGTCGGGCGCACGCGTCGTCATCAGCACCGTCGCGCCCATGGCGTTGCCCGGGTACAGCGCCGAATAGGGCCCATAGGCAACGTCCATGCGCTCGATCTCCTCCGGCGCCACCATGCCCCAGCGCGGCGTGTTGCCGAAGCTGTTGCCGAGCAAATTGGAAATCAGCATCCCGTCCACATAGACGAGCGAGCGGGCGCCCTGCTGGGAGCCCGAGCTGCGCGAGGCGATGGTGCCATTGCGGTCGCCGATGAAGCGCTTGCGCACGAGCAGGCTGGGCAGGTAGCGCAGGCCGTCCTCGACGTTGATCACGTTCTGTTCGGCAAGGCGCTCCGCGGTGACACCCTCGGCGACGGCCGGCAGGGACGGCGCGAAGGCGGGTTTCGCGCCGCTCACGGTCATTTCCGGCAGGGACTGCTCGCCCTCCGCGGCGCCGGCGGCAGGCGCGCCCAGCGCGACGAGCGCCGCCAGCACGATCGGTTTTCGGTTCATCTTGTATGCTCCTTGAAAAGAATTCATTTCCCCGCCCTTTGGCGCTTCAGCCAGTCCTTGAGCCGTGCCTCGCCCAGCAATCCGGAATGCGCCTCGCGCCCGTGCGCGGCGTCGAACAGGTAGCTCCTCGGCAACTCGCCGCGCCAGGCCGGGTCGATTGAGTAGCGCAGGCGCTCCGGCACGGCGTCGGCGAACACCCAGGTGTCGACGTGATCGAGGCCGAAGCGCTGCAGCGCCGCCCGGATCTCGCGCGCCTCGGCAGGGCTGTCGGTGGACACGATCACCAGCGGTAGCGCGCGGTCGTGGCGGGCGAGCCGGCCCAGGGTCTGCAGTTCCTTGACGCAGTGGTGGCAGGTCAGCGACCACAGGGTCAGGATGAAGGGCCGTCCGGCGAATTGCTTCTGGATGGCGGGAAGGCTGTCGCCGGTGAAGGGCTGCAGCTTGCCGGCGTCGGCCGGCGTCGCACCAAGTAGGGCGAACGCCAACAGCCAGGCGCGCATCACGGCTTCGCCTCCGCCACCGGCAGTACGCGCAGGCCCTCTTCGGCGGCATTCCACACCACTCGCGCCTGCTTCGCGTCGACCAGCGGCAGCGCATAGTCGGCCTGCTGCGCCGCCTCGGCGAGCTTCTGCGGCGCGCCCCAGCTGGCGCCGGCATCCTGCGAGAGCATAGCCCAGGCGGAAAAGCGCCGGCCGTCGAACTCGCGCCAGGCGAGCAGCACGCGGCTGCCCGCTGCCGCCACGGCGGGATGACCGGCCTGGCGCGCGGCATCGCCGAGCGCCATCGGTACGCTCATGTCGAGCGGCGCGTCAGCGCGGGAAAAGTCAGCCGCTGCGACACGGCGGTAATAAATGCCCTTGCGCCGCGCGCCGTCGGTGAACCAGACGATGTGCAGATTGCCGCGGTCGTCCTCGGCGATGCCGCCGCCGTGGTGCGGGCAGCCGTCGATTTCCCATTCGTCGTCGGTCGCGCGCAGGACAGGGCCGCCGTCGAGCCGGGCGATGGCGAAGTCGCGGATGTTGCGGCCGAAGACATGGCGCCAGAAGGCGACCGGGCCGTCGCGCGTCCACGCCAGGCCCGTGCGGCAGCACTGGCAGCTGTGCTGGGCCACCCTGCGGTTGGGCGCGAAACTGGCGCCGCCATCCTGCGACAGCGCGGCATAGACGCCGACATCCGTCTGCGGCGACTTTTTGCCTGTCCGCTCGCCGCGGCTGCGCGCATCGAGCCAGACCACGGCGACGCGGCCCCGCCCGTCGCTGGCGAGGGCGTCGAAGCGGTGGCTGATGACCTGGCGGTCGTCGTTGAGGATGACGGGCGTCGAGAAGGTCCTGCCGCCGTCGGTCGAGCGGGCGTAACGGATGTGGCCCGTCATCGGCTGGCCGAGGTTCTGCGTCCACGTCACATGCACGGTGCCGTCGGCGTCCACGACCAGCTTCGGCCGGTTCTCGGCTTCCACAGTGACGGCTTCCGGCTGCGGCGTGACAGAGACCGGCGCGGAGAAGGTCCTGCTGCCGCCGTCGCGCGAGTGCGACACCTGGAGCAGGCGGTTCTCCACCCGCGCCAGCCAGATGCGACCCCCGGCATCGAGCGCGGCGCCCACCGCCAGCGCCGGCCGCTCCGCCGTGCGCGCCGCGTGCTGGGCGTGCGCCTGCGCCTTGGCCATCGCCGGCATCAAGGCCGCCAAAGCTATAAGACAAAAAATCCGCCCGCGCATGCCTGACCCCGTGAAAGGGTGCAAGCATAGCCAAGCGCGGCGCGACGGCCGTGCGACATATCGCCGCAGAAACGAAAACAGCGCCGTCGGGTTCAAGCGATGAAAACTCAGTGCTTGTGGCCGTGGTCCATGGTGGCCGGCGCCGCGAGATCGCGCACCTCAGCCTTGATCTCGACAGTCTGCACCTTCTTGTCCTTGCCTTCGATCTTCAGGGTGATGGGCACGACGTCGCCCTTCTTCATCTGCTGCTTGAGCTCCATCAGCATGACGTGGTTGCCGCCCGGCTGCAGCTTGACGCCCTTGCCGGCCGGCAGGTCGAGCTTCGGGATGGCGCGCATCTTCATCACGCCGTCCTCCATCTTCATGGTGTGGTGGATCTCCACCACGCCCGCCACCGGGCTGCTCGCCGACAGGAGCGCGCCGGCCTCGCTGCTGGTGATCTCGAAGAAGGCGCCGGTCGCCTTCTGCGCCGGCGTGGTGCCGCGCACCCAGGAATCCTTGACGGTCACGTCCGCCAGCGCCGTCGCGCCGAAGAGCATGAGGGAAACTGCCAGTGTCGTCGTCTTGCGCATTGAGATTGCCTCCTGAAATGATCGGATGCATTCTACGCCAGGTCGACCGCCTCGCCTGCAGCGGCCAGGCTGCGGCAAATTGCCGCACGGCAGCAGGGTCGCTTCGGCTAGAATCGCCGCGGACACTCCGCCCATGCATTCCACCGCCAATCCGCCCGTCGCGGGCGTCGATCCGCTCAAGCGCCTGCTGCTGATGCGCTGGCTGGCCGTGGCCGGCTGGCTGGCGCTGA
>VGHJ01000067.1 GCA_016868295.1 Betaproteobacteria bacterium | reverse complement strand
CCTGCGCCGGCCTGCCGGAATGGCTGACGCCGGCGCTGGACCGGCGCCTCGACGCGCTCTCCGGCGGCCAGCGCCAGTTCCTCCATCATTGGGCGACGCTGATGTCGCCGGCCGATGCCGTGCTCCTTGACGAACCGACCAACAACATGGATCCGGTCGGCATGACCGAACTGAGAAAGGCGATCCGCGGGCGCGCGCCAAACACCGCCATTGCGCTGATCAGCCACGAGCGCGATTTCCTGGAATCGGTATGCGACCGGATCGTGCGGGTGGGCGAGAAACAGGTGTCCGGATGAACGAAGCGCTTCTGTCCGGGTCGCTGTTCCTCAAGCCCTTTCTCATCGGCCTCGCCTACGCCTTGCTGCTGCCGGTGCTGGGCTGTTATTTGCGACTGCGGGACGAATGGCTGGCGGCGCTGGCGTTTACCCAGGTGGCCGCAGCCGGAGCCCTTGTTGCCATGGCGCTCGCAGCACCGCCGGTGCTCGGAGGATTGGCGGCGGCCGCGCTTGCGGCGTTGATCAAGCACCATTCGATGCGCGTCGGCAACGCGATTTATGCCCTGCTCTATCTCGGCGGCTGGGGGGCGGCGGTCCTGCTGGTGGCAAACTTGCCGCTGGCCGAGCGGCTGGCGCGCGCCCTCTTCGACGGCCAGCTGTATTTCTCCGGGCAGGCGCACCTCATGACTGCCTGGGTCGCGCTGCCGCTGGCGCTGGCGTGGCTGGCGCGTCTTTCACGGACTTTGCTCGTCGCGCGTTTTTTGCCCGGGCACCTGCTTGCGACGGGCAGGCTGGAGGGGCGTTTCCATTTCGGCTTCGATCTGCTGACCGCCGGCGCACTTGCTCTGGCCACCATGAGCATCGGCGTTGCGGCGGCTTTCGCCCTGATATTTATCCCTGCCTGGATCGTCTGCGACTCGGTAAACGGCTGGCGCCGTGCGTTGGCGCTCTCGGCGCTGATGGGAGCCGCAGGCTATGCCGCCGCCTTCTTGCTTGCCTTGGTCATCGACCAGCCATTCGGCCCGATCCTGGCCTTGACCCTTGCCCTGTCCGCAGGACTGATGATGTTACTTCGGCGCCCTGCCGCCCCTCTGACCTGACGAAAAGCCGGGAAATGGCGGACGCAATCGCTCAAGCGTTGCGCCATCCGGGCCGATATGCTACAAGCGATTTCCGGCGCGCGATTCGCTCCACCGGGCCGGCATTTCGATTTCCCTGACGGATAACCGTGGTTTTTTCACTCTTCGGCAAGAAGCCCCAGCCCGAGCCGGCCAAGCCGGCGGCACAGAAGGCGCCCCAGGCGCCGGCGCCGTCGCGTCCGTCGGCAGCGGCGGAGCCCGCCCCGCCCGCGGCGCCGAAGGAGGAGCTGGGGTCGCTCGACTTCACCGCGCCGGGCGCGATCGAGGTGCACGAGGAGGACCTTCCCGGGCATTTCGAGATTCGCGAAAGCACGGCCAGCATGCATCCCGTGGTGGAAGAGGCGGCGATCCTCTTCGCCAACGGACAGGACGAGGCCGCGCTGGCGTCCCTCGAGGGCGCCGCCCCCAGCAGCGGACTGGGGACGGCCGCCGACCAGGTCTGGGCCATGCTGTTCGATCTCTACCAGGCCATGGGCAAGCGCGAACTGTTCGACAAGCGCGCCCTCGAGTACTCGGTGAAATACGAAAAATCGCCTCCGACATGGGTCGAGCCGGCCAAACAGTCGCTCGGGCCGGCGCTGACCACCGGCGGCACCGCCTTCGTCGCCTTCGCCGGCACGCTGGGCGAGGGCGCCGACAAGACCATCAGGCAGCTGGAGAAGATCATCTCGGCCAACCCGGTGGCGCGCGTCGAGTTCGGCAAGCTGCAGAGCGTCGACGTGCTCGGCGCCGCGCTGCTGCTGAAGACCATGAAGGCGGCGCGCAAGGCCAAATGCGAGCTGGTCATGAGCGGCGCCGACAAGCTGGCCGATCTGCTGAAGAGCCGCATCGAAGTCGGCAGGCGCGAGGACGAAACCCTCTGGATGCTGCTGCTCGAACTTTTCCAGCACATGGCCCTGCAGGAGCCCTTCGAGGAGTGGGCGGTGAACTACGCCATCACCTTCGAGGTGTCGCCGCCATCCTGGGAAAACCGCCCGCCGCCGAAGAAGCCGATGGCGGCCGCGGCGCCGGCCGCGACACCGGCCGAGCCGAATGTCTTTCCGCTCTCCGGCGAGATGTACAGCGCGGGCTCGGACGCCTTCCGCCAACTGGTGGACTTCGCCGGCGGTCGAGAGCAGGTGTCCATCGATTGCAGCGCGCTCAAACGGATGGATTTCGTCAGCGCCGGCCTTTTCCTCAACACACTGGCCAACCTGCAGATCACCGGCTGCAGCGTGACGATCCGCAATCCCAATGAACTGATCTACGCCCTCTTCGTCGTGCTCGGCATCAACCAGGTGGCGCACGTCGAGCGGCGCAAGTTCTGATTTTCGGTTTGACCATTTTCCGGCGGTAACCCCATGGAGCAATATCACGGCACGACCATCCTCTCCGTGCGCAGAGGCAGCACAGTCGCCCTCGGCGGCGACGGCCAGGTGACGCTCGGCAACATCGTCGTCAAGGCCAGCGCGCGCAAGGTGCGCCGCCTCTACCAGGACAAGATCCTCGCCGGCTTTGCCGGCGGCACGGCCGACGCCTTCACGCTCTTCGAACGCTTCGAGGCCAAGCTGGAGAAGCACCAGGGCAACCTCTTGAGGAGCGCCGTCGAGCTGGCCAAGGACTGGCGCACCGACCGCATCCTGCGCCGGCTCGAGGCCATGCTGGCGGTGGCCGACCGGCAGAGTTCGCTCATCATCACCGGCAACGGCGACGTGCTCGAGCCGGAGCATGGCATCGTCGCCATCGGCAGCGGCGGCCCCTACGCCCAGGCGGCGGCGCGCGCGCTGCTGGAGAACACCGCGCTTTCGCCCGAGGATATCGTCAAAAAATCCCTCACCGTCGCCGGCGACCTGTGCATCTACTCGAACCAGAATCACGTCATCGAGGTGATCGAGTGACTACATGGAGCGGGCGCAGCCCGCGAACGACCGTTACCCCCTTCCTGGGGAAGGGGGGCAGGGGGAAGGCAGTGTTATGTCCACGATGACGCCGCATGAGATTGTCCACGAGCTTGATAAAAATATCGTTGGGCAAGGGCGCGCCAAGCGCGCGGTGGCTATCGCCCTGCGCAACCGCTGGCGGCGCGCCCAGGTGGACGAGCCGCTGCGCTCGGAGATCACGCCGAAGAACATCCTCATGATCGGCCCGACCGGCGTCGGCAAGACCGAGATCGCGCGCCGCCTGGCGCGCCTGGCCAATGCGCCCTTCATCAAGATCGAGGCGACCAAGTTCACCGAGGTCGGCTACGTCGGCCGTGACGTCGACACCATCGTGCGCGACCTCGTCGAGATCGCCATCAAGGACGGCCGCGAGGCGGCCATGCGCGCCGTGCGCGACCGCGCCATGGACGCCGCGGAGGACCGCATCCTCGACGTGCTGCTGCCGCCGGCGCGCAGCGCCGGCTTCCACGGCGAGGCCGAGACGGCGGAGGAATCCGCCACGCGGCAGAAGTTCCGCAAGAAGCTGCGAGAGGGCGGGCTCGACGCGCGCGAGATCGAGATCGAGGTGGCGGCGCCCAGCGCGCAGATGGAGATCCTCGCCCCGCCCGGCATGGAGGAGCTGACCTCGCAGATCCAGGGCATGTTCCAGAACCTCGGCGGCGCGAAGCGCAGGACGCGGAAGATGAACATCCGGGAGGCGCTCAAGGCCATCGCCGACGAGGAGGCCGCGCGCCTGGTGAACGACGACGAGATCAAGCTCGCCGCCGTGCGCGCGGTCGAGCAGAACGGCATCGTTTTCCTCGACGAGATCGACAAGATCGCCTCGCGCTCGGAGATGCACGGCGCCGACGTTTCGCGCCAGGGCGTGCAGCGCGACCTGCTGCCGCTGGTCGAGGGCACCACCATCGCGACCAAGTACGGCATGGTGAAGACCGACCACATCCTGTTCATCGGCAGCGGCGCCTTCCATTTCTCCAAACCTTCCGACCTGATTCCGGAACTGCAGGGGCGCTTTCCCATCCGCGTTGAGCTGGACTCGCTCTCGGTCGGGGATTTCGAGCAGATTCTTGTCAGCACGGATGCCTGCCTGACGCGGCAGTACGAAGCGCTGCTCGCCACCGAAGGGGTCACCCTCGGGTTCAAGGCCGACGGCATCCGCCGCCTCGCCGAGATCGCCTTCGCCGTGAACGAAAAGACCGAGAACATCGGCGCGCGGCGGCTGTATACGGTGATGGAGAAGCTGCTCGAGGAGGTTGCCTTCGACGCCGGCAGCCACGGCAAGTCGGCGCTGACCGTCGATGCCGCCTACGTCGATGCGCGCCTGCAGGACCTGGCGCAGAGCGAGGACTTGGCCAGATACGTATTGTGAATTCAATCGGCGCGCGCCCCGCCGCCGGGCCGCCCCAAGGCGGGGCAGCCAACCATCTGCGAGCGCAGCGAGCCACCGTCACCCCCTTCCCGGGGAAGGGGGTCGGGGGGTAGGCCTATACTATATTGTGCTGCTCAGGATCGTCTCGATCATCTTCCCGCTCTTCGCCATCGTCCTGGCGGGCTGGTTCTACGGCCGTCGCCACAAGCCGGACATGGCGCTGGCCAACCAGCTCAACATGGACGTCTTCGTGCCGGCGCTGGTGTTCGCCGCGCTCGCCGGCAAGTCCTTCGACCTGCTGGGCTACCAGGCGCTGGCGTTCGGCGCCGTCGCCGTCGTGCTCGGCTCGGGACTGCTCGCCTGGCCGCTGGCGCGGCTGCTGAAGGTCGATACGAAGACCTTCCTGCCGCCGATGATGTTCAACAACTCCGGCAACATGGGCCTGCCGCTGGCCGTGCTGGCCTTCGGCGAGGCGGCGCTGCCGGCGGCGGTGGTGCTGTTCCTGGTGGAGAACCTGCTGCATTTCTCGCTCGGCGCCTGGATGCTGGATCACCGCGCCCGCCTCATTACCCTGTGGCGCATGCCGATAATGCTCGCCGCACTGGCCGGCCTCGCCGTCAGCCTCTCCAGCATACCGCTGTGGCCGCCGCTTCTCACCGCCATCCGCATGCTCGGCGACATTTCCATCCCGCTGCTGTTGTTTACACTCGGCGTGCGCCTGGCCGGCGCCTCCTTCCACGCCTGGGGCATCGGCGTGGCCGGCGCCGTGGCGCGGCCCGTGCTGGGCATGCTGATCGCCTGGGGCGCCGGCCTGGCGCTCGGCCTCTCGCCGCAGCACCAGGCCATGCTGCTGGTGTTCGGCGCGCTGCCGCCGGCGGTGCTCAACTACGTTTTCGCCGAGCGCTACGCCCAGGAGCCGGACAAGGTGGCCTCGATCGTCATGGTCGGCAACGTCGCCGCGCTGCTGTTCATTCCGTTGGCGCTGGCGCTGGCGCTGGGTTAGCTCCTTACGGGTTTCTTCATCAGCTTGCGCTGCAGGGTGCGGCGGTGCATCTTCAGCGCCCGCGCGGTCGACGAGATGTTGCCGTCGTGTTCCTTCAGTACGCGCTGGATGTGCTCCCACTCGAGGCGGTCCACCGAGAGCGGTTCGCTCGGCGGGGCGATGTCCGGCTGCGGCGCCGTCGCCTCGAACGCGGCGAGGATGGCCTCCACGTCGGTCGGCTTGGCCAGGTAGTGCGTGGCGCCGAGCTTGATCGCCTCGACCGCCGTGGCGATGCTGGCGTAGCCGGTGAGCACGACGACGCGGCAGTCCGGGTTGGCGGCGAGCAGCGGCGCGATCAGCGTCAGTCCGGAGGTGCCGGCGATGTTGAGGTCGAGCACGGCGCGCGCGGCGCGCGCCGACCGAATCAGCACCCGGGCCTCCTCTGCGCTCTGTGCGCTGGCGACGTCGCAACCACGATTCTTCAGCGCGCGGCACAGCACGCGGTTGAACGTGGCATCGTCGTCGATGACGAGTATGTCCGGCGTTTCGCTCATAGGACTGCCCTCCTCCCTGCCCCCTCCCCGCGGGAGGGGATGACGCCGGTTCGCCGCTGCGCGGCTCCATGTGTTGACTGCGCCGCCCTTGGGGCGGCCCGGCGGGCGGCGCTCATGTCGCCCGTATCCTATCAAGCGGGAGTTCGACGCGCGTGACGGCGCCGCCGCACTCGCGGTTGGCCAGCACGATGCGGCCGCCCAGCCGTTCCACCGCGGCATGGGCGAGAAAAAGGCCGATGCCGGTGCCTTCGGCGCGGGTGGTGATGAAGGCGCGCCCGGCGGCGAGCAGGACGGCCTCGTCGAAGCCGGGGCCGCGGTCGCGGACCTCGAGGCGCAACAGCGCAGCGTCCCACTCCGCCGCGATCTCGATCCTGCCGTCGGCGGCGTCGGCGGCGTTGTTGAAGAGATTCAGCAGGGCCTGCTCGAGCGTCGCCTCGCCCGCCACGCGCGGCGCCGCCGTGCCGTGGAGGCTGACTTTTGCCTCGGCGTGCGGGCGCAGCCGGCGCCAGCGCGCGATGACCTGCTCGAGCCAGCCGCCGAGCTCGAACGCCGCGCCGCCCTCGGCGCGGGTTTCGCCCGCCCTCGCGGCGAGGCCGGTGATGATGCCCTTGCAATGATCGATCTGCTCGCGCAGCAGCGCCAGGTCCTCCCGCGCGTCCGCCCCCAGGTCCGGGCCGCGTTCCAGCTCGCCGGCGAGGATGGCCATGGTGGCGAGCGGCGTGCCCAGTTCGTGCGCCGCGCCGGCGGCGAGGCCGCCCAGCGCGACGACGCGCTCGTTGCGCAGCGCCTCCTCGCGCGCCGCGGCGAGGGCCAGGTCGCGGCTGCGGATGGCGGCGGCCATGCGCGCGACGAACCAGGCGATGAGGGCGGCGGAGGCGACGAAGATCAGCCACATGCCGGCCAGGTGCAGGCGCGTGGCGCGTTCGGCGTCGGACACGGGCAGGGGCACGTTCCAGAAAACCAGCAGCGAGTAGGCCGCGACGCAGAGGGCGACGACGCACCAGAGGAGGCGGCCGGGCAGCACCACGGCGGCGATGGCGACCGTCGGCAGGTAGAGCGAGACGAGGGGGTTGGCGGCGCCGCCGCTGAAGAAGAGCAGCAGCGTCAGCGCCGTGATGTCCACGCAGATCTGGGCAAACAGCTCGCCGTCGGCCACTTCGCCGCCGCGCGCCAGTCGTCGATGCGTGGCCAGGTTGAACGCGGCGAGCAGGGCGAGGATGCCCAGCATCGGTGCCAGCGGCAGGGCGATGTCGAGCAGGGGCCCGGCGCCGGCGATCAGCGCCAGCCAGCCGGCCACGGCCAGCCAGCGCATCAGCAGCAGGCGCTTGAGCGGATCGACGCCCGCGACGGGCGGATTGGCGGTGGAATGCATGGGCGGAGTGTCCGCGGCGATTCTAGCCGA
>VGHJ01000066.1 GCA_016868295.1 Betaproteobacteria bacterium | reverse complement strand
GGGCCGATACGTCTATCGTCTCGAGTTGCAGCATGGCGCTGACAAAGGCCTGCAGCGGATAGTGGTGACCTCCGCCGCCCTTGACGCCCGGGTGCGCGAGGCGGCTACCGCCTATGCGATCCTCGTCTTCGATGCCGCCTTCGCTGAATCCCACGGCAGGCTGACAACCTTTCCGGTTTTTCGGCATGTCACGCCCGGCCCGAATCAATCGCCAACGGGCTACGAGTGGCTTGCCCAGTACGGCCCGTTTGATTCGCGCGTGAGGCTGCATGCGCGGATGGCCGGACCCGGCGTGGGCGGAATGGGGCTCGCCATCGAGCGATAAACGCATGTTTCGGGTTGCAGGCTCACGCCCTGAGACTGGCAGCGTCTATCCTGCTTTCATGCGCCGGCAATGACGTCGAAGCCGGCAGAACGGCCTTATGACTTGCCTGAAGGGGAACAGGGTGACAACGCTTTATCCACAAAACCTGAAATGCGCCATTTGCGGCGCCGTAGCCGAATACACGCAGATCGGCAGCACCAGTACGTTCGGCTCGCCCGATCTGGACACGAGGCCGCCGGAGATGCGCCGCTCCACCATGTTCGCCTGGGTTCGGCGCTGCCCGGAATGCGGCTACTGCGCTTCGGACATCGGTCAGGCAACGCACCGGGCAGCGGCGCTGGTGCGCAGCCCCGAGTATGCACGCCAGCTGGCCGACGCAACGTATCCCGAGCTGGCCAACAGTTTTATGTGCAAGGCGCTTATCGAGGAGCAATCGGAGGACCTTGCCGCCGCGGCCTGGTCCCTGATTCACGCCGCCTGGGCTTGCGATGACGCGGAAAGGGACGGCCCGGCGCGAGCATGCCGCAGCAAGGCGGTCGACATGGTCGGGAAGGCGCTCGACAGCGGACAGCGCATCGCGGATCAAGAGGGAGCGCAAACAGCCATACAGGTGGATCTCCTCCGTCGCGCCGGCCGTCTCGATGAGGCAAGCGAATTGATCTGGAGGCAAAGGCCTGGTATCGGCGAAGACATCATCCTGAAGGTACTGGCCTTCCAGGAGCGACTGATCGAGCGTGGCGACCTGTCGTGCCACACCATCGCCGAGGCACTGGCGGATGACTAGAGAGACCGCGGAGAAGCTTGGGCAGCCTTCCTGCCTGGCGAATCCGAAGAATCCGGTGCGCTTCAGGAACGAGCTGCAGGGCAAGGTGCCGGCAGACCTGGCGGACGACCGGGGGAGCTGAGGCATGCCGCAACTGCCCAGCGGGCGCCTGGTCGCCATCATGCCGACGCCACTCGACAAGCTGTTCAAGGAAGGGGGCCATTTCGGCAACATCCACAAGGTGCTCGACGTCTACCGCTACTTCGATGTTCTTTATCTGGTGCCGGAGGGCGAGGCCGGCAGCCAGGAGGGCATCCCGGGCCTGCATGCCGATTCGATGCCGGTGCCGCCGGGGATGGCCTTCGTTCCGGCCGGCTTCAAGCTTTCGGAGTGGGAAGAACGCTCCGGCTGGAGTGAGGCGGACCGGGCGGCCTTCCGGGAATTTCTCGCGGGACGCGGCGCGCCGGTGCTGCGCGAATGGCTCGACGCCTGGAAAACGAAACAAGCGAAGCTGCGCGAGGCGGAAGCCCCCCTCACCCGCCTGCTGGTCGCCTGGTGGGACGCCGGCTGCCATCCGGCACAGGAGGAGGGCTGGGAGGCCTCCGACGTCGGCACGCCCGACTGGGACGACTACGACCTGCTGGCCGCGCTCGGCCAGGCCTGCAAGCTGCTGCCGGGGCGCGCCGAGATCGCCGGAAACGAGAAGCCGCTCTGGATGCTGCAGTCCTACTGGAACATCGTGCGTTTCGACCTGCGGCCCAGGCTCGACGCCTGGCTTGATGCCACTGTTGGCGTGCGCGAAGCAGCGGCGCAGGCGCGCGAGAACGGCTGGCTAGAGGACATGAACCCGTCCAAGCGAGACTGGCTGCACGTCAACGGAATTTCAGTCTGCATTCAGCTCTGGAATGCTTACGGGGACAGGCTGCGCGCCGCCATCCCGCAGCCCTACGGCATCATCGAGCTGGTGGTGCTGTCGCCCGAGGCGAACCGGTTTTTCGAGGCGCAAAGAAATAGAGAGAAAGATGCAGGACATCGCGGACAGTGAGAAGGCGGAGCAGGCCAGCCTGTTCGAGGAAGCGACCGGCGGCGCGGCAACGAATCGCCTCACGACAAGGAGGCTTACAAGTGACACCCGAGGGCTAGAAAATCTGGAACAGCCCGGCCGGCGGCAGCCTCATGGCCGCGATGCTGAAACTGAAACCGCTGGAAGAGAAGGACAAGTTGGCGCTGGAGAAGCTGCGGCAAACCGGCAAGGGCGGGGCAGCGGCGCCACCCTCGCAAGCCACTCAGCCCAAGACCTGAACGCGCGCGACAAGCGATGCAATCGCCCTTGTGCCGCGATTCAAACGAGCCTCAAAGGACAAAGACGGCGTCAATGAAAACTAGCTGTCCTGTCTTGTCGCTTCATTCCGGTTTTCCCGGTTTCTCCCGGTCGCATTTCCAGAAACCGGATGCCCGGAAATCCGCGCCAGTATTGGGTTTCCCGGTCTCTCCGGTTTCTCCGGTGAAAATAGGGTGGGGCGGCGCGGGTCCTTCCTGGTAGACCGCATTACGGGTTCGAATCGGCGCGGGCACGCTCTAGTCCTGAGAACTTTCCAAGGGGGTTCCAGGGTTAATGTGGGCGTGGCCTGCATGGTGGCGTTTTGTGCCGCTAAGCGTATAATTGCGCCTCGCAGAGTGCCCGCCTAGCCTTCTAAGCCGGGGGTTACAGGTTCGAGTCCTGTCGGGCGTGCCAACCCCAGGCATCAATGGTGGACGTAGCTCAGTTGGTAGAGTCCCGGATTGTGATTCCGGTTGTCGCGGGTTCGAGTCCCGTCGTCCACCCCACCTCCCTCCCGTACAATGCCGGCTCATGCAATGAGCCATGCCCGATGGCATGATGCCGCACGGGCATCCACCAACAGATCGACGATGAGCAAGAAGAACGCCGCCTACGACGAATCCTCCTTCCGCGTGCTGAAAGGGCTCGAGCCCGTGCGCGAGCGGCCCGGGATGTACACCCGCACCGACTCGCCGATGCACATCATCCAGGAAGTCATCGACAACTCTGCCGACGAGGCGCTCGCCGGCTTCGCCAAGAACATCCGCGTCACACTGCACGCCGACGGTTCCGTCTCCGTTGCCGACGACGGCCGCGGCATTCCCGTCGGCCCGCATCCCGAGGAGCAGCTGCCGGTGGTGGTGCTGGCCTTCACGCGCCTGCACGCCGGCGGCAAGTTCGACAAGAAGTCCGGCCAGTCCGCCTATGCCTTCTCCGGCGGCCTGCACGGCGTCGGCGTCGCCGTCACCAACGCGCTGTCGAAGCGCGTCGAGGTCGAAGTGCGTCGCGACGGCAAGGCGCATCACGTCGTCTTCTCCGAGAACGGCGAGCAGACCTCCGACCTGCGCGAGGGCGAAGCCTGCGGCCGCCAGACCGGCACGCGCGTGCGCGCCTGGCCCGACCCGAAATACTTCGAATCGGCGAAGCTGCCGGTGGCGGAACTGGAACGCCTGCTGCGCTCGAAGGCGGTGCTGCTGCCCGGCCTCATGGTGACGCTGGAGAACGAGCAGGGCGGGGCGGCCAAGACCTGGCGCTATCCGCTCGGCCTGCAGGGCTACCTCGAGGAAGCCGGCGCCGGCGTCGAGGCCGTCTCGCCCGTGTACACCGGCGAGAAGTATGCCGCCAACGACGACGAATCCTTCGCCGAGGGCGAGGGCGCGGCCTGGGCGGTGGGCTGGTTCGCCGAGCCGGTGTGCGCCGAGTCGTATGTGAACCTCATTCCCACCGCGCTCGGCGGCACGCACGAGTCGGGCCTGCGCGCCGGCGTCTTCGAGTCGGTGAAGTCCTTCATCGAGCACCATGCGCTGCTGCCGCGCGGCATCAAGCTGCAGCAGGAGGACGTCTGCGGCCGCATGAGCTTCATCCTCTCCGCGCGCATCCTCGACCCGCAGTTCCAGGGCCAGGTGAAGGAGAAGCTCAACTCGCGCGAGGCGGTGAAGCTGGTTTCCGCCATGATCCGCGACCCGCTCGAGATCTGGCTCAACAACCACCTCGACGCCGCCAGGGCCATCGCCCAGATCGCCATCAAGCAGGCCGAGGCGCGCCTGCGCACGGCGCAGAAGGTGGAGAAGCGCAAGTCCTCGGGCGTGGCCGTGCTGCCGGGCAAGCTCTCCGACTGCGAGAGCGAGGACACCGCCGACAACGAGCTGTTCCTCGTCGAGGGCGACTCCGCCGGCGGCTCGGCGAAGATGGCGCGCAACAAGGAGACGCAGGCGATTCTCCCGCTGCGCGGCAAGGTGCTCAACGCCTTCGAGGTCGACGCCGACCGCCTCTTCGCCAACGCCGAGATCCACGACATCGCCGTGGCGCTCGGCGTCGACCCGCACCCGGCCGATGCGCCGGATGCGGTGCTCGAGCGCCTGCGCTACGGCAAGGCCGTCATCATGTCCGACGCCGACGTCGATGGCGCCCACATCCAGACGCTGCTGCTGACGCTGTTCTACCGGCACTTCCCCAAGCTGATCTCGCACGGCCACGTCTACATCGCCATGCCGCCGCTCTACCGCGTCGACGTGCCGGCCTCGGGCAAGAAACGGCCGGCCAAGCGCCTCTACGCGCTGGACGAGGGCGAGCTGGAGGCGATGCGCGACCGCCTGAAGAAGGAGGGCGTCAATCCCGATGCCGTCGAGATCGGCCGCTTCAAGGGCCTCGGCGAGATGAACCCCGAGCAGCTGCGCGAAACCACCATGGATCCGGCCACGCGGCGCGTGCTGCCGGTGGTGCTGCGCGAGGGCGCCGAGGAAGAGACGAAGAAGATGTTCACCCTGCTGATGGCCAAGGGCGAGTCCGCCGGCCGCCGCGGCTGGATGGAAGAGAAGGGCAACGAAGTGGAGGCGGATGTCTGATGGGTAATGAAACGCTGGATTTGTTCGATTCGGGAAAAGTCAGTCCCGGGAGCACGGCGATGCCCGAAGACGTTTTATCGCTCGACCTCTACGCCGAGCGCGCCTACCTGACCTACGCCATGAGCGTGGTCACCGGCCGCGCGCTGCCGCACGTCGAGGACGGCCAGAAGCCGGTGCAGCGGCGCATCCTCTACGCCATGCACGAGATGGGCCTCAAGGCCGGCGCCAAGCCGGTGAAGAGCGCGCGCGTCGTCGGCGACGTCATCGGCAAGTTCCACCCGCACGGCGACCAGAGCGTGTACGACGCCATGGTGCGCGTGGCGCAGGACTTCTCGCTGCGCTACCCGCTCATCGACGGCCAGGGCAACTTCGGCTCGCGCGACGGCGACGCCGCTGCGGCGATGCGCTACACCGAGGCGCGCCTGACGCCGATCGCCGAACTGCTGCTCGCCGAGCTCGACCGCGGTACGGTCGACTTCGCGCCGAACTACGACGGCGCCTTCAGGGAGCCGGTGCTGCTGCCGGCGCGCCTGCCGATGGTGCTGCTCAACGGCGCCTCCGGCATCGCCGTCGGCATGGCCACCGAGATCCCGCCGCACAACCTGCGCGAGGTGGCGTCGGCGGCGACGCACCTCATCCGCAACCCGAAGGCCACGGTGGCCGACCTGCTCGCCCACGTGCAGGGGCCGGACTTCCCCGGCGGCGGCCAGATCATCTCGCAGCCGAAGGACATCGAGGACGCCTACACGTCCGGGCGCGGCAGCCTGCGCATGCGCGCGCGCTGGCGCACCGAGGACCTCGCCCGCGGCCAGTGGCGCATCGTGGTGTGCGAGCTGCCGCACGGCGTCTCCGCGGCGCAGATCGCCGCCGAGATCGAGTCGCTCACCAACCCGCAGCCGAAGCAGGGGCGCAAGGACGTCTCGCAGGAGCAGAAGAACCTCAAGCAACTGATGCTCTCGGTGCTCGACACGGTGCGCGACGAGTCGAACGAGAAGGAGCCGGTGCGCCTGATCCTCGAGCCGAAGTCGAAGAACCAGGACGTGCAGGAGATGATGAACGTGCTCCTCGCCAACACCAGCCTGGAGACCAACGTCCCGCTCAACTTCACCATGCTCGGCCGCGACAACCGGCCGCAGCAGAAGAACCTGGTGCAGGTCGTCTCGGAATGGATCGCCTTCCGCTACGACACCGTCGAGCGGCGCACGCGCCACCGCCTGGCCGAAGTCGAGCGTCGCATCCATATCCTCGACGGCCGCATGATCGCCTTCCTCGGCATCGACAAGGTGATCAAGGTCATCCGCAACTCCGACGAGCCGAAACAGGACCTGATGGCGAAGTTCAGCCTCTCGGAGATCCAGGCCGAGGACATTCTCGAGATCCGCCTGCGCCAGTTGGCGAGGCTGGAGGGCATCAAGATCGAGAAAGAGCTGGCCGAGCTGAAGGAGGAGCGCGGCTCCCTGCAGAAGCTCCTCGCCGAGCGCAAGGAGATGACCAAGCTCCTCCTCAAGGAGATCGAGCAGGATGCCAAACAATACGGCGACGATCGCCGCACGCTGATCGAAGCCGTGGCGCCGGTGGCGCCGGCCGAGATCCAGGTGCCGGACGAGCCGGTGACGGTGATCCTGTCGAAGAACGGCTGGGTGCGACGCCGCGACGGGCACGGCCACGACCGCACGGCCATCGCCTACAAGGCCGGCGACTATCCTTTCTTCGTCGCCGAGACGCGCACCACCTGGCCGCTGATCGTGGTCGACTCCAACGGGCGCGCCTATTCGCTGCGCGTGTCGGATCTGCCGGGCGGGCGCGGCGACGGCGCACCCATCGCCACCATGGTCGACCTGCAGGCCGGCGGCCGTGTCGCCGCGGCGGTGTCGGACGAGCCCGAGGCGCAGTACCTGTTCGCCAATTCCGGCGGCTACGGCTTCATCGCCAAGGTGGGCGACCTCGTCACGCGGCAGAAGGCCGGCAAGTCCTTCATGAGCCTCGAATCCGGCGAGCGCGTGCTGCACCCGGCAAAGGTGACGGGCGACACCATCGCCGCCGTCTCGGAGAACGGCCGCCTGCTGCTCTTCGCGGTGTCGGAAATGAAAAGTCAGTCCGCCGGACGCGGCGTGCTGGTCATGGGCCTCGACGACAAGGAGGAGCTGATCGGCGTTGCGGTGAACGACGGCACGCGCGTCGTTGTCGAAGGCATCGGCCGCGGCGGCAAGACCGTGCCGTGCAAGGTCGAAGCCAGGGACATGGCGAAGTACCGCGTGCACCGCGCGCGCAAGGGCTGCCTGCTGCCGGTGAAGATGAAGCCGGCGTTTATTCTCTAGGGTCTGTTCACAATCAAGCCAGCCAGACGAATGCACACGCGAGATGAATAAACGACAGGAAGGACTTGGCGAGTTTGTCGTAGCGCGTGGCGATGCGTCTGAAATGCTTGAGCCGTGCGAAGAAGC
>VGHJ01000065.1 GCA_016868295.1 Betaproteobacteria bacterium | reverse complement strand
TCTTCCCGGCGGCGCTCGGCTTGGGCGCGGGCAGCGAAACCAACCAGCCGCTGTCGATCGCCGTCATCGGCGGCATGGTCTCCTCGACGTTATTGACGCTGGTGGTGGTGCCGGCGGTGTATTCGCTGGTGGAAGGCCGGCGGGAACGGCGGGCATAGAAAAACGGCGCCCGCGGGCGCCGTTTTTCTATGCCGCGAACGACTCAGTGCTTGTGGCCGTGGTCCATGGTCGCGGGCTGGGCCAGGTCGCGCACCTCGGCCTTCACCTCGACTGTCTGCACCTTCTTGTCCTTGCCCTCGATCTTAAGGGTGATGGGCACGACTTCGCCCTTCTTCAACTGCTGCTTGAGTTCCATCAGCATGATGTGGTTGCCGCCGGGGGCGAGCCTGATGCCCTTGCCGGCGGGCAGGTCAAGCTTGGGGATGGCGCGCATCTTCATCACGCCGTCCTCCATCTTCATGGTGTGGATCTCGACCACGCCGGCCGCGGGGCTGCCGGCGGACAGCAGCACCGCCGCCTCGCTGCTGGTGAGTTCCATAAAGGCGCCGGTGGCCTTCTGCGCCGGCGTGGTGCCACGCACCCAGGCGTCCTTGACGCTGACATCGGCCAGCGCGGAAAGGGAAAAGGCGGCTAGGCCGATGGCGGTGATGACGGCTTTCTTCATTGATTGCTCCTTGAGATGGGTTTGCGAATTGTATCAGGGCTGCTGCGAAGGATCGGTGACGAAGCCGATGCGCACGAGGCCCGCCTTGGCCGCCGCCGACATCACCTGCGCCACGCGCTCGTAGCGCACCTCGCGGTCGGCGCGGATGTGCAGTTCGGGCTGCGGCTGCTGCATGGCGGCGGCGGAGAAGTTCGACTCCAGTTCCGCCATGACCACCGGGGCGCCGTTCCAGTGCAGGCTGCCGTCCTCGCGGATGCCGAGCTGGACGTGCTCCGGTCGGGTGATGTTGGGGCTGCTCGAGGCCTTCGGCAGGTCGATCTTCACCGAATGCGTCAACAGCGGCGCGGTGACGATGAAGATCACCAGCAGCACCAGCATGACATCCACCAGCGGCACCACGTTGATCTCCGCCATCGGCGCTTGGCGGGAAGCGTTGTTGAAGCTGCCCATGGCCATCACGCCGCTCCTTCGGCGCGGCGCAGCGGGCGCACCTCGCCGGCTGGACTGTTGGCCCTGGCGCCGACGGTTACGAGGGCGTACAGGTCGTGGGCAAAGGCGTCCAGCCGCGCCAGCCAGATGCGGTTGCGCCGGTTGAAGGCGTTGTAGGCCAGCACCGCCGGAATCGCCACGGCCAGCCCCAGCGCCGTCATGATCAGCGCCTCACCGACCGGGCCGGCGACCTTGTCCAGCGTGCCCTGCCCGCTCATGCCGATCTGCACCAGGGCGTGATAGATGCCCCACACCGTGCCGAACAGGCCGATGAAGGGCGCGGCCGAGGCCGTCGAGGCGAGCACCGTCAGGCCGTGCTCGATGCGCGCCGCCTCCTGGTCGATGCCGTTCCTCAGCACGCGCGTGAGGAATTCGCCCTGGCCGCCGGCGGCGGCGAGGCGCTGCAGGCCCGGCTGCCCGCGCTCCTCCAGCGCCAGCGCCTCGCGCGCCAACCCGGCGAAGGCGTTGTCGGCGCCCTGCCGCGCCAGCATCTCTTTCGCCTCGGCAAGCGAAGCGGCATTCCAGAACTGGCGCAGGAACGCGGCCGCGCGCCGCCCGGCAAGCAGGTTGGCCGCGCCCTTGGCGAGGATCAGATACCAGCTCGCCACGGAAAGCGCGAGCAGCAGGAACAGCACGATGCGCCCGATGGCATCGGACTGCGAGAGGAAATGGGCAAAGCCGAGGCTTTCATTCATGGCGAATCCCTCAATCTGAAAAAGTCAGTCTCCCGGATACGGCGATCACTGCAGCACGAACCTGAACGGCTGCAGCGCCATTGCCCGTATCGGCCGGCCGTCGCGCAGCGCCGGCCGGCAGCGCCAGTTCCGCACCGCCGCCACCGCCGCCTCGTCCAGGCGCGCATGTCCGCTGCCGCTGGCGACGCGCGCGGCGGCGACCGTGCCTGCTTCGTCCAGTTCGACACGCAGCACCACCGTGCCCTCTTCCCCCAGCCGGCGCGCCGTGGCCGGATAGGCGGGCGGCGTGCGTTCGCCGCAGACAACCGAGAGCTCCGTGCCGAGCGAGACCGGCCCGACCGGCCACGGCGGCTCGGCAGGCCGCGCCTCGACTGCCGGGGCGGCGGGCGGCGGCGCCTCCGCTACCGGATCGCTCGGCGCGTGCGCTGGCGCTTCGGCGATCAGCTGCCGTTGCACCGGCTTCGCTTTGGGTTCGGGCTTCTCCACCGCCTTCGGCGGGGCGGGCGGCCTGGGTTCGGTGCGCAGAGGCTCGACGAAGAGCGTGACGACCTCATACGGAATGGGAACGATGCGCAGGCTCATCAGCGCCCACAAGGCTGCGGCATGCAGCGCGAGAACCAGCGCCAGCCCGGTGATTTGCTCTGCGCGCCGGATGCCGAACATGCGGGCTAGACCGCCAGCAGGATGCGCCGCAGCCCGAGCACCACCAGCACCGAGGCCGCGCCCCAGATGAGCCAGCGCGACAGCCAGGCGCGGCCGGCGCGCAGCTCGCGTCCGAGCCGGCCTGCCAGCGGCACCAGCACCAGAATCGGCGTCATCGCCGCGCCAAGGCCGAAGGCCAATCCGTAGGCCGCGCCCTGCGCCGGGCTTCCGGTCTGTGCCGCCAGCGCCAGCAGCGAGGCGAGCGGCGTGCAAGGCGTAAGCGAGAGTGCCGCGCCGAGAAACAGCGGTGGTACGCTGTCGGCCTTGCGTTGGAAACGCAGCGGCGCGACGGCCGGCATGCTCGGCGTGCGGCAGGCCTTGCCGCCGACAGAATGCAGCAGCAGCCAGAGGCCGGCAAGAATACTGGCGCCGCCGATGAGCGCATTGCCCCAGGCGCCGCCGAGCGCCTGCGCCAATCCCAGGCCGAGGGTTCCGGCCAGCGCCGCCAGCAGGGAATAGCTGGTGACCCGCCCGGCGAGAAACACGCCGGTATGAACGAACGCTTCGCGCTGTCCGCTGGCGCGGCCCAGCGCCCATGTACCCATGAAGGGCAGGCAGGTGACGGTGCAGGCGGTCAGGCCCATCGACACGCCCAGCAACCAGACGGTGGCCAGCGTCACCTGCCCGGCGGCGAGCTCCTCAAGCATCGGCGGGATCCGCTGTCGGCCTGGCGGCATTCCTGACGAACTTCAGCGGCTTCACCGTGCCGTCGGGCAGTTCGCCCTTCACCTTGCTCTTGTAGTAGTCGCGGCGGGAGGAGAACAGCGCGAACGGGCCCCACTTGATCTGGATGGTGCCGTCCTGCGGGCAATACTCGGCGCAGCGCCCGCACAGCGTGCAGTCCTCGTGATAGGCCTTGCGGCCTTCCTCTTTCGCAATCTCGGTGATGTCCATCGGGCAGGCTTCGCTGCAGATGCCGCACTTGCCGCAGTTGTCGTGCATCTTCTTGGCAAGCCGCATCGGCGACAGGCGTTGAAACACGGCATTCATCGCCAGCAGCGGGCAGATGCGGCAGAACGGCTGGCGGATGGCCATGGCGCCGACCAGCATGAAGCCGATCAGCAGGTTGGCGATGGCGCCGAGGCCGAAGCTGACGTTGTCACCGAGCCGCAATGCCAGCTGCTCGGTGTTGCCGGTGAGCAGCGTCGTCGCGACGCGCGAGGGACAGATGTCGCAGTAGGGATTGCCCAGGGAGTGCGGCGTGACGCCGAGCCCGGTGGCAAGCGGCAGCACGAACACCAGGGCGAGCAGCAGCAGCCACTTCACCGGCCTTACCCGCTTCACTTCGCCGAGATCGTCCTTCTCGAAGCGGCGCAGGCCAAAGCCGAGACGGCGGCCGAGCTTGCCAATCAACTCCTGCAAGGTGCCAAGGGGGCAAACCCAGCCGCAAAACATCTTGCCCAACACAAAGAAAAAGGCGAAGAAGGAAACGAAGGTCATCAGCAGCGGCAGCACCATCTGGAAGGTGAGCTGCTGGGCGCGCACCATCGCCTCGCCAATGCGATGGTGAATGATGTGCTGGGTCGGCACCAGGACGCAGTAGCCGCCGTTCATCTGGTCGTAGGCGCAGGACAGCGCCGGCAGGGCGTTGGATATCTTGTCGGCCATGTAGTTGCCGACGAAGACGCTGCCGTAGACGGTGACGAACAGCATGGCGATTTGCACCGTCATCCGGAATCGGGACAGGGTGGGACAAAGAAGCTTAAGCATTCCCGTTATCTCCCTTGTTGCGCCTGCGCAGCAGCGGCAATGCCGCGGCCATGCCGACCAGGCCGAAGGCGGCGCCCCAGCCCAGGCTCTTGTCGCGGTCGCCGTCCTGGCCATATTTGTGGTTGAAAGCAGTGAGATAGCGGCGGCCATCTGCATCCTTCGTCGTGGATAGGACGAAGGCGGCGCGGCGCGGGCCGTGTCCGCTGCGCTCACCCGCCGCGGCCGGCTTGAAGTCGCGCGGGAACAACACCGTGGCGACGCCCGCAGGATCGGTGACGAAGGTGCTGCGGCTGCCGAACTCGGTCTCCAGCATCAGCGGATGTCCGGGCAGAGGCTGGCCGTTCAAGCGCACCAGGAAGCGCCACTTTTCGCTCTCGCGATAGCTAGAGTGCTCGCGCGGCAGCGGCTCCGGCACGATTTCCAGTTCGTGCCGCACGGCCTTCAGCAGATCCTTCGGCGAGTCGCCGGGATTGCCGAAATACCAGGCGGCGGAGGCGACGCGCACCTCGCCGCCGCGTTCCTCACGCGCAACGACCCAGTGGTAGTTGCCGATCTTGGGTGTCACCGATTCGATTTTCGCCCCTTCGGCGCCGACCGCATAGTCAACCTTCAGTCGTTCGGCCGGCCCTCCCGACGCATACACCGTCACCCGCTCGACCGTCAGACCTTGCGGCCGCAGCATCGCAGATGCCCGTTCGCCGCGCTCCATCCTCCCCGGCAGCAGGAGCGGCTGCTGCGTCCAGGCGCGCATTGCGGCAGGCTCAGGCTTCGGGGCAGCAGGGGCGGCCGCATGGTGCTCGTGCTGCGCCGCAGCCGCGCCGACCAGACAGGCAAGCGATGCCGCGCAGAATGCCTTCGCTTTCATTATGCGGTCTCCTCAAAAGGTTCCAGTCAGGCCGACCAACCAGGCGCGCGGCTTGGCGACGATGATCGACATGTCGTTTGCGTTGTAGACGCCGTCGTAGAGGTTGGTGTAGTTGCTGCGCGCGTCGTTGGTGCCGCGTGCGATGGTCCAGTACTCCTTGTCGAACACGTTGTCGACGCGGGCAAACAGCGACCATTTCGAATTGCCGAGCACGCCGGCGGGCTTGAAGTCGTAGGTCGCGTGCAGGTTGAAGATGGTGCGGCCCGGAAGCCTCTCCTGGTTGATCTCGTCCGCGTAGGACCGACCCTTGGCGTCCATTTCCAGACGCAGCACCAGGCCTGGTGCGGCGTTCCAGCCGAACGTGGCGAAGAGCTGGTGCAGCGGCACGCGCGGCACGCGGTTGCCGGTGTTGTTGTAAGCGACGGTGCGGTAGCAGCGCCCGCTCTCAAGGTTATTGGCACCCGCACCTCCGACGGCGCAGGCCGCGCTATACGTCGCCTGCGTGTTGCCCAGACCAAGCAGGAAGTTGTCGTAATTCGTGAAGCGGGCGTCGATCAGGCTGTAGGCGGCATCCAGCCAGAGATCGCGCTGCTTGTCCGTCTTCAGCGACAATTCGAGGCCGCGGTTGCGCACTCCGCCGATATTGTCGTAACGGTTGGCGAGAGCCGTCCCGCTTCCCGATCCGCTGTACTGGCCGCTGGTGGCGAGTATGAAATCCTGGCGATGGATCTGGAACAGCGCCAACTCGAGATCGCTGACATTGCCGAGCAGGTTCAGCTTGCGGCGCCAGCCCACCTCCAGCGACAACGATTTCTCCGGTTTCAGGTTCTCGTTGCTCGCCGTCGAGCCGGTCGGGGAGATGCTGCCCGCGTAAAGCTGCTCGGCCGTCGGCGTCCTGAAGCCGGAGGACAGGCCGGCGAACAGGTCGCTCGCCCTTTCGAGCGCGTAGGTGCCGCCCAGGCGCCAGGAGGCCACGCCGAAGTTCTTCGACTTGTCTATCGTGGTCGCACGGTTGTAGAGCGGGTTGCCGTGGTAGTCGAGACCGATGCGATCGTAGCGGGCGTTGGCGGTCAGCGTGAGTTTCTGCGTCGTCGCCCATTTCGCCTCGCCATAGAGGGCGGTGACCTGCTCCTTCGTCATGTCGTCCGCCAGTACGCTGCCGGCAGCCACCGTAGGTGGCGCCGGCGAATTGCGGTAACTCACCATCGCCCGCACGTTGTTGAGGTACTCGTTGCGGCGCAGGTCGATACCGCCCAGCCAGCCCAGACTGCCGCTGCTCGTGCGCCACTCGCCCTTCACGCCGCGCTGGGTCTGGTTGTAGTCGTTGCCGGCGGTGTAGGCATCCTGGCTGGTCACCACCGCCCCCGCGCTGGTGTACCGCTGCGGCGCCGACCAGTAAAGGGTGTGGTCCTTGTACTGATATGCCAGAAGCATTACATTGCCGCGATCGCTGTAGTCGTTGGAGTAGCTGACATTGAACTTCTCCAGGCTGACGTCGTACTTGCGAGTGAAGTCGCGCCCCAACTCAGCCTTGGGATCGAGCTTCGCCTGCAAAGCCCCGGTCACCGAGCCGTGCTTGTCCTTGAGTCGGTCGGATTTCTCGAAACCGAATGTCAGGTCGGAACGTTCGGTAAGGAAGAAGCGCAGGTTGCCGTCTATATAGTTAGTGCGGTAGGGCGACTGCCAGTAGTAGTCGTCGCTGGCGCGATGACTGGCCTGCAGATGGCCCGTGCCCCATTCGCCGGCAAGACCGGCGCGCACCAGCTGGCGGTTGTAGTCCCAGCTGCCGGCGTCGGCGGATACGGTCACTCCCGCATGCTTGGCGCCACGCTTGGTGGTGATGATCACCGCGCCGGCGAGGGCGTCTTCGCCGAACAGATAGGAGGCGCCCCCCTTGATGACCTTGATCGATTCGATATTGTCGAGATCGACGTTGACCTTGCCCGTACGCTCGAATACCGGCACGCCGTCGACGACGATGGCCACCCCGGGTTTTTCTCCCATATAGCGCTGGTTTTCGATCCCGCGCAGTTTGATCTTGATCTCGTCGCCGGAGGAAAGATCGGCCGTCACGCCCGGGATGGACTGCAGCATCTGGATCATGTTCTGCGGCCGTTTCTCGTCAACGGCACTGCCGCTGATCACGTGCACGCTGGATGGCTCCACGCGCTTGCCAGCAAAACGGTCGTCGATGGTGGTGGAGGTCACCTGGATTTCATCGAGGCGCACTTCCTGGGCCGGCAATGAGCCGGGAAGAATCGCCATCGCGCTCACGAAAAGCCTGCGTGGAAGCGGCATGGTTTCAGTCCTTGATATATGCGCAAAAGGTCGGATTCTAGAAGCTGGCGCACGCCGGCCTATGTGGCATAACGTCGCACGCAAGCCTGCCGGCAGGCAGGTCAGACAACAAAGCGCACTACGAAGACTGCGGCAAATTGCCGCAGGGCCGCCGGGCGACATCGGCTAGAATCGCCGCGGACACTCCGCCCATGCATTCCACCGCCAATCCGCCCGTCGCGGGCGTCGATCCGCTCAAGCGCCTGCTGCTGATGCGCTGGCTGGCCGTGGCCGGCTGGCTGGCGCTGA
>VGHJ01000064.1 GCA_016868295.1 Betaproteobacteria bacterium | reverse complement strand
ATTCGTGCTACCGGCCACGAGCAGACCGTCACCGAAACGGACCCATAGGCATTCAGGTGGCTGCTCAGCTCTGAAAACCGCCGGACGGACGATGAATCAATCTACCGTGACTACCGCAGTCATACAAACTGAGATCGATTGACCACGATTCAATGGCCCAGATGCTCTCGGAAAATGGCATTGAAATTCCTATCCTTTCCTTTCAGGGCCGGTTGCGGTTGGCGCGGATCCACAGCGCTTCCTCGCGCTCCATCTCATCGAGGTGCACCTCGATGTCGCCGAACGCGAGATCGATCTCCGGCAGCACCACGTCATGGATTGCGGAGGCGCGGCGCAGAGTGCGCCGATATTCACGGTGCAAGCGCAACAGGTTGCTGCGGGATGCCGCCAGGGGCACTGCGGCAGCGACAAGGGCCAGGAAAGCGGCACGGCACGCCTCGGCCTCGGGTGATGGAAACACCGCAGCCGCTACCGCCACCGGATTAAACTCGGCGTCGGCGCGGACCAGCGTGACGCCCAGCAACGACACCTGGCGCCGATGCGCCTCGCTAGCTTGCGCAGCAGGTGCCGGATACACCGCGAGACCGTCGAGCCCATGACGCAGCAGCGCCGCTTCAAGGCGGAGCCGCGCTTCGCGCTGGCATTCCCTGAATACGGCCCACAGCAGGTCGTGCCGCTTGAGTTGGGCGGTCATCTCGGCGGCCAGCAGCAGGCATTTCTCGTCGAGGAAGACATAGCCCTCTCGCATGGCGCGACGCTCCTCTCCAAGTGCGATGAGGTGGCTGCGGGTCGGCGATTCGCTGCTCATCGCGCGGCCCCGAGGTGGACGGCGATTTGCGCATCCGACAGGCGCGTAAGTTCACCAGCCGGCAGGCGACGCAGCAGCGCCCAGCCCACCGCCATGCTGGCTTCCAGCGTGCGCGACTCGCCCTGATGGATCAGCTCGCGTTCGAAGCGCGCACCGAATTCCAGATAGCGGCGGTCGGTCTCGGCCAGGCCGTCCTCGCCCACCACACTGGCCAGGAGGCGCGCCTGTACCGCCCGCGCATAGGCGGCGTACAACTGACTCGACAGCGCCGGATGG
This sequence comes from Betaproteobacteria bacterium, assembly GCA_016868295.1. GTDB lineage: Bacteria > Pseudomonadota > Gammaproteobacteria > Burkholderiales > Rhodocyclaceae > Desulfobacillus. Next base: position 7,138 of record VGHJ01000064.1, on the reverse strand, counting down.
TCCGCATCCGTGTATCCCTCGCCGATGCCGCCCTTCATCAGCCGCGACAGGCTGGGCAGGACGTCGATCGGAGGCTCGATGCCCGAGCGGTCGAGCGCGCGCGACAGCACGATCTGGCCTTCGGTGATGTAGCCGGACAGGTCCGGCACCGGATGTCCGATGTCGTCCAGCGGCATGGTCAGGATCGGCAGCTGGGTCAGCGTCCCGGGTGCGCCGCGCAGGCAGCCGGCGCGCTCGTAGAGGCTCGCCAGGTCGGAATACATGTAGCCGGGGAAGCCCTTGCGTCCCGGCACCTCGCCCTTGGCACCCGCCACTTCGCGCAGCGCCTCGCAGTAGTTGGTCATGTCGGTCATGATCACCAGCACGTGCTTGCCGCAGCTAAAGGCGAGGTACTCGGCCGCAGTCAGCGCGAAACGCGGCGTCAGCAGGCGCTGCGCGCTCGCATCGCCGGCGAGGTTGAGGAACAGCACCGAGCGCGACAGGGCGCCGCTCTGTTCCAGGCTGCGGCGGAAAAAGTCTGCCGTATCGTGGGCGACGCCGATGCCGGCAAAGACGATGGCGAAGTCCTCGCCCGCCCCTGCGCCGCGCAGCCGCGCATGGCGCGCGATAGCCACCGCCAGCCGGTCGTGCGGCAGGCCCGGGCCCGAGAACAGCGGCAGCTTCTGGCCACGCACCAGGCTGTTCATGAGGTCGATGGCGCTGATCCCGGTCTCGATGAAGTCGCGCGGCGTCGCCCGTGCCACGGGGTTCAAGGGCAGACCGTCGATGCGCAGGCGGCGCTCCACGGCCAGTGGCGGACCGCCGTCGAGCGGACGGCCGACGCCGTCGAGGATGCGGCCCAGCAGGCCGGGACCAAGACCGAATCGCAGCGGTTCGCCGACGAAGCGCACGCGCGTCTCGGCCAGACCCAGCCCGCTGGAGGATTCCAGGAGTTCGATCGACAGGGTATCGAGGTCCACCGCCGCGACGCGACCGAGCCGCGCGCCACCGTCGGAACCGACGACTTCGACGGCTTCGTTGTAGCCGACCTCAACGCTGCGGTGCAGGAACAGCAGCGGTCCCTCGAGCCGGTAGGCGGCGTTTTCGACCATTAGCCTAGGCCGCATCGCCGACCTCCTTGCCCAAGGTCGCGAAATCCTCTTCCAGCGCCGCCTCCAGGGCAACCAAGGCATCGACCTGGTTCTCGCCGACCTCGTCTCCCATGCGCTGCAGCGGCCGCAGAACCGGCAGCGCGGCGACCGCCTCGGGGCTGGCGCCGCGCGCCAAAGCGGCCTCGGCACGATCCATGAAACGGCCGAGCAAACGCATCATGCGCGCCTGGCGCTGCGGGCCGCAGTAGGCATCCTTGGGCGAGTAGGCCGACTGGCGCAGGAAGGCTTCATTGATCACCTCGGCGCACAGCAGCGTCAGCCGCTGCTGCGGCTGCAGGGCGTCCTTGCCGACGATGCGCGCCATGCGCTCCAGTCGCGTCTGCTCGGCGAGCAAGGTCAGGAAGCGCCGGCGCAATGCCTGCCAGTCGGCGTCGCCGGCCGCCACGGCACCCAGGGCCTCGGCGAATACGCCGGACCACCAGCTAGCCACTTTCTCGGCGTCCTGCGAGTAGGAACCGAGCGGAGCGATCGCCGGATAGAAGCGGGCCCGGGCCCGCGTCACGTCGAGCGCCCAGAAGCTGCGCACATAGCGCGTCGTGTGGCTGGTCACCGGTTCGGAAAAGTCGCCCGACTGCGGGCTCACCGAACCGATCAGGGTGACCGAACCCAGGTCGCCGCCCAAGGTCCGCACACGCGCCGCGCGCTCATAGAACTCGGCCAGGCGGCTGCCCAGGTAGGCCGGATAGCCCCCCTCACCCGGCAATTCCCCCAGCCGGCCGGAGACCTCGCGCAAGGCCTCGGCCCAGCGACTGGTCGAATCCGCCATCAGCGCCACGTGCAGACCCTGGTCGCGGAAATACTCGGCGATGGTGACGGCACAGTAAATGCTGGCCTCGCGCGCCGCCACCGGCATGTTCGAGGTGTTGGCGACGATCACCGTGCGCTCGCTCATCGGCCGTCCGCTGCGCGCATCGACGAGCTCGGCGATCTCCTCGACCGCGCCGGCCATTTCGTTGCCGCGTTCGCCGCAACCGAGGTAGACGATCACATCGGCAGCGCAGGCCTTGACCAGGGCTTCGAGCAGCACCGTCTTGCCGGTGCCAAAGCCGCCGGGAATGGCGGCCTTGCCGCCCAGCGCGACCGGGAACAGCGCGTCGATCACGCGCTGGCCGGTCACCAGCGGCGTGTCGCTGGGCAGGCGCTGAGCCGCGGGTCGCGGCAGCCGTACCGGCCAGACTTCGCCGATCGCCAGTTCGTGTTCGCGGCCAACGGCATCGCGCAGCACGCACAGAACCTCGTCCTCGGCATATTCGCCGGCCGCGGCAATGCGCAGCACCTGGCCCGATCTGCCCGGCGGCACCAGGCAGCGGTGTTCGCGTGCGCCGGCGACACGGCCGAACTCGCTGCCGGGTTCAAGAAGCTGCCCGACCCGCACCATCGGCCGGAAATCATGCCGGCTTTTCGCGGCATTACCCATACCGGCTGCGACGAAGGCCGAATCTATCCCCTGCAGCGGCCGCAGCAGACCGTCGAAGATGCCGCCGAGCAGGCCGGGACCGAGCCGGATCGACAACGGCAGGCCGCCGCCCACCACCGCATCGCCGGGGCGCAGGCCGGTGGTGTCTTCGTACACCTGCGCCACCAGAAGGTCGTCGTGGAGGCTCACCACCTCGCCGAGCAACCGGTCCGGACCCACGTGCAATGCCTCGCGCAGCGCAAAAGGACCGCTGGCGCGCGCGCGCAGCACCGGGCCGCTGATCCATTCGATGCAAGCGTGGCTCATGCTTGCTCCATCAGGTGCAGCAGGCGTCCATGAACCCAGGCGCGGTCAGCCAGCAATCCCACCTCGGTTGCGTCGAGACGCGCCGCGTCAGCCTCGATCTCGATGCCCGCGCCGATTCCCGGATCGGTTTCGACGCTGGCGTCTCCGACTCCGAACTCGTCCAGTGACTGTCCCATGAAATCCCGGTCGGTGGCGCTCACTCCCGGCGCATGACGGATGCACCATGCCCCCCGTGGCAGCGACTGCGCAGCACGTGCCAGGGCCTGTTGCAACCAGCGCCGGCGCTGCACAGGATCCGCCCATGCGGCCTGCAAGGCGTCCGCCAACAGCGGCTCGGCAATGGCCAAGGCAAGGCTGGCGCGGCGCTGCCCTACCCGGCGCCTTTCGGCTTCGAGCTGCGCCCGGGCGGCCTCCGTGCGCGACTTCGCCTCGGCACGCCCAGCCCGCAGCGCGGCGCGCAGCCGTCGTCGGCCCTCGCCCATGGCCGCGGCATTCATTGCCTCGACCTCCGCCCTCGCCTCGTCGAGTATCTGCGCGCAACGAACTGTGCGGTCCTTCTCGACGACCTCGAGCAGGGTCGCCAGGGCGCCGGCGATCTTCATGAGGCGTCTCCCAGCAGGCGCCGCACGGCTTCCGCACCGTCACTGTCGTCGAGCACCATCAGCAAGGGCCATGCGGCGGCACTCGCATCCGCCAGGCGCGCCGGCGGCAGACGCGCCGCACAGCGGGCGCCAAGCAGCAGCACGTCCGCATCCTCCAGCGCGCGCGCGAACTCTGCGGCTTCGCCACCCGCCCTTACCGGGCGCGCCTCGATGCCGGCAAGGCGGAACCCTGCCGCTTCCGCCTCGCCGCCGAGAAACACGATCCGGCTCATGGCGTTACTTCCGCCCACCCCTCATGCCAGCCGGTTGAGGATCAGGATGGAGACGATCAGGCCGTAGATCGCAATTCCCTCGGCAAGACCAACCAGGATCAGCAGTCGGCCGAGCAGCTCCGGCTTCTCGGTCATTGCGCCGACCGCCGCGGCGCCCAGTTTGCCGACGGCGAGGCCGGCTCCCAGCGAGGACAGGCCGGTGGCCAGCGCGGCGCTGAACAAGCCTATACCAATCGCGTTTCCGTCCAGGGAAGTCGGCGCTGGCGCTGCGGCGAGGGCCGGCGCGGCGAACAGGATTGCGGTGGCGCCGGCGGCCATCACCGCGGCGAAAGCCAGCACGGCCAGCAACAAGGTCATCTTGGGTTTCATGGCGAATTTCCTCGGGACGCGGAAGGCGGGGGCGGTGCCGGCCGGAACACCCGCCCGGCACCGGAAAAGAAGCGGATGAAGAATTCGAACAGCAGCAGGCGCGTGGTCTGGATCGAGACCACCAGCACCTCCAGCGCAATGATGAAAACGTTGCCGAGCACGAACACCGGCAGGCCGGCAGCGCCGGCATCGGCCGCCAGCATGCCGAGCGCTGCGGAAAGCCCGGCATGGGCGATGGCGAAGGCGCCGACGCGGACAAAGGACAAGGTGTTGATCGCCAACTGCACGGCCTTTTCGACGATCCCGGCCAGCCCGGCCGCCACCGCGCCGGCACGATTCGTGGCACGGAACTCCGCGATGGCGGCGGCGGCGAGAATGCCGACCGCGACGAGATAGCCGATCGGGGACACGCCGATGGCGAACGCGATTGCCAGCAGGCCGGTCGCCGCCGCGCCGTCCCCGCGCAACCACTCGTCGAACCCGCCACGCCAGTGCGCTTCGGCGGCGGCCAGGCCGAGTCCGACCAGCAGCAGCAGCGCACCGCCGATCATGGGTACCAGCAGCACACGCAGCGGCTCGTGCAGCGGATCCACCCACCAGGGGGCAATCCAGCCATGGACGCTGAATACGCTGCCGAACAGCAGCCCGAAAGCCATCGCCGCGATGCCGCCGGGGATGAACAGCCGCGCCAGCGGCCAGCGTCTGCCGAAGATCAATCCGCCGCAGACCAGCAGGAAACCCTGGCCGACGTCGCCGAACATGTAGCCGAAAAGCAGAGGGAAGGCGATCGCGACCACCAGGCTGGGGTCCGCCGTATTGCGGTCGGGCATGCCAACCAGGCGGCTGAAGACTTCGAAGGGGCTGACCCACCAGGGGTTGCGCAACAGGAGGGGCGGCTTCAGGCCCGGCGGCGGCGCGCCGAAGCGCACCAGCGCCGGAGCACCGCAGGCATCCACGGTGCGCGCCAGGGCCTGCGCATCGCCGGTCCAGCCGGTCACGGTGCATAACGCCTGGCGTGTGCGCACTGAGGCGACGTTGGTCAGACACCACCATCCCTGCCGGGCATCGGCGACTGCCTCGGCGACGCGGTGCCTGGCCTCCAGTTCGGCCAGCGCGGCATCGATCGCCGCCTGCCGCGCAAGGCAGCTTGCGGCATGATTCTCCAGGCTGGCCTGGGGATCGGCATCGGCCAGTTCCGCCACGGCTTCGATGCAATGGCCGCCCGCTGCGGTCACGCGTTCAGCGTACTCGGCGAGGGCGTCCGGCGTGCCCAAGGCGAGCAGGTAAGGTTCGTCGCGCAGGCGCATGCTGCGCAACAGGATGGCCTCGGGCGGAGCCATGGCGTCGGCCTGGATGCCGCAGAACACTGCTGCGGCAAGATGTCCCGGGTTCATCAACACGGCGCGCTCGGCGGCGCCGATGCCGCTGGCGGCGAGCAATTCCTGCCAGCGGCGCAGGCCCAGCAGTTCGCTGCGTATCTCGTCGCGCTCCTGCAGCAGCGATTCCGCGGCCTCGCTCCAGGCTTCCAGACGCACCAGGGCCGACTCCAGTACTGCATCGGGAAACGCATGCGGCACCGTGGGGAGGTCGACGGCAGGCCAGTAGCCCTGGTAGCGGCGTTCCAGTTCCTCGAAGCGCTGGCGCAACGCTTCGGCACGCGCGGCGCCGGCCATTGCCGCCCCCGCCGTCTCGAATTCGGCGCAGCCGGCATTGGCCAGCCCCTCGAACAGGCGGGTCGCATCCTCCTTGGTCGAGACGATTTCGAACCAGGTGGCCGGGGTCGGACGGATCATGGCGAGCGCCTCCGGCGCAGGGCGCGCAACATCAGTTCTGCGCGCAGCCGTTCGAGGTCTAGCGCGAGCAGCAGGAGGAACAGCAGTGCGGCGACCGGGCGCAGCGCGGCGCGCCGAAACGCCAGGACGACCCGGCCGCGCAAGGCGCGTCGGGCCTCCCACGCCGCGCCGGCATCGCAGCGGGCGAAATCCGCAAGATGCCGGCGCAAGCGTGCGGTCAGTTGCAGAAGTTCGGCGTGCTCATCCTCCCTGTCCTCGGGCCACAGGCGCAGCCAATGCGTCTGCCACTGCTCCAGACTGGCCTTGCCACCGGCGAGAACGGCGAGATGCGGGTCCGTCTCGGCACCCTTGGGCAGCAGGCCTCCGCGTTCACGATGGACGAAGGCCGGCAGGTCGATGAGGCCCGCCACCCAGCGCGTTGCCGGCCCCCATTCCGCCGGCATCCAGTGCGCCACCTCGGCAACCGTCCGGCGCCAGTGACGTCGCAGGCTGCGTTCGATCTCGTGCGGTCCGGCGGCATCGCCGATGCCGGCCAGCCAGTCGGCGAAGGGCATGGCGCGCGCCGCCGCGAGGTAAGCGGCGATGTCGCGATGTGCTCCGAGCTGCCGCCATTGCGCCTCCCCCGGATGGGCGCCATAACGCGCCTGCAGCCTGGCCTGTACGTATTCCATGGCGCGCCGCCGTCAGTCGCCCGCGATGAGTTCGTCGGCGAGACGCGCAACGGCACGGCCGATGCGTTGCCTGTCCGTCGCGTCGAGTTCCATTGCGCCGCCCAGCCCGGCAGCTTCACGCTCGAGTACCGCAACGGCCTGATCGGCCTTGCGCGCCAGGCGGACCTGCCAGGCGGCGATCCGCGCATCGACATCCGCCTGCAGGCCGCGCCTTCCTTCAGCGGCCCCGGCCACGAGGGCCGTAGCCTGCTCGCGGCAGGTCGCCACCTCCGCTTCGGCAGTGCGTTCGGCCTCCAGGACACGGTCGAACGCCGCCGCCGCGGCCTCTCCGCGATATTCCGACGCTGCCTTGTGCGACATGTTGTTTTCTCCCAGCACGGCCCCGGTCGCCGCGCACCGTCAATTTTCAGTGTGGCATTGCAACAGGGATGACGCAAGTAATGCAACCGCCTGGTTGTGCATAGGCAAATCCTGATTGGCGGCTTGAGTGCAGAACCCCGCCATAGACTAATCGGCGACTTGTACTGCCGGTTTGGGTCGCCAGTTCGCGCTCGCCG
>VGHJ01000063.1 GCA_016868295.1 Betaproteobacteria bacterium | reverse complement strand
AAATCGAAGAGCGGCGGATGTCGGTTGGCAGCGAGCTTTCAGATCGTATTCGCAATCTGAAGACGGCTTCGTTAGAACAGCTCGATTACAGAATTCAAACAATCGATCGCGACTTGAAAGGCAAACAGGAGCAAAGAGGAAATGCCCATTTTTTAACAGCGCTGTCTGCTAAAGGCCAAATAGATAAGTTAAAGCTAGACTTCGATATCAAGTTGCTCCAGCAAGAACACGGTTATGTCGAGCAGCTTCGTGCCAGCTTGGTCGGACGGAACGATCTTGAAACATCACGACAAAAACACGAGCGTGCTTACCGGGAGCTAAAAGAAAACGAGATCCTGCTGGTTCAATTCAAGCAGGCTCATCCGACGGTGATCAAAGTACCGTTTACCAAAGAAAGGCAGGAGCTTAAGAAGCTTGAAGTCAAAAACAAGAATTTGTATGACTCTAACCATCAGGCTTATAAGGAATATGAGGAAAAGAAAAAGCGGCTAGCAGCGCTCAATCAGTTTATTCAACAGTTCGAAATTCAATCTGACCAACTGGATTCAGTTCTTCGTGAACTGGAATCGGTAATTGCTAAGCACAGAGACGAATTGGGAAGGAATTGGGTATCCTGGCTTTCCGGGCCTGTCCAGGAAGTCATCCTGACTGCGTTTCTGGTACTGCTTGGAATTGTTATTTCTCCTGTTGCGATCAAGATTCTTTTCTATTTCGTCCTTGCTCCTCTTGCTTCAAGGCTACCGCCAATCTGCCTGTTGCCGAATACATCTGGATACATTGAAGGACTGGGGGTCGATGGCCAGCATGGCGGTGGCTCTACGAAGATTTCTGCCGTCTCTCAAGAGGTCAGGGTCGACGCTAATCACGAACTCATCATTCATTCAGAGTATCTCCAGAGTTCGTCTGTTTCCGGAAGGAAGGAAACTAAATGGCTATTGAGCAACGCTTATCCCATGAGCAGCCTTGCTTCTGGAATGGTGGCGCTCACTCGTATTCGAACCGAACAAATTGAATCGGTAACGGTCTCGGCAACCAAGGACCCCTTGAGCGAAATAGGTGTACTGGCAATACCGAAAGGCTCAGCGATTGTGCTGCAGCCACGTAATCTTGTCGGGGTTTTGCAACCTGTCGAGTCATCTTTAAGGATGATTAGACTCTGGCGATTTTCAAGTCTGCATGCATGGCTCACCCTTCAATTGGGTTACTTTGTTTTTCATGGGCCTGTTGTTCTGATCGTGAAAGGCTGTCGGGGGATTCGCGTTGAACCCTCTGGTACTGGGCGGAGAGTCAATCAGGCCGCAACGATCGGCTTTAGTGCGAATGCCAAATACTCCACCTATCGCTGCGATACATTCGCCTCGTATTTATTCGGGAAACAGGAATTGCTGAACGACAGCTTTGCAGGGGACGTCGGCTTCTATATTTATGAAGAGATGCCAAACCGCGACCGAAGAACCGGGGTCGCTGGCAGAGGGCTTGAAGGCTTCACGGATTCGGTTCTGAAAATTTTCGGTATATAGCATCGAGGGATTCCCGCTTGAGCGGGAATGCACTCCAGACAAGCCTCTACCCCTTGCACGCGGCCGCATCGACCAGCTCCCGCATGCGCTGCCAGTGCGAGCCCTCCCAATAGATGCGGTTGCAGGCGTCACAGGTGGTGAAGCGTTCGTAGCGATCGCGCACCATGGGCGGCAGGCGGTCGAGCACCTGCGCCTTGTCGACGTCGCGCAGCGGCCGGTTGCATTCCAGGCAGAGCGTGAAGGGGCGCAGGCTGCCGACGAGGTCGAGGCGGGCGAGGATCTCCTTGACCTGTTGCGAGGGCTTGAGGGCGTGCACGTAGCAGCCGTGGGTCAGCTCGCGGAGTTTGAGCAGCTCGCGGTCGCGCGTCAGCACGATGCGGCCCTCGGCGATTGAAAGCTCGACGATCTCGCGGTCGCCGAAGTCGTTGCGGTAAAGGGTGTCGAAGCCGGCCATGCGCAGCAGGTGGGCGAGGCCGCCGAGGTGGGCGTCGGCGACGAAGCGCGTCTCGCGCAGCGGATGTTCGCGCAGACGCATCAGCGGCGTGACGTCGAGGGCTTCGAACTTCGGATACACCGCGACGCGGTCGCCCTCGGCGATCAGGCGGTCGAAGCCGACCGACTCGCCGTTGACCAGAATCAGCTCGACTTCCGTATGGGGGACGCCCAACGCCTCGATCATGTGCTTGACGGTGGCGGCGCGGGCGCAGGGCGCGGTGAATTCCCGCTTGCGCCGCTCGGGCGCGAGGAAGTCGTTCAGCTCCTCGTAGAAGCGGAAGGTCGCCGTGACCATAGCAGCCCCTCTCCCCCTCCCCTCTCCCCGCAAGCGGGGCGAGGGGAGTGAAGGCTCAGCCTTCCTCGAGCACGCTCAGCAGGTACTTGCCGTAGCCGCTGTTGTGCAGCGGCTCGGCGAGGCGGCGCAGCTGGGCGGCGTCGATGTAACCCATGCGCCAGGCGATCTCTTCCGGCGCGGCGATCTTCAGGCCCTGGCGCTTCTCGATGGTCTGCACGAAGTGCGAAGCCTCGATGAGGGATTCGTGGGTGCCGGTGTCGAGCCAGGCGTGGCCGCGGCCCATCATCACGACGTTGAGCGCGCCCTGCTCGAGGTAGCGGCGGTTGACGTCGGTGATCTCCAGCTCGCCGCGCGGCGAGGGCTTGAGATTCGCGGCGATGTCGCAGACCTGCTCGTCGTAGAAATACAGGCCGGTGACGGCGTAGCGCGAGCGCGGCCTGGCCGGCTTCTCCTCGATGCTGACGGCGCGGCCGTCGGGTCCGAACTCGACGACGCCGTAGCGCTGCGGGTCGTGCACCGGGTAGGCGAAGACCGAGGCGCCCTGCGCGCGCGCGGCGGCGGCCTGCAGATCCGTCTGCAGATCGTGGCCGTGGAAGATGTTGTCGCCGAGCACCAGCGCGCTGGGTGCGCCGCCGATGAAGTCGCGGCCGATGATGAAGGCCTGGGCGAGACCCTCCGGCCTGGGCTGCTCGGCGTAGGAGAGCGACAGGCCCCAGCTCCTGCCGTCGCCGAGCAGCTGCTCGAAGCGCGGCAGGTCCTGCGGCGTCGAGATGACCAGGATGTCGCGGATGCCGGAGAGCATCAGGGTCGACAGCGGATAGTAGATCATCGGCTTGTCGTAGATGGGCAGCATCTGCTTCGACACCGCCAGCGTCACCGGATAGAGCCGGGTGCCCGAGCCGCCGGCGAGGATGATGCCTTTCCTGTTCGCACTCATGGTTTCAATCCGAGTAGTGTTGCGCGACCCAGTCGCGATAGGCGCCGCTGGTGACGCGGCCGGTCCAGGCCGTGTTGTCGAGGTACCAGCGCACCGTCTTCCCGATGCCGCTCTCGAAGCTCTCCGCCGGCCGCCAGCCGAGCTCGCGCTCGATCTTGTCGGCGTTCATGGCGTAGCGGCGGTCGTGGCCGGGGCGGTCCTTGACGTAGGTGACGAGCTTCTCGTGCGGCACCACCGGCGAGCCGGGATGCAGGCGGTCGAGCAAGGCGCACAGCGTCTTCACCACGGCGAGGTTGGTCATCTCGGCGCGGCCGCCGATGTTGTAGGTCTCGCCGGGGCGGCCCTTCGCCAGCACGGCGCGGATGGCCGCGCAGTGGTCGCCGACGTAGAGCCAGTCGCGCACGTTGAGGCCGTCGCCGTAGATCGGCAGCAGCTTGCCAGAGATGGCATTGTGGATGATGAGCGGGATCAGCTTCTCGGGGAACTGGAAGGGGCCGTAGTTGTTCGAGCAGTGGGTCGTCAGCGTCGGCAGGCCGTAGGTGTGGTGGTAGGCGCGCACGAGGTGGTCGGAGGCCGCCTTCGAGGCCGAGTAGGGGCTGTTCGGCTGGTAGGGATGCGTCTCGGCGAAGGCCGGGTCGTCCTGGCCCAGCGAGCCGTACACCTCGTCGGTGGAGACGTGCAGGAAGCGGAAGGCCGCCCTCGCCCCGCCGCCGAGCGCCGACCAGTGGGCGCGCGCCGCCTCGAGCAGCGTGAACGTGCCGTTGATGTTGGTCTGGATGAACTCGGCCGGGCCGTGGATGGAGCGGTCGACATGGCTCTCGGCGGCGAAGTGCACGATGGCGCGCGGCGCGTGGCGCTTGAGCAGCTCGCCGACGAGCGCGGCGTCGTTGATGTCGCCCTGGACGAAGTCGTGGCGCGCATCATTGCGCAGGCCGGCGAGGTTCTCCGGGTTGCCGGCGTAGGTGAGCTTGTCGAGGTTGATGACCGGCTCGCCGGTCTCGCGCAGCCAGTCGAGAACGAAGTTCGACCCGATGAAGCCGGCGCCGCCGGTGACGAGAATCATTGCGGAAGTTCCTCGAGGCAGAGTTGCAGACCCTCGCGCCAGTCGGGCAGCGCCAGGCCGAAGCGGGCGCGGAAGGCGCCGGTGTCGAGACGCGAATTGGCCGGGCGCGGCGCGGGCAGCGGATATTCGGCGGTGGTGATCGGTGTCACGCGCTGCACGCGCAGGCCTTGCCGGCCTTCGACGATGGCGCTGGCGAAGCCGTGCCAGCTCGTCTCGCCGGCGCAGGCAAGGTGGAACAGGCCGCTCTTGAAGCGGCCGTGGCGGCGCTCCGCCAGGGCCTGCCGCAGGGCGAGCGCGGTCGCCTCGGCGATCAGGCGCGCCCAGGTCGGGGCGCCGACCTGGTCATCCACCACGCGCAGTTCCTCGCGCTCGGCAGCCAGGCGCAGCATGGTGCGCAGGAAGTTGGCGCCGCGCGCGGCATACACCCAGCTGGTGCGGAAGACGAGGTGGTCGCAGCCGGCGGCGCGGATGCCCGCCTCGCCGGCGAGCTTGCTGCGGCCGTAGACGCCGAGCGGATTCGTCTTGTCCGATTCGACATAGGGCGCGGCCTTGCTGCCGTCGTAGACGTAGTCGGTCGAGTAGTGGATGAGCAGGGCGCCGTTCCGGGCCGCCCATTGCGCCAGCAGCGACGGCGCGGCGGCATTCACGGCATGGGCGAGGTCCGGTTCACTCTCGGCCTTGTCGACGGCGGTGTAGGCGGCGGCATTGACGATGATGTCGGGCCGCGCTTCATCCAGCTTGCGGTCCACGGCGGCGGCATCGGCGAGATCCAGTTCGGCATGGCCGACGGCCGTGACCTTGCCGATCGCCTGCAGCGTGCGCTGCAGCTCCCAGCCGACCTGGCCGTTTATTCCCGTGAGGAGGATGACTGGAGCACCTTCCCCCCGCCCCCCTTCCCGAGGAAGGGGGTGACGGTCGTTCGCGGGCTGCGCCCGCTCCGTCCTGTTGGCTGCACCCCCTTGGGGCGGCCCGGCGGGGGCGCTCACGGGAACAGCTCCGCGACGGCGAAGGGCAGGCCCTGCGCGTCCTTGGCGGAGAGCGTCGGCGCGCCCGCCAGCGGCCAGGGGATCGCCAGCTCGGCGTCGTTCCAGGCAATGCAGCGCTCATGCTCCGGCGCGTAGTAGTCGGTGGTCTTGTAGAGGAAGTCCGCCGAGTCGGACAGCACGAGAAAGCCATGGGCGAGGCCCGGCGGCAGCCAGAACATGCGCTGGTTGTCATCAGACAGCTCGACGCAGGCCATCTTGCCGAAAGTCGGCGAGCTCATGCGGATATCCACGGCGACATCGAACACCGCACCGCTCGCCACGCGCACCAGCTTGCCCTGCGGCTGCTGCAATTGATAATGCAGGCCGCGCAGCACGCCGCGCGCGGAGCGCGAATGGTTGTCCTGCACGAACTCGGCGCGGATGCCGGCCGCCTCGGCCAGCGCACGCTTGTTGTAGCTCTCGAGAAAGAAGCCGCGCGCGTCGCCGAAGACCTTCGGCTCGAGGATCAGCGCATCGTGGATTTCTGTTTTAACGACTTGCATAGGGCCGCATTTTACTTGCGGTTGAGGTATTCCACCCGCAAATCCTTGCGCCCGAGGACGACCTTGCTGACGGCGCCGAACTCGAAGACGAGGCGCGGCCAGCGCCGCGGCGGCACTTCCAGCCAGTGGGCGAAGAGCACGCGCAGCACGCCGCCGTGGGTGACCACCGCCGCGGCCGGGGCGTCGCCCGCGCGCAATTCGTCGAGGAAGGCCAGGGTGCGCGAGAGCATCGCCGCCGCGGATTCGCCGCCCGGTGGCGCGAAATTCAGGATGTCGGCGACCCAGGCGTCGAAGGCGGCTTTCTCGATCTCGTCCCAGCGCCGCATCTCCCAGTCGCCGAAGTGCATCTCGACGAGCCGTTCGTCGACGGCCGGCGCCGGCGACAGGCGTTCGGCCACGCTGCGGCAGCGCAGGAGCGGGCTGGTGTAGACCGGAATGCCGGCCGGCAGCATGCCGCGCAGGCGCGCCGCCTCCGTGCCGGCGTCCCCGGCGAGGCCGATGTCGCTGCGGCCGTAGCAGGTGCCTTCCGGCACGGCCGGCTCGGGATGGCGGATCAGGAAAAGTTCCATGCGATCGCGAGGAGTCCGAGGTAGAGCGCGAGCTCGGCGAACTGCTGCGTGGCGCCGAGGCAGTCGCCGGTGTAGCCGCCGATGCGTCTGACGAAATGGCGCGCGGCGAAGAAGGTCGCCAGTGCCGCCAGCCCCAGGCCGGCGAGCGCGGCCTGCCAGGGCAGCAGGGCCAGCGGCGCCAGGCCGAACAGCGCCGCCACGGCGAGGCTGCCCGCACCCATGCGCACGGCGAGTGGCTTCGACTTGGCCCATACTTCGCCGCCAGCATTCTGAGCAGGCGCAGCCTGCGAACCACCGTCACCCCCGCCCCGGGGCGGGGGCTGGGGGGTGGGGGGGATTTCCTCGCGCACGTAGTCGAGCGCGTAGATCAGCGCCGTCGAACAGAAACGCGAGCAGGCGTGAGCGGCGGCGAGGGCCGGCGCAATCCACTCGTCGGGCAGTTCGTAGAGGGCGTTGAATTTCGCCAGCAGCATCAGCGCCACGGCAAGGGCGCCGTAGCTGCCGATGCGCGAGTCCTTCATGATGGCCAGCACCTGCTGTTTGGTCCAGCCGCCGCCGAAACCATCCACCGCGTCCGACAGGCCGTCCTCGTGGAAAGCGCCGGTGACGACGAGCGTCGCCGCCATGCTGAGCAGAATGGCGAGCGACACCGGCAGCACATAAGCGGCGAGGATAAAAGTCAGTCCGCCCAGGGCGCCGACGAGGATGCCGACCAGCGGGAAGTAGCGCGCGGCGCGGTCGAGCGCCTCCTGCGAGTGGCCGACCCAGGCCGGCACCGGCAGGCGCGTGAAGAAGCGCACCGCGCCGAAGAAGGCTTCAGCTTCCTGTCGCAGCATGTGCCAACTACCCCCTCACCCCTGCCCTCTCCCCCGTTTCCGGAGGAGAGGGAGTGACTTGTTCGCTCACGCCGGCCGACTCGAAGCTCGCCATCTCGTTGAGGAAGGCACAGGCGGCGCGCGCGAGCGGCCAGGCCAGCGCCGCGCCGGTGCCCTCGCCCAGGCGCAGGTCCATGTCGAGCAGCGGCCGCGCGCCGAGGTGCTCGAGCTGCAGGCGGTGGCCGCGCTCCTGCGAGCGGTGCGAGAAGACGCAGTATTGCAGCGTGGCCGGATGCAGCGTCGCCGCGACGAGCAGGGCCGCGGTGACGATGAAGCCGTCGATGAGCAGCAGCATCTTCCGCTCGGCGGCGGCGAGCATGCCGCCGGCCAGCATGGCGATCTCGAAACCGCCGAAGTGGGCGAGGATGGCGAGCGGTTCCGGCTTGCCGCGATAAAGCCCGACCGCCTGTTGCAGCAAAGTCAGCTTGCGCGACACGCCGGCATCGTCCAGCCCGGTGCCGCGGCCGACGCAGTCGGCGAGCGGGATGCCGGCGAGGAAATGCGTGATGAGCGAGGCCGCAGCGGTGTTGCCGATGCCCATCTCGCCGAAGCCGATGACGTTGCAGCCGCGCGCATGCAGGTCGGCGACGATGCGCGCGCCGTTCATCATCGCCGTCTCGCACTGTTCCGACGACATGGCCGGGCCTTCCAGATAGCTCGCCGTGCCGTAGGGACTGACTTTTGCGTCGACCAGGTTTTCGCGCTTGCCGAAATCGTGGTTCACACCGGCGTCGGCCACGACCAGTTCGAGGCCGTTGGCGCGGGCGAAGACGTTGATGGCGGCGCCGCCGGCGAGGAAGTTCTCCACCATCTGCCAGGTGACATCCTGCGGGTAGGCGGAAATGCCGCTCTTCGCCGCGCCGTGGTCGCCGGCGCAGACGAGGATGTGCGGCTTGCGCAGTTCGGGCGCCAGCGTCTGCTGCACCAGGCCGATCTGCAGGGCGAGCGCCTCGAGACGACCGAGCGCGCCGAGGGGCTTGGTCTTGCCGTCGATCTTCGCCGTGAGCGCTGCGCGCAGGGCGTCGTCGGGCGGGGTGATGTCGAATGGCATGGTGATCCTTTCGCGAATGTCAGGGCGCCTTGAGGGTCAGCGGCAGCCCGGCGGCGACGAAGGTGACGCGCTCGCAGGCGGCGGCGAGGTCCTGGTTGAGCCGCCCCGCCTCGTCGCGGAAGCAGCGCGTTGCCTCGCCCAGCGGCACGATGCCGAGACCGATCTCGTTGGCGACGAACAGCACCTCGCCGGGCAACCCGGGCAGTGCGCCGAGCAAGGCCTCTCGTTCGGTCTCGAAGCCGCTCTCGATGACGTTCATCAGCCACAGCGTCAGGCAGTCGACGACGACACAGCGCCCCGGCGCGGCCTCCGCGCGCAGGGCCAAGGCGAGCTGCCGCGGCGCTTCGACCGTGCGCCAGCCGTCCGGCCGCGCGGCGCGGTGGCGGGCGATGCGCGCGGCCATCTCCTCATCCCCCGCCGTGCCGGTGGCAATCATCGTCACCGGCAGGCCGGATTCGGCCGCGCGCCGCTGCGCATAGGCGCTCTTGCCCGAGCGGGCGCCGCCGAGAACCAGTTCCTTCATCG
>VGHJ01000062.1 GCA_016868295.1 Betaproteobacteria bacterium | reverse complement strand
ATGGCGTCATCATGCGCATGATGCGCGTCTTCCAGAAAGTCCGGCTCGATGTCCAGGATGGCATTCAGGTCGAAGCCGCGCACGTCGAGCAGCCGCTCCAGCGGTGCCGCGCCGAAATGGACCGGCAGCTGCTCGGCGCGGGGATTGATGCGCGCCAGACGGGCCTGCAGCGCCGCCAGTTCCTGCGCCTGCACCAGGTCGGACTTCGAGATCAGGATGCGGTCGGCGAAGCCGACCTGCTCCTGGGCAAGGCCGTGCTCGTCGAGCTGCCGCATGGCATGCTTGGCATCTACCAGCGTGAGAACGGCATCGATGAAATAGCTTGCCGAGACTTGGGGTTCGACGAAGAACGTCTGCGCCACCGGGCCCGGATCGGCCAGTCCGGTGGTTTCGATGACGACGCGGTCGAAGACCAGCGCCCCCGCGCGGCGCCTGGCGGCCAGTTCGCCGAGGATGCGGACCAGGTCGCCGCGCACCGTGCAGCAGATGCAGCCGTTGTTCATTTCGACGATCTGTTCCTCGCCCTGCACCAGCAACTCGTGGTCGATGCCGGCCTCGCCGAACTCGTTCTCGATGACGGCGATCCTTTCCTCGTGCCGCTCGGTGAGAATGCGGTTGAGCAGCGTCGTCTTGCCAGCGCCGAGGAAGCCGGTGATCAGGGTGACGGGAATCTGCGATTGCGAATCGGTCATCGCACCGGCTCAGTGGGCGTGGGCGAAATGGCCGGCGAGCGGAACGATCGCCACGCCGGCGGCGATCAGCGCGCCCTGCCACAACGCCGCCGCCGCGCCGCGCTGCCGATGCAGGAAGGGCATCAGATCGGCCACCGCGATGTAGAGGAAGCTCGCCGCGGCAAGCGCGAGGGCGTAGGGCAGCGCTTCTTGGGCATCCTCCAGGAGGAAATAGCCCATGACGCCGCCGGCGACGGCGGCGAGGCTGGAAAGCGCGTTGTAGAGAAAGGCGCGCGTCTTCGTGTAGCCCGCCAGGCGCAGCAGCAGGAAGTCGCCGGCCTCCTGCGGAATCTCGTGGGCGATCACGGCGAGGGTGGCGGCCCAGCCGACCGACGGCGAGGTCAGGAAAGCCGCGGCGAGCAGCACGCCGTCGACGAAATTGTGGAAGGCGTCGCCGAGCAGGATCAGCCGCCCCGCCACCGCACCCCCTTCGAGGTGGTGATCGTGCCGCCAGAGGGCAATCCGCTCGAGCGCGAAAAAGCCGATCAGGCCCGCCAGCACGGTGGCAAACAGCGCTTGCGGTTCCAGTTCGGCGCTGGCCTCCGGCAGCAGGTCGAGCAGCGCGGCGGCGAGCAATACGCCGGCGGAAAATCCGGTCAGCCGCGGCAGCCAGCGATTCGGCACGCCGAAGGCGAAAAGGGCTGCCACCGCCATGCTGAGGATTCCGCCGGCGAGCGTGGCGAAGACGATGAGGGCCAGCGTCGGCATCAGCCCGCCCTCCGCTTGGCGGCGCAATCCCGGCAGGCGCCGCGCAGGTCGAGCGACATCCGCGACAGGCGAAATCCGTCCGGCAATGCCGGCGCCGCCGGTGGCGGCGCTTCCAGGCAGAACACCCGGCCGCATCCGTCGCAGCGGAAGTGTGCGTGAGCGGCATGGGCTTCGGCCTGCCCGGCCGCGGAAAAGCGAAAAACCCGCGACTCGTCGGCCTGGCGCAGGACCAGCCCGGCGGAAACGAGCGAATCGAGCACGCGATACAGCGTCACCCGATCCATCGGTCCCTCGCCGGAGCGGGCCAGCGCCGTCTCGATATCCTGGTGCGTAAGTCCTCTCGGCACGGTCCCCAGGAGAGATAAAACGCGAACCCGCCCGGGGGTCGCCCGCTGACCGATGGCGCGGATTTTCGCGGTCGCGTCAGCGCTGGACTTGCTGCCCCGTCTGTTCATGCGCGACATTTGACCACAACAGAGTTGCATATGCAACTCTGTTGCATTTTGTTGCGCGCCACTGCGGCCGCGAAGGCCCGCGGATGACGACGCATCGGGAAGCGTTCCTTGCCGGGCCCGGGGACGAAACCGGTTATCGCGCTACATTCGAGAGGAGCGCATCGAGTCCCGGATAGCGTGGCGGGGTGATGGTCACCTTGCGCGATGTCGCACCCCACTTCTCGCCGGCGGCGACGCGCGCGAGGAAGGCTTCGGCATCAACAACCCAGGCGGCGCCCACCGCCGAGACGCCTGCGTCGAACAGCGGATCCGGCGGACAGCCGGCCGAGGGGCCGACGATGGCAACGGCTTCGGCACCGCGCCAGACGCCGGCCACCGCCCCGAAGGTGTCGTTGAGCAGCAGCGTGCTGGTCGACACGATCTTGTTGCAGCCGGCAAGACGCGCCGGGTCGAGCGTGACCACCAGGCCCGCCTCCTCGCGCACCAGTTCGGCCTTCAGCTCCAGCACGGTGAGCGGAATGCCCAGCGCGCGCGCCTGTTCGATGAGCGGCGTGAAATGGCCAACCATGCCGAGGCGGTCGCCGGACTTCAGCGCCAGCGAGCCGAAGGAATCGATCGAATCGTCGGGCACGAAGCCGGCGCGATCGTAGAGGCGGCGCGTCAGGGCATTGATGGTGGCAAGGCCGAGGGCCCGCGCGGCGCCGTCGCCTTCGGCATAGCCGCGCACCAGGCCCATCGCCGCGCAGCCGGCCTCCGCCACGCGCGCATGCAGCATCGCCAGCGTGCCGTCGAGCAGGGTGAAGGCGAGGCCGACGCTGCCGTCGTCGAGCTGCACGGCGCAAAATTCGCCTTCCTTGCCCGGCCGGTCGACAAGCGGCGGCAGCACGACGCGCGCCACCCGCGCCGGCCCAAGCGCCGCGTCGATGCGCTGCGCGGCGTCGACGAGCCAGAGGCGGACCGGAGTAGCCATGTACCTCCTGGAAACCACAGATGAAACCTCTTTCAACACAGAGGGCACAGAGGCACAGAGGACACAGAGAAAAACTTCCGCTCACCTGCCGGGTAAGCCATGGATGTGTCGCACCCCTCTGTGTTCTCTTCGCTTTTCTCTGTGCCCTCTGTGTTGAATGCGGTTTCCGGGTTCATTTTTTCTTCGCTCTGGGATGCGCCGCGTCGTACACCTTGGCGAGATGCATGAAATCCAGATGCGTATACACCTGCGTCGTTCCGATGCTGGAGTGCCCGAGCATTTCCTGCACGGCGCGCAGGTCGCCTGAGGACTGCAGCACGTGCGAGGCGAAGGAATGGCGCAGCATGTGCGGGTGGACGTGGGCGCCGAGGCCTGCCTGCTTCGCCCAGCGCTCGAGGCGCAACTGGATCATGCGCCTCGACAGGCGCGTGCCGCGCCGGCTGACGAACAGCGCCGGGCAATCGGCGGCGGCCACCTCGCCGCGCCGCGCCAGCCAGGCCGCCAGCGCCTCGCGCGCCTTGGCGCCGACCGGCACGCTGCGCGTCTTGGCGCGCTTGCCGGTGACGGCCACCTCGCCCGCCGCCAGGTCCTGCGCCAGATTGACGTCGAGGCTCGCCAGCTCGGCCAGGCGCAGGCCCGAGGAGTAGCACAGTTCGAACATGGCCTTGTCGCGCAGCTCGAGCAGGTCGCCGGCCTCGGTTTCCAGCAGGGCGTTGGCCTGGTCGGGCGAGAGCACCGCCGGCAAGGCCTTCTTCGATTTCGGCGCGCGCACGGCGAGGCAGGGGTTCTGTGCCAGGCCGCGATGCTTCGCCAGCCAGTTGAAGAAGCCGCGCCAGGCCGACAACACGCGCGCGAGAGAGCGGCCCGACAGGCCGCGCGCGTGCAACTGCGCGACGAAGCGGCGGATGTCGTGGTGCTGGAGCCTGTCGAGCGGCGCGGCGCCGGCCAGCGCCAGCAGGGCGGCGAGATCGTGGCCGTAGCCTTCGAGCGTGAGCGGACTGGCGCGGCGCTGGTGGGCCAGCTCGTCGAGCCAGGCGGCCGCGGCCGCCCTGGCATGCTCTCCGGCCAGCCCGTCCAAGGATTACCCCTGCGCTCTTATCAGCGCCGCGCTCGCCAGATCGCCGATATGGCCGAGATACAGCGTGCCCATCTCGGGGTAGAAGCGCTGCACGTCCTCGGAACCGAGCGCCAGCAGGCCGATCGTCTCGGCCTCGCGGCGCAGGGCGACCAGCGCCAGCGAGCGCACCTGCGCGCCGGCCTCGCCGAACCAGGCAGCGGCCTCGAAGCCGGCATTGGCGCCGCAGAAGGGATGATTCATGCCGGCGGCGAAGATGCGCGTCTGCTCATTCACCTCGGCGAACTCCGCGGCGTCGGCCTGCGCCGGCAGGTTCCACAGGCGGAAGGCAACGTGCGGCACGGCGAAATCCTCGCCGAGGTGCGTGAGCAGGGCGCGACGCACGGCGGCGAAGTCGCGCGCGCCGGCCAGGCCGACGGCAAGGCGGTGCACCTTCTCGCCGATGACGTCGTTCTCCTCACCGAAGCGGATCAGCTCGCCCAGCTTGGACTTGAGCTGCTTCGCCTTCTCGCGCAGCGTCAGGATCTGCCGCTCGGTGATGGAGATGGCGCGGCCGCCGTGCGGATGCGGGATGCAGAGTTGCGCCAGCAGGTCGGCGTACTCCTCGAAGAACTTCGGGTGGTCCTGCAGGTAGCGCGCGATTTCGTCGGCTTTCATTCTTGTCTTCTCCCTCGTTCAAATATCGATTTCGCTGTCGAACACCGTCACCGCCGGCCCGGTCATCAGCAGCGGGCGGCCGCCGCCGCCCCAGGCGATCGTCAGTTCGCCGCCGCGCATCGCCACCTTCACCGGCGAATCGAGCAGGCCGCGAATGACGCCGGCGGCGACGGCGGCGCAGGCGCCGGTGCCGCAGGCCAGCGTCTCGCCGGCGCCGCGTTCAAAGACGCGCAGCCTGATCGCGTGGCGGTCGACCACCTGCATGAAGCCGGCGTTCACCCGCTGCGGGAAGCGCGGGTGGTTCTCGATGAGCGGACCCTGTTCCGCCACCGGTGCGGCGTCGACGTTGGCCACCGCCTGCACCGCGTGGGGGTTGCCCACCGACAGGGCGGTGATCTCGACCTCGGCATCGCCGACGTTCAGCAGCTGCACCAGCGCGTCGCTCTCTGTGACGAAAGGCACGCGCGTGGGCTCGAAGCGCGGCGCGCCCATGTCCACCGTGACGAGGCCGTCCGCCTCGAGGCGCGGCTCGATGAGGCCGCCCTTCGTCTCGACGCGGATGGCGCGCTTCGCCGTCAGGCCCTTCTCGTGCACGAAGCGCACGAAGCAGCGCGCGCCGTTGCCGCACTGCTCCACCTCGCCGCCGTCGGCGTTGAAGATGCGGTAGCGGAAGTCGGCATCGGGACGCGTCGGCTTCTCGACGACGAGGATCTGGTCGCAGCCGACGCCGAAATGGCGGTCGGCAAGGAAGCGCGCCTGGGCCGGCGTGAGTTCGACGGCCTGGGCGATCGCATCGAGGACGACGAAGTCGTTGCCGAGGCCGTGCATCTTGGTGAACCTAATCCGCACGGGCCGTCTCCGCGCACAGATTGACATAGTCGCGCCACACGCAGCGGTCCATCACCACCGTCATGCCGGCGGCGGCGGCCTTCACCGCGGCTTCCTCGTTAACGATGCCGTCTTGCAGCCAGATGCGCTTCAGCCCCAGGCGCAGGCATTCGTCGACGAGCGGACCGACGTGCTCGGCGGCGCGGAAGACGTCCACCAGGTCGATCTTTTCCGGCACCTCGGCGAGCGAGGCATAGGCCTTCTCGCCCAGCACCGCGTCCACCTTCGGCCGCACCGGGACGACGCGATAGCCGAAGCCCTGCAGGGCGCGGGCGACGCGGAAGGCGGGGCGGGCGGGATTGGGCGAGAGGCCGACGACGGCGACGGTCTTCACCTCGCGCAGCAGGGCGCGGATCGCCTCGGGATCGGGGTTGCGGAACATGGGTGAATATTAGCTCAATACGGCTTCTTCTCGCCCGGCGGCCGCGTCTTGAAGCGCCTGTGCACCCAGTAGTACTGCTCGGGCATCTCGGCGATGCGCTGCTCGATCCAGGCGTTCATGCGCAGCGTGTCGGCCTCGATGCTCTCGCCGGGGTAGTCGGCCCACGGCTCGCCCAGTTCTACGACATAGCCCGCCTCGCCCGGCAACATGCGCGTGATGCAGGGGATCACCGCCGCGCCGGTCATGCGCGCCAGCCGCGACAGGCCGGTGATGGTCGCCGCCGGCACGCCGAAGAAGGGCACGAAGAGGGTATCGCGCTGGCCGTAGTCCATGTCCGGCAGGTAATAGAAGGGCTGGCCGGCCTTCATGCCGCGGATGGCCAGGCGCACGCCCTCCTGGCGCGAGAGCAGCTTCGAGTGGCCGAAGCGCAGGCGGCCCTTGTACAACGCGGCGTTGAAGAAGAAGTTCTTCTGCTGGGCGTAGATGCTCACCATGTCGAGTTCCAGGGTGAGCCGCGTCCAGCCCATGTCGAGGCCGACGAAATGCGGCACGAAGAGGATCGCCGGCCGGCCCTGCAGGGCAGTCACCCGCGCCAGGCCCTCCACGCGCACCAGGCGGCGGATCTCCTCCGGCGGCGACCACCAGAGCAGGCCGCGCTCGAGGAAGCTGCGGCCGAAGGCGCGGAAGTGGGCGCGGGCCAGTTCTTCGCGCTCGGCCTCGGCCATCTGCGGATAGCACAGGCGCAGGTTGGTCAGCGTGATGTGGCGACGTTCCCGGCCGAAGGCGTAGAGCAGGCCGCCGAAGGCCTCGCCGAGTGGCGCCAGCCGTTTCAGCGGCAGGAAGTGCAGCAGCCAGATGAGGCCCAGGCCCAACTTGGTCAGCATGACGGCTCCGCCGGGCCGCCCGCGCCGCGCGGCGCCTTGTAGCGGTTGTAGCCCCACAGGTACTGCTGCGGGCAGGTACGGATGAGGTCTTCCAGCGCCCGGTTGATCGCCGCCGTGCGCGCCTCCAGCGAACCGCCGATGGCCTGCGTCGGTGCGGAAAAGCGCAGGTTGTAGCCCCGGCCGCCGGGCAGCCGCTCGGCGAAGGCCAGCAGCACCGTGGTCCGCTCCGTCTCGCTCAGGCGCGCCCCCAGCGTCATGGTGTAGGCCGGCCGGCCGAAGAAATCCGCCCACTGGCCCTCGCCCATGCCCGGCACCTGGTCGGGCAGCATGCCCACCGCCTCGCGGCGCTTCAGTCCCTTCAGCAGCAGGCGCACGCCGGACAGGTCGGCCGGCGCCAGCCGGAAATTCGCGCTGCCGCGCCCGGACTCGATGAGCGGCTGCATCCAGGCCTGCTTCGGCCGGCGGTAGAGCACGGTGATCGGCGCGCGCGAGGCGTAGTACTGGGCGGTGATCTCGAAGCAGCCGAGGTGCGGCGTGAAGAACAGGATGCCGTCGCCGCGCTGCCAGGCGGCTTCGATCAGCTCCCAGCCGGTGACCTGCGTCACCAGGCCGACCACTTCCGCCTTCGGTCGCGTCCACAGGTACGGCAGTTCCAGCACGCCGCGGCCGGCCTGGGCCACGGCCGACGGCAGGATGGCGGCGGCGGCGGCAGGGTCATAGGCCAGCGCCAGGTTTTCCCGCGAGTGGCGCCGGTAGGTGGGCGAGGCGAGGTACGCGGCCCAGCCGAACAGGGCGCCCAGGGCATGCAGCAGGCGGAGGGGCAGTCGGCCGAGGAGACGAAAAAGCAATGTCATCGAGCGAAAATACCGTGTTTGACCCAAACCGGGCCAAAAAACTATAATTATATTTCCGCCGAGTTAATGGGACTGAAAATGTTCCCTTGGACAACTTGCAGGGCGGCGCCTAAATACTGCTAAAGCGTCACCTGCTCGTCTTCCCGGGGCCGGTAACGTCAGCGCACCGGGAATACGCACAAGGAGCAGGGCAATGTCCAGAGAGTTTCTTTTTTCGTCCGAGTCGGTTTCCGAAGGCCATCCCGACAAGGTCGCCGACCAGATTTCCGATTCCGTCCTCGACGCCATCCTGGCCGTCGACAAGCACAGCCGTGTCGCCTGCGAGACGCTGGTGTCCACCGGCCTCGTCGTCATCTCCGGCGAGATCACCACCACGGCGCACATCAACTACCGCGAGATCGCCCAGGAAACCATCAAGCGCATCGGCTACGACAACTCCGACATCGGCTTCGACTACAAGTCCTGCGCCGTGCTCGCCGCCATCAACCGCCAGTCGCCCGACATCGCCCAGGGCGTCAATGAGGGCCAGGGCCTCGACCTCGAGCAGGGCGCCGGCGACCAGGGCCTGATGTTCGGCTACGCCTGCAACGAGACGCCGCAACTGATGCCGATGCCGATCTACTACGCCCACCGCATCATGCAGCGCCAGGCCGAGGTGCGCCGCGACGGCCGCCTGCCCTGGCTGCGCCCCGACGCCAAGAGCCAGCTGACGGTGAAGTATGTCGACGACAAGCCGGTGTCCATCGACACCGTCGTGGTGTCGACCCAGCACGACCCCGACGTCTCGCACGCCCAGCTCTCCGAGTCGGTAATCGAGGAGATCATCAAGCCGGTGCTGCCGAAGGAGATGCTGCAGGGCAACGTGCGCTACCTGGTCAACCCGACCGGCCGCTTCGTCGTCGGCGGCCCGCACGGCGACTGCGGCCTCACCGGCCGCAAGATCATCGTCGACACCTACGGCGGCGCGGCCCACCACGGCGGCGGCGCCTTCTCCGGCAAGGACCCGTCGAAAGTCGACCGTTCGGCCGCCTATGCCTGCCGCCACGTCGCCAAGAACATCGTCGCCGCCGGCCTGGCCGACCGCTGCGAGGTGCAGGTCGCCTACGCCATCGGCGTCGCCCGGCCGGTGTCGCTGATGGTGCACACCTACGGCACCGGCCGCATCGCCGAGGAGAAGATCGAGGAGCTGATCCGCAAGCACTTCGACCTGCGGCCGAAGGGCATCATCCAGTCGCTCGACCTGCTGCGGCCGATCTACCTGAAGACCGCCGCCTACGGCCACTTCGGCCGCGACGAGCCGGAGTTCACCTGGGAAGCGCTGGACAAGGTGGCGGCGCTGAAGGCCGACGCCGGGTTGTAAGCATTACCCGCTTGGGGGGGTTGGGGTAGTCCCGCCCTCCTTAGCGGCAGACTGCGCCGAATGCGTCGG
>VGHJ01000061.1 GCA_016868295.1 Betaproteobacteria bacterium | reverse complement strand
TCAGGTTGTTGGGAAAGACGCGCACCGTGACGTTGTATTCCTGCACGGCCTTGATGTAGCGGTTGCGCGCCACGGCGATGCGGTTCTCGGTGCCCTCGACCTGCGTCTGCAGGTCGCGGAAGTTGGCGTCCGCCTTGAGGTTGGGATAGTTCTCGGCCACCGCCAGCAGTCGCGCCAGCGCGCCGGAGAGCTGCGACTGGGCGGCCTGGAACTTGGCGAAGGCCTGCGGATCGTTGATGAGTTCGGGCGTCGCCTTGAGGCCGGCGACATTGGCGCGCGCCTCGGTCACCCTGGTCAACACTTCCTTCTCGTGCGCGGCATAGCCCTGCACGATCTGCACCAGGTTGGGGATCAGGTCGGCGCGGCGCTTGTACTGGTTGAGCACTTCCGACCAGGCGGCGTTCACCTGCTCGTCGGTGGTCTGGATCTGGTTGTAGCCGCAGCCGGTCAGCAGGCTGGCCGCCAGGGCCAGCAGGGCAAGTAGCTTGAAGCGCATCGCGTTCTCCTCGGGATGGTGGTGATGCGTAACTTCATTTTAGGGCACCCAGACGGTTTTCAACCGGCTTCCTCAAGCCCCTTCATGGCGCGCCGCGCGAAGCAAAGATCTTCCCAGGCCCTGGCCTTGTCGGTCAGGTTGCGCAGCAGGTAGGCCGGATGGTAGGTGACGACGAGCGGAATGCCGCGGTAGTCGAACAGGCGGCCGCGCGCGGCGCCGACCTTCACTTCCATGTTGAGCAGCGTCTCCGCCGCCGGCTTGCCGAGCGCCACGATGAGCTTCGGCCGGATCAGTTCGATCTGCCGCAGCAGGTAGGGAAAGCAGGCCGCCGTCTCCTCCGCCTCCGGCGTGCGGTTGTTCGGCGGCCGGCACTTCACCGCATTGCCGATGTAGACCCTGTTGCCGCGCCTGAGATCGATGGCCGCCAGCATGGCGTCGAGCAGCTTGCCGGCCTGACCGACGAAGGGTTCGCCCTTTTCGTCCTCCTCCGCGCCGGGCCCCTCGCCGACGAAGAGCCAGTCGGCGTCGACGTCGCCGACGCCGAGCACGGCCTGCTTGCGCTTTTCGCACAGGCGGCAGTCGCGGCAGGCGGCCACCGTTGCACGCAATTCGTCCCAGCCCATGGCGGCGATGCGCCGGCCCCGCGCGTCGCCCTCCGGTGCTGCGGCGGGCGACGCCTGCGCCAGCGACTCCGCCCCGGCCGGTGCTTCGGCCGTCTGCCCCGGCCGGTCACGCCGCCGCCACAGCGGCGCCAGGCCGATCTCGCGCAGGATGCTGTCGCGTCGCGTCATATCGTCAGCGCCATCACCACGGCGTCCTCGCGTCCCTCGCCCGCCGGATAGTAGCCGCGGCGGCGGCCGATCGTCTCGAAGCCGAGCCTTCGGTAGAGGCCCAGCCCCGGCACGTTGGAAGGGCGCACCTCGAGGAACATGCGCTTCGCGCCATGCTCGCGCGCCACGGCGAGCAGGTGGCGCAGGATCGTCGTGCCATGGCCGCGGCGCTGCCATTCCGGCGCCACGGTCAGGTTGAGCAGGTGCGCTTCGTCGATTACCAGCATCATCACGGCATAGCCCATCAGGGTGCCCTCGATGCGGCAAGTCCAGGCGCTGTAGCCCGCGGCGAGCGAATCGCCGAAGTTGCCGCGCGTCCAGGGGAAGGGGTAGGCGCGGTTCTCGACGGCCAGTACGGCGTCGATCTCCCCGGCCCGCATCGGCGCGCATTCCGGCAGCGGCTTCAGCACGGCGCTCACTTGCTGCCCCCGGCCGCCAGCCGTTCCCGCGTCGTCAGCGCGATCTTGTCGCGCACGTAGAGCGGCGCCGCCAGGGCGGGATCGAGCGCTTCGCCGCGCGCGAATCGCGGCGCCGCCAGGCGGGCCACGGCGCGGGCGCGCGGGCGGGCCTGCGCATCGACGCTGTCCAGCGCCGCGCCGAGGCGCGCCCGCAGCACATCGCCATATGTCGAGAAGCCGCTGCCGCAGCCGTGCCAGCCCTGCCCGGGCGGCAGCGGCGCGGCATGCGGCGGCACCACCACCGGCGGCAACAGCATGTCGACCGACTCCCCGGTGACGCGGCAGGCCGCGCAGTACAGTTCGTTCATGCGCGCGTCCGTGCAGGCGTAGACGCGCTCCGCGCCCGCATCCAGCGCCAGCGCCTCCAGGCTGCCGACGCCGAGCACGGGCAGCCCGCTGCCGAAGGCCAGGCCCTGCGCCACGCTCGCCGCCAGCCGCAAGCCGGTGAACGCCCCCGGCCCGGCACCGAAGGCGATGCCGGCGAGACCGGACAGGGGAACGCCCTCCTCGTCGAGCAGCGCCCGCAGCATCGGCAGCGCGATCTCGGAGTGCGGAACGCCGCACGCCCCCTCGCGCTCGACGATGCGGCCGTCGAGAAACAGCGCGATGGAGAACAGCTCGGTTGAGGATTCGATGGCAAGCAGCTTCACGGCGGTGATTTTACCCGATGGCGCCCTGCCCCTCGCCGTGTCGAGGAGACTGACTTTTATTTCACGCGCCTGGCAGTGAACTCTTCTTCAACATTGTCTCTGAAGTAGCTCCACATCGCGCCGGCCGTGCTCAGGCGGCGCCAGGTTTCCTGCGGCACGCCGGCGTATTCGACCACCCTGCGGTCGTCGAACTCGACGCGCAGCACGCGCGCCCCGGCATCGTAGCCGATGGCGCGCAGCTTGCCGGCATTGACCTGCCTCATGTCCATGGGGGGATTCTAGCGCGGGGCCGGCTTCCCTTCCCGCAAGGCTTCGCGCCCCTGCTGGCGCAACGCCCGGCTCTTCTTGCGCTCCTCTTCATGGCAGAGGGTGATTGCGGCGATGTCGGTGGCCTTTTCGACGCAGGCGCGCACCTCCTGCAGGATCCTGATCCTGGCATCGATATGCTCGACGACCTGCGCCTTCGTCTGCTGCGGGTCCGCTGGCGGCCGTGTTTCTTCCGCCGACGCCGGCAACGACAGGACAAGCAGGACGGGCAAAAAGGTCGTGCGTTTCATGCGCTACTCCAGGCATCTCGATTCGAGGACCGGCCGCGCATCGGATCAGAAGCGGCGCGGCTGATCACGGTAAACGTCGCGTCCGTGCTCGCGAATGTCGCGACGCAGCTGCTGGCGCTCTTCCGGCGTGAGGCGGCCCTGGCGCCCCTCCCGCTCGTCGCGCTCCTGCTGGCGGCGCTGATGCTCCTCGCGCCGGAATTCGCGCTGCTGCTGGTATCGCTCGAAGCGGCGCTGCCCGTCGCCGGACTGGGCCTGAACGGGCAGGCTGGCGGCCAGGGCAACCAGGACTCCTGCCAGTGCGGTCGAGCGTTTCACGGTTTCATTCCTGCCTTGTCGGGCGTCCTCGCCGCCGGCACGCCTCAGCTCAGAAGCGGCGCTCGGCGTCGTGCCTTTCCTGGTAAATGTGCTGGCTCGCCGCGGTCAGGTCCTGCTGCAGGTCCTGGCGCTCGGCACGCGTCAGCACGCCATCCGATTTGTACAGGCGTTCCTCGGCGCGGATGGCCTTCTGCTCGTCGCGCAGGTCATGCCGCTCGGCGCGCGTCAGGCTGCCGTCGCGCCAGCCGTCCTGGATGCGCTCGCGCTGGTTGTGCTGGCGGGCATTCACGCCGGGGTCGCGGTTGGCGCTATTGTGCCATCCGCCGCGCTGGCCGTCGTGCTTTTCCCGCCAGATGTGGCGGCTGGCGCGGTTCTGGTCGTGGCGCAGGTCGGCGCGCTCGGCGCGGGTCAGCACGCCGTCGGACTTGTAGTAGCGCTCTTCCATGCGGATGTGGCGCTGCTCGCGCTCCAGCCGGCGCGTTTCATTCGGGGTCAGGTTGCCGGAGCGCACGCCCTGGCCGATGCGCTGCTGCTGGTGGTCCTGGCGGGCATTCACGCCGGGGTCGTGGGGACGGGCCTGGGCCGGGGCGGACAACCAGAGGGTGGCCATGCCGGCCAGGATCATGCTGACGAACAGGGGTTTCATTTCGCTCTCCTTTAGATGATGTTCGGCTTGCGGACGCCTGCCGCTGCAGGCGTTGATGCCATCCTGGGCGCCGTTTGTAAGCCGTCTGTGTGGACGGCGCGCGAGTTTGTAAATGTTTCTTTCCGGGCGCGCCGGCGGTCTGGCCAGTGGCTGCGGCTCCCGGTAGGATTCGCCCCATGACCGACGGCAAACAGAAGATCCTCGTCGTTGACGACGACCGGCGCCTGCGCGATCTGCTGCAGCGCTACCTCGCGGAGCAGGGCCTTGCCGTCAGGACGGCGGACGGGGCGGCCGCCATGGACAAGGCGCTGGCGCGCGAGCGCTACGACCTGCTGGTGCTCGACCTCATGATGCCGGGCGAGGACGGCCTGTCGATCTGCCGCCGCCTGCGCGGCGGCCAGGACGACATCGCCATCATCATGCTCACCGCCAAGGGCGACGACGTGGACCGCATCGTCGGCCTGGAGATGGGAGCCGACGACTACCTGCCGAAACCCTTCAACCCGCGCGAACTGGTGGCGCGCATCCACGCCGTGCTGCGGCGGCGCGCGGCGCCACTCCCGGCGGGCGCCCCGGCCGCGGAGGAAGGCTCGATCGAGTTCGGCTCCGTCGCCATCAACCTCGCCACGCGCATCCTGACGCGCAAGGGCGAGCCGCATTCGCTCACGACGGGCGAGTTCGCCGTGCTCAGGGTGCTGCTGCAGCATCCGCGCCAGCCCCTTTCGCGCGACAAGCTGATGGCACTGGCGCGCGGCCGCGAGTACGAGGTGTTCGACCGCGCCATCGACGTGCAGATCTCGCGCCTGCGCAAGCTGGTAGAGGACGATCCCGCCAAGCCGCGCTACATCCAGACCGTCTGGGGTTTCGGTTATGTGTTCGTGCCCGACGGCAAGCCGCAATGAAACTGCTGCCGCCCGGCCTGCTCTGGCGCACCTTCCTGCTCGTCGCCAGCCTGATGCTCGTCGCCGTGCTGGCCTGGACGCTGATTTTCGCCAGGGCGGAGCGGGAGCCCCGTGCGCGGCAACTGGCCGACATGGTGGTCAGCGTGGTCAATCTGACGCGCGCCGCCCTGCTCACGGCGCAGGCCGACAAGCGCCTCGCACTGCTGATCGAACTGTCCGATCGCGAAGGCATCCGCATCTACCCGGCCGAGGAGGGAGACGACGCCGCGCCGCTGCCGGCTGAGTCCGCGTTCCTGCAACTGGTCGCCGCCGAGGTGCGCCGCAAGCTCGGCGCCGACACCCGCATGAGCCTCGAACTGGAGGGACAGCCCGGCTTCTGGGTGAGCTTCCGCATGGAAGGGGACGACGAGTACTGGGTGATGCTGCCGCGCGAGCGCGTGGACCGCAGCTTTCCGCTGCGCTGGCTGGGCTGGGCTGCCGCCATCCTCGTCCTCGCCCTGGGCGGGGCCTATCTCGTCATGTTCCGCGTCGCGCGTCCGCTGCGCGCCCTGGCCGGCGTTGCCCGAGACATCGGCCTTGGCCGCCGCCCCGCCGCGCTGGAGGAAGCCGGGCCCGGGGAAATCCGCGAAGTGGCGCATGCCTTCAATCAGATGTCGCGGGACCTGGCCCGCCTCGACGAGGACCGCGCCCTCATCCTGGCCGGCATCTCCCACGACATGCGCACGCCCCTCACGCGACTGCGCCTGGCCGCCGAAATGAGCGCCGACGCAGCGACGCGGGAAGGCATGACGGCGGACATCGAGGAGATGGACAAGATCATCGGCCAGTTCCTCGATTTCGCGCGCGACGCCGAGGGCGAGGCGCCCGAGCCGACCGATCTGAATGCCGTGGTCCGGCACATCGCCGATCCGCTGCTCATGCGCGGCGCGCCGCTCGCGCTGTGCCTCGGCAACGTGCCGCAGCGACGCCTGCGGCCGCTCGCCCTGCTCCGCCTCACCGCCAACCTCGTCAACAACGCCCTGCGCCATGGCAGCACGGAAAGCGCGGTCGAGGTGGAAACGCGCCAGGAGGATCGGGCGTTGATTCTGGAAGTCAGGGACCGCGGCCCGGGCATCCCGCCCGAGGAAGCCGAGCGGCTCAAGCGGCCCTTTACGCGTCTGGACAGCGCGCGCAGCGGGGCTTCGGGCGCCGGCCTCGGCCTGGCCATCGTCGAGCGCATCGCGCGCAGCCATGACGGCCGGCTCGACCTGCTGCCGCGCGAGGGCGGCGGCCTGATAGCCCGCGTGACGCTCCTGCCTCAGGACTGAAGATCGGCGGCGGCCTGCCGCGCCCTGAGCCGGCGCGAATGGGCATGGCGCGCCTGGAGGCGCTCGTCGGTGACGATCATGCCGATCGTCTCGCCCACCACCATGGCGATGCCGAGCAGCGGCAGCACCAGCATCAGCCCGGCCACGCCCGCCACCGCGCCGCCGACGAAAATCATCAGCACGGTCAGCAGCGGGTGCATGTTCAGGCTGCGCCCGATGGTGAGCGGCATGAAGACGAAGTCGTCGAGCAGGCGCACGAGCACGAACACGATGATGGCGCCGTAGGCCATCCACGGATCGAGCGGAAAGTCCGTCGCCGCCACCAGCACCACCAGCAGGCAGCCCAGGATCGAGCCGACATAAGGCACCCAGGCCAGCACGGCACAGACCAGGCCGAGCAGCAGGGGCGGGGAGATGCCGACGATCCACAGCCCGATGGCGAGCGCCACGGTATCGAGGATGGTCAGGCTGATCAGTCCCTGGAAATAGCCGCGCGCCGCGCGGTCCATCTCGTGCATCAGGTAGAGCGTGCGCTCGAAGAATGCATTGGGCACGGCGCGGGCGATGAAGCGCGTGAAGCGGCGCCCGTCGCGCAGGAAGAAGAAGGCCAGAAAGGGCGCCAGCAGCAGCGCCGGCAGCCAGGCGGCCAGGGTCACGACGAAATCACCAAGGTGGCGCTGGGCGAACGTCTCGGTGAAATGGGCCGTCTGCTCGCTCACGTTGCGGCTCAGGCTGGCGCGCTCGAGAAAGGAGAACTGCGCCTCCAGCGCACCCATCGTCCCGAGCAGCAGCCGGCTGCCGCCCTCGATGTAGCGGGTGAGCGACGCCTCCCAGCCGACGATGCGCGCGCCGACCCAGGGCGAGAGCAGAACGGCGCACAGCAAGAGCAGGGCGATGAAGCTGCCGCCGGTGACCAGCGCCGCGGTCTTGTGGCTGACGCCGTGCAGCACCAGCCGGTTCGTCGCCGGCTGCAGGAAGTAATAGATGATGAGCGCCAGCAGGAAGGGCACCACCAGCCAGAGGATTTTCTGGAAGACGAACAGCAGCAGGCAGGTCGACGCGATGATGCCGGTCCACACCACGGGCCCGGAGCCGCGGTTCATTCCGACTGGCTCCCCGGCGCGGTGATGGTTTCGCGCAGTCGCTGCCCGATGTGGCGCGCCAGTTGCAGGGATATCTTCGAGGCGATCAGCGCATGCGTCTGCAGCAGGCCGAGAAAGTCGGCGCGAAACAGCACGGCCAGCGTGCAGTTCTCGGCCGCGCGCGCCTGTGCCACGCGGGGCGAGTTGTCGAGCAGGGCCAGTTCCCCGAAGAGGCGTCCCGGGCCCAGCTCGGCGATCCTGCCGGCGGCGGGCTGCCCCTGGCGGCAGATCAGCACCAGGCCGGATTCGATGATATACAGCGCCTGTCCCTCTTCGCCCTGGTCGAAGATCACTTCGTCCTTGATGAAGCTGCGCTGGTGCAGCAGCGCGTCCACCGTCTTCAGCTCGCGCGGGCTCAGGGTTGAAAACAGCGAGAGCGCCCTTAGCTGCTTGAGGCGCGGAAATTCTTCTTGTCTGCTGAAAAGAAACATGACTGTCCCTGCATCCTCCGCCCCGATCGGACCCTTCCCGACGAGTCGCAATGAACGACCTTTTGTGACAAACTGAAACCGGCGCCAATTCGCAATTCGCATTAAGTCTAGCATCTTCAAGGGAGTACACACATGGCCATCACCTGGATCATCGTCGCCAACGCCAGCCAAGCCAAGCTCTACGCCAACACGGGCCCGAAGAAGGGCCTCAAGCTGATCAAGGATCTGCATCATCCGGAAAGCCGGGAGAAGGCCTCCGACCTGGTCAGCGACCGGCCCGGCCAGATGCACAGCCCGGGCAGCGGCCATCGCGCCAGCCAGCCCAAGACCGACCCGAAGACCAACGAGGCGCGCCACTTTGCCCAGGAACTGGCGCGCGCGCTCAACCATGGCCGCAGCAGCGGGCAGGTCGAACGGCTCATCCTCGTCGCGCCGCCCGCCTTCATGGGCCTCATCAACGAGAAGCTCGACGGTCCGACCGCCAACCTCGTTTCCGACCGCTTCGAGAAGGACTACACGAAGTCCAGCGAGAAGGAACTCGCCGGCCATCTGGAGAGCTGCATCTACCTCTGATCAGTCCTCCGCCACGCCGCCGTCCGGAAAGAGGACGTCGGTATAGCCGAACTGCGTGAAGTCGCGCATGCGCATCGGGTAGAGGATGCCGTCGAGGTGGTCGCATTCGTGCTGCACGACGCGCGCATGGAAGCCCGTCGCCTCGCGCGCGATCGGCGTCCCCTCGGGATCGAAGCCGCGGTAGGCCAGGCGCGGGAAGCGCGGCACCACGCCGCGCAGACCGGGCACCGAGAGGCAGCCTTCCCAGCCCTCCTCCATCTCATCGGTGAGCGGCGTCAAGACCGGGTTGAGCAGGACCGTGAACGGCACCGGCTCGGCCTGCGGATAGCGCGGGTTCGACTCGAAGCCGAAGATCACCAAGCGCAAGGGTACGCCGATCTGCGGCGCCGCCAGCCCGGCGCCGTTGGCGGCGCGCATGGTGTCCTGCATGTCGCCGACAAGCTGGCGCAGTTCGGGCGTCCCGAAAGCTTCCACCGGCCGCGCCTTCCCCAGCAGGCGCGAGTCGCCCATCCTGAGAATCTCGCGGATCATCGCGGCTCGGCGCAGATCATCTCGATGATGCGCCGCACCCGCTCGAGGGATTCCTGCAGTATGTCCTCCAGCGCCGCGAACTGGATGCCGAGCCTGCTCTCGCCGCGGCCGGCGGCATGGTTGGCGACGACGTTGATGGCGGCATAGGGCAGATCGAGTTCCCGCGCCAGCGCCGCCTCCGGCATGCCCGTCATGCCGACGATGTCGGCGCCGTCCCGCTCCAGCCGGTCGATCTCCGCCGCCGTTTCCAGGCGCGGCCCCTGCATGGCGG
>VGHJ01000060.1 GCA_016868295.1 Betaproteobacteria bacterium | reverse complement strand
ATCGAGGCGTGGGCGGAAGGCAGAATGATTTATGCCCGGCTGACCGACGGCAGGGTGATCGGATTTCCGGCGGATCGCTTCAGGAAGCTGAAAGAGGCAAGCGATGCGCAATTGAAGGGCGTTGAGGTGGAGGTGAATGGTTACGCGCTGCGCTGGGACGAGCTGGACGAGGATGTGACCGTTCCTGGCATCGTGGAAGGGCGCTTCCAGTTGCCGGCTGGGAAATAGGGGACGGAAATAGCGGAAATAGGGGACAGACCATGGTTTCCGGTTTCGCCGGTTTCCTTTATGCTTACGGAATCCTTCTTCCGCCTTGCTCACCCAAACCATGCCGCGCCGCGCACGCATCGCGCTTTCCGGGGTTCCGCTTCACGTCATTCAGCGCGGCAACAACCGCCAGGCCTGTTTTTTCGCGGATGAGGACTACCGCCATTACCTCGATCAGTTGAGGCTGTGCGCACAGCGCACCGGCTGCGCCGTCCACGCCTATGCGCTGATGACGAATCACGTCCATCTCCTGCTGACGCCACGCGAAGCGGATGCGGCGGGTCGGATGATGAAGCTGCTTGGCCAGCGCTATGTGCAGCATGTCAATCGGCTCTACCGGCGCAGCGGCACGCTGTGGGAGGGGCGGTTCAGGTCGTGCATCGTCCAGGATGACGCCTACCTTCTGGGTTGTTCGCGCTACATCGAGCTGAATCCGGTGCGGGCGGGCATGGTGTCGGTGCCGTCGGCGTATCGCTGGTCGAGCTACAGGGTAAATGCCTTGGGCGAGACGGATTCCGTGATCGAACCGCATCCTGTTTACACCGCGTTGGGAGGCTGGATGCAGGAACGGCAGGCAGCCTATCAGGCGCTTTTCATCGAGGCGCTCGATACCGGTTTGGTAAGCGATATCCGTCGCGCAACCAACGGAAATTTTGCGCTGGGCAATGCACGCTTCCAGGCCGAGGTGGCTGCCGCGTTGGGTCGTCGTGCGATGCCGGGGGAACCCGGCCGGCCACGCAAGCAGGACAAACCTATATCCCGCGACTTGTTTTAGCTTGCGGAGTGTTAAAACCGTGGTCTGTCCCCGGTTTGCGCTTTTCTCGAATAAGACGAGCGCCGTCTTACAGCAATACCAAATTGTCGCGGTGGATGAGCTCCGGTTCGTCCAGATAGCCGAGGATGGCCTCGATTTCCACGCTCGGCTGGCGCGCGATGCGGCGGGCTTCCGAACTGGAGTAATTCACCAGGCCGCGCGCGATCTCGCGGCCGTCCGGCGTGCGGCAGGCGACCGCCGCGCCGCGCCCGAATTCCCCTTCAACTGCGGTGACGCCGACCGGCAGCAGGCTTTTCCCCGCGGCCAAAGCCTTTACCGCGCCGGCGTCGAGGATCAGGCTGCCGGCCAGCTGCAGGTGGTCGGCGAGCCACTGCTTGCGCGCCGCCAGCGGCGTGGCGGAGGCGAAGAGCAGGGTGCCGAACGCTTCCCCTTGCGCCAGGCGCGGCAGCACGTCGGCCTCGCGGCCGCTGGCGATCAGGGTGTGGGCGCCGCTGCGCGCGGCGCGCTGCGCCGCCTTCACCTTGGTGATCATGCCGCCCTTGGAAATGCCCGAGCCGGCGCCGCCGGCCATGGCTTCCAGCGCCGGGTCGTCGGCGCGGTGTTCGGTCACCAGGGTGGCGGCAGGGTCCTTGCGCGGATCGGCGGTGTAGAGGCCGGCCTGGTCGGTGAGGATCACCAATGCCTCGGCCTCGACCAGGTTGGCGACCAGTGCGCCGAGCGTGTCGTTGTCGCCGAACTTGATCTCGTCGGTGACGACGGTGTCGTTCTCGTTGATGATCGGCACCACGCCCAGTTCGAGCAGGGCGGTGAGCGTCGAGCGGGCGTTGAGGTAGCGCAGCCGGTCGGCGAGGTCCTCGTGGGTGAGCAGGATCTGCGCCGTCTTCAGGCCGTACTGCGAGAAGCCGGATTCGTAGGCCTGCGCCAGGCCCATCTGGCCGACGGCTGCGGCCGCCTGCAGTTCGTGCATGGCGTGCGGGCGCGCCGTCCAGCCGAGGCGCTGCATGCCGGCGGCGATGGCGCCGCTGGAGACGAGCAGCACCTCGCGTCCGTCGGCGCGCAGGACGGCGATCTGGCGCGCCAGATCGGCGAGGAAATCGCCGGCCAGCCCGGCGCCGTTATTGGTGACCAGCGCGCTGCCGACCTTGACCACCAGCCGGCGCGTCTGGCTAATCTTCTTTCTCATGATCCTGCGCGGCGGGCTGCGCCGCCTTGCGTTGTTCGATGTGCGTCATGATAGCGAAAGTCAGCTCGCGGCAGCCGGCGCCGTCGATCGCCGAGATGGCGAAGTGGCGCGCGACCGGGCCATAGCCCTTCAGCAGGGCTTTGATGCGCGCTGCGCGCTCGTCCTCCGGCAGCAGGTCGATCTTGTTGGCGACCAGCCAGCGCGGCTTGTCGTGGAGCGCCGGATCGTATTTCCTCAGTTCGTCGAGGATGGCGCGCGCGTCGCGCACCGGGTCGGCGCCCGGGTCGAACGGCGCGATGTCCACGATGTGCAGCAGCAGGCTCGTCCGTTGCAGGTGGCGCAGGAACTGGTGGCCGAGGCCGGCGCCTTCCGCCGCGCCCTCGATCAGCCCCGGGATGTCGGCGACGACGAAGCTGCGGTTGGCGTCCACGCGCACCACGCCGAGATTCGGATGCAGCGTGGTGAAGGGGTAGTCGGCGACCTTCGGCCGCGCCGACGAGACGGCGCGGATGAATGTGGACTTGCCGGCATTCGGCAGGCCGAGCAGCCCCACGTCGGCGAGCACCTTGAGTTCCAGCTTCAGTTCGCGCCGCTCGCCCGGCGTGCCCGGCGTGCATTGCTTCGGCGCGCGGTTGGTGCTCGACTTGAAGTGGATGTTGCCCAGCCCGCCCTGGCCGCCCTGGGCGATCAGCGCGCGCGCACCGTCGCGGTCGAGGTCGGCGATCGCCTCGCCGGTATCGAGATCGCTGATGACGGTGCCGACCGGCATGCGCAGCGCCAGGTCCTCGCCGCCGCGGCCGTAGCAGTCCGCGCTCATGCCGTTCTCGCCGCGCTCGGCGCGGAAGATGCGCGTGTAGCGGTAATCGATGAGCGTGTTGAGGTTGCGGTCGGCGACGGCGTAAATGCTGCCGCCGCGCCCGCCGTCGCCGCCCGAGGGCCCGCCCTTCGGCACGTATTTCTCGCGCCGGAACGTGGCCGCGCCATTGCCGCCGTCGCCGGCAATGACCTCGATCCTGGCTTCGTCGAAAAACTTCATGTGAGGCGAACCTCGTTTAGCACAGAGGACACAGAGGCACAGAGGACACAGAGAAAACCTAATTGCAAAAAGGATTCATCTCTGTGCACTCTGTGCCTCTGTGATCTCTGTGTTGAAAGAGGTTAACAAAAAAGCCCTGCCAAGCGGCAGGGCCTTCTTGGCGGATTGAGCGCCTTAGGCTGCCGGGACGATGTTCACCGTCCTGCGCTTTTCGGCGCCCTTGATGGTGAACTCGACCGTGCCGGTGACCTTGGCGAACAGCGTGTGGTCGCGGCCCATGCCGACGTTGTCGCCGGCGTGGAACTGCGTGCCGCGCTGGCGCACGATGATGCTGCCGGCGTTGATCAGCATGCCGCCGTAGCGCTTGACGCCGAGGCGCTTCGATTGCGAGTCGCGGCCGTTGCGCGAGCTGCCGCCTGCTTTTTTATGTGCCATGTGTCTGCTCCTTGCTTACGCCGAAATGCCGGATATCTGGATTTCGGTGAAGTTCTGCCGGTGGCCCTGGTGCTTCTGGTAGTGCTTGCGCCGGCGCATCTTGAATATCTTCACTTTCTCGTGCCGGCCCTGGGCGAGGACTTTCGCCTTGACGGAAGCGCCTTGCACCAGCGGCGCGCCGATCTTGACCGACTCGCCGTCGCCGACCATGAGAACCTGGTCGAGGGTGATTTCAGCGCCCACTTCTGCCGGTATCTGTTCTATTTTCAGTTTTTCGCCGGCCGCGACGCGATACTGCTTGCCGCCGGTTTTTATGACCGCATACATGATGGGACTCCGGGTTACCTATCCAAAGAACCGCGCATTCTATCCAAAAAAGCGCTTTCGGTCAAAGCCTTCTTGACGCCCCGGGGCAGGGCCCCTACCATGCCGCTTTTCCCGGATTCAGCCCCTTGAGCCTCGATACCCTCTACGCGCCGATCGCCGCCGACATGCAGGCGGTGGATGCGGTCATCCGCGCCCGCCTGCACTCCGACGTGGTGCTGATCCGCCAGGTGGCCGAGTACATCATTGGCGCCGGCGGCAAGCGCCTGCGCCCGGCGCTGGTGCTCTATTCGGCCGGCGCGCTGGGTTATCGCGGCACGCACCATCACGAGCTGGCGGCGGTGGTGGAGTTCATCCACACGGCGACGCTGCTGCACGACGACGTGGTGGACGAGTCCGACC
This sequence comes from Betaproteobacteria bacterium, assembly GCA_016868295.1. GTDB lineage: Bacteria > Pseudomonadota > Gammaproteobacteria > Burkholderiales > Rhodocyclaceae > Desulfobacillus. The sequence continues at coordinate 5,325 of VGHJ01000060.1, read as the reverse complement.
TGCGCCGCGGCAACAGGACGGCGAACGCGCTCTTCGGCAACGCCGCCTCGGTGCTGGTGGGCGACTTCCTCTATTCGCGCGCCTTCCAGATGATGGTCAAGGTGGGCAGCATGCGCGTGCAGGAGGTGCTGGCCGAAGCCACCAACGTCATCGCCGAGGGCGAGGTGCTGCAGCTGCTCAATTGCCACAATGCCGACGTCGACGTCGCGCAGTACCTGCAGGTGATCCGCTACAAGACGGCGAAGCTGTTCGAGGCGGCGGCGCGGCTGGGCGCCATCCTCAACGGCGCGCCGCCCGACATCGAGGAGGGGCTGGCGCGCTACGGCATGCACCTGGGCACCGCCTTCCAGATCATCGACGACGTGCTCGACTATTCCGGCGAAGAGGCCGCCACCGGCAAGCATCTGGGCGACGACCTGGCCGAAGGCAAACCGACGCTGCCGCTGATCCATGCCATGCGGACCGGCACGCCGGAACAGGCGGCCTGCGTGCGGCGCGCCATCGAGGAGGGCGGGCGGGAGGAATTCCCCGGCGTGCTCGCGGCCATCCGCGCCACCGGCGCGCTGGAGGAAGCGCGGCGCCACGCCGAAGGCGAGGCGCGTGGCGCGTGCGAGGCCATCGCGCCGCTGCCGCCTTCGCCCTTCAGGGATTCTCTGATACAATTGTCGTCGTTTGCAGTCGCACGCGACTTCTGATCTGACTTCTGATTTCGGGGCCGCGGTCGCGGCTGCATTCGTTTGGCAGACCCCCAGTCTGCCGACCGCGTCGGGGTGTAGCTCAGCCTGGTAGAGTACTGCGTTCGGGACGCAGGAGTCGGAGGTTCAAATCCTCTCACCCCGACCAACCCAACCCCCATCCGCCCGGGCCGGGCGGCGGAGCCAGGCGTGAGCAAACTGATCCTGCTGCTCTTTCTCGGGCTCGTCGCCTATCTGGTTTTCAAGGGCATCACCCGCAGCGCATCCCGCCGCCGGGCCGATGCGCCGCCCCGCGCGCCGGAGCCCGAGCGCATGGTGGCCTGTGCCCATTGCGGCGTGCACCTTCCCGAAAGCGAGTCGCTGGAACGGAACGGCCGGCGCTACTGCAGCGAAGAGCACCGCCGGCTCGCCGATTCATGACGGCCACCCCCCCGAGCCAGCCCTACACTGCGGGCCGCCCGGTTTCCGTCTGGGCCTCGCTGCACTACTTCAACATCTACCGCCTGATCGTGGCGAGCGTGTTCCTGCTCGCCGTGTTCATCTATCCGCGCAGCAGCGGCCTCGGCTCGGAGCACCTGCGCCTGTTCGTGTGGACCAGCGCCGCCTACTGGCTGCTGGCCCTGTTCTTCTATGCCGCCCTGAAGCAGTTGCGCATGGGTTTCAACCGCCTGCTTTCGCTGCAGGTGCTGGCCGACATCCTCGCCATCACCCTGATGATGTACGCCAGCGGCGGCAGCAAGAGCGGCCTGGCCGTCATGCTGCTGGTGGTGCTGGCGGGCGCCGGACTCGTCGGTCAGGGCCGGCTGACGCTGTTCTATGCCGCCTCGGCGACCGTGGCCGTGCTGCTCGAGCAGGGTTGGCGCGTGCTGGAATTCGGCGCCGATCTGGCCGATTTCATCCAGACGGGCATTCTGTGCACCGGCTTTTTCGGCACGGCGGTCTCGGCCCGGCTGCTGGCGCGGCGCGTGATCGCCAACGAGGAGCTGGCGCGCCAGCGCGGCATCGACCTGGCCAACCAGCTCTCCGTCAGCGAGCGGGTGATTCGCGACATGCAGGACGGCGTGATGGTGGCCGGCGCCGACGGGCGCGTGCGGCAATGGAATCCCCAGGCCGAGGCGCTGCTCGGCGTGCGCGCGCCGGCGCGGCCCGACCTGGCCTCTTTCTCCGTCGCCCTGGCGGAGCAGTTCCGCGCTTTCGGCAGCGGCAGCCGGGAGCGCGTCGCCTCGCTGCGCGTGCCCGGCAGCGGCGCCCTGCTGCGCGTGCGCCTCCTGCATGCCGGCGACAGCGGCGATGTGCTGATCTACCTGGAGGACATGGAGCGCATCCAGCAGCAGGCGCGCCAGATCAAGCTGGCGGCGCTGGGCCGGCTCACCGCCAACATCGCCCACGAAATCCGCAACCCGCTCTCGGCCATCAGCCATGCCGCCGAGCTGCTGCGCGAGGAGAAGCGCGCCGCCAGCCAGGAACGCCTGTCGCACATCATCAACGACAACGCCCAGCGCCTCGAGCGCCTGGTGCGCGACGTGCTGGAACTGGGCCGGCGCGACCGCGTCGAGCAGGAACCGATCCGGCTCGGTGGCTTCCTGGAGAGCTTTCTCGACGAACTGGGCGTGCATGAGCAGGCGGAGCGCGAGCGCTTCGCGCTGCAGGCCGAAAGCGGCGCGACGCTGCGGTTCGACCGCGCCCACCTGAATCAGGTGCTGTGGAACCTGATCTCGAACGCGCTGCGCCATGGCAGCGGGCAGCCGGGGTCGGTGCGCATCCTGGCGCACGGGACACCCTCCTCGGAACGCGTCGAATTGCATATCATTGACGATGGTGCCGGCGTGAGCGAGGAGGCGCGGGGCAAGATCTTCGAGCCCTTCTTCACCACGCACGGGAAGGGAACCGGACTCGGGCTCTACATCGCGCGCGAATTGTGCGAAGCGAACGATGCGGTGCTGGAGTGGGTCGGCAACGAGCCGGGGGCGCATTTCAGGATTATCGGGAGAAGCCAGCCGTGGCAGGAAAACAGGAGCGCCGGGGACAACCCGGCATAGGCCGCGTCCTCGTCGTCGACGACGAGGAGGACATCCGCGAGCTGCTCGCCATGACCCTTGTGCGCATGGGGCTCGATGCCGATTGCGCGGCCGACCTGGCCGAGGCGCGCGGACTGCTGGCGGACAATGCCTACCAACTCTGCCTCACCGACATGCGCCTGCCCGACGGCGACGGCTTGGAACTGGTGCGCCACATCGGCGAGCACTGCAGCGATCTGCCGGTGGCGGTGATCACGGCGCACGGCAGCATGGAGAACGCGGTGTCGGCGCTGAAGGCCGGCGCCTTCGATTACGTGCCCAAGCCGGTTTCCCTGGAGCAGTTGCGCGCCCTGGTCAAGTCGGTCCTCGACCTGCCGCGGGCGGAAGCGTCGCGCGGCGGCGACTCGGCGCATGCGCTGCTCGGCGAGTCGCAGGCCATCCGCCAGGCGCGGACGATGATCGAGAAGGTGGCGCGCAGCCAGGCGCCGGTGTACATCAGCGGAGAGTCGGGCAGCGGCAAGGAACTCGCGGCGCGCCTCATCCACGAAATGGGTGCGCGACGCGCCCAGCCCTTCGTGCCGGTCAACTGCGGCGCCATCCCCGACAGCCTGATGGAGAGCGAGTTCTTCGGCTACAAGAAGGGCGCCTTCACGGGCGCGGATGCCGACCGCGGCGGCTTCTTCCAGGCGGCCCACGGCGGCACCCTGTTTCTCGACGAGGTGGCCGACCTGCCGCTGACCATGCAGGTCAAGCTGCTGCGGGCGATCCAGGAAAAGCGCGTGCGCAAGGTCGGCGCGACGGCGGAGGACCCCGTGGACGTGCGCATCATCAGCGCCACCCACCAGAACCTGAAGGCGCTGGTGGCTTCCGGCCGATTCCGCCAGGACCTGTTCTACCGGCTCGACGTGATCGAACTCGGCATGCCTGCCCTGCGCGAGTGCCGCGAGGACATTCCCCTGCTCGCCGGCCGCGTCCTGGAACGGCTGGCAGGCGAGGCCGGCGTGCCCGTCCCGCGCCTGACCGCGGCGGCGCTGAAGGCGCTGTGCGACTACCCCTTCCCCGGCAACGTGCGCGAACTGGAGAACATTCTCGAGCGCGCGCTCGCCCTCATCGGCGGCAGCGACATCGACGCGGCCGATCTGCACCTGGCGCCGCCCGCCGGCGGGGACGAATCGCCCCAGCCGGTGCCCGAAGGCGGCGGGGCGCCCCTGCAGGATTATCTCGACCGTGTCGAAAGGCAGGCCATCCTCGATGCCCTGAATAAAACGCGCTTCAACCGCACCGCGGCCGCCAAGCTGCTGGGCGTCACCTTCCGCTCATTGCGCTATCGCATGGAGCGGCTCGGGCTGAATGAATGATCTCGGGTGACGGGGCGGCGGCGCTCGACGCCGAGGGCTGGCTGGCCGGCGTCCGGCGCATACCCTCCCCCAACTGCGACGCGCGACCCGAGGGCGAGACCGTGCGCCTCATCGTCATTCATGCGATCTCGTTGCCGCCCGGCCGGTTCGGCGGCGACGGCATCGAGGCGCTGTTCACCAACGCCCTCGACCCGGACGCGCATCCCTATTACCGCGATATCCGCGACCTGCGCGTTTCGGCGCACTTCCTCATCCGGCGCGACGGCAGCCTGATCCAGTTCGTGCCCTGCCGGCTGCGCGCCTGGCATGCCGGCGCCTCGCGCTGGCGCGGCTTCGAGCGCTGCAACGACTTCTCCGTCGGCATCGAGCTGGAGGGCTGCGACGAGCAGCCTTTCGCGGACGCGCAATACGCAGCGCTGGCGTGCCTCGTGCGCCTCCTGCGCCGTGCGCTGCCCGTCGAAGACGTCGTCGGCCATGCCGACATCGCGCCGGGCCGCAAGACGGATCCCGGCCCGCACTTCGACTGGGCGCGCCTGCGGCGGCAACTCGATCGAGCGTGAAATATTCCGCAGCGGATGCGGCGCGCGCAATTTTTTTCGCGTTGCAGCGACGCCGGTGAAAAAATTTTCAAAAAACACTTGCATCCGAAAAGTCAAGCTACTACAATTAGGTCGAAATATTTACCGGGGCACTAGATCTAGTAGGTTATGACAGTGCCGAATTCGGAGCGGCAACGAGGCAATCCGAAACGCAGAAGCAGCAGGAGAAGAACGGAGACCGCTTGATGCAGATTGCGACTTACGTCGGCCCCAAACGCCGACCTCCCTCCAGTCCCGGCGCTCCCCTTTTCTCTTTCCCCCTTTCCCTTTTCTCTCCCGGCATCAGCCGTAGCGGCCTTCCCGCCGGCAATCGTCACCTTGAACCGAATTCGACAGGCGCGGATTTTTCCGCTCCGTTGGATAGTCCGCGCCGGTACGGGCGGGCTGTAGTAGATGGTGTTTATTCCTGTTACTTCATTAAGGAGGTTTGAAATGGCTACTGCTAAGAAACCCGCGAAGAAGCCGGCCGCCAAGAAACCGGCTGCCAAGAAGAAGGCGCCTGCGAAGAAGCCCGCAGCCAAGAAGCCGGCAGTGAAGAAGGCCGCTGCCAAGAAGCCGGCTGCGAAGAAGAAGGCCGCTGCGAAGAAGAAGCCTGCGAAGAAGAAGGCCGCTGCGAAGAAGAAGCCTGCGAAGAAGAAGGCCGCTGCGAAGAAGA
>VGHJ01000059.1 GCA_016868295.1 Betaproteobacteria bacterium | reverse complement strand
CGATTACATCGAGATGTTCTACAACCCGAAGCGCCGCCACTCTTATGCAGACGGCCTTTCTCCGGTACAGTTCGAACAGCAGTATTTCCAACGGCTCGAAAGTGTCTACTGAAGCCGGGGCGATTCAACAACCTGTCGCAGAACTGCTGGTGCAGACAGATCAAACCGCCTGCCAGCATCTCCCATGCACGTGTCGGTAGCAAAAAAAAGGCCTTGCTTGGATTGGCAAATGCAAGCCAGGCCGACCAGGCCAGCGAAGCGACGAACAGCATCCAAAGCACAATGGCGAAGTTGGCGCGATGACCGAACAATCTGCGTGCAACGAGAATGAGCAGCGGGTAAGCGAGATAGAACTGCCATTCGACGGACAAGGACCAGGTGTGCAAAAGCCACTTCTCATGCGCGTCCGCATCGAAGTAGCCGGATTCCTTCCAGAACACCTGATTCGAAACGAACGCCAGGCTTGATCCGACATGCTTGGCGAGCAGTTTGTAATCGATTGGGGAGAGGCGGTACCAACCATACAGCAACAACAGTGCGCACAGAGCGGCGAGTCCAGGAACGATGCGACGCGCCCGCGCCAGGTAGAAGGCGGGCAGGGAGAAGCGTTGCGCGGAGAGGGGCTCAAGAATGATTTTCGTCATCAGATAGCCCGAGATGACGAAGAACACATCGACGCCGACGAATCCACCGCCGAAACCGATCACGCCGAAGTGGTAGAGCACAACGGCGAGTACGGCGATGCCGCGCAGGCCATTGATGTCTGCACGGAAGTTGGGAGCGCCCTGTGCCGTCAACGGGCCTGCTCCAGGGCGTGCTTGTATGCCATGTCGAACCGCGCCCGGTTGGCATCGATCCAGTCGCGATCCTGTTCGTTCCGAAAAAGGTGCTGCAAATTGCGCTGCCTTCGGTGTGCCATAAGGGGACGCCGGCTGGCTCTCAGATCTGCGATATCGATCAGGCCGAAGTTCCCGTCGGGCGTCAGGACAATATTGCCCAGATGCAGGGAGCGGAAATAGATCCCGGCCTTGTGCAAGCCGGCAACGAATGCGCCGAGATGCTCGTGAAGTCCATCCGGCACGGTACCGGCACGGATATGCTGACGAAGCGTTTGCCCAGGAAGAGGCCTGTACCTTACCGCATCGCGCGCGATACTCGGAATGCGATACACTTCAGCAACTTGAGGGCAGGGAATTTGTCTCTGGGCGAGTGCCCGTGCATTGTCCGCAAAACGCAGCGCATAGGGGTACAAGGCAGCTGTGGAAATAAGACGTTTGCGGCGAAAGAGCTTGAGGAAACTTCCATCTGCCAATTGCAACACCTTGTCGCCATGACGATCCTGCTCAAGCACAATGGCATCCGCGCGCAGTGTCAGGTAATCGTTGTGGGCCAGGTTCTGCAAGGCTGTATTGTGCCTAATTGAGATCGAGACGTAATTGTAGCGTGACTCCGAATGACCTTACGTGGCTGACGGAAATGCCCTATGCATGATTCTTCACGCATGAAAATGCAGGAGTTTGTCCAAACCTATCTCTCCGATGTGAGAAATTCCCCAATGGAAATCGTCGATCTCGGCGCGCATTCTGTGGATGGTTCGGGTACCTATCGGCCTTTGTTCGACAGACCGGGCTGGCATTACCTTGGGCTGGATTGAGGCCTAACCCAGAATTTCGAACCGTTTTGAACTGGAATTTCCGGCACAATTTTCATGATGTGGAAAGGAGGTTGTGCTGTGAAGAAGTCGAAGTTCACGGAGGAGCAGATCGCTTTCGCGTTGAAGCAGGCCGAGGTGGGCACCCCGGTCGAAGAGGTCTGCAGGAAGATGGGCATCTCGGATGCCACCTTCTACAGCTGGCGCAAGAAGTACGGCGGGTTGGGGCCGTCGGAGCTCAGGCGGCTCAAGCAGCTTGAGGAAGAGAACGGGAAGCTCAAGCGCCTGGTCGCCGATCTATCGCTCGACAAGGCCATGCTGCAGGACGTCCTCTCCCGAAAGCTCTGAAGCCTTCCCGCAAGCGCGAGCTGGTGGCCGATCTGATGAAGCGGTTCGGTGCCAGCCTGCGCCAGACGTGCGCGGTGGTACAAATGTCTCGATCGGTTTATCTCTACCGTTCGCGGGCCCGAGATGCTACGGCGCTCACCATGCGCATCAAGGAGATCACCGCCACGCGTGTGCATTACGGCTACAGGCGCGTGCATGTGATGCTCCGGCGGGAAGGCTGGCAGGACAACCACAAGCGGGTGTATCGGCTGTATCGGGCCGAAGGCCTGTCACTACGGCACAAACGGCCCAAGCGCAACAAGTCGGCCCGGCTGCGCCAGCCCAAGCGGCTGGTGGCCGCCATCAACGAGATCTGGAGCATGGATTTCGTGAGCGATGCGCTGTTCGATGGCCGCCGGCTGCGGGCGCTGACGATCGTCGATAACTACACGCGCGAATGCCTGGCAATTGATGTCGGGCAGAGCTTGAAGGGAGAGGATGTCGTGCGCACACTCGAACGCATCACCGCAAGCCGCGGCTGGCCCGGCACGATCAAGGCCGACAACGGTTCGGAGTTCATCTCCAAGGCGATGGACCGTTGGGCTTACGAGAACGGCGTTGAGCTGGATTTCTCGCGGCCAGGCAGGCCGACCGACAACGCCAAGGTCGAATCCTTCAACGGGCGGCTGCGCGAGGAATGCCTCAATGCCCATTGGTTCTTGTCGCTCGACGATGCGAAGCGCAAAATCGAGGCCTGGCGGAGGTACTATAATGAGGCACGCCCCCATACCGCGCTCGACTGGGCCACACCCGCCGAGTTCGCGCGCCGATGCGGGCTGCAGCCCGCATCGGCAGTATCAGAGGAGCTGGAAATTTCTACTTCTGATCGGTACTGAAACGGGGTTAGCCTCAAGATCTTTCTGCGGGGCCTAACGTGGATGTTGTGCTCGAAGATGCGTACCATTGGAAGGAGTTGGCGGACGCCTCCGTCGATGTGCTCGTCTCAGGCCAAACGTTGGAGCACATCGAGTTTCCCTGGATGACCATGACCGAAATTGCCCGGATTTTGCGTCCCGGCGGCGTGGCCTGCCTGATCGCTCCCGCGAGCGGGCCCGAGCATCGTTATCCTGTCGATTGCTGGCGCATCTACCCGGACGGAATGCGGGCATTGGCAAAGCACGCAGGACTCACGGAGATTGAGGTATTCACGGACTGGAACCAGGGCAGATGGAAGGACACTTTTGCCGTGTTGCAAAAGCAACATTCCGGCGATGCCGAAAGGAATTGCGTCCTTCCTGTTCTTGAGAACCGTAGGGTTGCCGATCGAGCAAGCGGGCCCCCTCCGCGGAAAAGGAGAGGCCTGTCATCTTTATTCGGGAAAAGATAGCCGGCAATGACGATACGTAAGACGCATGCCTCCGCAGGCGTCACTTCCAGCCTCAGCCTGTATTTCCGCCTGCTGACCTATGTCCGGCCCTACGTCGGCTGGTTCGCCGTCAGCATTCTCGGCTACCTGATCTTTGCGTCGTCGCAGCCGATGCTGGCGGCGGTGCTGAAGTACTTCGTCGACGGCCTGGCCGATCCTTCCGCGGCGATGCTCACCGGCGTGCCGCTGGTCGGCGGCATGCAGCTGATGCACGCCGTGCCGCTCGCCATCGTGCTCATCGCCACCTGGCAGGGCATCGGTTCCTATCTCGGCAATTACTTTCTGGCGCGGGTGTCGATGGGCGTGGTGCATGACCTGCGCGTGGCCCTCTTCAGGAGCCTGCTCACGCTGCCCGATCCCTATTTCGACCGGCACAACTCCGGCCACCTGATCTCGCGCATCACCTTCAACGTGACGATGGTGACGGGCGCCGCGACCGACGCCATCAAGGTGGTGATCCGCGAAGGCCTCACCATCGTCTTCCTCTTCGGCTACCTGTTCTGGATGAACTGGCGCCTGACCCTGGTGATGGTGGCCATCCTGCCGGTCATCGGCGTGCTGGTGACCCGCGCCAGCCGCAAGTTCCGCAAGCAGGCGAAGAAAATCCAGGTGGCCATGGGCGACGTCACGCACGTCGCCTCCGAGGCCATCCAGGGCCACCGCGTCGTGCGCAGCTTCGGCGGCGAGGACTACGAGCGGCGCCGCTTCCTCGAGGCGAGCGAAACCAACATGAAGCGGCAGCTGCGCATGGTGAGCACCACCTCCGTCTATACGCCCGTGCTGCAGCTGCTCATCTACGCCGCCATGGGCGTGCTGCTCTTTCTCGTGCTCTGGCTGCGCGGCGAGGCCTCGCCCGGCGACCTCGTCGCCTACATCACCGCGGCCGGCCTGCTGCCCAAGCCGATCCGCCAGCTCTCCGAGGTCAGCTCGACCATCCAGAAGGGCGTGGCGGCGGCGGAAAGCATCTTCGAGCAGCTCGACGAGCCGGCCGAGACGGACCGCGGCACGATCGAGCGCGAACGCGTCAGCGGCCGCATCGAGGTGCGCGGCCTGTCCTTCACCTATCCCGGCGGCGAGCGGCGCGTGCTCGACGGGCTCGATTTCGCCATCGCGCCCGGGCAGATGGTGGCCTTGGTCGGGCGCTCGGGCAGCGGCAAGTCAACCCTGGCCAACCTGATCCCGCGCTTCTACCACCACGGGGAGGGACAGATCCTCATCGACGGCACGGACGTCGAGGAGTTCACCCTGCGCAACCTGCGCCGCCACGTCGCCGTCGTCAGCCAGCAGGTGACGCTGTTCAACGACACGGTGGCGAACAACATCGCCTACGGCGACCTCGTCGGCGCGCCGCGCGCGGCCGTCGAGCGCGCCGCCGAGGCGGCCTTCGCGCGCGAGTTCATCGACCGCCTGCCGCAGGGCTTCGACACTCTGGTCGGCGAGAACGGCATGCTGCTCTCCGGCGGCCAACGCCAGCGCCTGGCCATCGCCCGCGCGCTGCTGAAGGACGCGCCGATCCTCATCCTCGACGAGGCCACTTCGGCGCTCGACACCGAATCCGAGCGCCATATCCAGGCGGCGCTCGATTCGGCCATGCGCGGACGAACCACGCTCGTCATCGCCCACCGCCTGTCCACCATCGAGCGCGCCGACGTTATCCTGGTGATGGAGCAGGGCCGCATCGTCGAACGCGGCACGCACGCGGAACTGCTGGCCCTGAACGGCCACTACGCCAGGCTGCACGCCCTGCAGTTCCGCGAGACGACGGAAGAGGGCTGAAAGTCAGGCCGGAGGCAACGCCGCGTCCATGGCGCGCCGAAGCGCGCTGCCCTCGGGCCAATTGCGTAGGAAACGCGCGCGGTCGCGTGACCAGGCGCGGCGCCAGGCGACTTCGCTGTCGTGGCGCTTCATGGCGTCGAGGTCGAGCACGCTGAGTTCCTCCCCGCCGCAAATGAAATTGCTTGCCTTCAGGTCGCCGTGGCTGATGCGCGCCTCGGCCAGTTGGTTGAACAGATCATGCACGGCCTCACCGATCCCGGCGGGGACGTTCTCCGCCGCCGCCAGGCGGTCCTGCAGGTTCGGTCCCGCGCAGTATTCGCTCACGAGCCAGGCGCGGCCGCGCAGAGGCCCCAGGCGGCGCTCGATGAGCGCCAGCGGCCGCGGCGTGGCGATGCCGAGGAAGCGCAGCCGGTGGGCTTCGATCCAGCTGTGCCAGGCGCGGCTTGGCCTGAGCGCCCGCGAGAGGGCGTGGCCCGCGCTCTTGATGTTGTAGCGCTTGATCACCAGCTTGCGGCCCTCCAGTTCGACCAGCGCCAGCGACGCGCTGCGGCCGCGCTTGAGCGGCACGCCCTGCTCGAGCCAGGCGTCTGGGTCGGCCATCACGGGAGCGAGGAAATCCGCCTCCTCGCGCACCATGGAGAAAAAGCGGTCGGCACGCTGCGCCGACTGGAACAGGCTGCAGTCGCGCAGGCACTTGCCGAGGTAGTCGGCGAGACGCGCTTCCCGAGCGCGCGCGATGGACGCCGCCAGTTGCGCCGCGTCGGGAGCGGCCCCCCCATGGCCGCGGCGGTAGGCGGCGAGCAGGGTGATCTGCAGGGTGCGGCAGTCGGCCGGCGTCAGCTGGGCGAAGAGCAGGGCGAGATTGTCGAGGCAGGCACGTTCGGACCGGGCCGGCCGGATGGCATCGCCGTCGATGACATGCAGGCCGCCGCCGGCGAGCAGGAAGTTGCCGAGGTGCACGTCCTCCTGCAGGACGCCGCGCGCGTGCATGCGGCCGACCGCCTCGAACACCGCGGCCAGTTCGTCGGGCGATGCGGCGTCCGGGGTGCGCGCGCCCTCGAGGAATTCGGTGAGGACGAAATGGCCGGCGCCTGCCAGCCTGCCGCCGGCGAGCAAAGCCGGCGTGGGCAACTCATGCGCCTTCAGCGCCTCGATGCCGCGGCATTCGCGGCTCCAGTGGCGTTCGGCGCCGTGTGCGGCGACGAAGAGCTTGGCCAGCACCGGGCGGCCGTTCCACCTGCCGACGCCGGTGAGCCGCTTGCCGGGCAGGATGCGCAGCCAGCGCTCGAGCGCCAGCTCGCCGCCGCCCTCGAGGGCGATGGCGCAGGGCGCGAGCAGGCGGCGTCCGCCGGCGCGCAGCGAGGCGGCGCTCTCCTGCTCCTCGTCCCGCCCCTCGAAGAAAGCGGCGATCCTGCGGATGCGTCGCTTGTCGGCGGTGTCGAGCTTTTTCTTCCGCGCGTACTCGAGGTAGAAGCGCAGGCGCTGCGTGCGGGTGAGGTGGCGCTTCGCCAGCTTGTCGAGGCAGGCGAGGTCCTTGACGATGCGGTACTCGAGGAAGGGCGGCCACCAGAAGCCGCCGCTCGGGCAGTCGATGAGGAACACCCTGCCGTCGGCGTCCACCAGCAGGTTGCGCCACTTGAAATCGCCATGCACGAAATGCCGGCCGTGCATGCGGCGGGCGATGTCGGCCACCTGGGCGGAGACGCCGTGCCACCAGGACTGACTTTTCAGGCGCGGATCCCCGCCGCGGGCCAGTCGCGCGAGGTCGGTCGTGCCGGGGATTTCCTCGGTGATCAGCGCCCCGCGCACGAAGAGGCCGCCGCGGCGCTCCAGCCCGCAGGCGACCAGGCGCGCGGTCGCGATGCCCCATTCGGCGAAGCGCTGCAGGTTCTCCCACTCGATCTGCACGCGCGGCGTGGCGAGCCAGCGCTTGAGTGGCTTCTTGCCGAGGCCGTGATAGCGCTTGATGTAGTAGCGGTGGCCATCGATTTCGACCCGCACGGTGAGCGTGAGCGAATCCTTGGCGACGATCACGCCCTCGAGGGCGAATACCGCGTCGAGGTCGGCGAAGTGCTCGGCGGCCGCGACTTCCGCCCCGGGCAGAACCTGCCACTGGCTCATACCTTCGCTCCGGGAGCGAACTTGCGCCGGTAGCGTTTCATCAGGCGCTCGCCTTCACGCGCGAGATGGGCAAGCAGGTCGGCTTCGGTGTCGAGGACTTCGCGCAGCGGCCGCTCGAAATAGGCGCGCAGGAAGCGCAGCCGGTCGCGCGCGGTGAGGCCGATCTCCAGCGTCGAGAAGTGCAGCGCGGCGAGGTCCTTGTCGCGCCAGCGGCGCGGTGCGGCGCCCTCGCGCACCTGGGCGCGGTGCAGGTCGATGAGCGACAGGCGCAGCCTCTCGGGTGTCGGCGCAGGTTCGGTGTGCAGCAGGAAGTGGCAGATGTAGCAGTCGCGGTGATTGACGCCGCCGCGATGCATCCTGCCCGCCATCTCCGCCACGCGCGCGAGCAGCGCGCGCTTCAGCATCGGTGCCGGCGGGTTCGCCGGCCAGTCGCGGCAGAAGTCTTCGAGGCTCACCGTCGGCGCCAGTTCCTCGGTGACGATGAAGGACTCCAGCTTCGCCGGATTCGATCCGCGCCGGCCGAAGGCGACGGCCTTCATGGTGTCGACGCCGAGTTCGGTGAGGCGCCGGATGGCCAGCCATTCGTGCTCGGCGCCGAGCACGGGCAGGTGCGCCGTGACGAGGTTCTTGAGGATCTCGCCCCAGCCGACGCCATGGTGCAGCTTGGCGTAAAAGCCGCTCCCGGCGACCTCGGTGCGCAGGGTGCGGCGGCCCTCCAGTTCGCGCAGCACCCGTCCTTGCAGGGCGGCGGCAGCGCGGAAAGGGTCCTGCCCCGCCCACAGCGTGCGGAAGGGCTCGTCGAGGAACAGTTCGTCGGGCCGGTTCATGGCTTGAGGATGATATCCGCCGCGCGCTCGGGCAGGCTGTAGATGTCGGCCGTTTCCGCCCAGGCGAGGCCGCGGGCGCTCCACTGCCGCCGCGTCGCATCGTCGGCCAGCATGCCGGCGAGGAGAGCGTCGAAGCCGGCCTGGTCGAAGGGCAGCGCCACGACGCGGCCGGCGCCGGCTTCCTCGATGTAGTGGGCGTAGCCGCAGGCGGCGGTGGTGATCACCGGCAGGCCCGCCACCACGGCCTCGAGCAGCACCGTGCCGGTGTTCTCGTTGTAGGCGGGATGGATGAGCAGGTCGGCGCCGAGCAGGAAGCGCGGGATGTCGTCGCGGCCCTTGAGGATGCGCACCTTCTCGCCCAGGCAGAGCGCGCGCGTCATGGAGACGAAGGGCTTCGGGTCGTCCTGGCCGATGGCGATCAGCCGCGTGCGCCGCTTCAGCGCCTCGGGCAGGGCGGCGAGCGCGCGCAACGAGCGGTCGAGCCCCTTGGTCTTGAAGCCGGAGCCGATCTGCACCAGCAGCAGGTCGTCGTCGGCGAGGTGGAACTCGCGGCGGAATTCGGCGCGGATTTCGGCGGCGTTGGCCGGCGCGCGGCGATCGGCTGCGATGCCCGGCGGCAGCAGGTGCAGCCGCGCCGCCGGCGTGGCGTAATGCTTCTCGTAGAGCGCCTGCTGCACGGCGGAGATCATGAGGATGTCGGTCTTCGCCGCCGGCGCGAACACCGCGCGCTCGTAGGCGGCGAAGTGGCGGTAGCGGCCGGAGAGGCGGTACACCGGGTTCCTCAGGGTGCGCGCCTTGTCCTCGTAGCAGGGATCGGCGCAGTAATAGACGTCCAGCCCCGGCATCTTGTTGAAGCCGACCAGGCGGTCGGCCGGCCGCGCGGCGAGGTCGCGTTTCACCCACTCGGCGAACTTCTCGTAGCGGCGGTGGTTGGAGAGCGCCTTCACCGGAACCTGCACCACCTCGAAGCCGGCCGGAGCCTCGCCCTGCCAGGACAGGGTGTAGACGCGCACGGTGTGGCCGCGCGCACGGCAGGCCAAGGCGATGCGCAGGAAATCGCGCTGCAGGCCACCGTAGGGAAAGTACTTGAAGAGCGTGAACGCCAGCCTCATCGCACCGGCGCTCAATCCGTCACGCCCGCCTTCGCGACAAGAAAGACGGCTGGCGCCCTGGCGCGGTTTTTCCGCGTGGAGCGGGCCGCGATGTGGTGCCACAGCCATTTCGCGAAGGGGGTCAGGCGGTCGATCTGCAGGTAGGCCTTGAAGAACCACATGCGGTCGCTGCGGCTCCAGCAGAGCGAATGGTGGTTCAGCGAATACAGGTCGCGCCTCGCACAGATGGCGCCGTGCGGCCGCCAGCGCGACTTCTCGAGGTCGATCACGCGCGCCTCGACTTCGCCGTCGGGCCGCATGCGAACGAAGACGTGCTTGGGGAAGAAGCAATTGTGCTGGATGCCCCGGTCGTGCATCTTGCGCAGCAGTGCGGCGACCGCCTTCATGTAGCGCAGCCGGATCGGTCGGGCCGGCGCGCCCTCGCGCAGCCAGCGCTGCACGCGGTCCTCCATGGAGACGAAACCGGTCAGTTCCTCCGTGGCAAGGATGGCCCGGTGTCCCTTGCCGCCGTGGCGCATGGCGAAGTACACCGGTTCCAGCGTCGGGATGCCGCAGGCGCGGTAGTGCTGGATGCGGCGGAACTCGCGCATGAAGGTGGGCACGCCGCCGACCGGGTGCCGCAGCGAGAAGGTGCCGTGGTTTTCCTGCCGCTTGAGGAAGATGGCGCGACTGCCGCCCTCGGGCAGCGCCAGCTCGCAGCGCGAGACGCCGCTCCAG
>VGHJ01000058.1 GCA_016868295.1 Betaproteobacteria bacterium | reverse complement strand
CTACGGGAGGAAAACCAAACCGACGAATTACGCTACACTTATCCACAGCCGCCTCTATGACAGGCGGCTATAGCCCCTGGGTAAAATTCAACGCGCATCCCTGGGTATTTTTAGACGCGCAGCGACACCGGGGGGATTTGAATCCAGCTTGCGGCCCCCGCCATCCGGCAAAGCCGCTAAAGAGGAGAGAGCAATGATTGAAAGCCGATCGTTCCGGATTGACTGGGACTTCCTTGTCGATGAATGCAAGCGGGGCGAAATCGCCGCGCATCTTGCAATCGATTTCGCCGCCCAAATGCCTACCCAACCTCCTGTTGGCCCGATCACGCGGGACTTTCTGATGATATGGGCCGGCTGCAAGGGCAACTTGAGAGGCGGTTCATTCCGTTTCCAGAAAGGGAGCAGCTTTGGCGTCCGCGCCAATCGGCACGAGCCTTTTCTCATCCGGGTATGCGGCGCGGACCGGGCGGCACAGTTCGCCGTGTTTCTGGATCTGGCCAAGCACGATCCTGCCGGCGCGAAGGCGGTATTCGAGCGCATTCACGAGCTGGCGGCAAACGCCGCGGAGGAGGTGCCCAATATCGGCCGCATGTCCATGCCGGCAGTGGCGAAACAGATGTATCAGGAAATGTGCCGTTTCATGATCCGGCTGGGCGAGACGGCCAGGTCGGCTGAAGACAGGAATCCGTATGGGGTGCTGGACTCCTGAGGCGGGGGCCTGCCGAGCCGGAGTCTGGGCAGGGGTGGGCTTGGGTGCAGGCTGATTCCGCATACGTGTTGCCGTGGCGCCATGATGTCGCCGTTCTTCGGAAAGCCCGTCGGCACGAGCCTTGCCGGCTCGCGCTTGATCTCGTCCTGCACGCCGGGGAGGAGCGCCAGGCTCTGTGCCTTGGGATGCATGGGCCGATGTTCTCGCAACTTGCCGGGGCTTGGCTAATGCCATTGTCAAATATACAGGTCGTGTATATATTGGCATATGCGCCGCTGTGACCCCGTTCCGTTTATATTGAACTCACCAAAATCGGCCAAAGGCGACGGTCACTAAGCTCTCCTTTGGCTTCCCAATGTCCGCTTTACGGAAGTAATGTCAAAGGCGTAATCTTTGTCTTCCGTTGCGATGACCCATTTAAAATTCCCCTAAAGACCATCCGTCTAGGGAAAACAATCTCTCATGAGGAGAACGCATGACTGACAGACGCGATTTCGTTACGACAGAAGGTGGGTTTTCCTGCCTTTCCAACAAGGCCACCGGCTTCCCGCTCCTGGTCAATGGCCTGAGAGTCCCTTCCAGTGAACATCTTTTCTGTGCGCTCAGGTACCCGGACCAACCCGGAGTTCAAGAGGAAAGCCGCCGTTCATCATTCCCCTCGAGGCCTGGGCATCCGGCTGGAGCCCGGAGGGATGGTAGCCGCCGGATTCCGGTAGAATCCAGCTTCCGGCCGCAAGCTGCCTTGCCGATGAAAACCACATTTCTTGAATTCGAACAACCCATCGCCGAACTGGGGGCGAAGATCGAGGAACTGCGTTATGTGCAGGACGACTCGGCGGTGGACATCTCGGAGGAGATCGCCCGGCTGGAAGCGAAAAGCCAGTCGCTCACCAAGGATCTCTATGCCAAGCTGAGTCCCTGGCAGATCGCCCAGGTTGCCCGCCATCCGCAACGCCCTTACACCCTCGATTACACCCAACTGATCTTCACCGATTTCGAGGAGATGCATGGGGATCGCGCTTTTGCCGACGACCACGCCATCGTCGGCGGACTGGCCCGCTTCAACGGCCAGTCGGTGATGGTCATCGGCCATCAGAAGGGCCGCGATACCAAGGAGAAGATCTTCCGGAATTTCGGCATGCCGCGGCCGGAGGGCTATCGCAAGGCCTTGCGCCTGATGCGCCTGGCCGAGAAGTTCGGCATTCCGGTTGTGACCTTCGTCGATACGCCGGGCGCCTATCCAGGCATCGACGCCGAGGAGCGCGGCCAGTCCGAGGCGATCGGCCGCAACCTGTATGCGATGGCGGAACTGAAGGTGCCGATTATCACCACGGTGATCGGCGAAGGAGGCTCCGGCGGCGCCCTGGCCATTGCCGTCGGCGACGTGGTGATGATGCTGCAGTATGCAACCTACTCGGTGATTTCGCCCGAAGGCTGCGCTTCCATCCTCTGGAAGAGCGCCGAACGGGCCCCCGAGGCGGCCGAAACCATGGGCATTACCGCGGCGCGGCTGAAAACCCTTGGACTGGTGGATCGGATCGTCAGCGAGCCGCTGGGGGGCGCTCATCGCGACCATCGCGCCATGGCGCAGGCCCTGAAGAAGGCGTTGCAGGACGCATTGCGCCAGATCGCCGACTTGTCCACCGCCGAGCTTGTCGAGCAGCGCTTCGAACGCATGCTCGGATATGGCAAGTACAAGGAACAGCAGCCCGCCCACTGACCTCGCCGCGCGGGTCGCCGCTTTCCTGGCGCGACATGTCCGGCCGGGCGAGCGTGTCGCGGTTGCACTTTCCGGCGGTATCGACTCGGTCGCCCTGCTGCACCTGCTGCACGAGGCCGCCCCGCCGTTCGGCATTGCGCTGTCGGCCATTCACGTTAATCACGGACTGAGCCCGCAGGCCGATGCCTGGCAGGCATTCTGCGGGCGGCTGTGCGCATCGCTGGACATTCCCTTCGTGACAGTGCGCGTCGAAGTGCGCGGGACGGCCGGCAGCGGGCTGGAAGCGGCGGCACGCAAGGCGCGCTATGCGGCGTTCGCCCGCCTCGATGCCGAGCATGTGGCGCTGGCGCATCAGCGCGACGATCAGGCCGAGACGCTGCTCTTCAACCTGCTGCGCGGCAGCGGGATGGCCGGTGCGTCGGCCATGCCCTCGGCGCGGCCATTCCCGGGTCGGGCCGGCCTGCGGATTCTGCGGCCGCTGCTGGATGTGTCGCGGGAAGAGATTGCACGCCATGCACAGGATCGGAAGCTGGCATGGATCGAGGACGAGAGCAATCGGGACCTGCGGCACGCACGCAACTTCCTGCGTCGCCAGATCCTGCCCCGGCTTCTGGAACGCTTCCCCGGCAGCACAGTCTCCCTGGCGCGCGCGGCTGCGCATTTCGCCGAGGGCGAGGCGCTGCTTGAGCAATTGGCCGCGATCGATGCGCGCGCCGCAATGCGCGACGGGCGCATCATCGTCGCCGAAGTCGCCCGACTGGACGAGGCGCGCGCCCGCAACCTGTTGCGCCACGTGTTGAAGTCGGGCGGGCTGGCAATGCCGGACAGCGCGCGGCTGCGCGAGGCCGTGCGCCAGGTTTGCCAGGCCGCCGCCGATCGCCAGGTCGCGATCGATCTCGGCCCGTGCATGCTCTATCGCCATCGTGGCGAGCTCTGGCTGACGCAGCCGGCGGCGATGCCGCAAGAGGCCGATTGGCGCGGGGAGGCGACGCTGGCCTGGGGCGCGGACACGCTGCATTTCCGGCATGTCGAGGGCCGCGGAATCGGCATGGACCGGCTGGCCGGCAAGCCGGTCCGCATTGCACTCAGACGGGGGGGCGAGCTTTTTCGGCCGGATGCGCGGCGGCCGCGGCGGGAGTTGCGCAAATTGCTGCAGGAGCGGGGCGTGCCGCCGTGGCTGCGCAAGGTCATGCCGCTTCTGTGGTGCGGCGGGGAACTGGTCTGGGTGCCAGGGATCGGCATCGATTGCGCATGGCAATGCGCGCCCGGTGCGGTCGGCCTCATGCCCGAATGGGAGACGGCCGACGGAAAAAGTCAGTCTCCGCAATACGGCGCCTAGTGCTTTCCCGACAGCAGTTGCGCCAGTTCCACGGCCGACTTGACGCCCATTTTCTCGAAAATCCGCGCGCGGTGCACCTCCACGGTGCGCATGGCGATGTTCAGCTCGTCGGCGATCACCTTGTTGTATTTTCCGGCCAGGATTCGGTCCATGACTTCACGCTCGCGCGGCGTGAGCTGGGTCAGGCGCGAGGCGAGGGAGGCCTGGCCGGCGCGTCTCTCCTGATGCGCGGCATCGACCCCCATGGCGCTGATGACGCGGTCGACCAGCTCGTTGTCGTTGAACGGCTTTTCGACGAAATCGTAGGCGCCCTTTTTGACGGCCGCCACGGCGAGCGGAATGTCGCCGTGGCCGCTGAGGAAGATCACCGGCAGACGGGCGCCGCGCTCGCAGAGGAGGTCGAAGAGCTGCAGCCCGCTCATGCCGCCCATGCGCACGTCGAGCACCAGGCAACCGCGCAGATCATCGCGCCAGTCGGCCAGGAACGCCTCCGCCGAGGGCCAGGCGCGCGACTCGACATGGCGCGAGCGGAACAGCCAGGTCAGCGCGTCGCGGATCGCCTCGTCGTCGTCGACGATGTAGGCGGCGGGTTTCATCCGCCGGGCAATGTGAAGCGGAAGACGCTGCCGCCCGCCGGGTTGGCTTCGACCCACATGCGCCCCTTGTGCGACTCGACGATGGAGCGGCAGATGTTGAGACCCATGCCCATGCCTTCGGGCTTGGTCGAGAAGAAGGGCTCGAACAGGCGCGCGGCGGCCTCCGCCGCGATGCCGGCGCCGCAGTCGGCGACGTCGATCTCGACGCCATCCTCGACGGCGGCGGTGCGCACGATGAGCTGCCTCTCGGCCGGTTGCATCGCCTGCATGGCGTCGATGCCGTTGCGCATCAGGTTGAGCAGGACCTGCTCCAGCATGACGCTGTCGGCGCGCACCGTGGGCAGTTTTTCGGCAAGCGCGAGCACGATGCGCACGCCGCGCTTGCGCGCATCGCCCTCGATCAGCCCGACGGCATCCTCGACGACGGCGTTGACATCGCAAGGCGCGCGTTGCGGTTCGCTGCGCCGCACGAAGTCGTAGATGCGGCGGATGACGCGGCCGGCGCGCTGAGCCTGGCTGGCGAGCTTGCCGAGCGTCTCGCGCAGTTCGTCGCGCGGCAGGTCGCCCGCTTCGAGGCGGTTCATGCAGCCGGTGGTATAGCTGGAGATGGCCGAGAGCGGCTGGTTGATTTCGTGGGCCAGCGTCGAGGCCATCTCGCCCATGGTGACCAGGCGCGCCGTGAATTGCAGCTTTTCCTGCTGCTGGCGCGCCAGTTCCTCGGCGCGCTTGCGTTCCGTGATGTCGACCACCGAGCCCATCCAGCCCGCATGCCGTCCCTCCGCATCGATCAGCGGCGCTTCGTAGATCAGCGCATCGAAGCGCTCGCCGTTCTTGCGCTGAAAGCGCAGTTCGACGCCCTCGCTCGGGGATTGGCCGGCCAGCGATCGCCGGTGCGCGGCCTGCGTCGCTTCCCGTTCCTCGGGCGCCCAATAGGGCATCGGGGGCAGGCGATTCAACAGTTCGGCGGCATCGAAGCCTGTCATGCGGCAGAAGGCCGGGTTGACGTAGATGATGCGTCCCTCGAGGTCGCGCGCGCGCAGGCCGGTGAACAGCGAATCCTCCATCGCCTTGCGGAAGGCGTATTCCTTGGACAGGGCCTGCTCGGCGTCGAGGCGCTTCTGCATGTGCCGGCGCTGTGCCCACAGGCTGGCCAGGACGCCGGCGCCCAGAGCCACGATCGCCAGGGTGAGCAGGTTGCGCGGCAGGCTGGTCTCGGACTGGTAGGCGGTGGCGACCAGCACCAGGCCATGGCCGGGCGGATCGAAGGGAATGCGATGGCGCAGGGTTTCCTCGCCGGCCTCGATGTTCGATTTCGAGCCGAGCGCGAGGCCGTTCGCATCGACCACGCTGAGACGGTATTTCTGGGCAAACCACCAGGGCACCTGGTCGGCAAGCAATTTGCGGAAGGAGTACGCGGCGACCAGCGATCCTGCATGGCGGCCGTCGCGGAAATGCGGCACGACGAGAGCGAAAAACCACTCGCCGCCGCTTTCATGGCCGGCGCTGAAGGTGGGCAGCCCGGTCGAGCGCGACAGGCGGAAGGCCTGGTACACGGACTCCGTGCGCGGATTCTCGCCCTGGGCGGCATTCCCGACCACACCCGGATCCCTGCGCACGGGCAGGCCGTCGGCATCGAGTGCCTGCACGTGGACGATGCCGGGGTTGTTGAGCAGATAGCTGCGGATGCGTGCGTCGAAACTGCCGTTGGCGCGTTCCGCGCCGAAAAAGTCCTGGCCGAGCTGCTGCAGTTGCTCCTGGCTGCGCGAGAGGTTGAAGTGCAGGTTCTGCTCCACCCACAGGGTGTCGCCGATCAGGCTGGCGCGCTGCTCCTCGACTTCCTGCCGGTGCAGCAGCCAGAGCAGGCTGATCACCGCCAGCACGAACAGGCCGACGGCGATGCGCGGCACGGTCCAGTACCAGGGTTGCAGCTTCGGCAGACGCGGGACGGTGGTTTCCATGCGGACGAAAAAACGTTGCCTGAGAACATGTTACATCATGGCGCCGGCAGCCGTCGGGTTGCGGATAACCACAATTGTTCAAGCATGGCGCTTTGCCCAAAATGCCCAACGCCAATAACCCGCCGGCCAGGCCGGCTGTTCTATTTCACGGAGGAGACCATGAAACTGCATTCCCTGTTGTTCGGTGCCATTGCCCTGGCTTTCTCGGCCACGGCCATGGCTCAGCAGCCGATCGTCATCAAGTTCAGCCACGTCGTCGCCGCCGACACGCCCAAGGGCAAGGCTTCCGAGTTCTTCGCCAAGAAAGCCGCCGAACTGACCAAGGGCAAGGTCAAGGTCGAGGTCTTCGCCAATTCGACGCTGTACAAGGACAAGGAAGAGATGGAGGCGCTGCAGCTCGGCGCGGTGCAGATGCTGGCGCCTTCGCTGGCCAAGTTCGGCCCGCTCGGTGTCAAGGAGTTCGAACTGTTCGACCTGCCCTACCTGTTCGACGACTACAAGGAGCTGCATCTTGTCACCGACGGTCCGGTCGGCAAGGCGCTGTTCCAGAAGCTGGAGACCAAGGGCCTGGTCGGCCTGGCCTACTGGGACAACGGCTTCAAGGTGATGAGCGCCAACAAGCCGCTGAAGATGCCCGAGGACTACAAGGGTCTGAAGATGCGCATCCAGTCGTCGAACGTGCTCGATGCCCAGATGCGCGCGGTCGGCTCCATTCCGCAGAAGATGGCGTTCTCCGAGGTCTATCAGGCGCTGCAGACCGGCGTCGTCGATGGCACCGAGAACCCGCCCTCCAACCTCTATACGCAGAAGATGCACGAGGTGCAGAAGCACGTGTCGGTGACCAACCACGGCTATCTTGGCTACGCGGTGATCACCAACAAGAAGTTCTGGGACGGCCTGCCGGCCGACGTGCGCGGCCAGCTCGAGCAGGCAATGAAGGAGGCGACCAAGTACGCCAACGACATTGCCAAGGAAGACAACGACAAGGCGCTCGAAGAAGTCCGCAAGTCGGGCAAGAGCCAGATCTACGTGCCGACGGCTGCCGAGAAATTGGCGCTGAAGAAGGCCATGGTCAAGGTGCACACCGAGATGGCGGGCCGCATCGGCAAGGAAAACATCGATGAGGTCTACAAGGCCACCCAGTTCGATCCGAGCAAGCTCTGATTTCCGGCTTGGTCGCGGGGGCGAAAGCCCCCGCGTTCTTTAGGGAGGATGCTAACCGTGAAAGTCCTTGACCACTTGGAGGAATGGCTGGTCACCTTCCTCATGGGCGCGGCGACGCTGATCATTTTCATCTCCGTCATGCACCGCTACGCGGCGGGATTCTCGATTCCCGGCGTTCAGGACTGGCTGATCGGGCTCAACATCAGCTGGGCGCAGGAACTCTGCATCATCATGTTCGTCTGGATGGCCAAGTTCGGCGCGGCCTACGGCGTGCGCACGGGCATCCACGTCGGGGTCGACGTGCTGATCAATCGTCTCTCCGGCCCGGTCCGGGCCAAGTTCATCGTTTTCGGCCTGCTGGCCGGAGCCTTTTTTACCGCCGTCATCGCCGTATTGGGCGCGCATTTCGTCTGGGAGAACGGCGCCCACTACGGCATCACCAACGCCCTCGGCATCAAGGTCGAGGGGCTCTACGAAGGCCCGACCACGCCGGACCTGGAATGGCCGACCTGGATCGTCTATTCGGCGATTCCGCTCGGCACCGCCCTGATGTGCTTCCGCTTCCTGCAAGTGACCGTGAGTTTCATCCGCACCGGCGAACTGCCGCACCATGACCATGGCCACGTCGAAGGCATCGAGGATGAGAAGCTGCCGGCGGACGTCAACCCCTACAGCATGGATGACGACCTGCACCCGCTCGACCTCGCGCACACCAGGATCGGCGAGAACCGCCGCAAGGAAAACCGGCCGGTCGATGTCGATCGTCGCCGGCACGACCGCGGAGGGAAGCCGGAATGAGCGCGCTGATCATATTCGGGCTGCTGACTGTCCTGATGTTGTCCGGCATGCCGGTGTCGATCTCGCTCGGCCTGACGGTATTGACCTTCCTCTTCGCCTTTACCAATGTTCCACTCGAGTCGGTGGCGCTGAAGCTGTTCACCGGCATCGAGAAGTTCGAGATCATGGCGATCCCGTTCTTCATCCTGGCCGGCAACTTCCTCACCCATGGCGGTGTGGCGCGGCGCATGATCAACTTCGCGACGGCCATGGTCGGCCATTTCCGCGGCGGCCTGGGCATGAGTTCGGTGTTCGCCTGCGCCCTCTTCGCGGCGGTGTCGGGCTCCTCGCCGGCGACGGTGGTGGCGATCGGCTCCATCATGCTGCCGGCGATGGTCAAGGCCGGCTATCCGCAGAAGTTCGGCGTCGGCGTCGTGGCGTCGGCCGGCGGGCTCGGCATCCTGATCCCGCCCTCCATCGTCATGGTGATGTACGCGGTGTCGACCAACAGCTCGATCGGCGCCCTGTTCATCGCCGGCGTCATTCCCGGACTGCTGCTGGCCTTCATGCTGGGACTGTGCACCTGGTGGGTGGCGCACAAGGGCAACTACCCGCGCGAGCGGGCCCACTCCTGGAGCGAGCGCTGGACGACCTTCCGCAAGGCGATCTGGGGCCTGCTCCTGATCATCGTCGTCATCGGCGGCATCTACAGCGGATTGTTTACGCCGACCGAAGCCGCGGCGATGAGCGCGGTGTACGCCTTCTTCATCGCCGTGTTCGTCTACAAGGACCTCGGCATGAAGGACGTGCCGAAGGTGCTGCTCAACTCGGCGAACATGAGCGCGATGCTGCTCTACATCATCACCAACGCCGTGCTGTTCTCCTTCATCCTGACCAACGAGCAGATTCCGCAAGCCGTGGCCGAGTGGATCCAGGGCTCGGGCCTGGGCGTGATCGGCTTCCTCATCGCGGTGAACATCCTGCTGCTGATCATGGGCAGCTTCATGGAGCCGTCGTCGATCATCCTGATCACGGCGCCGATCCTGTTCCCGATCGCCATGAAGCTCGGCATCGATCCGATCCATTTCGGCATAATGATCACGGTGAACATGGAAATCGGCATGATCACCCCGCCCGTCGGCCTGAACCTCTACGTCGCCAGCGGCATCGCCAAGATGGGACTGACCGACTGCTCGAAGGCGGTCTGGCCCTGGCTGTTCACCATGCTCGTCTTCCTCATGATCATCACCTACGTCCCGACCATCACCACCTGGCTGCCGAAGACCCTGGGTATGATGTAGCGGGCATCGTCCCGGTAATCGCGCCCGGCTCCGGCCGGGCTTTTTTTTTGCCTGTGGTAATCTCCAATCATGTTCGAAGCCGCGCTCGAGCCCGCCTTCTGGGTTTCCGTCCTGCAGATCATCGCCATCGACATCCTGCTCGGCGGCGACAACGCCATCGTCATTGCCCTGGCCTGCCGGCGCCTGCCGGAGCAGCAGCGCAAGCAGGGCATCTTCTGGGGCGTCGTCGGCGCCATCGTGCTGCGGGTGATCCTGATCTTCTTCGCCTTGCAGCTGCTGGCTATTCCTTTCCTCAAGATCGTCGGCGGCGCCCTGCTGGTCTGGATCGGCGTCAAGCTGATGCAGCCGGAGGAGGAAGACGGACACGGCAATATCGATGGCAGCACCCATTTGCTGGGAGCGATACGCACCATCATCATCGCCGATGCCGTCATGAGCCTGGACAACGTCATCGCCGTGGCGGCCGCCGCCAAAGGCGACCTGGGCCTGGTGGTGTTCGGCATCCTTGTCAGCATTCCCATCGTCGTCTGGGGCAGCAAGTTCGTGCTCAAGCTGATGGACCGCCTGCCCATCGTGATCACCTTCGGCGCAGCGCTGCTCGGCTGGATAGCCGGTGACATGTTCCTCGGCGACGCGACCGTCAAGCCCTATCTCGAAGGCCAGCCCGGCTGGCTGAAGTACGTGGCTTCGACCGCGGGCGCCTTGCTGGTGGTGGCGGTGGGCACCTGGCTGGCGCGCCGGAAGTCTGCGCTGCGGCCGGTGGTGGAGATTGCGTCCGATGCAACTGTCAAGGAGCGAAGCGATGACTAAGGTGCTGGTGCCGGTCGACGGCTCGACCTATTCCGATCGCGTCATCGATCATCTGATCGGGGAATGTGCCGGGGCAGAACCGGTGGAACTGCATCTGCTCAACGTACAGATCCCGGTCGATTCCGGCCATGCCCGCATGTTCGTGTCTGCCGAGGATGTCGAGGCCTATCACCGCGAGGAGGGGCTGCAGGCCCTCAAGTCTGCGCGGGAGAAACTGGATGCCGCCGCTATCCGGTATCACTGGCACGTGGCGGTGGGTCACGTC
>VGHJ01000057.1 GCA_016868295.1 Betaproteobacteria bacterium | reverse complement strand
GTGCGGTCCTCGACGCGCGCCACGTCGGAGGGGTCGGACCAGGCGAGATAGGAATTCGGGCGCTTTTCCGGGTTGAGCTTGATCAGGCTGCCCGCGGCGACCATCTCGCCGCACAGGCGGTCGTATTCCTCCTGCGAGCCGTCGGCCCAGACGATGCGGTCGGGCTGGGTGAGGGCGGCCACTTCCGCCACCCAGGCCTTGAGGCGGGCGTGGCGCACATGGGACGGTGCGTTGACCGTGTCGGGACCGGTGAAGCGCTGGTTCATGTTTATTCTCCGGGACGGATCGATGGATGCATTAAGGGTTTCGGCAATGAATGACGGCCGCCTTGGCGGTGCCGGTCATGTCGACTTGCTCGGGATTGTGCGGTGCGTTTGTAGCGGAATGTTCAATGCAATATTATGCCACACTTCGATACCCCGATAAACGCCCTTTCTGCCCCGCAAGCCACGCACAAGGACCTCAAGATGGATGACGCAATCCGCGCCGCAGCCCTCGAATACCACCGCCAGCCCAGACCCGGAAAGATCGCCGTCACGCCGACCAAGCAGTTGATCACCCAGCGCGACCTGGCGCTGGCCTACTCCCCCGGTGTGGCCGCCGCCTGCGAGGAGATCGTCGCCAACCCGGCCGAGGCATCGACGCTGACCTCGCGCGGCAACCTCGTCGCGGTGATCACCAACGGCACGGCCGTGCTCGGCCTGGGCAACATCGGCCCGCTCGCCGGCAAGCCCGTGATGGAGGGCAAGGGCGTGCTGTTCAAGAAGTTCGCCGGTGTCGACGTCTTCGACATCGAGGTGAACGAGCTCGACCCGGACAAGCTGATCGACATCATCGCCTCGCTCGAGCCGACCTTCGGCGGCATCAACCTGGAGGACATCAAGGCGCCGGAGTGCTTCACCATCGAGAAGAAGCTGCGCGAGCGCATGCGCATTCCGGTCTTCCACGACGACCAGCACGGCACGGCCATCATCTCCGCCGCGGCGGTGTTGAACGGCCTGCGCGTGGTGGGCAAGCAGATCGACAAGGTCAAGCTGGTCTGCTCCGGCGCCGGCGCGGCGGCCATCGCCTGCGTCGATCTGATGATCGCCCTCGGCCTGCGCAAGGAAAACGTGTGGATGACCGATTCCAAGGGCGTGGTGAGCAAGAAACGGCTCGCCGACCTCGATCCGAGCAAGGCGCAGTTCGCCCAGGAGACGAACGCCACCACGCTGGGCGAGATCGTCGCCGGGGCGGACATCTTCCTCGGCCTGTCCACCGCCGGGGTGCTCAAGCCGGAGATGGTGAAGACCATGGCCGACAAGCCGCTCATCCTGGCGCTGGCCAATCCGGTGCCGGAGATCCTGCCCGAGGCGGCCAAGGCGGCGCGGCCGGACTGCGTCATCGCCACCGGCCGCTCGGACTACCCGAACCAGGTGAACAACGTCCTCTGCTTCCCCTTCATCTTCCGCGGCGCGCTCGACGTCGGCGCCACCACCATCACGCAGGAGATGGAGCTGGCCACGGTGCGCGCCATCGCCGAGCTGGCACACGCCGAGCAGTCCGACGTGGTGGCCGCCGCCTATGCCGGGTCGGACCTGAATTTCGGTCCCGAGTACCTCATCCCGAAGCCCTTCGATCCGCGCCTGATCGTCAAGATCGCCCCGGCGGTGGCGAAGGCGGCGATGGACTCCGGCGTGGCGACGCGCCCGATCGCCGACCTGGAGGCCTACCGCGAGCAGTTGCAGCAATTCGTCTACACCTCCGGCCTGCTGATGAAGCCGGTGTTTACCGCCGCGAAGCAGACCGACAAGCGCATCGTCTATGCCGAGGGTGAGGACGAGCGCGTGCTGCGCGCCGTGCAGGTGGTGGTGGATGAGCACCTGGCCCGGCCGATCCTGATCGGCCGGCCCGAGGTGATCGACCACCGCATCCAGAAGAACGGCCTGCGCATCCGTCCGGGCGTGGACTTCGAGCTGTGCAATCCGCAGAAGGACCCGCGCTACAAGGATTACTGGCAGACCTACCTCCAGCTCACCGAAAGGAAGGGCGTCTCGCCCGACTACGCCCAGATCGAGATGCGCCGCCGCCATACGCTGATCGGCGCCATGATGATCCACAAGGGCCACGCCGACGGCATGCTGTGCGGCACCTTCGGCACGCATGCCCTGCACCTGCACTATGTCGACCAGGTGATCGGCCGGCGGGCAGGGGTGTCGTCCTACTACGCCATGAACGGCCTGATGCTGCCGAAGCAGACGGCGTTCATCTGCGACACCTACGTCAATTACGATCCGACGGCCGATCAGCTGGTCGAGATGACCATCCTCGCCGCCGAGCAGATGCGCCGCTTCGGCCTGACGCCGAAGGTCGCGCTGCTCTCGCACTCCAGCTTCGGCAGCTACGACACGCCGAGCGCGCGCAAGATGCAGCGCGCCACCCAGCTCCTGTGGGAACGCGCGCCGGAGCTGGAAGTGGAGGGCGAGATGCACGGCGACGCGGCGCTCTCCGGCGACGTGCGCGGCCAGATCTTCCCGAACACCCGCCTGAAGGGGGAGGCCAATCTGCTCGTCATGCCGACCCTGGATGCCGCCAACATCGCCTTCAACCTGCTCAAGCAGGCCGCCGGCGACGGCGTCACCATCGGCCCGATCCTGCTCGGCACCCGTGCGCCGGTCACCATCCTGACGCCGACCGCCACCGTGCGGCGCATCATCAACCTGACCGCGGTGACGGCGGTCGAGGCGGCGGCGCGGGGCTGAGCTTCAGGCCGGGCCGCAGGCGGCCGTTAATCCCGGAATGAAAGTCAGTCCCGACAAGACGGCGTTGATCCTGACCGGGGGCGGCGCGCGCGCCGCCTACCAGGTCGGCGTGCTGGGCGCCATCCGCGAACTGCTGCCCGAGGCGGCGCGCAATCCCTTCCCGATCATCTGCGGCACCTCGGCCGGCGCCATCAATGCCGCTTCCCTTGCCTGCTCGGCCGAGCACTTTGGCGAGGGCGTGCGCTCCCTGCAGGAGGTGTGGGGCGGCTTCCACGCCCGCCACGTCTACCGGGCCGACGCGCTGGGCATCGGCGCCAGCGGGCTGAACTGGCTCTCGGCCTTCATGTTCGGCTGGCTGTTCAGGCACAGCCCGCGCTCGCTCCTCGACAACGCGCCGCTGCGCCGCCTGCTCGAGCACAACCTGGATTTCCGCCGCATCGACGCCGCCATCGACAGCGGGGCGCTCTACGCGGTGTCGATCACCGCCTCGGGCTATCTCTCCGGCAACAGCGTCAGCTTCTTCCAGGCGGCGCCCGAGGCGGAAACCTGGAAGCGCACGCATCGCGCCGGCGCGCGCGTGAAGCTGAACGTGGACCACCTGCTCGCTTCGAGCGCCATCCCCTTCATCTTTCCCGCGGTCAAGATTCATCGCGAGTATTTCGGCGACGGCTCGATGCGCCAGCTGGCGCCGGTGTCGCCGGCCATCCACCTCGGCGCCGAGCGCATCCTGGTGGTGGGCGCCGGGCGCATGGCGGACGAGAAGGAAAGAAAGCGCGGCGACGTCTATCCCTCCCTCGCCCAGATCGCCGGCCATGCCATGTCTTCGATCTTCCTCGACAGCCTGCACGTCGACCTCGAGCGCCTGCAGCGCATCAACCACACGGTCTCGGCGATCCCGGCGGAGATCCGCGAGCAGGCCGGCCTGCCGCTGCGCAGGATCGAGACGCTGGTGATCGCGCCCTCGCAACGCCTCGACTACATGGCGGCGCGCCACGTGAAAAGCCTGCCCTGGCCGGTGCGCGCCCTGCTGCGCGGCATCGGCGCCACCAGCAAGAACGGCTCGGCCCTGGCGAGCTACCTGCTGTTCGAGCAAAGCTATACCCGCGCCTTGATGGAACTCGGCTATACGGATACGATGTCGCGGCGCGGGGAAGTGAGCGCCTTCCTCGACATCCGATAAGTTGAAAAAACATTAAATACAGTCCCTAACAGGCTATTTTTATTGCAAAATACGATTTCGGTGCTAAACTGAAATCCTGTTGTCCCGTCGATAAGGGGAGCGCGTGAAATTGAAGTGGCCGTCCTTGATCGCGATTTGCGCCGCATTGACGCTGGCCGGACTCGATGCCGCCACGCCTGCCGAAGCGGCGACCAGCAAGAAAACAGCGGGAGGCAAGCAAACCGCTGCCAAGGGCAAGGCGCAGCCGGCAAAGAAAACCCCGCCGCAGGCCGAAGCGAGGGACGGCGACGACCTGCTGCTCAAATCGACCGCGGTGGTGGTGCAGGACCAGTTCTCCGGCGAGGTCCTGTTCGAGAAGAATTCCGACGCCGTCCTGCCCATCGCCTCGATCACCAAGCTGATGACGGCGATGGTGGTGCTCGATGCCCAGCAACCCCTGCCCGAATTGCTGACCGTCGGCCACGAGGACGTCGATACCCTGAAGGGCACGCGCTCACGCCTGAAGGTCGGCGCCCAGCTCACGCGCGAGGACATGCTGCTGCTGGCGCTGATGGCCTCCGAGAACCGTGCCGCCTCGACGCTCTCGCGCCACTATCCGGGCGGCAGCGCCGCCTTCATCGAGGCCATGAATCACAAGGCGGCCGCCATCGGCCTGAATGACACGCGCTTCGCCGACCCCACCGGGCTGACCGCCGCCAACGTGTCCAGCGCGCGCGACCTGACCAAGATGGTCGCCGCCGCCGCGCACTATCCGCTCATCCGCGAGCTGTCCACCACCACCGATCGCACGGTGTATGCGAACGGCCGCCCGATCTCCTTCCACAACACCAATTCCCTCGTGCGCAGCCCGGCCTCGGGCTGGGAGATCGCCCTGCAGAAGACCGGATACATCCGCGAGGCGGGCAAGTGCCTCGTCATGCAGGCCTGGCTGAGCAACCGTCCGGTGGTCATCGTGCTGCTGGATTCCTGGGGCCGGCTGACGCGCGTCGGCGACGCCAACCGCATCAAGCGCTGGATCGAGAACGCTTCGACCGGCAGCCGGCCGAGCGCTTCGCTGGCACGCCGCACGGCCGGCTGAACTATCCCAAAGTGAAGACCGGGCCGGCGACAGCCGGCCTTATGTTTTGGCGTGGCCCAGCGCCTGCGAGATGCGGTCGGCCGCCTGCTTGATGAGCGGCACCCAGTCCGCGTCGTAGCGCTCGGCGGGCGCCGAAACGGAAAGCCCGGCAACGAGTTCGCCGGAATCGTCGCGCACCGGCGCGGCGATGCAGCGCAGCCCCTGCTCGATCTCCTCGTTGTCGAAGGCGACGCCGTGCCGGCGCACGCGGTCGAGCTCCTTTTCCAGGGCCGGCAGGGTGGTGAGCGAGGTCGGCGTGAAGCCGGGCAGGCCCGTGCGCCTGGCGTATTCGCGCAGCTTCTGCAGGCCGTCCTCGACGAGGAAGAGCTTGCCCACGGCGGTGGCGTGCAGCGGCGCGCGCGCGCCGACGAGGTGCACCACGCGCACCGAGGAGCGGCCGCTCGAGGTGCGCTCGACGTAGATGATCTCGTCGTCGTGGCGCACGCCGAGGTTCACGCTCTCGCCCAGCTTTTCGTGCAGTGCCTGCATGTGGGGCAGGGCCTGCTGGCGGATGTTGATGCGCGACTTGACGATGTTGCCGAGCTCGAGCAGGCGGATGCCGAGGCGGTAGGCCCCCGGTTCGGCGCGCTCGACGAAGCCGCTCGCCGTCATGGCGCCGAGGATGCGGTGCGCGGTCGACGGATGCAGGCCCGTGTCCTGCGCCAGCACCTTCAGGCTGACAGAGTCGTGGTGGTGGGCCAGGGCATCGAGCAGCGCCATCATGCGCTCGATGACCTGGATCGAGCTTTTTGCTTCGGCTTGGGGCAAGATTGGCTTTCGCTGAATCGAATCGCGGAATACTATATCAGATCGTGAAACCCCGACCGCGACCCGAGAAGCCGCGGCATGCAACGGAGAGAGGATGAAGGTCGGCCTGTTCGTCACCTGCCTGGTGGATCTCATGCGGCCGCGCATCGGCTTTGCCGCGCTGCGCCTGCTCGAGGCCGCCGGCTGCGAAGTGGTCGTGCCGGCGGCGCAGACCTGCTGCGGCCAGCCGGCCTACAACTCGGGCGACCGGCGCGCCGCGCGCCTGCTGGCGGAGAAGCTGATCGCCGAGTTCGAAGCCTGCGATTACGTCGTCGCGCCCTCCGGCTCCTGCGCCGGCATGATCCGCGCGCACTATCCCGAGCTGTTCGCCGACGATGCGGCCTGGCTGGAACGCGCCGCGGCACTGGGTGCACGCACCTACGAGCTGACCGATTTCCTGGCGACGGTGGCGAAGTTCGACACGCTGCCGGGCAACTTTTCCGGCACGGTCACCTACCACGATTCCTGCTCCGGCCTGCGCGAGCTCGGCGTCAAGGCGCAGCCGCGCGCCCTGCTGGCAAGACTGCCCGGCGTGCGGCTGACGGAAATGAACGGCGCCGAGGAGTGCTGCGGCTTCGGCGGCACCTTCGCCGTCAAGTTCGGCGAAGTCTCGGCGCGCATCGCCGAGAAGAAGTGCGACAACATCCGCGCCAGCGGCGCCGACGCCGTGGTGCTGGGCGACCTCGGCTGCATGCTCAATATCGAGGGCAAGCTGCGGCGCATGGGCGACGAGAAGACGAAAGTGCTTCATATCGCGGAAGTGCTGGCCGGAGAATCCTGATGGAAGTCCGCTCCATGCACTTCAAGGCGCGCGCCGCAGAGGCGGCGGCCGACCGCGCCCTGCAGGCCAAGCTGACGACGGCCAAGGGCCTCTTCGTCGAGGGGCGCAAGCGCGCCGTGGCGGAGATCGACCTCGAGGCGACGCGCGAGGCGGCGAAGGCCATCCGCGACACCTGCGTCGCCGATCTCGACCTGTGGCTGGAGCGCTTCGAGACGGAAGCGACGAAGCGTGGCGGCCAAGTGCTGTGGGCGCGCGACGGCGCCGAGATCTGCCGGCTGGTGACGGACATCGCGCGCCGCCACGGCGTGAAAAAGGCCATCAAGTCGAAGTCCATGCTCTCCGAGGAGGCGGGGCTCAACGCGGCGCTTGAGGCGGCCGGGGTGCAGCCGGTCGAGACCGACCTCGGCGAGTACATCCTGCAGATCAACGACAACGAGCACCCTTCGCACATCATCGCGCCGGCCATCCACAAGACCAAGGAGGAGGTGGCCGAGCTCTTCGAGCGCGTGCACAAGCGGCCGCGCAAGACCGACATCGGCCAGATGACGCGCGAGGCGCGCGAGATGCTGCGCGCGCACTTCCTGTCGGCCGACATGGGCATCTCCGGCGGCAACTTTCTCGTCGCCGAGACCGGCTCGGTGGCGCTGGTCACCAACGAGGGCAACGGCCGCATGGTGACGACCCTGCCGCGCGTGCATGTCGTCATCACCGGCGTCGAGAAGGTCATCCCGACGCTGGAGGACCTCGCCACGCTGATGCGCATCCTGCCGCGCTCGGCGACCGGGCAGACGATCTCCAATTACTTTTCCGTGCTCACCGGCGTCAAGCGGCCGGAGGACACCGACGGCCCCGAGCACCTGTATTTCATCCTGGTCGACAACGGCCGCGTCGATCTCGTCGGCAGCGACTTCCAGGACATGCTGCGCTGCATCCGCTGCGCCGCCTGCATGAACCACTGCCCGGTGTACCAGACCATCGGCGGCCACGCCTACGGCTGGGTGTACCCCGGGCCGATGGGCGCGGTGCTGACGCCGCTGTATGTCGGCATGGAAAACGCCGTCGACCTGCCGCACGCCGCCACCCTGTGCAACCAGTGCGGCGTCGTCTGTCCGGTGAAGATTCCGCTGCCGGAGCTGATGCGCAAGCTGCGCGAGCAGCAGGTCGAGCGCGGGCTGCGCCCTTGGGGCGAGCGCGCGGCGCTGAAACTGTGGTCCTGGCTGGCGCGGCATCCCGGGCTGTACGCGCTTGCCGCCAAATTTAGCGTGCGCTACCTGAACTGGCTGGCCGGCGGCGAGGATCGCATCCGCGTCATGGGCATCGCGCCGGCGTGGACCGCCGGCCGCGATTTCCCCGCGCCCGAGGGAAAGACGTTTCGCGAACTGTATCCGGAGAAGCACAAATGACCGCATTGCCCCAGGTTCCCCTGTGGATCGACGGCGCAGCGCAGCCGGCCGGCGCGCAGCGCTTCGGCGAGGTGTTCGATCCGGCGCGCGGCGAAGCGATCCGCCTCGTGCCGCTGTGCGAGGCGCCGGACGTCGAGCGCGCGGTGTCCGCCGCCGCGCGCGCCTTCCCGGCCTGGCGCGACATGCCGCCGCTGCGCCGCGCGCGCATCCTGATGCGCTTCCGCGAGCTGATGGAGGCCAACAAGGAGGCGCTGGCGCGCCTGGTGGTCGAGGAGCACGGCAAGACGCTGGAGGACGCCATCGGCTCGGTGACGCGCGGCATCGAAGTGGTCGAGTTCGCCACCGGCATTCCCCATCTGCTCAAGGGCGAGTTCGCCGAGAACGTCGGCGGCGGCGTCGACTGCCTCTCGCTGCGCCAGCCGCTCGGCGTCTGCGCCGGCATCACCCCCTTCAACTTCCCGGTCATGGTGCCGCTGTGGATGTTCCCGCTGGCGCTCGCCTGCGGCAACACCTTCGTGCTGAAGCCCTCGGAGAAGGTGCCCTCGGCCAGCCTGCGCATGGCCGAGCTGCTGCATGAGGCCGGCCTGCCGCCGGGCGTCTTCAACGTCCTCCACGGCGACCGCGTCGCGGTCGACGCCCTGCTCAACCATCCGCTGGTGAAGGCCGTGTCCTTCGTCGGCTCGACGCCGGTGGCGCGCCATATCTATGAAACCGGCACCCGCGCCGGCAAGCGCGTGCAGGCGCTCGGCGGCGCCAAGAACCACGCCGTCGTGCTGCCCGACGCCGATATGGACTTCACCGCCGAAGCGCTGACCGGGGCCGCCTACGGCTCGGCCGGCGAGCGCTGCATGGCCATCTCCGCCGTGGTGGCGGTGGACGCCGCGGGCGATGCGCTGGTGGCGAAGCTGAAGGAAAAGGCGCAGGCGATCCGTGTCGGCCCCGGCTGCGCGCCCGGCGTCGGCATGGGCCCGGTGATCTCGGCGCCGCACCGCGCCAGGGTGGCCGGCTACGTCGAGCAGGGCGTCAAGGAGGGCGCCGAACTGGTGGTCGACGGCCGCGGCCTGAAGGTGGCGGGCAGCGAGGCGGGCTTCTTCCTCGGCCCGACGCTGTTCGACCGCGTGCGGCCGGAGATGGCGATCTACCGCGACGAGATCTTCGGCCCGCTGCTGGTGGTGCTGCGCGCCGCCACGCTGGAGGAGGCCATCGCCCTGGTGAACGCCAATCCCTACGGCAACGGCACGGCGATCTTCACGCGCGACGGCGCCGCCGCGCGCCGCTTCCAGAACGAGATCGAGGTCGGCATGGTCGGCATCAACGTGCCGATCCCGGTGCCGATGGCCTTCTTCTCCTTCGGCGGCTGGAAGGCCTCGCTCTTTGGCGACCTGCACGTGCACGGCCCGGACGGCGTGCGCTTCTACACGCGCGGCAAGGTGGTGACGACGCGCTGGCCGGAGGCGGCCGCCGCCGCGCCCGGACTCAACATGCCGACCCTGGGGTAAGCCATGACACAGCACAAGATCGTCTTCCTCGAGCGCGAGTCCATTCGCGGCACTTTCCACCGGCCGGACTTCCCGCACGACTACGCCGAATACCCGCTGACGAAGCCCGAGGAGCTGGCGCAGCGCGTGCAGGACGCCTCCATCGTCATCACCAACAAGGTGCAGTTGCGCGGCGAACTGCTGGCGACGCTGCCGAAGCTGAAGATGATCGCCTGCGCCGCCACCGGCACCGACAACGTCGACCTCGCCTGGTGCCGCGAGCACGGCATCGTCGTCTCGAACATCCGCGGCTACGCCGTGAATACCGTGCCCGAGCACGCCATCGCGCTCGCCATGGCGCTCAGGCGCAACCTGCTCGCCTACCGGCGCGACGTGCTCGCCGGAAAATGGCAGCAGGCGCCGATGTTCTGCTTCTTCGACCACCCGATACGCGATCTGCACGGTGCCACCATGGGTCTCGTCGGGCGCGGCTCGCTGGGCGAGGGCGTGGCGCGTCTGGCCGAGGCTTTCGGCATGCGCGTGCTGTGGGCCGAACGCAAGGGTGCGGAAAAAGTCAGTCCCGGCAAGACGGCGTTCGAGGAGGTATTGCGCCAGTCGGACGTCGTTTCCCTGCATTGCCCCTTGAACGACGCCACGCGCGGCCTGATCGGCGAGGCGGAGCTGCGCATGATGAAGCCGGATGCCGTGCTCATCAACACCGCGCGCGGCGGCATCGTGGACGAGGCGGCGCTGTCGCGGGCGCTGAAGGAAGGCTGGATCGGCGGCGCCGGCTTCGACGTGCTGTCGAAGGAGCCGCCGCGCGAGGGCAACCCGCTGCTCGAGATCGACCAGCCCAACTTCATCCTGACGCCCCACGTCGCCTGGGCCTCGGCCGGTGCCATGCAGACCCTGCTCGACCAGCTCACCGGCAACCTCGAGGCCTTCGCCCGCGGCGAGCCGAGGAACCGCGTCGCGTGAAGGATTCACGGGAAGAGATGCTGGAGCGCATGCGCCGGCGGCTGGGCCGCACGGCGGAGAATGCCGCGTCCGCCCGCGCCGGCATCGAGGCGACGCTGGCGCGCCGCGCGCACGGCCCGCGGCCGCCGCTGGAGGCCGATCTGCTGGCGCGCTTTGTCGCGCGCGCGGAGCTGTCCTCCAGCAGCGTCGATGTCGTGACCGGCCTCGACGCGGCGCCGGCCGCCGTGGCACGCTATGTCGACCGGCAACCGGCAACCGGCAACCGGCAACTGGTGGCGTGGCCGCAGCTCTCCGGCCTCGACTGGGCCGGCGCCGGGCTGCAGGTGGAATGCCGCGCCGCCCGCGGAGACGATCTCGTCGGCATTACCGGCGTCTTCTGCGCCGTGGCCGAGACCGGCTCGCTGGCGGTGCTCTCCGGCGCGGAGACGCCGGCCGCCAACAGCCTGCTGCCCGAGACGCACATCGCCATCGTGCCGGCCGCGCGCATCGTG
>VGHJ01000056.1 GCA_016868295.1 Betaproteobacteria bacterium | reverse complement strand
CAGGCCATTTCTTTTTCTCCGGAGGTCAGCATGCAGATCAAGGATGGCGTATTCATCGTCACCGGCGGCGCGTCGGGACTCGGGGCGGGCACGGTGCGGGCGCTGGCGGCGCAGGGCGGCAAGGTGGTGGCGGCCGATCTCAACCGGTCGGCCGGCGAGGCGCTGGCCAAGGAGTTGGGCGCCAACGTGCGCTTCGCCGAATGCGACGTGTCGTCGGAGACGAGCGCCAAGGCCGCGGTCGACCTGGCCGTGTCGGCCTTCGGCGGTCTGAACGGATTGGTCAATTGCGCCGGCATCGCCATCGGCGAGAAGACTCTCGGCAAGGAAGGTCCGCACCAGCTGGCGACTTTCGCCCGCGTCATCAATATCAACCTGATCGGCACTTTCAATATGATCCGCCTGGCGGCGGACGCCATGAGCCGCGGCCAGCCGAACGCGGCGGGCGAGCGCGGCGTGATCGTCAACACGGCTTCCGTGGCGGCCTTCGACGGCCAGATCGGCCAGGCCGCCTATGCCGCGTCGAAGGGCGGGGTGGTGGGCATGACCCTGCCGATCGCGCGCGACCTGTCGCGTTCGGGCATTCGCGTCATGACCATCGCGCCGGGGATCTTCGAGACGCCGATGCTGCTCGGCATGCCGCAGGACGTGCAGGATGCGCTGGGCAAGATGGTGCCGTTCCCGCCGCGACTGGGCAAGCCGGCCGAATACGCCGCGCTGGCCTTGCACATCATCCAGAACGAAATGCTGAATGGCGAGGTGATCCGCCTCGACGGCGCGATCCGCATGCAACCCAAGTAAGGGAGCGGTCGGGCGGTTGCCCGATTTCATGCAATCCGAGCACGCCTGTTACCACTGCGGCCTGTCCGTGCCGACGGGCACGCAGTTCGCCGTCGACATCGGCGGCGCGCAGCGCGAGATGTGCTGCGCCGGCTGCCAGGCCGTGGCGCAGGCCATCGTCGACAACGGCCTCGCCGACTACTACCGTCACCGCGACGCCCTGCCGGAACGCCCGCGCGAGGCGCTGCCCGCCGTGCTGCGGGAACTGACTTTATACGACCACCCTGACGTGCAGCAGGGCTTCGTGCGCCCGCTCTCGGAGCATGAGCGCGAGGCGTCCCTCATCCTCGAGGGCATCACCTGCGCCGCCTGCGTCTGGCTCAACGAGCAGCACCTGACGCGCCAGGCCGGCGTCACCGCGGTGGAGATCAACTACGCCACGCGGCGTGCACGCGTGCGCTGGGACGAGCGGCGCATCCGTCTCTCCGGCATCCTCGCCGCCATCGCCGCCATCGGTTACGCCGCTCATCCCTACGATGCCGCCCGTGCCGAGGAGGTGGCCGGGCGCGAGCGCCGCGCCGCCCTGTGGCGCCTGTTCGTCGCCGGCTTCGGCATGATGCAGGTGATGATGTACGCCGTGCCGGTGTACCTGGCGGGCGAGGGCGAGATGAGCGCCGACGTCGAGCTGCTCATGCGCTGGGCCAGCCTGGTGCTGACGTTGCCGGTAGTGCTGTACTCCGCCGCGCCGTTTTTCCGCAATGCCTGGCGCGACCTGCGCCTGAAGCGGGTCGGCATGGACGTGCCGGTGGCGCTGGGCGTCGGCGCCGCATTCCTGGCCAGCCTGTGGGCGACGCTCGTCGGCGCGGGCGAGGTGTATTTCGATTCCGTGACGATGTTCGTCTTCCTGCTGCTCGGCGGACGCTATCTGGAGATGCTGGCGCGGCACAAATCGGTGCGCGCGATAGAGCGTGTCGGGCGCGCCCTGCCGGCCTTCGCCGATCGTCTGCTCGCCTATCCGGCGCTGGAGACGGAGCGCGTCGTCGTCTCCGAATTGGCGCCGGGCGACCGGGTGCTGCTGGCGCCGGGGCAGGCCGTGCCGGCCGACGGCGAGGTGGTGCAAGGCGAGAGCGAGGTGGACGAGTCGCTGCTGACCGGCGAGAGCCGGCCGGTGGCGAAGCAGGCCGGCAGCGCGCTCACCGGCGGCACGATCAATATCCGCAGCCCGCTCGTGCTGCAGGTACGACAGGTCGGCGAAGCGACGCGGCTGGCCTCGATCGTGCGCCTGATGGAGCGCGCCCTGACCGAGAAGCCGCGCGTGGTGCAGCTCGCCGACCGCGTCGCGGCTGGCTTCGTCGCCGCGCTGCTCGTGCTCGCCGCGGTCACCGGCATCGCCTGGAGCCAGATCGATCCGTCGCGCGCCCTCTGGGTCTTCATCTCGGTACTGGTGGTGAGCTGCCCCTGCGCTCTGTCGCTGGCCACGCCGACGGCGCTGGCGGTGGCCACCGGCGCGTTTTCGCGCCTCGGCCTGCTGGTGGCGCGGGGTCATGCCATCGAGACCCTGGCGCGTGCCGATCATTTCGTCTTCGACAAGACGGGCACCCTGACCTGGGGCCGTTTGCGACTGAAGCAGACGTTGCCGCTGGCGGGAATGGACGCGTCGGATGCGCTGCAACTGGCGGCCGCCCTCGAGCAGGGCTCCGAGCATGCCATCGGTGTTGCGTTGCGCGCGGCCTGCCCGCAGAAGGCGACGCTCGGCGCGCCGCAGGACCTGCAGAGTCATACGGGGCAGGGGGTCGAGGCCAGTATTGCCGGCCGCCGCTGCCGCCTCGGCCGCCCGGCGTTCGTCGCGGCGCTGCATGGACAACCGGTACCGGCGGCGGCTCAGGCCTTGCTGCAGACGGGCGACACCTGCGTCGCGCTGGCCGATGCCTCGGGCTGGCTGGCTTTCTTCAGCTGCGGGGATGAGGTGCGCGAAGATGCGGCCGAGCTGGTGCGCGGCCTCAAGGCCAGCGGCTGCCGCGTCAGCCTGCTCTCGGGGGATGCGCCCGAGGCCGTGCGCCAAGTGGCCGCGCGGCTGGGCATCGAAGCGGCCCACGGCGGCATGACGCCGCAGGACAAGCACGACCATCTGGTCGCGTTGCAGGCGGCGGGCGCCATCGTCGCCATGGTCGGCGACGGCGTGAACGACGCGCCGGTGCTGGCGCAGGCCCAGGTGTCGGTGGCCATGGGCGGCGGAACGGAACTGGCGCGCAACCAGGCCGACATCGTCCTGCTCGGCGACCAGATCGGCCGCCTGCTGGACGGCGTGCATCTGGCGCGGCGCACGCAGCGCATCGTGCGGCAAAACCTCGGCTGGGCCTTCGCCTACAATGTGTCGGCGATCCCGCTCGCCATGCTCGGCTGGATCACGCCCTGGATGGCCGGCGTCGGCATGTCGGCCAGCTCGCTGCTGGTGGTGGTGAATGCCTTGCGTCTGCTGCCCCGGGACATGCGCTGATGGAAATTCTTTATTTACTGATACCGCTTTCCGTCGTGCTGGTCTTCCTTATCGGCGTCGTGTTCTGGTGGTCGGTGAGGAGCGGGCAGTTCGATGACCTCGAGGGGCCGGGCTACCGCGTTCTCATGGACGACGATCGCCCCAAAGACGGTGCGCCGACGGAGAATCGAACGGAATGATTTCCGGAATCGTGCCTGATTTGACCCATGTCAATTTCTTTGCAGGCGCACGTATCCATACTTGCGGCAAGGTTTTGAGCCCTTCGGGCTTGAAGTCTTGTCTCTCTGTTGGGGTTGGGGTGCGCGTTGCGCACCCTTTTTTTTATACCCGCATAAAAACATTGATAATCGTCAAAGTATGTCGGGCTTTGCTTTTGACTTGAATCAATCAGGTTGCGATTATTCACGGGTATCCTTCGCCCTGATAGGGGTATCCTGCCTTTCGCATTCAACACGCCAACTCCCTTAGTGAGGCTCCAATCCATGGACAACCAAGCGACGTACAACTACAAGGTGGTGCGCCAGTTCGCCGTGATGACGGTGATCTGGGGTGTCGTCGGCATGCTGGTGGGGGTGATCATCGCCGCCCAGCTGGTGTGGCCGGCACTCAATCTGCATGAGTTCCTCAGTTATGGCCGATTGCGCCCATTGCACACCAACGCGGTGATCTTCGCCTTCGGCGGCTGCGCCTTGTTTGCCACCAGCTACTACGTGGTGCAGCGCACCTGCCACACACCGCTGTTCGCGCCGGGCCTGGCCGCCTTCACCTTCTGGGGCTGGCAACTGGTCATCCTGCTGGCGGCGCTTAGCCTGCCCCTGGGCTTCACCTCCGGCAAGGAATACGCCGAGCTCGAGTGGCCGATCGACATCCTCATCACGCTGGTGTGGGTGGCCTACGCGGTGGTGTTCTTCGGCACCATCATGAAGCGCAAGGTGCCGCACATCTACGTCGCCAACTGGTTCTTCGGCGGCTTCATTCTCACCGTGGCGATTCTGCACCTGGTCAACAGCTGCGAGATCCCGGTGACGCTGACCAAGAGCTACTCCTGCTACGCCGGCGTGCAGGACGCCATGGTGCAGTGGTGGTACGGGCATAACGCCGTGGGCTTCTTCCTCACCGCCGGCTTTCTGGGGATGATGTACTACTTCGTGCCCAAGCAGGCCGGGCGTCCGGTGTACTCCTATCGCCTCTCGGTGGTGCACTTCTGGGCGCTCATCTTCACCTACATGTGGGCTGGCCCGCACCACCTGCACTACACTGCGCTGCCCGACTGGACGCAGAGCCTGGGGATGCTCTTCTCGCTGATTCTGCTCGCGCCCTCCTGGGGCGGCATGATCAACGGCATCATGACGCTCTCGGGTGCCTGGCACAAACTGCGCGACGACCCGATCCTGAAGTTCCTCATCACCAGCCTGTCCTTCTACGGCATGAGCACCTTCGAGGGCCCGATGATGTCGATCAAGACGGTGAACGCCCTGTCGCACTACACCGACTGGACGGTCGGCCACGTGCATAGCGGGGCGCTCGGCTGGGTCGCCTTCATCTCGATCGGCTCGATCTACTACCTGATCCCGCGCCTCTTCGGCAAGGAGCAGATGCACAGCATCCGGCTGATGAACATGCACTTCTGGATCGCCACCATCGGCGTCGTGCTCTACATCGCCTCGATGTGGATCGCCGGCGTGATGCAGGGCCTGATGTGGCGCGCCACCAACCCGGACGGCACGCTCACCTACGCCTTCGTCGAGTCGGTCAAGGAGACCTACCCGTACTGGATGATCCGCCTGCTGGGCGGCCTGATGTTCCTCGTCGGCATGCTGCTCATGACCTGGAACATGTTCAAGACGATTGCCGGCGCCAAGCCCTACGACGCGCCGGTGCTGGCGCCTGCCGGCCAACACGCCTGAGATCGGAGAGCCGCATGTTCCCCCACGCTCACATTCGTTCGCTGCCCCCCGAGGGGGCGCATGCCCCCTTCGGGGCGGCCCGTCAGGAGGCATGACCATGAAACTCACTCACGACTTCATCGAACGCAACATCGGCTGGATGATCGGCCTGACCATTCTGGTGGTCAGCGTCGGCGGCCTGGTCGAGATCGTCCCGCTGTTCTTCCAGAAATCGACCACCCAGCCGGTGGCCGGCCTGAAGCCCTATGACGCGGTGCAGCTCACCGGGCGCGACATCTACATTCGCGAGGGCTGCTACAACTGCCACTCGCAGATGATCCGCCCCTTCCGCGCCGAGACCGAGCGCTACGGCCACTACTCGGTGGCTGGCGAATTCGTCTTCGACCACCCCTTCCAGTGGGGCTCCAAGCGCACCGGGCCGGACTTGCATCGGGTCGGCGGCCGCTACTCCGACGAGTGGCACCGTATACACCTGGTCAATCCGCGCGACGTGGTGCCGGAATCGAACATGCCGGCCTACGCCTTC
Organism: Betaproteobacteria bacterium; assembly: GCA_016868295.1. Taxonomy (GTDB): domain Bacteria; phylum Pseudomonadota; class Gammaproteobacteria; order Burkholderiales; family Rhodocyclaceae; genus Desulfobacillus. Next base: position 5,437 of record VGHJ01000056.1, on the reverse strand, counting down.
CTCGAGCGCCCCGCGAAGAGCGAGGACATCGAGGCCAAGATGCGGGCGCTGAAGATGGTCGGCGTGCCCTACACCGACGCCGACATCGCCGGGGCGAAGGAACTGCTCAAGGGCAAGACCGAGATGGACGCCCTCATCGCCTACCTGCAAGGCCTCGGCACGGCCTTGAAGCAGACGAGGTAAGCCATGGACCTCAACGACCTGCGTTCCCTCGTCACCGTGCTGGCGTTCGCCACGTTCGTCGGCATCGTGCTGTGGGCCTGGAGCGGGCGGCGCCGGGGGGCCTTCGACGAGGCCGCCCAGCTGCCCTTTACCGAAGATGAGGCGCCGGCCGCCGCCGGCGCGCGCAAGCAAGGAAAGACATCATGAGCGATTTCGTGAGCGGATTCTGGAGTGTCTACGTGGCGCTCCTCAGCCTGGTCAGCATCCTCGGCTGTGCCGTGCTGCTCTGGCTGCAAGGCAAGGCCAAGGCCAACGCGGCGGGCGAGACCGGCACCACCGGCCACGTCTGGGACGAGACCCTGCAGGAATACAACCACCCGCTGCCGCGCTGGTGGAGCTGGCTCTTCTACATCACCGTGTTCTTCTCGCTCGGCTATCTCGCCGTCTATCCCGGCCTGGGCAGCTACGAGGGCGCCTTCAAGTGGAGCTCGCGTGGCCAGTACGAGGGCGAGATGAAGCAGGCCGAGGCGCAGTACGCGCCGATCTTCGCCAAGTTCCAGGGCCAGGACGTGAAGGCCGTGGCGGCCGACCCGGAAGCGAAGAAGATGGGCGAGCGCCTGTTCCAGACCTACTGCGCCCAGTGCCACGGTTCGGATGCGCGCGGCGCCAAGGGCTTCCCCAACCTGGCTGACAAGGACTGGCTGTGGGGCGGCGAGCCCGATCAGATCAAGGCCGCCATCCTCGACGGCCGCCAGGGCGTCATGCCGCCGCACGCGCAACTCGGGGCGGAGACCGTCAAGGACCTCGCCCACTACGTGCGCTCGCTCACGCCGGACAAGCTCGCCCACGACGCGGCGCGCGCATCCCGCGGCAAGGAGGCCTTCGGCACGGCCGGCTGCGCCGGCTGCCACGGCCCCGACGCCAAGGGCATGCAGGCGGTGGGCGCGCCCAACCTGACCGACTCGATCTGGCTCTACGGCTCGTCCGAAGCCGTCATCGTCGAGACCATTTCCAAGGGCCGCAGCAACAAGATGCCCGCCCACAGGGAGTTCCTCGGCGAGGCCAAATCCCACCTGCTGGCCGCCTATGTCTTCGGCCTGTCGCAGGGCGGAACCGACAAGAAGTAAGCCTGTCACGATAACGACCCCGGGGGCACGACTCCCGGGGCATGCTTCCCCCGACACAACATGGCGCAACCCGCCCCCAAGCCGGCCGCCGCCGGCGCGAAGGTCATTCCGATCAAGGAGGATTCCCTCTACGAATCGGAGAAAAAGATCTACGCGCGCAGCGTGAGCGGCACCTTCGCCAACTGGCGCTGGATCCTCGTCTGGATCACGCAGGCCATCTTCTACGGCCTGTGCTGGCTCGAATGGAACGGCCGCCAGGCGGTGCTGTTCGACATCGTCGAGCGCAAGTTCTACCTGTTCGGCCTGGTGTTCTGGCCGCAGGACGTGTTCTACCTCGCCGTCCTGCTCATCATCTCGGCGCTGGCCCTGTTCCTGTTCACCGCCGTGGCCGGGCGCCTGTTCTGCGGCTACGCCTGCCCGCAGACCGTCTACACGGAAATCTTCATGTGGGTGGAGAAGCTGTTCGAGGGCGACCGCGCGGCGCGCATGAAGCTCGATGCCGCACCCCTGACGGCGGACAAGTTGGCGCGCAAGGCGGGCAAGCATGCCGTGTGGGTCGCCATCGGGCTGTGGACCGGCTTCACTTTCGTCGGCTATTTCACGCCGATCAAGACGCTGGCGGCTTCGTTCGCCGGCTGGCAGCTCGGCCCGTGGGAAACCTTCTGGATCTTCTTCTACGGCTTCGCCACCTGGGGCAACGCCGGCTTCATGCGCGAGCAGGTGTGCAAGTACATGTGCCCCTATGCCCGCTTCCAGGGCGTCATGTTCGACCCGGACACGCTCATCGTCACCTACGACGCCGAGCGCGGCGAGCCGCGCGGCGCACGCTCGAAGAAGGTCGACTACAAGGCCGCCGGCAAGGGCGACTGCGTCGACTGCGGCATCTGCGTGCAGGTCTGCCCGACCGGCATCGACATCCGCAACGGCCTGCAGTACGAGTGCATCGGCTGCTCGGCCTGCATCGACGCCTGCGACCAGGTGATGGACAAGATGGCCTATCCGCGCGGCCTGATCCGCTACTCGACCGAACACGCTCTGGCCGAGCACTGGGGACGCAAGGAGATCGTCGCCCATATCCTCAGGCCGCGCACGCTGCTGTATGGCGCGATTCTTTCAGCCATCGTCATCGCCGCCGTGACGGGACTGACTTTACGCCAGCCGCTCAAGGTGGATGTCATCCGCGACCGCGCTACCCTCGCGCGCGAGGTCGAGGGCGGCCTGATCGAGAACGTCTACCGGCTGCAGGTGATGAATCTGGCCGAGGCACCGCGCCGCTTCGCGCTGTCCGTGACCGGACTCGAAGGCATCCAGATCGTCACCGAGCGCGTCGTCGAGGCGCCGCCGGCCAGCACGCAGGCCGTCGCCGTGCGCGTGCGCGTGAACCCCGAGGCCGGCAAGCGCGGCTCCAACCCGATCCACTTCGAGGTGCGCGCGCTGAACCACGACGAGGTCTTCGTGCGCGAGAAGGCGAGTTTCCTCCTGCCATGACGACTCAGGCACCGAATCCGCAACCCTGGTATCGGCATCGCTGGCCGTGGATCCTCATGGCCGGGCCGGCCGTGGTGGTGATGGCGGGCATCGTCACCGCCTGGATTGCCATTGCCACCCATGACGGGCTGGTGGCCGACGACTATTACAAGCAGGGCCTGGCGGTGAACCAGAAGCTGGCGCGCAACGATGCCGCGGCGAGTCTGCAGTTCGAGGCACGGCTGCGCATTACCTCTGAACAGGCCGAAGTGCGCCTGGTTTCACGCGCCGGTGCCGAGCTTCCGCCCCGGCTGCGGCTGACGCTGGCGCATCCGACACGCAAGGGGGAGGACCAGGCATTGTTGCTGAGCGGCGAGAAGGGCGTCTATGCCGGCCGTGTCGGCGCGCTGGGTTCCGGCCGTTGGCACGTGATCGTCGAGGACGAGGCCGCCACCTGGCGCCTCGCCGGCAGTCTGCAATTGCCCGAGGCGCCGGAAACGACGATCCTGGCGACGGGCAAACGCTAGCGGAAACGAGGAGGAGCGCATGAAAAGGCTGATCTGGATCCTGTGGCCGTCGTTCGTCGTCGCCGGCATCGCCGAAGCGGTGTTCTTCACCCTGATCGACCCGCAGGAACTCTATCTCTTCGGCGAGCCGGTGCAGTATTCGCGCGCGGCCACTTACTCCATCGGCTTCTTCGCCTTCTGGGCCCTGTGCGCCGCCTCGAGCGCCTTCACCTGTTTCCTCCAGACCGGCTCGCGCGAACTGAACCGCTGCACGCCGCCCCAGGCCTGAACGGAGCGGTCTCCGGCCCTCCGGATACATTTTTCCGCCGGTTTCGCCGTAAATTAGGCCATCATCGCTTATCCTGTCAGCATCGGCGCGAAGCCGCACTCTCCATGCCCAGGAAGCCCGTCAGCCGCGGGCACTTGCGTTACCCCATGGCCGTGGCCCTGGCGGCGGCCATCGCGCTCCCGATCGCGGCGGCCATACTCGTTCTCTCGCCCCTCCTGACCGAGCCGTCCACCGCCGGCACGGGCATGAACGGCTTTCTCCTGGCGACGCCGCTGGGTCTCAACGCATTGCTGGTCGCCTGGCTGATCCGCCGCCTGCGGCGGGCCCATTTGGTACCGATCGACTCGCCCCCCGCCGGCGCAGGCGCCGATGCCGCACAGCGCGCGCCTTCCTCGACGACCCGGAGCATGCGGCGGCCGATTGCCTGGTGCTCGACGTGCGCATGCCGGGCATGAGCGGACTGGAGTTGCAGAGCCGGCTGGACGGCGGCGACTGGCTGGCGCCGATCATCTTCATCTCGGGACATGCCGACGTGCCGATCGCGGTGCAGGCCATGCGCGCCCTGGCGGCCGAGCGCGGAGCGATCGAGGCCCGCTTCAAGAAATAGGGCGGCGGCCGCTAGGCCGATGGCCCGACGCCGATCGGCGTCTGGGCGAGGTTCACGATGCGGGAGAAGAGCGAGCGGAATTCGTGGTCCGGTTCGGCGCCGAAGCGAGGATCGCCATTCGTGCCTAAGGCCTGCGCGATTTCCACCCAGTCTTGGAAGCGCAGGCCGTGCGTGACGGCTGCGAGGGAGCGGTGCTCGTCGAGAATGATGGTGAGCGCGGAGTTGAGCATGACGGTCCGCTTTAACGGACGGATCAGCGAAAGACGAGCACGGGCACCTTGGAGTGGGTCAGTACCTTCTGCGTCTCCGAGCCGAGCAGCAGGCCGGACAGTCCGCGCCGGCCGTGCGAGGCCATGAAGATGAGGTCGCAGCCGCCCGAATTGGCGGCCTGGATGATCGCCTCGTAGGGCACGTCGCTGGTGGCGGCGGCGACCGAGCAGGATACGCCGGCCGCCGCGGCGAGGGCCTGGGCCGCGTCGAGGATCTCCTTCGCCTGCTTGTCGGCCATCTCGGCGAATTTCTCCGGCGTCGTCGGGTCGATCAGGGCGCCCTCGCCGTAGAAGGCGACCGGGTAGTCCGGCTTGGCGTAGAAGAAGGAGATGCGGGCACCGGTTTCCCGGGCGAAGTCGACGGCTTTCTGCACGGTGTCGGTGGACAGCGCGGAACCGTCGGTGGGAACGAGAATGTGCTTGAACATGGCTGCCCTCCAAGGTAACGAATAGATTATAGAAAGCGCAACCCAATAGCGATTGACGCAGATCAAGCATGATACCGCGCGCGGCGGAAGAGAATGCGACATGCGTATCACTTTTTACGGCGCGGCCGGAGAGGTCACCGGCTCCTGCTTCCTGGTCGAGGCGCGGGACGTGCGCTTCCTGGTCGATTGCGGCCTGTTTCAGGGCGGGCGCGATGCCTGGCAGAAGAATCTGCACGCATTGGCCTTCGATCTGCGCCGCCTCGACTTCATCCTGCTGACCCACGCCCACCTCGACCACTCGGGCTTGCTGCCGCGCGCGGTCGCCCTGGGCTTTCGCGGTCCCGTGCATGTCACCTCGGCCACGGCGGACCTGCTCGGCGTGATGCTGCTCGACTCGGCCCACATCCAGGAGAAGGAGGCCGAGTGGCAGGCGCGCCGGGCCCGCAACGGCCGCCGCGGCCCGCGCGGGCCCGGCCTGCTCTACACCGTCGCCCAGGCGCAGGCCAGCCTGCACCAGTTGCGCAGGGCGGAATACGACCGGCCGTTCCGGCCGCATCCGGCCGTGCGCGTCTGCCTGCGCGA
>VGHJ01000055.1 GCA_016868295.1 Betaproteobacteria bacterium | reverse complement strand
GCAGCGGCTTGTCTTGATGATCCACTGCCCGGGCCGGGGAGCCGAAATCGATCCATCCGGCAGGCAACCGAGTCGTCCAGCCCTTCAGACGTACGTTCTGGAGCAGGCATGACAGGCAGGTCATGGCCGCTTCCAGACCTTCCCGCACTTCATCGCCGTATCACAGAGACTGACTTTCTCCGCAACGCCCGCCCTACTCCGGCAGCGTTACGAACCCGTTCTCGCCGAGCGGAAAGAAGGGGTTGAAGCAGACTTCCCAGAGGAAGCCGTCGGGGTCGGCGAAATAGCCGCGGGTGCCGCCCCAGGGCGCTTTCTCGCCGGCGCGCACGAGGCGACCGCCGGCCGCCACCGCTTCGCGCAGCGTGGCGTCCACCGCTTCTTCGGAAGGGCCGTTGTGGGCAAGCGTGAAGCCGGGGAAGCCGGCGCCTTGCGGCGGGACGCCGGCATCCTCGGCGAGCGCGTCGCGCGCGAAGAGCGCGAAGGCGACGCTGCCGGCCTGGTAGAAGGCGATGGTTTTCTGGCTGGCGGACGATTCGCGCCAGCCAAGCGCGCGGTAGAAGGCACGGCTGCTCGCGGCGATTGCAAAGCGGCTGCGGCTGGCCTAGAGTGGGGCTTCCCGCCACCCGCCGGAGGCCGCCATGGGACTGCTCTCGAAAATCCTCGGCCCGAAATCGAAGTACGACAAGAGTCTGCCCTACACCTATGAGGCGCGCGTCCGCGTGTTCGAGGAGGAGGATGAGAACGAGTTCAAGACCTACCTCTCCGACACCATCTGCGGGCTCGTCGAGCACCTGCAGCACCACGGCATCGGCCCGGACGAGGCAGAGCTCTACGAGATTTACCTGGAGGGCGAGACGTCGATTCCCGCCAGTCTGCTCGCCGGGGACGATGGTCGCTGGCTGACGAAGGAAGAGCTGTGCCGCGCCTTCGAGCAGCACTACCCGGGGCACATCCGCGCGGACTCCTGTTCCTTCGAGGACCGCGGGCGCGGCTGCCTCGGGCCTTAGCGCGGCGCCTTGATCTTCTGCAGGTCGTCCTTGGTGAGTTCAGCCGTCTTCTTCGTCGTCCAGGCGTCCTCGCCGACCCATTTCTTGAAGAGTTGCAGATTCTCCTTGCGCTTCTCGCTGCGGCCGAGGTGGCGGTACATGTTGCCGGCCTGGCCGTCCTTGGCGTTGGCGCCGTCGTCGAGGCGGCGCATGAGGGCGCCGGCTTCCTTCTCCCCGTTCAGGAAGAACACCAGCGTCTCGTAGGTGTCCATGCGCGGACCCTTGTCGTCGGCGTCGTACTTCTTCGGGTCGGCCATGTAGACCTCGTAGGTCGGCGCACTCGAATCGTGGCAGCGCCCGCACTGGTCCTCCCACACAGGCTTGATGTGTTTGGCATAGGTGATCTCCTCGGCCTGCGCCGGCAGCGCGGCGGCCAGGACGAACAGGCCGGTAAGCAGTTTCTTCATGGAACTCCCTCCTCTGGAAACGCAGGAAGCATAGCGCAGCCCGGCAGCGCCGCCAATCACCGATGCGAATCCGGACATAAGCGCCGAGCCGGTCCGGCCGTCAATCAATGCTCGCGCCCGTCGACGCGCGGCGCGAGCAGGAAGGGAACCACGCGCCAGGCGAGCAGCGCAAAGGCGGCGGTCCAGCCGGCGGCGGCGAGGCTCACCCAGGCGAGGTAGGCGCCGGGAAAAATCTGCGGCGCGACGACGCGCAGGGCGAGCGCGGCGATCATCAGCCACAGCACCGCCCGGTCGGCCGGCTCGAAGCTCACCTTGCGCCCGGTGTGGCCCCTGGAGATGCGCACGATCATGGCGGGCACGATCAGCCCCATGGCGCCGAAGGTAAAGAGGTGCGTCGACACGCTGCCGACCCAGACGATCTGCGCCAGCTGCTCGAAGGCGACGACGAGAAGCTGCAGCACGATGGCAAGGTAGCCCAGATACATGATGCCGATGTCGAGCCGCGACAGGCCCAGCCCGGGTTTCCAGCAGGCGAAGCGGCCGATCAGCAGACCTGCCAGCAGGAAGGCCAGCCCGCCCTGCAGCGCCGCGGGCAGGAATCCGGCGAAGGCCAGCACCAGCGCCAGCGCCTTGATGGCATTGTCGAGCGCCGGCCGGCGCAGGATCTGCGCCTTGAAGACGTTCTTCATGAAATCCGTCAGCGTGCGCTCCAGCATGATGAGGAAGGCAAGTCGGAACAGCCCGAGCGCCATGGTCTCGCCGGCCTGCGACCAGTGGCCGTCGAGCAGGAGAAGCTTCGACACGGGAAACAGCGGCAGCAGAAGCAGGAAGAAGACGTTGTCCCTGCGGTAGCCGTCCGTCTCGCGGTGGCGCAGCAGCGTCCACATCAGCATCGCCACCACCGACACGAGGAACAACTGGTTGGCGAGCCAGAACAGGACTTGCGGCCAGCTCGCGCCGAACGCCATGGCAAGACGCTCCACGCCCCAGGCGGCGGCGAGGAACACCAGCGCGCCGCCGTGGTAGCCGCGGATCTTCACCCAGTTCTTGCTCGCCGTAAGCAGGAAGCCGGCGAGCATGGCCCAGCCGAAGCCGAAGAACATCTCGTGAGCGTGCCACTGGATGGCGGTGGTCGCCGCCCCCGGCGCCGCGAGGATGCCGGCGAACATCAGCGCCCAGAGCACGGGCAGGACGACGCCGGAGAGGCAGGCCAGCGCGAAGAACGGACGGAAGCCGGCGAGCCAGAGGGGATGGATCACGCCGCCTCCGCCGGGCCGTCCCAAGGAGGCGGCAAGTCAGCGACTTGGAGCGGGCGCAGCCCGCGAACCGTCGTCACCCCCGCCCACAGGGCGGGGGCTGGGGGGTGGGCCCGTCTACTCACTCAGCCTCGAAGCCGGCGTCGACGATGGCGCGCTTCATGTCCTCGCGCGTCACGCGGCCGGCCTCGAATTCGACGCGGGCGTTCTTCTGCTCCAGCGAGACTTCGGCTTTCGCCACGCCGGGCAGCGCGCCGAGCACGTTGGTGACGCTCTTCACGCAGCCGCCGCAGGACATGCCTTCGATTTTGATCGTGGTGGTTTCCATATCCGTCCTCAACAAGGTTTGCCGGGCTTGCAGCCCTTCAGCACCCATAGCGAAATGATCCCGGCCGTCTCGTCGGCGCGCACCTTGCGCGCCATGGAGAGCGGCGTGCGGCCGGCTGTCGTCTTGGCGTTCACGTCGGCGCCGGCGGCCAGCAGCAGTTGCGCGTTGCCGGCGCGCGTGGCGTAGGCGGCCATGTGCAGCGGCGTGTTGTCCTCCTTGTCGCGCGCATTCACGTCGGCGCCGGCGGCCAGCAGCACTTTCAGCGGCCCGCTGTCGAGATTCGTCGCCGCATGGTGCAGCGGCGTGGCGCCGAGCGGGTTGCGCGCGTCGCGCAGGGCCGGGTTGGCCTTGAGCAGCTTCTCCACCTCGGCGGCGGTGCCGAGGCGGGCGGCGTCGAAGATGGGCGCATCGACCGACGTGACGACCGTCTCCGCCCGCAGCGGCGCCGTCGCGATAAAAGTCAGTCCGCACAGCACGGCGAACGGCATGGTTCTTGTCATGAGTCTCTCCGTTGGGGTTGCCAGCGCCGCAGCAGCAGCGAGTTGCTCACCACCGAGACGGAACTCAGCGCCATGGCGGCGCCGGCGATCACCGGGTTGAGCATGCCCATCGCCGCGAGCGGGATGCCGAGCACATTGTAGATGAAGGCAAAGAACAGGTTCTGGCGGATCTTCGCCAGCGTCGCGCGCGACAGGTCGATGGCGTCCGCCGCCGAGAGCAGGTCGCTGCGCATCAGCGTCACGTCGGCCGCCTCGAGCGCCACGTCGGAGCCGCCGCCGATGGCGAAGGAGACGTCCGCCGCCGCCAGCGCCGGCGCGTCGTTGATGCCGTCGCCGACCATGCCGACGCGCCTGCCGCCGGACTTGAGTTGGGTTACCGCCGTCGCCTTGTCCTGCGGCAGCACCCCGGCCTCGAAGCGATCGATGCCGGCCTCGCGCGCGATGGCCGCCGCCGTGGCGGCGTTGTCGCCGGTGAGCATGACCACCTCGACGCCCTGCGCCTTCAGCCGCGCCACCGCCGCGCGCGAGGTCGGCCGCAGCCGGTCGGCGACGCCGATGAGGCCGAGAAAAGTCAGTCCGCACGACACGGCGATCACGCTCTTGCCGGCAGCCGCCAGCGGCGCCAGCAGCGCCTCCGGCACCGCCACACCCTGCTCGGCAAGGTAAGCGGGCGAGCCGAGCGTGTAGCCGACGCCGTCGAGCGCCGCACTGAGGCCCTTGCCCGCCACGGCGCGCAGCTCGCTCGGCTGGGCCAGCGCCATGCCCTGCTCGCGCGCCCGCGCCACGATGGCCTCGGCGAGCGGATGCGTCGAGCCCTGCTCCAGGCTGGCGGCGAGGCGCAGCAGTTCACACTCGGCGATGCCCTCGTTTGGCACCACGTCCGTCACCTCCGGCTTGCCCTGGGTCAGCGTGCCGGTCTTGTCCACCGCCAGCACCTCGACGTTCTTCGCCAGCTCCAGCGCCTCGGCGTTCTTCACGAGGATCCCCGCCGCGGCGCCGCGCCCGGTGCCGACCATGATCGCCGTCGGCGTGGCGAGCCCTAGCGCGCAGGGGCAGGCGATGACCAGCACGGCGACGGCGTTCACCAGCGCCTGAGTGAAATCACCGGCGAACAGCCACCAGCCGGCGAAGGCGAGCAGCGCGATGGCCGTCACCACCGGCACGAAGATGGCCGAGATGCGGTCGGCCAGGCGCTGCACCGGCGCCTTCGAACCCTGCGCCTGTTCGACCATGCGGATGATGCCGGCGAGCAGGGTGTGGCTGCCGACGCCGGTGGCGCGGCAACGCAGCAGCCCCTCGCCGTTCACCGTGGCGGCGAACACCTTGTCGCCCGGGTTCTTCGCCAGCGGCAGGCTCTCGCCCGTGAGCATGGCCTCGTTGACGCTGCTCGCGCCCTCTGCCACCTCGCCGTCCACCGGCACGCTCTCGCCCGGCCGCACGACGAAGACGTCGCCGGGAGCGAGGCTCGCCACCGGCACCTCGACCAGTTCGCCGTCGCGCAGCAGGCGCGCCGTCTGCGGCTGCAGGCGGATCAGCGCCTCGATGGCGGCGGAGGTTTTCGCCTTGGCGCGCGCCTCGAGCAGCTTGCCCATCAGCACCAGGGTGATGACGGCGGCGGAAGCCTCGAAATACACATGCTGGTGGTGCAGGTCGGCCACCGTCACCACGGCGCTGAAGGCCCAGGCCATCGAGGTGCCGAGCGCCACCAGCACGTCCATGTTGCCGGCGCCGCCGCGCAACGCGTTGAAGGCGCCGACATAGAAGCGCCAGCCGATCCAGAACTGCACTGGCGTGGCGAGCGCCAGTTGCAGCCAGCGCGGCAGCAGGTCGGCGTGCTCGCCGGAGAACATCGTTCCCATCTGCGCCACCAGCGGCAGGGTGAGCGCGACCGAGATCCAGAAACGCTTCAACTCGGCATGGTAGGCGGCGGCCTTGCGTTCCTTCTCCGCGGCGCGCGCCTCCGCCAGTCCGGCCGCCGGGTCGACCTGCGGCACCTTGAAGCCGGCCTTCTCGATCGTCTCGACCAGCTTCGCCTCGCTGGCGGCCGCCGCATCGAATTCGACGTGCGCCCGCTCGCTGGCGAAATTCACCGCCGCGGTCACGCCGGGCAGCTTGTTCAACTGCCGCTCGATGCGCGCGGCGCAGGCGGCGCAGGTCATGCCCTCGATGGGCAGGTCGACGGCGGAGCGCGATTCAGGGGCGTTCATACGGCCATTCTAGACGGTGCAGACGATGCCCTGCCACAGCCGGCCGCCGAGCGACGCGGCGTTGACCAGCCCCCAGACGCCGAAGCCGAGCACGAGCAGACCGGAGGCAAGGCGCACGGGGCGGCCCTGGACAACCTCGCGGAAGCGCTTGAGGAGAAACCCCGCCAGCAGCAGGTTGGGCAGCGTGCCCAGGCCGAAGGCCAGCATGAGCCCGGCGCCGCGCAGCGCGCTGCCGGTGAGCAGCGTCATCGACAGCACGGAATAGACCATGCCGCAGGGCAGGAATCCCCACACGAGGCCGAGGGGATAGGCGCGCGCCACGGTCGTCGCGGGCAGGAAGCGCCGCGTCAGCGGCTGGATGCGCGCCCACACCTTCTGGCCGCCGCGCTCGAGAAAAGTCAGTCCCTGCGGCACGCCGATCAGATACAGGCCGAGGGCGATCAGCATCAGGTTGGCCAGCACGTAGAGGGTCATCTGCACCGGCAGCGCGCCTTCGAGCAGGAGGCCGGCCTGGCCGACGGCGCCCAGCAGCGCGCCGGCCAGCGCATAACCGGAGATGCGGCCGAAGTTGTAGGCCAGATGAAGCGGCCAGTGCGGCCGGCCGGGTGGCGTGCCTACGGTCAGCGCGCCGACGATGCCGCCGCACATGGCCATGCAGTGCGTGCCGCCGAGCAGGCCGACGAGGAAGACGGCGATGTAACCGGTGTCAGGCAAAGAGGCGCGGCACGCGGGGAGACCGCGTCAGATGACCTTCGAGTAGCGCGCCCGCTCGCGGTCGGCGCGCAGATAGCGGTCGAACACCATGGCGATGGCGCGCACCAGCATGCGGCCGCGCGGCTGCACGCTGATCCACTTGTCGTCGAGCTTGAGCAGGCCGCCCTGCTCCATCTCGCGCAGGTCGGCGATCTCGGCGGCGAAGTAGCGCTTGAAGTCGATCAGGTGCGCCACCTCAAGCCCCTCGATGGAGACCTCGAAGTGGCACATCAGCGCCTGGATGATGGAGCGGCGCAGCAGGTCGTCCGGCGTCAACTCGATGCCGCGGTAGACCGGCAGCACGCCGTGGTCGAGGCGGTCGTAGTACTCGTCGAGCGTCTTCACGTTCTGGCAGTAGCTCGGCCCGACCATGCTGATCGAGGAAATGCCGAAGGACATCATGTCGCACTCGGCGTGGGTCGAATAGCCCTGGAAGTTGCGATGCAGGCGGCCCTGACGCTGCGCCACGGCCAGCTCGTCGTCGGGTTTGGCGAAATGGTCCATGCCGATGTAGACGTAGCCCGCCTCGGTGAGCCGGCGGATGGCGAGCTGAAGGATCTGCAGCTTGGCGTCGGCCGAGGGCAGCTCGGACTCACTGATGCGCCGCTGCGGCTTGAACAGATTCGGCAGGTGGGCGTAGTTGTAGATCGAGAGGCGGTCGGGCGAGAGGCGAATGACCTCTTCGAGCGTACGGTTGAAACTGATGACGTTCTGCTTGGGCAGACCGTAGATGAGGTCGACCGAGATCGACTTGAAGCCGTTGGCGCGCGCCGCCTTCAGTACGGTCTCGGTTTCCTCGATGGTCTGCACGCGGTTGACTGCCTCCTGCACGGCGAGATCGAAGTCCTGCACGCCCAGGCTCATGCGGTTGAAGCCCAACTCGCCGAGCAGGGCCACGGTCGCCTCATCCACCTTGCGCGGGTCGACCTCGATGGAATACTCGCCGTTGGGCAGCAGGCGGAAGTGCTCGCGGATCGAGCCCATGAGCTGGCGCATCTCCTCGTGCGAGAGAAAGGTCGGCGTGCCGCCGCCCCAGTGCAGTTGCACCACGTCGTGGCTGCCTTCCAGGTAGGAGGATTGCAGGGCCAGTTCCTTGCCCAGATATTTCAGGTACTTGGCCGAGCGGCCATGGTCCTTGGTGATGATCTTGTTGCAGGCGCAGTAGTAGCAGATGGTGTTGCAGAAGGGGATGTGCACGTATAATGACAGCGGCCGGCTGATGCCGCCCACCGTGCGCTTGCCCAGCCAGAGCCGGTAGGCGTCGGCGTCGAAGGCCTCGACGAAGCGGTCGGCCGTCGGATACGAGGTGTAACGGGGTCCGTTCACATCGTAGCGGCGGATGAGCTGCGGGTCGAAAATGATATCCTGATAAGTCGCGGTCATGCGATACGTGTAATGCCTGCGGCTGCACTGCGGAATCGATTCAAGAAGATGCCGTAAGGTGCCGCTTATCGTATTGACATGGATCAAAGCGACCAACCAGCAGAGAGAGAGAAGGAATTGCCCAACAAATCCGCAGTTCCCATTACCCTGGCCACCGTCAAGGCAGCCTGCTCGCAATGCAGCCTGCATGAGCTGTGCCTGTCCGAGGGGCTGACCAAGGAGGAGCTGGCCAAGCTCGACACCCTGGTCGGCGCGCGGCGCAAGCTGAAGCGCCAGCAGAACCTCTACCGCGCCGGCGATCCCTTCGAGGCGCTCTACGCCGTGCGCACCGGCTTCTTCAAGACCGACATCCTGCTCGAGGACGGCCGCGACCAGGTCACCGGCTTCCAGATGGCGGGGGAGATCCTCGGCATGGACGGCATCGGCACCGAGACGCACACCTGCAACGCGGTGGCGCTCGAGGACAGCGAGGTCTGCGTCATCCCCTTCGCCCAGCTCGAGCAGCTCTCGCGCGAGATCCAGACGCTGCAGCACAACTTCCACAAGGTGATGAGCCGCGAACTGGTGCGCGACCAGGGCCTCATGATGCTGCTCGGCACCATGCGCGCCGAGGAGCGCCTCGCCGCCTTCCTGCTCAACATGTCGCAGCGCTTCACCTCGCGCGGCTACTCGCCGGCCGAGTTCCACCTGCGCATGACGCGCGAGGAGATCGGCAGCTACCTCGGGCTGAAGCTGGAAACCGTGAGCCGCGCCTTTTCCCGGTTCCAGGAAGAGGGCTTCATCGCCGTGCAGCAGAAGCACATCCGCATCCTCGACAGCGACGGCCTGAAGAAACTGCTCAACCACCAGCCGCGGTAAGACAGTTGCCGGTTGTCGGTTCTCGGTTGCCGGCGAAACCCGGGAAACGTCCGCGTCAAAAAAACACCAGCGGATTCTTCGTCAGGGCCACCAAGACGATGTAGGCGAAGCTGGCGAGCGAAGCCAGCCAGAAGCCCGCACGCACGCGCTTGCTGCGGCCGCGCCGCAGCGCGAAGAGACCGAAGCCGATGTAGGCGAGCAGGCCGATCACCTTGGCCGTCACCCAGCCGTGCACGAAGGGATACTGCTGCTGCACGATCGAGAGCCCGATCGCCGCAAGAAGCAGCAGGGTGTCGTTTACGTGCGGCACCACGCGCACCCAGAGCCGGTTGAGCATCGGCGAATCCGTCAGCATCCACACACCGCGCAGGAAGAAGCCGGCGATGGAAATCACCACGCAGGCGACGTGGAGTTGCTTGAGCAGCAGATAGGTCGTCATGGGCCCGTGATCTTACCCCGGCTGGCCGTCGGCACGCGGCATGAGATAGACCGGCGCGAACTTTGCGTACCAGACGCCGAAACAGGCGAGCCAGACCAGCGCGGCAACGAGGCTCAGGCCGGCGAGACACTCCCCCGCCACGCGCAGCAGCGCCACCGCCTGCATGCCCCAGAAGACGGCCCAGACCGCGTTGTCGGCGCCGAGCGGGCGGCCGGAGTGGCCCAGGGTGACGCGGGTCACCATGCCGATCACGGCGGAAGCGAAGAAGCCCAGCGTCAGCGCATGCAGCGGCGCCAGGCCGAGCGAGCCGGCGCCTGCGAACAGCATCAGGCCGTGCGCGGCGTAGAGGGCGAGGCTCAGTCCCAGCCAGGCGAAGGCGACATGCAGCACGGCGAGCAGCCGCACGGCGCTGCATTTCACCGGCTGCCAGGCGAGCGTGAGCCTGAGCGCCGTCGCGGCCGCGGGCAGGTCGAAGAACCAGGCCCACTGCGGCAGGCCGGCCAGTTCCAGCGCGCCGTGGCCGCCATAGCAGGCGAGCAGCAGCCAGAGCGCCCACATCGGGCGCACCACCCGGTAGTTCGGGATCACCGCGCTGGAGAAGAAGGGCAGCATGCGGTGGCACAGGGCGGTGAACACCGGCAGCAGAAAGAGCCAGACGCCGCCGTGCACGGCGGCGTGCGCCAGCCAGCCCAGCCCGCCAGCGATGAAGCCGGCCAGCGCCGCCAGCAGCAGCGCGCCGAAAGTCAGCCCCCCCGATACGGCGAGGATATGCGCCCGGCCGGCGCCGGGCGCGCGCACGATGCGCGCGAGCGCGCCCAGGCCGATGCCCCAGCCGACGAGCACCAGGAGCAGTGCGGGCGCCAGCAGCGGCGGCCACCACAGCGCGGCATAAAAGCCGAGCCAGCCGGCCGCCATGAGGGCGAAGGGCGCAAGATAGGCGGCGCCGGCCACCGGCGCCGCGCCCTGCCAGCGCGGCCCGGCCGTCATGACGAAGCCGAAGACGAAGAAGGGGAAGAAGCCGTACGTCATCAGTACCGCGTGCAGCCAGGCCGGCGGCAGCGGCCAGGTTGGCGTCGCATACAGCCCGCCGAAGCGCGCGCCGAGGTCAGCCGCCCACCACAGCATGGCGAGCAGGCCCTGCGTCGCGCCGGCGAGGAACAGGACGCGGTGCGGCGCATGGAAAACGGCGGGCAGTCGGCTGGACCTCACCGCGGCCCTCCGCCAGTCGCCCGGCATGGGCATTCCGTGGTATGTTTCACGCGCTGCGCCCCGGCCGAGGCCTCATCGATGCACAACGAAAAACTAGACATTGCACAAATACTCCGCAGAATCCCCCTGTTCCAGGAGCTCAGCCAGGAACAGATCGAGCACCTCGCCACGCAGACGCGCGAGAAGCGCCTGCACAAGGGCGAGATGCTGTTCCAGAAAGGCGATCAGCCGCGCGGCTTCTACGCCATCGTCTACGGCCAGATGAAGCTGGCTTTTCCCTCCGCCGCCGGCAACGAGAAGGTGGTCGAGATCCTCGGTCCGCAGCAGAGCTTCGGCGAGGCCGTCATGTTCATGGACCGCCCCTACCCCGTCTTCGCCGAATCGCTCGCCGACTCGCTGCTGCTGCACATCGCGCGCCAGGCGGTGTTCGAGATGCTGGAGAAGGACGCCTCCTTCGCGCGGCGCATGCTCGCCGGCCTGGCCGTGCGCCTGCACGGCCTGATCCGCGACGTCGAGTCCTATTCGCTGCGCTCGAGCACCCAGCGCGTCATCGGCTTCCTGCTCCAGCGCACCGACAATGGCGACACCGCCGCACGCGACGTCGAGATCGACCTGCCCACCAGCAAGCAGGTCATCGCCTCGCGCCTGAATCTCACGCCGGAAACCCTCTCGCGCATCTTCCACGACCTCACTGCCGCCAAGCTCATCACCGTGCACGGCAAGCACGTCACCGTGCACGACGTGAAGCGGCTGCGAGAATACGAGCCTTAGGCCGACTGCTCCGCAGCCAGTTTTTCGGCCAGCTCTTCCTTGAAGCGCGCGTAGTTGCGCGCCGCTTCCACCACGTTCCACTCCAGCCAGGC
>VGHJ01000054.1 GCA_016868295.1 Betaproteobacteria bacterium | reverse complement strand
GGTCGGAAGTGCTCAACCAGTACAAGCGCCGCGCCGACCTGATCCCCAACCTGGTGCAGATCGTGCAGGGCTATGCCGCGCACGAGAAGGAAGTGTTGACCAGGGTGACCGAGGCGCGCGCCAACGTCGCCGGTCTCAAGGCCACGCCCGAACTTATCAACGATCCGGCCGCCTTCGCCAAGTTCCAGGCCGCCCAGTCGCAGCTCTCCGGCGCGCTGGCGCGACTGCTGGCGGTGGCCGAGAACTATCCCAACCTCAAGGCGGACGCCAACTTCCGCGACCTGCAGGCGCAGGTCGAGGGCACCGAGAACCGCATCGCCGTGGCGCGCAACCGCTACATCAAGGCCGTGCAGGAATACAACGTCACGGTGCGCGTCTTTCCCAACAACCTGACGGCCATGCTGTTCGGCTACAAGACCAAGGCCAACTTCACCGTCGAGGACGAAAAGGCCATGTCGGCGCCGCCGGCGATCAAGTTCGACGGCGGCAAGGCGACGGCCGAGACGCCGAAGCCGGCGCCGGACCCGCTCAAGCAGGGCTACTGATCCGCCCATGCGCCGCGCCGCCCGACTGATTGCGGCGCTCGGGCTCTTCCTGCTCGGAGTTGCCCTGGCGGCGGACGGGCTTGTCGCCGTGCCGCCGCTCAAGGCGCGCGTCACCGATCTCACCGGAACCCTGAGTCGCGACCAGACGGCGTCGCTGGAGGCCGAGCTGGCGCAATTCGAGAAAGCGCGCGGCAGCCAGATCGCCATCCTGCTCCTGCCGACCACGCAGCCCGAGACCATCGAGGCGTATTCGATCCGCGTCGCGGAAGCCTGGAAACTCGGCCGCAAGGGCATCGACGACGGCATCCTCATTCTCGTTGCCAGGAACGACCGCAAGCTGCGCATCGAGGTCGGGCGCGGACTGGAGGGTGCCGTACCGGACGCCGTCGCCAAGCGCATCGTCGCCGAAGTTATCGGCCCGCGCTTCAAGGAAGGCGATTTCTTCGGCGGCTTGCAGGCGGGGGTGACGAAGCTGCAGGCCGTCATCGGCGGCGAAGCGCTGCCGCCGCCGAAATCAGCCGCCTCGTCCGCCAGCGGCGCGGCGATGGATCTCGAAACCCTCTTCATTGTCGGCATCGTCATCGCCACCATGCTCGGCGCGGTGATGAACCGCTGGTTCGGCCGGCTCGGAGGCGCGACGGTCACCTCCGGTGTGGTCGGCGGCCTGGCCTGGCTGGTGACCAGTTCGGTGCTGGCGGCGCTGATCGGCGCCGTCCTGGTGTTCGTCTTCGTGCTGGCCTTCGCCTCCTCCGGACGCGGCGGCGGCTGGTCCACCGGCGGCTGGAGCGGCGGCGGCGGAGGCTGGGGCGGCGGTTCGTCGGACGGCGGGTTTTCCGGCGGCGGCGGGGACTTCGGCGGCGGCGGCGCTTCGGGAGACTGGTGATGAATCTCAGACGGATGTTCAGGCATCTGCTGCTGCCGCAATGGAGCATCGGGCTGGCGTTTCCGAGGCACGTGCTGCAGACGATCGAGCGCGCCGTCGGCGAATCGGAAAAGCGCCACGACGCCGAACTGCGCTTCGCCGTAGAGGCGGGACTGACTTTCTCAGCACTGTGGCAAGGGCAGACCGCACGGCAACGCGCGGTGGACGTTTACTCGCAGCTGCGCGTATGGGACACCGAGCACAACAGCGGCGTGCTGATCTACGTCCAGCTGGTCGACCGCAAGGTGGAGATCCTCGCCGATAGGGGCATATGCGCCCTCGTGCCGCAGGCCGAGTGGGACGCCATCTGCCATCGCATCGAGCAGCGCTACCGCAAGGGCGAGTTCGAACAGGGCACGCTGGCCGCCATCGAGGAGATCACGGATCGGCTGGCGCGGCATTTCCCGCCGCGCGGGACCAATCCGAACGAACTGCCCAACCGGCCCGTCCTGCTGTAGGGCCTTGGCCGACCGGCGGCATGGTCAGGAAGCCGCGAACTGAACGATCGACGCGCAGAGGGCGAATCGAGCAGCCATCGGGGCCCGGACGGCGCTCCGACCGTTTATTTCTGTCCTGCCGTTCGCCGTAGCTGGGCGCGTTCGAATGTAACGACCAGCGGCAGCGAGATCGCGAGCGGGATCAGCAGGTACATCAGCCGCCAGATCAGCAACGCGGCGATGACATCGGACGGGGCGACCGTGTGCAGCAGGGCGAGAAACACCGCTTCCATGACGCCGATGCCGCCGGGCGTCTGCGACAGCAGTCCGGCCGAGAAGGAAAGCAGGAAAGCGCCGAGGACGGTGAGGAAGCCCGGATTGCCCGCCTCGGGCAGCACGAAATAGATGATGCCGGCGGCGGAGATCAGTTCCATCGGACCGGCGATCAACTGGCGGGCGACGACGTGCAGGCGGGGATACACGATATGCACGTTGCGGAAATGCAGCGGCTTGAAGCCGCGCCACGAGCCGAGGACATACAGGGCGCACAGAGCCAGCATGACGGCGCCGATCGTCCGGATCAGCGGTGGCGGCAGAGCCAGGTAGGGGACGAGATCGGCGAGCGGCTGGACGATTTCGGGATAGATCACGAAGACAACGCCCATGAGCAGCACGGTGGCATAGGCAAAGGTGAACGAGCACAGGGTGACGAGAATGGCGACCTGAATGGCCGAGAGGCCGCATGCGCCGTAGGCGCGCAAACGTACCAGGCCGCCGGACAGCACGGATGCGCCGATGTTGTGGCCGAGCGCATAGGTGACGAAGGAGCAGGAGGCGATGAAGAGCCAGGAGATATCCTGGTGGCGGTTCAAGTGGATGAGCGCGATGCGGTCGTACCAGGCCAGCGCGGCATAGGCCGCCAGGGCGGAGAGGGCGGCGAGCAGATAGCCGCTCGCCGGGACGTTGCCGATGCTGCGGCCAATCGATTCGGCGATGATCCTGAGACTGAGCCAGAAGTCGCCCGCGGCGAGCAGTTCGGCAGCCGCCGGGTCGGAAGCGACCTCGCCACGCAACTTCGAATAGAGCAGCCAGAGCGACCAGGCGATGACCAAGCCGACGCAAACGAGCCAGAGCGCTTTCTTGGCGAACTGCAGCCGGTTGCGAGAGGACGAAACGTCGGTCATGGCTCCGGTTTCATCGATTTTTATGGACCAAAGGTGGCGGCTTTATACCATGAAGCGGAAATGGATGTCGGAAAGCCGGATTCGACGGGAGGTTTTGTAATGTTTCCGAGGGGAGCTGTGCCTGGCTGCGTCAAATCCCATTAATCAGGCTTTCTTATATGCCCAATTTGTGCTTGAATAAGCAACTATAAAAGAATACTTGGGGAGCCGATTATGGCCGATCGGAGATTGCAGGTCTTTCACGCCGTCGCAAAGCAGTTGTCCTTCACCAAGGCGGCGGAAGTGCTGTTCATGACGCAGCCGGCGGTGACGTTCCAGATCAAGCAGCTGGAAGATCATTTCAACACCCGCCTGTTCGATCGCGGCCACGGCAAGATATCCCTGACGCCGGCCGGGGAAACGGTGCTCGAATACGCCGAGCGGATTCTCGGCCTGTCATCGGAACTGGACGTGCGCCTGGCCGAAATGACCGGCCTGATCGGCGGCCCGCTGCTGGTCGGCGCCAGCACCACCATCGCCGAGTTCATGCTGCCGCGCATCCTCGGCGAATTCAAGTCTCAGTATCCCAATGTGCGGCCACGGCTGATCGTCGCCAACTCCGAGTCAATCGAGACCCGCGTCGCCGAGCACACGCTCGATCTCGGCCTGATCGAGGCCCCCTCGCACCAGAGCAACCTGCAGTGCGAAGTCTGCTGCGACGACGAACTGCTCGCGATTTGCGCGCCTGGCACGCCGCTCGCGAAGAACAAGGAGCTGACGCCGCAACTGCTGGCCACCCACCCCTTCGTCAGCCGCGAACCGGGCTCCGGCACGCGCGAGGTGACGGACAACTACTTCCGCACGGCGGGCGTCCCGCCGGAGAGCCTGAACATCGTCATCGAGCTGGGCAGCCCGGAGGCGATCAAGGGTGTGGTCGAGACCGGCATCGGCTTCGCCATCGTCTCGCGCGCCTCGGTGGCGAAGGAGAAGCAGCTCGGCGACCTCATCGCCATTCCGCTCAAGCCGCGCCTGACGCGCACGCTGTCCATGGTCTATCCGAAGGAAAAGTTCCGCTCGCGCCTGGTCAACACCTTCGTCGACTTCGCCAAGGACAAGCTCAAGCAGTTCGCGGTCAAGCAGAGTTGACCCGCCCGATCCGCGCCACCATCGACCTGTCCGCCCTGCGCGGCAACTTCGCCGTCGCGCGTCGTCAGGCCGGCGCAGCGCGCCTGTGGGCGGTCATCAAGGCGAATGCCTACGGACATGGCCTGATGCGCGCAGCCGCGGCGCTCGACGATCTCGCCGACGGCTATGCCCTGCTCGAAATCGAGGACGCCATCGCCCTGCGCGAAGCCGGCTTCCGCCAGCCCATCCTGCTGCTCGAGGGTTTCTTCGAGGCCGATGAACTGCCGCTCCTCGCCGAATACGCCCTGACCCCGGTCGTGCACTGCCTGGAGCAGGTGGAGATGCTGGCGACCGCGGCGCTGCCCGCCCGGCTGTCCGTCTATCTAAAACTGAACACCGGCATGAACCGGCTCGGCCTGTCCGCCGAGGAGTTTCATCCGGCGCTGACCGCAATGGAGACGGCGGCGCACGTGGCCGGCATCACGCTGATGACGCATTTCGCCGACGCCGACCTCGCGCGCGGCATCGACTGGCAGATGGCGCGCTTCGCGGCGGCGACCGAGGGCTGCGACCATCCGGTCAGCCTGGCCAACTCGGCGGCGCTGCTGCGCTTCGCCGAAGCGCGCCATGGCTGGGCGCGGCCGGGCATCATGCTCTACGGCTCCTCTCCCTTCCCGCAGGACGCCGGCGCCGAGTCCCTCGGCCTGCGCCCGGTCATGACGCTGACGAGCCGGTTGATCGCCGTGCATGAACTCGCCGCCGGCGAGCGCGTCGGCTACGGCGGCCTGTTCACGGCGGAGAAGCCCATGCGCATCGGCACGGTCGCCTGCGGCTATGCCGACGGCTACCCGCGTCACGCGCCGGTCGGCACGCCGGTCCTGGTCGAGGGCCGGCGCACCCGCACCGTCGGCCGCGTCTCGATGGACATGATCATGGTCGACATCGAGGGCATTGCCGAGGCCGGCATCGGTTCGCCCGTCGTGCTGTGGGGCGAGGGACTGCCGGTCGACGACGTCGCGACGGCGGCCGGGACCGTCAGCTACGAACTGCTCTGCGCGCTGACCCAGCGGGTTCCCGTGAGCGAAAAGGTATAGGCTGGCTCACGCGGCGAGCCCGGTTGCCGCTAGTATTCCTGCATGGCCAAACAGAAAACAGTCTATTCCTGCACAGAGTGCGGCGGCGCTTCGCCCAAGTGGCAGGGCCAGTGCCCGCATTGCTCGGCGTGGAACACGCTGGTCGAGACGCTGGCGGAGACCGCGCCGACCAGCCGCTTCTCGGTTGTCGCCGGCGCCGGCCGCCTGCAGCGCCTGGCGGAAATCAGCCCGCGCGAGGAGTCGCGCGTCGCCACCGGCATCGAGGAGTTCGACCGCGTGCTCGGCGGCGGGCTGGTGGCCGGCGGCGTCGTGCTGATCGGCGGCGATCCGGGCATCGGCAAGTCGACCCTGCTGCTGCAGGCACTGGCGCAGCTCGCCGGCCGGCAGGCGGCCCTCTACGTTTCCGGCGAGGAGTCCGGAGAGCAGGTGGCCTTGCGCGCGCGGCGCCTGCAACTCGATGTCGGCGGCCTGCAACTGCTGACGGAAATCCATCTCGAGAAGATCCTCGCTGCGCTGGTGGAGCACAAGCCGCGCATCGCCGTGATCGACTCGATCCAGACGCTGTATTCCGACGCCCTGCAGTCGGCGCCCGGCTCGGTGGCGCAGGTGCGCGAATGCGCGGCGCAGCTGACGCGCCTCGCCAAGCAGTCCGGCACCTGCATCGTCTTCGTCGGCCACGTGACGAAGGAGGGCGCGCTGGCCGGGCCGCGCGTGCTCGAGCACATCGTCGACACCGTGCTCTACTTCGAGGGCGATCCGAATTCCAGCTTCCGCCTCATCCGCGCCGTGAAGAACCGCTTCGGCGCGGTGAACGAACTGGGCGTCTTCGCCATGACCGACAAGGGCCTGCGCGGCGTCTCCAACCCCTCCGCGCTGTTCCTCTCGCAGCATGACCGGCAGGTGGCCGGCTCCTGCGTGCTGGTGACGCAGGAGGGCACGCGCCCGCTGCTGGTGGAGATCCAGGCGCTGGTCGACGAGGCGCACTCGCCCAGCCCGCGCCGACTTTCCGTCGGCCTCGAGCAGAACCGCCTCGCCATGCTGCTGGCGGTGCTGCACCGCCACGCCGGCATCGCCTGCTTCGACCAGGATGTTTTCGTGAATGCCGTCGGCGGCGTGAAGATCGGCGAGCCGGCGGCCGACCTCGCCGTGCTGCTGGCCATCGTTTCCAGCCTGCGCAACCGGCCGCTGCCGCAGAAGCTGATCGCCTTCGGCGAGGTCGGGCTGGCCGGCGAGATCCGCCCGGCGCCGCGCGGCCAGGAGCGGCTGAAGGAAGCCGCCAAGCTCGGCTTCACCCATGCGCTGATCCCGAAGGCCAATGCGCCGAAGCAACCTATCCGGGGCATCGAGGTCATAGCCCTGGAGCGGGTCGAACAGGCGGTGGACAAGATGCGGGAACTGCAGTGAGCAATTGGCATCTGGCCTGGCAGATGCTGAAGCGCGATTTCCGCGCCGGCGAACTGCGCCTGCTCGGCCTGGCGCTGGTGATCGCCGTGGCCAGCCTGTCCAGCGTCAGCTTCTTCTCCGACCGGCTGTCGCGGGCGCTGGCGCGCGAGGCGCACCAGCTGCTCGGCGGCGACCTGCTGCTGATCGCCGACCATCCGTGGGACCCGGCCTTTCGCCGGGAGGCGCAACGCCTCGGCCTGCGCCTTACCGGCAGCGTGAGCTTCCCGAGCATGACTTCGGCCAACGGCGCCAGCCAGCTCGCCGACATCAAGGCGGTCGAACCGGACTACCCGCTGCGCGGCATGCTGCGCAATGCGCCGGCCCTGAACGTGCCCGATGCGGAAGCGGGCGGCATTCCCGAGCGCGGCACGGTGTGGCTCGACGAACGCCTCACCGCGGCGCTCGAGGCGAAGGTCGGCGACCGCGTGCGGCTCGGCAGCAGCGAGTTTGCCGTGTCGGCGGTGCTGACTTTGGAGCCCGACCGCGGCGTGAACTTCTTCAACATCGCCCCGCGGCTGATGCTGCATGCCGGCGACCTGCCGGCGACGCAGCTCATCCAGGTCGGCAGCCGCGTCACCTGGCGCCTGCATCTGGCCGGCGAGTCGAAGGCCGTCGCCACCTACCAGAAATGGGCTGAGCAGCGCCTCGGCCGCGGCGAACGCATCGAGGACCTGGAGAATGCGCGACCCGAGGTGAGGAACGCCCTCGACCGTGCCGAGAAATTCCTGCGCCTGGCGGCGCTGCTGGCCGCCGTGCTGGCGGCGGTTGCCGTCGGCCTCGGCGCGCGCCGCTTCATGCAGCGCCATCTCGACGGCTGCGCCGTGATGCGCTGCCTGGGGGCGAAGGAAAGCCAGCTGCTGCGCATCCATCTCGGCGAATTCCTGCTCTTCGGCGCCCTCGCCTCGGCGCTCGGCTGCGCGGCCGGCTTCGGCGCGCAATATGCCCTGGAGCGCCTGCTGGCGAGCCTGCTCACCGCGGAACTGCCGGCGCCCTCGCTCCTGCCGGTGGCCTACGGCTTCGCCGTCGGACTGGCGCTGCTGGCCGGCTTTGCCCTGCCTCAGCTGATGCGCCTGCGCAACGTGCCGACGGTGCGCGTGCTGCGGCGCGAATGGGCCGAGGCGGAGCCGCTGGCCTGGACCGGCTATGCCTTCGGCGCCGCGGTGCTGGCCGGGCTGATGCTGTGGATGGCGGCCGACCTCAAGCTGGGGCTCTGGGTGCTCGGCCTGTTCTCGCTCGCCGTGGCGATCTACGCCGGCGTGGCCCGCCTGGCGCTCGCCGCCGCCGGACGGCTGCGCGGCGCTGGCGGCGCCGGCTGGCGCTACGGCGTCGCCTCGCTCGCCCGCCGCCTCGGCACCAGCGTGATCCAGGCCGTGGCGCTCGGCCTGGGCATGACGGCGCTGCTGTTGCTGACGCTGGCGCGCGACGACCTGCTCGCCTCGTGGAAGCGCAGCGTGCCGCCGGATGCGCCCAACCGCTTCGTCATCAACGTCCAGCCCGAACAGCGCGAGCCGGTGCGCGCGCTGTTCGCCGCGCGGGGCCTGGAGAAGCCCGAACTGCTACCCATGGTGCGCGGCCGTCTCGTGGCGGTGAACGGGCGCGCCGTATCCGCGGCGGACTACGCCGAGGAGCGGGCGCAGCGCCTGATCGAGCGCGAGTTCAACCTGTCGTGGACGGCCGAACTGCCGGAGGGCAACTCGCTCACGGCGGGGCGCTGGTTCTCCGCCGCGGACGCCGGCCGGGCGCAGTTCTCGGTGGAGCAGGGCCTGGCCGAGACGCTCAAGCTGAAGATGGACGACCTGCTGACCTACGAGATCGCCGGGCAGCGGCTGGAGGCGAAAATCACCTCGCTGCGCAAGCTCGACTGGGATTCGATGCGGGTGAACTTTTTCGTCGTCACGCCGCCCGGCGTGCTGGACCCGTTCCCGGCCAGCCACATCACCAGTTTTCACCTGCCGCAGGAGAAGGCCGGCTTCGTCGGCGAACTGGTGGCGGCGCACCCCAACCTGACGGTGATCGACGTCGCCGCCGTCCTGCGCCAGTTCCAGACGGTGATGGAGCAGCTGGCGCTGGCCGTGCAGTTCGTCTTCGCCTTCTCGCTGGTGGCCGGCCTGGCCGTGCTCTACGCCGCGCTGGAGGCCACCCACGACGAGCGCGAGTACGAGGTCGCCGTGCTGCGCACGCTCGGCGCACGCGACCGCCAGTTGCGCGCCGCCCTGGCGGCGGAGTTCGCCGCGCTCGGCGCCATCGCCGGCGTGGTGGCCGGGGTGGGCGCGGCGGTCATCGGCTGGCTGCTCGGCCGTTTCGTCTTCCAGATGCCCTATGAACCGGCCTGGCTGGTGCTGCCGGCCGGAGTCCTGGCCGGTGTGCTCGGCATCACCCTGGCCGGTCTGGCCGGCACCGCGCGCACCTTGCGCGCCCCGGCCCTGCAGAGCCTGCGCGCCCTCGCCTGAACCTTTTTCTGCCGGTTATCACCAAAAGGATAGGCAAGCAAAATCGGCGCTGTTATACTCGCCATTAAAAATATAACGTAACCCCCTGTGATGGCATGGATTTCCAGGCCGGGGCTCAGCAGGGGAGCTAGAGGGGGTCATGCCCGAGCTTTGGACGGCTGCAGGACTGCTGCTTGGGGTTGCGGCAGCAGGCTTCATTCTTTGGCGAATCGCCGCGCTCCATGCGGCGACGAAGGATCTCCCTTCCGGTATCGAATCGACTCTGGCGGAGCGGCATCGCGCGATGCTCTCCGATTTGCACGGAGGGCTCGAGCGCCTCGGCGACCGCCTGCTTGCCCAGGGCGCCGAATCCGGCGAACGCCTGCAACGGACGCTGGCCGAACTGAACGCTTCCTTCCAGGCGCGGCAAGACCAGTTGCGCGCCGAGGTCATCGAGCAGATCCTGATCAAGCTGGCCGAGCAGGCGCGCGCCGACCGCGAACTGCTGCAGGGCGGCCTGGTCCAGGCGACGGCCCAGCTCTCCGCCAGCATGGAAAGCCTCACCCGCAGCATCAACGAGCGTCTCGATCAGATCAGCGGCCGCGTCAGCGAGCGCCTCGACGAGGGCTTCAAGAAGACCAACGAGACCTTCGCCAACGTCATGGCGCGGCTGGCCACCATCGACGAGGCGCAGAAGAAGATCGACGGCCTCACTACCAACGTCGTCGGCCTGCAGGAATTGCTCGGCGACAAGAAGGCGCGCGGCGCCTTCGGCGAGGTGCAGCTCGAGGCTCTGGTGCGCAACATCCTGCCGCCGGGCAGCTTCGAGTTCCAGTACACCCTCAGCAACGGCACGCGCGCCGACTGCGTGCTGAAGCTGCCCGAGCCGACCGGCCTGGTGGCGGTGGATTCGAAGTTTCCGCTGGAGAACTACCACCGCATGTTCGCGCCGGAAACCTCCGAGTTCGAGCGCCGTGCCGCGCAGACTGACTTTCGCGCCGACCTGAAGAGGCACGTCGAGGCCATCGCCTCGAAGTACATCATCCCCAACGAAACCTCCGACGGCGCCGTGATGTTCGTGCCGGCCGAGGCGGTGTTCGCCGAGATCCATGCCTACCATGCCGAGGTGGTGAACCACGCCATGCTGAAGCGCGTCTGGATCGTCTCGCCGACCACCCTGATGGCCGTGCTCAACACGGCGCGCGCCGTGCTCAAGGACGTCGAGACGCGGCGTCAGATCCACATCATCAAGGATGCATTGGGCAAGCTCTCCAAGGACTTCGCCCGCTTCGACGAGCGCATGCAGAAGCTGGCGGCGCACATCGACCTGGCGCAGAAGGACGTGCAGGACGTGCAGATCAGCAGCAGGAAGATCACCGGCCACTTCGCCCGCATCGAGGGCGTCGAGCTGGACGGCATCGAGTCGCCGCCGTCGGTGGCCGCCGTCCCCCTGCGCAAGGCGGGCGAGCAATGAACGCGGGCCACGAGCGGCGGCACACGGCAAGCCGCGCGCTGACGGCGCTGGCCGTGCTGTTCTCCTGCGGAGCGGCCCTGGCCCTGGGTCCCGGCGAGCAGAGCCCGGCCCTCTCCGTCTTCTGGTTCGCCGGACTGGGCGGCGCCAGCGTCTTCGGCGGCTGGCTGGCCTGGAATTCGATCACTTCGACGAGCCGCCTGCGCGACCAGTTGTCCCTCATCGATACCGCCTTCAGGGCGGTCGATATCGCCGTGGTCGGCGTCGACGACCGGGGCGTCATCTTCTTCGCCAATGCGGCGGCGGGCAGGCTGACGGGCGTGGAGCAGGGCGATCTTGCCGGGCGCGACTTCGACGAGGCCTTCCCGCTGCACGGCGCCGCCGACGGCGCGCCCGTCCTGCTCGAGACGCTCCAGTCGTCCTGCGGCGAGCAGGCCCAGGCGCTGCGCGCCGTGTTGCGCGACGCGAACGACAGCGAGCACGTGCTCGACATCAGCTGCGCCTGCGAGGAGGGCGGCCGGCGCCGGGTGAGCTTCGTCGCCATGGAGGACGTCTCCATCCCGCACGACATCTCGCTGGAGCTCTTCTGGCAGGCCAACCACGATGCGCTGACGACGCTGATGAACCGGCGCGGCTTCGAGGAGCGGCTGCACAAGGCCATTGCCGCGGGCGGCGAGCCGGACAAGCAGCACACGCTGCTCTTCATCGACCTCGACCGCTTCAAGCTGATCAACGACAGCGGCGGGCACGCCGCCGGCGACGAGTTCCTGCGCCAGATCGCCACCGTGCTGCGCCACCGCGTGCGCACCACCGACGTGCTGGCGCGCATGGGCGGCGACGAGTTCGCCGTGCTGCTGCGCGCCTGCCCGGTGGAGCAGGCGCTGCGCATCGCCAACGCCATCCGCATGGACGTCTCGAATTTCCGCTTCGTCTGGCGCGAGAAGGTCTTCCACGTCGGCGCCAGCATCGGCCTCGTCGTGCTGTCCGACCCGGCCGCCAGCGCGGAAGACGTGATGGAGCAGGCCGACAGCGCCTGCTATGCCGCCAAGGAGGCCGGGCGCGACCAGATTCGCGTCTATCACGCCAGGGCGGCCAGCCACCAGCCGCGCGCCGACATGAACATCGTCGAGACCATCCACGACGCCCTCGAGCGCGACGGCTTCCGCCTTTTCCGCCAGCGCATCGCCGGCCTCGACGAGGCCAACGCCGGCATGCGCCACTTCGAGCTGCTGCTGCGCCTGGTCGACCGCGAGGGCAAGATCGTGCCGCCCATGGTGTTCATCTCCTCGGCCGAGCGCCACAACATGATGCAGGCCATCGACCGCTGGGTGCTTTCCCATGCCCTGCCGGCGATCCGGCGCGAATGCGAGGCGACGCCGGGCAGCCTGCCGGTGTTCGACATCAACCTCTCGGCCGAGAGCATCAACGACAGCCGCTTCCCCGCTTTCGTGCGCGATCAGCTCGCCCTGCACAAGGTGCCGCCGCAGGCCGTCTGCTTCGAGATCACCGAGACGCTGGCCGTGGCCAACCTGAGCAAGGCGGCGGAACTGATCCGCGAACTGAAGGAACTGGGGCTGCGCTTTGCGCTAGACGACTTCGGCGCCGGCATGTGCTCCTTCGCCTACCTCAAGCACCTGCCGGTGGACTACGTCAAGATCGACGGCGCCTTCGTGCGCGACATGTTCGCCGAGCCGATGAACCGCGAGTTGGTGAGCGCCATCAACAACATCGCCCATTCGCTCGGCATGAAGACCATCGCCGAGTTCGTCGAGACCGAGGGCTCGTTCAACCGGCTGCGCGAGATGGGCGTGGACTACGCCCAGGGCCACGCCGTCGGGCGGCCGTTCTTCTTCACCTAGGGAAGGTCTGAATAAGGTGTGAACGATTTCTCTGTCACTGGGTCTGACTGAAGGATCGTGCACAGGGGTGGAAACGATGAAACAGATGACGCTCACGACAGGTGGCTTTGAGCGGTAC
>VGHJ01000053.1 GCA_016868295.1 Betaproteobacteria bacterium | reverse complement strand
CAGACGGCGCGCACCCCGGTGCGGTTGGTGTAGTGAATGGTCTTCTTGTATTCCTCGTAGACGTTTTCGCGCATCTCGTGGCAGCCGATGCAGAACGCCTCGGTATTGGTGGCCTCCACCACGGTGTGGAAGCCACCCCAGAAAACGATGCCGGCGACGAAACCGACCACCAGCAAAGTCACCAGGGAATACTTGGCGCTGGGCGCCCTCAAAGCGCTCCAGCAGCGCCCGATCAAGCCTTTGTTTTCGGCCATGCCTTTCTCCTTCTTCGCCGCTACGCCGATAGGACGAGCTAAGTGTAGGACTTTATTAAAAAAGTGCCGATAATAATGATTTATATGCTGCGCTGCGACATTGATCTAGCGCAATTTTTCTCTGAAAAACCCGTACGCAAATCCGGCTATTCAGCCTTGCCTTGCGGCCTCTTGCCGGATTTTTTGCCCTGCCTCTGGGCGGCTGCTCTCGCGTTGCGGATGCCCTCGGCAAGGGCCTTGGTGTCCTCTGAATCGGGCGGCAACTGCTTGATCAGCCTTTCCCAAAGTACGACCGCCATGGCGTAGTCCTCGCGTTCGAAGGCGGCCGTCCCGGCGAGGACGAGCGCATCGGGGAAATTCGGATCGAGCTTGAGTGCGCGGGCGAGCAGTTCGCTCGGCCGGCCGCGCAGAGAGCCGCCGGTGGCGAGCGCCATGGCTTCGGCATATTCCGACAACAAATGCGGGTCCTCGTTGACGGCCTTCTCGGCCTTGCCGAAAGCGCGCGTCGCCTCCTCGTAGCGCTCCATCGCCTTATAGGAGCGTGCCAGCATCAGCCAGCCTTTGGTGTCGTCCGGGTTCTGCTCCATGCGCGCGGCCAGCTTGGCCACCATTTCCTCTATCTGCTGCGCGGTGACCTTGGGCGCCTGGGCACTTTGCGGCGAGAGAGCCGGGATGTTGCCCAAGGCGAAGTAGATCAGTGCCGCGCCCATGGGTAGGGCAAGACCGATCAGGACAGCGCTCTTCCTGGCCGGCTGCGCCCGGGGGCCGGCCGTCTCGCCGGCGCCGGCGTCCTCGATCAGGCGGCGCTGCAGTTCGCGCCGGCTTTCCTCGTAGTCCGCCGGGCTCAGCCCGCCGGCGGCGAAATCGCGTTCCAGCTCGGCAAGCTGGTCGCGGTAGATGCCGGCATTGATGGCGGCACGCGAGGCCTCGGCGCCCTCCGCGCGTCGGCGCAGCAGCGGGACAAGCAGGAACAGCAGGGTGAAGGCGACCAAAAGAGCCGCGGCGATGAGGAATCCGGTCATGGCTTGTCCTTCCCGGCAAGCCCGAGCAACTCCTCGGCCTTCCGCTGTTCTTCCGCACTGAGCGCCGTGGCCGGCGCGACGCGCCGGCCGCGGCGGCGCAGGATGACGACGAGCGCGACCACGCCGACTGCCAGCAGCACGAAGGGGCCGAACCAGAGCAGGAAGGTCGTGCCCTTCAGCGGCGGGCGATAGCGCACGAAATCGCCGTAGCGGTCGACCATGAAATCGAGGATCTCCTGGTCGCTGCGCCCCCTGCCGATCTGCTCGCGGATTTCGCGGCGCAGATCCTTGGCGAGGTCCGCCTGCGAGCCGGAGAGCGACTCGTTCTGGCAGACGAGGCAGCGCAACTCCTCCGAGATTGCCACCATACGCTTTTCGACCACGACGTCCTCGGCCGTGGGGGCGGCCTCCCTGGCGAAGCCCGTCGCGCCGGCGGCCAGGCAGAGCAGGGCAATCATGAGCCGTTTCATTTCTGCAATTCCTTCACCAGCGGCAGGATGGTCTTCTCCAGCACGTCCTGCGTCACCGGGCCGATCTGCTTGAAGCGGATGACGCCGGCCTTGTCGATGACGTAGGTTTCGGGCACGCCGTAGACGCCATAGTCGATGCCGACACGGCCCTCGACATCGGCGATGGACAGGACGTAGGGATCGCCGAACTGCTTCAGCCAGCGCAGGGCGTCGTCGCGCGGATCCTTGTAGTTGAGGCCGTAGATCGGCACGAGCTTGGAGTTGGCCAGATCGACCAGCAGCGGATGCTCCTGGCGGCAGGAGACGCACCACGAGGCCCAGACATTGAGCAGCCAGACCTCGCCCTGCATGTCCTGGGGCGCGAACCTGGCCTCCGGTTTGTGCAACTGGGGCAGTTCGAAGGCGGGGGCCGGCTTGCCGATCAGCGGCGAGGGCACCTCGCGCGGGTTGAGGCTGAGGCCGATGGCCAGAAACACCACCAGTACGATAAAGATGCCGAGGGGCAGGAGGAAACGATTCACGCAGCGGCTCCTTGCGCAGCCTGCTTGGCGGCGGCAGCCTTCTTCATGCGATAGCGGCGGTCACCGATGGCGACGAAGCCGCCCAGCGCCATGAGCAGGCAGCCGCCCCAGATCCAGTCGACGAAGGGCTTGTAATACACGCGCACGCTCCAGGCCCGCTCGTCGATCGGCTCGCCGAGGGACACATACACGTCGCGCGTGAGGCCGACATCGATGGCCGCTTCGGTCATCGGCATGGTCGAAGTCAGATAGGCGCGCTTCTCCGGATGCATGCTGCGCAGCACCTTGCCGTCCTTCGACAGCTCCAGTTCGCCCACCATGGCGCGGTAGTTCGGCCCCATCGCCTCGCGCACGCCGACGAAGCGGAAGGAGTATCCGCCGACCGTCACCGTGTCGTCCGGCGCCATGCGCACGTCCTTCTCCTGCTGGTAGGCCGAGACCAGGGTCACGCCGACGACGAAAACGGCGACGCCGGCATGGGCGAGGTGCATGCCCCACCAGTGCAGCGGCTGGCCGGTGACGCCGGCGCGCAGGCGATCGATGACGGCGATGACGCTGGCGCCGGCGATCCAGGCGGCGAGCAGGATGCCGAGCGCGGTGAGCGGCGTCCACTGGCCGTAGGCGAGCGGCACGGCGACGGCCAGCGCCACGGCGACGGCCAGCGCCGGCAGCAGCTTCTTCAGCACGGGCGCCATCTCGGCATGCTTCCAGCGCGCCAGCGGTCCCGGCGCCATCAGCACCAGCAGCGGCACCATGAGCGGCACGAACACGGCGTTGAAGTAGGGCGGGCCGACCGAGAGCTTGCCCAGGCCGAGGGCATCGATGAAGAGCGGGTAGAGCGTGCCGAGCAGTACGCTGCCGGCGGCCACCACCAGCAGCACGTTGTTCACCAGCAGCAGGGATTCGCGCGAGACGAGGCCGAAGCTGCCGCCGAGGCCCACCTTCGGCGCACGCCAGGCGAAGAGGAAGAGCGAGACGCCGACGACGATGGCGAGCAGGATGAGGATGAAGATGCCGCGGCGCGGGTCGGTGGCGAAGGCGTGCACCGAGGTGAGCACGCCGGAGCGCACGAGGAAGGTGCCGAGCAGGGAGAGCGAGAAGGCGGCGATGGCGAGCAGCACGGTCCAGTTCTTGAAGCCGCCGCGCTTCTCCGTCACCGCCAGGGAATGCACCAGCGCCGTGCCCACCAGCCAGGGGATGAAGGAGGCGTTCTCCACCGGGTCCCAGAACCACCAGCCGCCCCAGCCCAGCTCGTAGTAGGCCCACCAGGAGCCCAGCGCGATGCCCAGCGTGAGGAAGACCCAGGCTGCCGTGGTCCACGGCCGCGACCAGCGCGCCCAGGCGGCATCGAGCTGGCCCGAGAGCAGGGCGGCGATGGCGAAGGCGAAGGCGATGGAGAAACCGACGTAGCCCATGTAGAGCATGGGCGGGTGGAAGATCAGCCCCGGGTCCTGCAGCAGCGGGTTGAGGTCGCGGCCGTCCGCCGCCGCCGGCAGCAGGCGCTCGAAGGGGTTGGAGGTGAGCAGGATGAAGGCGAGAAAGCCGACGGTGACCAGGCCGAGCACGCCGATCACGCGCGCCACCATCGCGTCGGGCAGGTGGCGCGAGAAGACGCTTACCGCCAGCGTCCAGCCGGAGAGCATCAGCATCCACAGCAGCAGCGAGCCCTCGTGGCCGCCCCACACGCCGGAGATGCGGTACTCGAGCGGCAGGCGGGAATTGGAGTGCTGTGCGACATACAAGACGCTGAAGTCGTTGGCGACGAAGGCCCAGGTCAGGCAGCCGAAGGCGAAGGCGACGAGCAGGAACTGGGCGCGCGCGGCGGGCCGCGCCAGGGCGATCCAGGACAGGCTGTGCCGGGCTGCGCCGGCCAGCGGCAGCGTGCCCTGCACGAGCGAGACGAGCAGCGCCAGGATCAGTGCGAAGTGGCCGAGTTCTGGGATCATTTGGAAACCGCCTTAAACACAGAGGGCACAGAGGCACAGAGTGCACAGAGAGAAAGCAAGGCATTTTTCATGTTTTTCTCTGTGTCCTCTGTGTCTCTGTGTGCTCTGTGTTGAAAGAGTTGCTCGTTACTGCTTCACCGTCTTCGCCGCCTTGTGCGCCTGGTCGACGGCATGCTGCGCTTCGGGTGGCATGTAGTTCTCGTCGTGCTTGGCCAGCACCTCGCTGGCGGTAAACAGGCCGTTCTCGCCCAGCTTGCCCTGCGCCACGACGCCTTTGCCCTCGCGGAACAGGTCGGGCAGGATGCCGGTGTAGGCGACGGGGAATTCCTTCGCCGTGTCGGTCACGATGAACTGCATGGTGAGGCCATCGGGCTGGCGCTTCAGGCTGCCCTCCTTGACCATGCCGCCGATGCGGAAGGTCTTGCCCTTAGGCGCTTCCCCTGCCGCCACCTGGGTCGGCGTGAAGAAGAACACCAGATTGCTCTGGAAGGCGTTGAGCACGAGGGCGGCGGCAATGCCGAGCACGGCGACGCCGCCGCCGATGAGGGCGAAGCGCTTGTGACGGGGTTTCATTCGTTGCTTTCCTTGCGGGCGCGGATCTCGCGCCTCAGTTCGTCGAGGGCGGTGGTTCGACGTCGCGCGGCGAGGATTGGTTCCACGATCATCAGCACCGCGCAGGCGCCGAAGGAGCCCCAGACGTAGAGGGCGTGGCCGCCCATGGCGAAGAATTCGGACGCGCTGCCCCAGTTCATGGCGCCTCCGCAGGGCCGCCCCAAGGAGGCGCAGCCAACAAAATTCGAGCGAAGCGAACAACAGTCACCCCCTTCCTCGGGAAGGGGGGCGGGGGGTAGGTCATGATTTCAGCTCCGGCAGTTCTTCCACCCAACCGGCATGCCGCTCGCGTTCGAGGATGATGGCGCGCACGCGCGTCAGCGAGACGGCGATCGAGTACATCCAGAAGGCCAGCGCCATCAGCAGCATGCCCCAGAGCATGGTCTGCGCCATCGAGGGCGATTTCGTCAGGCTCACCGAGGCGCCCTGGTGCAGGGTGTTCCACCACTTCACCGAGAAGTAGATGATGGGGATGTTGATGACGCCGACCAGCGCCAGCACGGCGCCGGCCTTGTCGGCGCGGCGCGCATCGTCGATGGCCGACTGCAGGGCGATGAAGCCGAGGTAGAGGAAGAACAGGATCAACTCCGAGGTCAGCCGCGCATCCCACACCCACCAGGTGCCCCACATCGGCTTGCCCCACAGGGCGCCGGTCCACAACGAGAGGAAGGCCATCAGCGCGCCGGTCGGCGCCAGTGCGGAAGCCATCATGCCGGAGAGCCGCGTGTTGAAGCCGAGCCCGAGCGCCGCCCAGAAGGCCATGACGAGGTAGATGAACATCGACATCCACGAGGCCGGCACGTGCACGAAGATGATGCGGTAGCCCTCGCCCTGCTGGGCGTCGGTGGGCGCGACGAAGAAGCCGATGGTGAGCCCGGCCACTCCGAAAATCGCCGTCAGCGCCCAGAACCAGGGAATCATCTTTCCCGCCAGCGGATAGAAGGTCTGCGGCGAGGAAAACTTGAACCAGTTGATGATGCCGTTGCTCATTCGAGTGCGATTCTCAAAGCCACCGTCGTTGCCCACGGTCCGAAAAACGCTGCCAGCGCCAGGAAGGCCGCCAGCAGCGACAGGTGCGCCGTCGCGCCCAGCCCGCTGATGTGCGATTCCACCGCGCCAGCGCCGAAGATCAGCGCCGGCACGTAGAGCGGCAGCACCAGCAGCGAGACCAGCACGCCGCCGCCGCGCACGCCCAAAGTCAGTCCCGCGCCCACGGCGCCGATGAGCGAGAGCACCGGCGTGCCGATCAGCAGCGCCAGCACCATCACGCCGAGCGCATCGGCCGGCAGGTCGAACTGCAGGCCCAGCACCGGCGCCAGCAGCGCCAGCGGCAGACCCGAGACGAGCCAGTGCGCGACGATCTTGCCCGTCACCAGCACGCCGAGCGGCACGGCTGAGAGCGCCATCTGCTCCAGCGTACCGTCGGCATGGTCCGCCGCGAACAGCCGCGGCAGTGACAGCATGCTCGCCAGCAGCGCCGCCACCCACAGCACGCCGGGGGCGATTTGCCGCAGCATCCCCATCTCCGGCCCGATGCCGAGCGGGAACAGGCTGACGACGATGACGAAGAAGAACAGCGTCGTCAGCACGTCCGACTTGCGCCGCATGGCGAGCAGCAGGTCGCGCCGGATGACTGCGCCCAGTGCCGACAGAATGCCCGTTTCGGCCATCAGTCCAGCCGCAGGTGCTCGACCCGGCCAGCCAGCGGCAGGTCCTGGTGGCTGGTCAGCACCGCCATGCCGCCGCCGGCGAGATGTGCATCGATGACCCCGCACAGGTTCGCCACGGCCGCCTTGTCGAGCGCCGTGAGCGGCTCGTCGAGCACCCACAGCCTGCGCTTCTCCAGCAGCAGGCGGGTGAGCGCCACGCGCCGCTTCTGCCCGGCGGAAAGCACGCGCGCCGGCAGGTCCTCGCGGCCCTTCAATCCCAGTTGCCGCAGCGCCGCCCGCGCCGCTTCTTCGTCCACCGGCGCGCCGGCGAGGGTGGCGGAAATGCGCGCATTCTCCAGCGCCGTCAATTCGTCCTTCACCGCGCCGGCATGGCCGCAGTACAGCAGTTCGCCGCGGTAGTCCTCGGCCAGCCTGCGGATCGGCTCGCCCTTCCAGCGGATCTCGCCCTGCGCCGGCGGGGAGAGCCCGCAGAGCATGCGCAGGAGGCTCGTCTTGCCGCTGCCGTTGGCGCCCTGCACCATCAGGCAGGCGCCGGCCGCGAGGCGGAACGACAGCCCGCGGAACAGGCTCTTCTCGCCGCGCACGCACTCCAGGTTGCTGGCTTCAAGCATCGGGCAGATTGTGCACGCACCCGACACACGGGGGCTTGCGAAAGATCAAAAGCGCGATTTTACCTGTTCGAAGGGCCCAAACGCAGACGCAGAGCGGACAGCAGCCGGTAGGGATGCAGGGCTTCTGGGTCGAGATGCGGCCAATCGACAGCGTCCAGGGTGTTCTTCACCAGCAGACCGAGGTCGGTGTCGCCCTCCATGAGCAGGCGCCGGCTGAAGAACAGGGTGTCGGGATCCTCCTCGCGCAAGGCGAGGGCAATGAAGTCGCGCGCCCTGGCGGAGATCATCAGGTCCGGCCTGGCGCTGCTGACGGCCGGGCGAAACCCCTTTTCCGTCAGGGTGAAATTCAGGGTGAGGCCGCCGTCGGTGACGCGCAGGCAGACCAGCTTGCCGGCGAGCGGTTCGAGGGTCGCGCGCGGCAGGATGCGGTCGAGAGCGAGGTTCAGCGCCGTGGTCAGGCCGAGCGTGGGCGGCAGCTGCGGCAGGCGCTCGTGCACGGCGCCGACGAAGCGCGGCAGGGTGAATTGCGGGATGCGGGCGCGGCGCAGGGTGTCGATGAGGTCCATGGCGCAAGTTTACCGTTCAGGCGGCAATTTGGTCGAGGCCGGGCTTGCCGTACCAGAAGCCGTTGCAGGGTTCGGCCAGGGCGAGCGCCGCCATTTTCGTGCGCGCCGCCGCCGCATCGAGGGAGCCTTCGAGGCGGGCGCGGAAGATGTCGAGCAGTTCGGTCGTATGGCGCGATTGCGGGCTGATGCGCAGGATGTCGACGCCCAGCTCGCGCAGGTCGTCCACCTCGCCGATCAGGTTGTAGACCTTGGACGATTGGGTCTGGATGCCGTTCAGGGTAAGGAATTCCTGCTGCTCGCGCGTGCGGATGAGCAGGCCGTCGGGGAACTCGAGGCACTTGAACTGGCAGTCGTCCTTCTGCAGGTTGAAGTGGCGCGCGGTGAAGCAGCGCGCCGAGAAGGCCAGCGGCAGGCGGCCGTAGGCGAAGACCTCGGTTTCCAGGCCGGCAGAGCGATGGGCCTGCAGGTCGCGCAGGACGTCGCGCGACATCTCGACCGGCATTACCCAGCGCGTCGCGCCGAGCCGCGCCAGCAGGGCGAGCGTCGCCGAGTTGAAGACGTTGAGGAAGGGGCCGGCGACGAAGGGGCGCTTCTCGGCAGCGAGAATGCGCACGGCGCCCATGTCGTTGGCCTCGGTGAGGAAGCCGGTTTCGTCGATGACGCGGCGCAGGGTCTTCAGGTCCGACTCGGATTCGATCAGGGTTTGCGTGCCGAGGACGGCCTGCTTGCCGGTGGCGGTGAGCTTGTGCGCGATCTCCGCCCAGTCCTGCACGCGCAATTCGTGGCGCCGCGCGCACACCGTCTCGCCGAGGTAGACGATGTCGACCGGCGCCTGCGCGATGGCCTCGTAGAAGTCGAAGACCTGCTGGCGCGGCCAGTAGTACAGCAATGGCCCAAGGGCTAACTTCATTTCACTTCCAGGGACGATAGTAAGCCCCGAGCGTATGCATGTTGCCCTCGGACACCTTGTTCAGCTCCGCCATCCACGCTTCGCGCACCGAGAAGTTCTGGCGGTTGCGCAGGGCGGCGTCGATGGCTTCGCGCCACACCTTCGTCACCTGCGCGACGTAGGCGGGGCTTCTCTGGCGGCCCTCGATCTTGACGGCCTTGACGCCGATCTCCATCAGCTTCGGCAGCAGTTCGAGGGTGTTCAGGCTGGTCGGCTCCTCGATGGCGTAGTAGGTCTCGTCGTTCACCTCGAAGCGGCCCTTGCACAGCGTCGGGTAGCCGGTCTTCTCGCCCTCGGCGAAGCGGTCGATGAGCACGCCGTTGAGGCGCGTCTCCATGCCCGCAGCGGTCTGCTCGTAGCGCACCGCCTTGCCCGGCGAGCAGACGCCGACGGTGTTGGGCGAGTCGCCGGTGACGTAGGCGGAGAGCGCGCAGCGCCCCTCGACCATGACGCAGAGGCCGCCGAAGCCGAACACCTCGATCTCGACCGGCGTGTGCTTGACGACGTGCTCGACCTGCGCCATGGCCAGCACGCGCGGCAGCACGGCGCGCTGGATGCCGAACTGCTCGTAATAGAAGTTGATGGCCTCGTAGCTGGTGGCCGAGCCCTGCACGGAGAGGTGCAAACGCAGCTGCGGATGTTTCGCCTTGGCGTATTCCATCAGGCCGGGATCGGCCAGGATGATGGCGTCGACGCCGAAGTCGGCGGCCTTGTCGACGGCGGCAGTCCAGCGGTTCCAGGTGGCGGTCTGCGGATAGGTGTTGAGCGCCAGCAGCACCTTGACGCGGCGGTCGTGGGCGTAGCGGATGCCTTCGCGCAACTGCGCGTCGTCGAAGTTGAGCCCCGTGAAGTTGCGTGCGTTGGTGTTGTCCTTGAGGCCGGTATAGACGCAGTCGGCGCCGTTGTCGACGGCGGCCTTCAGCGCGGGCAGGGCGCCGGCGGGACAGACGAGTTCGAAGGGCTTGCCGGTGAGCATGGGAATGGCGAATCTCGGAGAGGTTGCAGTCTAGGGGGCGACACTCCGGACCGGATTGACGTGGATCAAAGCTAAGGCCCTGACGCAAAAAACAAACCCCTTCCGGCCGGAGGGTCGGAAGGGGTTGGAAAAGTCAGTCTGTGTGATGCGGCGACTTACTTGCCGCCGACGGCGTCCTTCACCATCTGGATGCCGATCGGGTCGTCCAGGGTGGTGAGGTCTCCCGGATCGCGCCCTTCGGCGATGGCCTGGATGGAGCGGCGCAGCACCTTGCCCGAGCGCGTCTTCGGCAGCTGGTTGATGAAGTGCACGTTCTTCGGCCGGGCGATGGGGCCGAGCAGGCCGTCGACCGTGCCCATGACTTCCTTCTCCAGCGCGGCGCGCAGTTCCGGCGTGGCGATCCTCGAAGGGTCCTTCACCACGGCGAAGGCCATCGGCATCTGGCCCTTCAACGGGTCGGCGACGCCGACCACGGCCACTTCGGCGATGGCGGCATGGGCGCTGATGGCTTCCTCGATCTCGCGCGTGCCGAGGCGGTGGCCGGCGACGTTGATGACGTCGTCGGTGCGGCCGAGGATGAAGTAGTAGCCGTCCTTGTCGCGGATGCCCCAGTCGAAGGTGGTGTAGATCTGCTTGCCGGGGAAGGAGGTGAAGTAGGTCTGCACGAAGCGCTCGTCCTGGCCCCACACCGTCGTCATGCAGCCGGGCGGCAGCGGCGGGATCACCGTCACCACGCCCTTCTCGTCGGCCGGCACTTCCTGGCCGGTGCCCTCGTGCAGCAGGCGCACGTCGTAGCCATAGGCGGGGAAGGAGGGGCTGCCGAACTTGGTCGGGTGCGCCTCGATGCCGGGCAGTCCGGTGAGCAGCGCCCAGCCCGTTTCGGTCTGCCAGTAGTGATCGTAGATCGGTTTGCCGAGGGCTTCCGCGATCCACTTCGCCGTCGGCTCGTCGAGCGGCTCGCCGGCGAGGAACAGGTGGCGCAGCGAGGACAGGTCGTACTTCTTCAGGAAGGCCGGGTCCTGCTTCTTCAGCACGCGGATGGCGGTCGGCGCCGAGAACATCACGCTGACTTTGTGGTCCTGCACGATCTTCCACCAGATGCCGGCGTCGGGGCGGATCGGCGTGCCCTCGTACACCACCGTCGCCATGCCGTTGATGAGCGGGCCGTAGACGATGTAGGAATGGCCCACCACCCAGCCGATGTCGGAGGTGGCGAAATAGGTCTCGCCGGGATTGGCCTGATACACGTGGCGCATCGAAGCGGCCAGCGCCACGGCGTAGCCGCCGGTGTCGCGCTGCACGCCCTTCGGCTTGCCGGTGGTGCCGGAGGTGTACAGGATATAGGACGGATGGCTGGACTCGACGAAGGTGCACGGCACCTGCGCGTTCAGGTGCTTGGCGCGCAGCTCGGCGTAATCGACGTCGCGGCCGGCGGCGCGCGGCATCTCCTTGTCGAGGCCGCGGTTGACGATGAGCACTTTCTGCGGCGGCGTCGCCGCCAGGCGCAGGGATTCGTCCACCAGGTGCTTGTAGGGCACGGCCTTGCCGCCGCGCATGCCGGCATCCGCCGTCACCATCACCTTCGGCTGGGCGTCGTCGATGCGGGTGGCGAGCGAGCTGGCGGCGAAGCCGCCGAACACCACCGAGTGGATGGCGCCGATGCGCACCGTGGCGAGCATGGCGAAGATGGCCTCGGCGATCATCGGCATGTAGATCAGCACGCGGTCGCCGCGGCCGACGCCGAGTTCCTGCAGGATGGCGGCCATGCGCTGCACTTCGGCGTGCAGTTCGGCGTAGCTGTAGGTCTTTTCCTCGCCGGTTTCGGTCGAGATGTAGATCAGGGCCGGCTGCTTGGCGCGATCCTTGAGGTGCCGGTCAACGGCGTTGTGGCACAGATTGATCTCGCCGCCGACGAACCACTTGGCGAAGGGCGGCTTGCCGTAGTCGAGCACCTGGCCGAAGGACTTGTGCCAGTCGACCAGTTTTGCCTGTTCGCTCCAGAACGCATCGCGGTCTTCGATCGAGCGGCGGTGAAACTCCTGATACTTCGATCCCATCTTCCCCTCCTTCAGCTGACGGTTTGCCTGCGTTTATGCGCGGAAAAACGCTAATTATAGGAGGAGTCCGTCGGCGGAGACTGCCATTCAAGCGACACGGCCTGCCGCGGAAAGGTGAAACAGGTCTTATAGAAGAGTGTGCTCAGAGGAACTTCATGGGGTTTATCTGCCACTTTTCCGGCGATTCGTGGCCGACGATGCGGTCGGCGCCGCCCTTGCCCATCGGCCGGGAGAGATCGACGTCCTCCGGCTTCAGGTAGTAATTGCGTTTGGCGTCGAAAACGATCCGCACCAGGGGCTGCAGCATGTTCGACTCGCGCTGCTCGAACACCACCGCCAGGCGCTCGCTCTCCAGGCGCACCAGCGCGCCGACGGGATAGATGCCGACCACCTTGGTGAAGG
Organism: Betaproteobacteria bacterium; assembly: GCA_016868295.1. Taxonomy (GTDB): domain Bacteria; phylum Pseudomonadota; class Gammaproteobacteria; order Burkholderiales; family Rhodocyclaceae; genus Desulfobacillus. Next base: position 739 of record VGHJ01000053.1, on the reverse strand, counting down.
CCTGCACCAGTTCCGGGTTGAAGTGGAACTTGCTCCACTCGAACATCTTGCGCAGGGCCTCGGTCGGCGTCATGCCCTTGTGGTAAACGCGCTCTGAAGTGATGGCGTCGTAGACGTCGATGATCGCCGCCATCTGGCCGATGCGCGAGATCTCGTTACCCTTCATCCGGTTGGGGTAACCGCTGCCGTCGTAGCGTTCGTGATGCTGGGCGGCGACGTGCAGGGCGGTCTGCGAGATGTTCGGCGTCACTTCGAGAATCTCGCGGCTCGCCACGACATGGTGGCGCATGACGGTGAATTCGTCGTCGGTGAGCTTGCCCGGCTTGTTGAGAATCTTGTCGGGCGTCTGCATCTTGCCGACGTCGTGCACCATGCCGCCGATGCCTGCCTGGCGGATGGTCTCCTCGTCGAGACCGAGGCCACGGCAGAAGGCGATCAGCAGCGCCGCCACGCTGACCGAGTGCTGGAAGGTGTATTCGTCTTTGTTCTTGATGCGGGAAAGCGACAGGATGGCGCCGCTGTTGCGCAGGATGGAGCCGGCCATCTTGTCTACGATCGGTTCCATGCGCTCGACATGCACCTGCTTGCCCAGGCGCACGTCGTTCATGATGTTGCGCATGATGAGGTTGGCTTCCGAGTGCACCTTGCGCGCGCGCGCCAGTTCCTCGTGCGTGGTGGCGCGCGGCGCGGCCGATTCGGCCTCGGCCACCTGGCGGATTTCCTGGTCGAGTTCGCGCTG
>VGHJ01000052.1 GCA_016868295.1 Betaproteobacteria bacterium | reverse complement strand
CGAAATATGAACCAGTGTGTCAAAGTTGGCATGGAAGCTCCTGTTTTTTACGATATAGTTACCCAGCCGGACCACGAAGAAGATCCGACAACACGGACATCCGCAACCCAGTCAGGGGTTGGCTAGAGGAGGCAAGGAAGCGTGGCGGAAACAGTCAATCTCAACGGCGTCAAGGTGATGGTGATCGACGACAGCAACACCATCCGCCGCAGCGCCGAGATATTTCTCGTGCAGGCCGGCTGCCAGGTCGTCCTCGCCGAGGACGGCTTCGATGCGCTGGCGAAGATCGCGGACCACCATCCGGATATCATTTTCTGCGACATCATGATGCCGCGCCTGGATGGCTACCAGACCTGCGCCCTGATCAAGAAGAATCCGCGCTTCGGCGTGACGCCGGTGATCATGCTCTCTTCCAAGGACGGACTGTTCGACCGGGCGCGCGGCCGCATGGTCGGCTCGGACGAATACCTGACCAAGCCGTTTACCAAGGATAGCCTGCTCAAGGCCGTTGCTGCGCATGTGGCGCAGCGAGTTTCGTAGTTTGCATCCGTAACGAGGTAAGCCTATGCCCATCAAGAAAATACTCATCGTCGACGACTCCCCGACCGAGCGCCATGCGCTGAGCGAGTTGCTGACCAAGAACGGCTACGGCGTCGTCACCGCGGAAAGCGGCGAGGAAGCCATCACCAAGTCCAAATCGGAAATGCCGGACTTGATCCTGATGGATGTCGTCATGCCCGGCATGAACGGCTACCAGGCCACACGCACCATCACGCGTGAAGAGGCGACCAAGCACATACCGGTCATCATGTGCACGAGCAAGGGACAGGAAACGGACAAGATCTGGGGCATGCGCCAGGGCGCCAACGATTACCTGGTCAAGCCGGTCGATCCGAAAGTCCTGTTGGAGAAGATCACCGCCCTGGGGTAAGGGCATATAGCCGATGGCGAAGAAGAAGCTCAGCCTGCGGGAATTCCAGGAAAGCCTGGTCCAGCGCCTGACCAGCGCCCGGGCCGGGCAGTCCACCCGTGCCTTGCTGGGCGTGCAGTCGGGGCGGGACTACTGGCTGCTCGATCTGGCCGATTCCGGCGAGATCGTGCCCCTGCCGCCGCTGACCGGCGTGCCGCTGACCAAGCCCTGGTTTTGCGGCATGGCCAACATCCGCGGCACGCTTTACAGCGTGGTCGACCTGTCCGCCTTCCAGGGCAGCGAAGCGACGCCGCAGAACGCCGACAGCCGGCTGCTCATCGTCGGCGGCCGCTTCGGCATCAACGCCGCGCTGCTGGTCAATCGCACCCTGGGACTGCGCAGCCTGGAACAGATGGAACCGCGTGCGGCGGAAGCCGACCCGCGTCCCTGGGTGGGCGAGCAATATGACGACGCGCAGGGCAATGCATGGAAACGGCTGAACCTGAAGAATCTGCTCAGCCAGCCGGATTATCTCGACATCGGGCTGTCGTGACGGACATGGCGGACAACACGCTGGACTAACGGAGACATCGGCATGGCATTCAAGCTCCCCTTCAAGCTGCCGGGCGGTAAGGTTGCGACGGAGGACACGTCGCAAAGCACGATCATGGACAACCTGCAGCAGGTCGCCGTGCGCGGCGGCCGCTTCAAACTGCCGGGCATCGGCGACAAGCCGCTCGGCACCCAGCTGAAGGTGCTGGGCGGCACCTTCGTGTTCTTCATGTTCGTGGTGACCGTGGCGGCTTGGATCGACAACCGGACAGCGACCCATGGCGCAGCCTACACGTCGGCGGCCGGCCAGATGCGCATGCTCTCACAGGCCATCGCCAAGGCGGCCCAGTTGGCGCTGCAGGGCAACACCGCCGCCTTCGCGGAACTGAGAGAGAACCGCAGCAACTTCGCCATCCTGCTCGAGCGCGTCACGCAGGGCGGGGTGATCGAGGAAATTGCCGTTCCGCCCAGCCCCGACTCGACGCAGCCGGCCCTGCAGGCCCTGGCGAAGGAGTGGGAGAAGAACGAGCAGAACACGGCCGTCGTGCTGGAGCAGGAAAAGAACCTGCTCCAGCTCGGCAAGTCGGTGACGACCATCAACACCAAGAACCCACAACTGCTCGAACTGGCCGAGCAGGTCGCCGCGCTGAAGCTGCAGACGGGCGCCTCGGCGCGCGAGATCGCCGCCGCCAACCAGCTGGTGATGCTGACGCAGCGCCTGGCGAAAAACGCCAACGCCCTGCTCGTCGCCGACGCCATCGATCCGGAGGTGGCCTTCCTGCTGGGCAAGGACACCAACACCTTCCGCGACGTGCTTGCCGCCCTGACCAAGGGCTCCGAGGCCATGCGCATCAATCCGGCGGGCGACGCCGAGACCAAGGAAAAGCTGGCCGAACTGGATGTCTCGTTCAAGGAGTATCAGGAGGCGGTGGCGGGAATTCTCGGCAACATGCAACGCCTGGTGCAGGCCAAGCAGGCCGGCAGCCGGATTTTCAAGGACAGCGGCGAGCTGCTCAAGGCGACCACCGACCTGGCCAATGCCTATGCGGCGGAAATCGCCGGCCGCAGCACCAACACCTGGGTCATTTCCATCTTCGCGTTGTTCGCCATCGCCACGCTGGCACTGATGGCCAAGGTCTTCAACGACGACTCGGCCATGCGAAGGGAACAGGCCGAACGCCAGCGGCACGAGGCGGAATCCGCGAAAAACGCCAGCCAGGAAGCCATTCTGCGGCTGATGAACGAGATGGGCGACCTGGCCGACGGCGACCTCACGGTGCGCGCCACCGTGACGGAGGACATCACGGGCGCCATCGCCGACTCGGTGAACTACACGATCGAGGAACTCGGCGTGCTGGTGCGCCGCATCAACGACGCCGCCGGTCGCGTGGCCGCCGCTTCCGAGGCCGCGCAGAAGACGTCCAATGAACTGCTGGTGGCCACCGAACGCCAGTCGCGCGAGATCCAGCAGGCCGGCGACAACGTTCTCGACATGGCGAAATCCATGAACCAGGTTTCGAGCGAGGCCATGGAATCCGCCCAGGTGGCGCGCCATTCGCTGGAAGCCGCGCAGAAGGGCTCCGCTGCGGTGGAAAACTCGATCAAGGGCATGAACGAGATCCGCGAGCAGATCCAGGAAACCTCGAAGCGGATCAAGCGCCTGGGCGAATCCTCGCAGGAGATCGGCGAGATCGTGGAACTGATCTCCGACATTACCGAACAGACGAACGTGCTGGCCCTGAACGCCGCCATCCAGGCGGCGTCGGCGGGCGAAGCAGGGCGCGGATTCACGGTGGTTCCCGAGGAAGTGCAGCGGCTGGCCGAACGCTCCGGCGAGGCGACGAAGCAGATCGCCGCGATCGTGAAGACGATTCAGACCGACACCCAGGACGCCGTGTCCGCCATGGAGAACTCGACGCGGGGCGTGGTCGAGGGCGCGCGCCTGTCCGACGCCGCCGGCCAGGCGCTGCAGGAAATCTCCTCGGTGTCGACCAACTTGGCCTCGCTGATCGAATCGATTTCCTCGGCGACCCAGACGCAGGCCGAAAACGCAACGCGCGTGGCACAGAACATGCAGGGGATCCTGCGCGTGACCGAGCAGACCACCGCCGGCACCAAGCAGACCGCGGTGTCGATCGGACAGCTCGCCGAACTGGCCGTCGAACTGAAGGGCTCGGTGTCGGGCTTCAAGGTCTAAGGCCAAACCGGCGCGGACGATACCATGGCGGCCACCAGCGATCTCGATCTCGGTCCACTCTCGTGGGTCAAGGGCGAAATCGACCTCGCCCTCGGGCGCGCCCATGATGCGCTCGGCAAGTTCGCCGAGAATCCGGGAGACGCGGCGCAACTGAAATTCGCGCGCACGCACCTGCACCAGGCCCACGGCGCGCTGTCCATCGTCGGACTTGACGGCGTCACCCAGTTCTCCGAGGCGGTCGAGCAATTGCTGTCCCAGGTGGAGAGCGGGCAGGTGGCGGCCACCGCGCAGGTCGGCGAACTCGCGCAGCGCACGCTGACCGCCATCCGACATCATCTGGACGAGGTCGCCAGCGGCATGCCGAACCAGCCGTTGAAGCTTCTCGCCGCCTATCGCGATCTGATGGCGGCGCGCGGCGTCGAGCGCATCGCGGCCAGCGATCTGTTTTTCCCCGATCTGTCCCTGCGTCCTCCCCGGCGGACGGAGGAACCGGCCCCGCTGTCCGGCGGCGAGGTGGCGGCGCGACTGAAGGCGGAGCGCGCGCGCTTCGAACGCGGCTTCCTGCGCTGGCTGCGCAACGCCGACGACCTGGCCGGCGTGACCGAAATGCGCAATGCCGTGGCGGCGATCGAGGCGACCCAGGCCTTGCCTTCTGCGCGCGCCTTCTGGTGGGTCACCCTTGCCCTGCTCGATGCGCTTGCGGCCAAGCAGGTCAGCGTGGATTTCCACGTCAAGAAGCTGTGCGCCCGGATCGATCTGCAGATGCGCCGCCTGCTGGAGGGTTCGAAGACGGTGGCGGAGCGGCTCATGCGCGACGCGCTGTATTTCGTCGCGACGGCGCAGGGCGGCGGCGGGCTGGTGGAAGAGGTCAAGCGGACCTATCTGCTCGAAGCCCTGGTGCCGGCACGCACGGGGGATATCGAGCCGCTCAGACCGGTGCTGCGCGCCATGCGCGACGCACTGACGGCGGCCAAGGAAGCCTGGAACAAGTTCTGCGCCGGCGCCGCGGTGGCGTTGCCGCAGTTCCACGAAAACGCGGTTGTCCTGGCGAGCAAGGGCGGCAGCCTCATCAGCAATCATCTGGCGCGCCTGGTGGCCGGCATTGCCGAGGTGGCGCAGTGGTTGCGCAAGGACCCGCTCAAGCAGAACGACGCCACCGCGATGGAAATCGCCACGGCCCTGCTCCTGGTCGAGAATGCGCTGGAGAACTATGAACAACTGGGCGCCGACTTCCCCCAGCAGGTTGAAGCCGTCATCGGCCGCCTCGCCGCGCTGATGCGCGGCGAGGCGCTGGAGACGTTGTCTACACCGCTGCTGGACGAGATGTCGCGCCGCGCCCAGGAGCGCCTGATGATGAGCCAGGTGGCGCGCGAAATCCTGAACAATCTGGCCCAGGTGGAGCAGGCGCTGGACGCCTTCTTCCGCGACACCAGCCGCCGCGAAGAGCTTGCGGCGCTGTCCGGCCCCCTCAAGCAGATCGAGGGCGCGCTGATCATTCTCGGCCAGGACAAGGCGGTCGCCCTGCTGCGCAAATGCGAGGAACGCATCAAATCCTTCGCCGTGCCCGACGCCCTGCCCGAGCAGAAGGAATTCGAGGAAGTCGCGCACAGCCTCTCCGGCCTCGGCTTCTTCGTCGACGCCCTGCAGCACGGCCCCGCCGACCTGGATGAAATCCTCCGGCCGGTGCAGCCCCGACAGACTGCGGCGGCGGAGGAAATCGAGGAAGTGCCGGCGCCGTCGGTCGAGGCGGAACTGGAGCAACAGAAGCGCGAAGCGCAGGCGTTGGTCGATGCATTGCGCGAAAAGCCCGAGGACGAGGGCGTGCGCGAGGACCTCAAGCAGCACCTGGAGACGATACGACAGGATGCCAGCCTGGTGGCCGATGCCAAGCTCGAGGAGGAGGCCAAGGCCGCCCTGGCCGCGCTGGCTTCGACGCAGAAGGCGACCGTGGTCGGGGCGCGCTTCGAGGAAGCGGTCGCGCGCGTCGCTCCGGCGGCGCCTGTGGAGGTGGCCGCGCCCTCGGCCGAAACCTTGCGCCTCGCCGAGGCGCCGAGCGAGGAGATCGATGCCGAACTGCTCGCCATCTTCCTCGAAGAGGCGAAAGAGGTGCTCGGCACCATCAGCGAGCATCTGGGGCTGTCGCGCGGCGAGCCGCACAATCACGATTGCCTGACGGCCATCCGCCGCGGCTTTCACACGCTGAAAGGCAGCGGCCGCATGGTAGGGCTGTCCGAGCTGGGCGAAACCGCCTGGGCGATCGAGCAGGTCATGAACAAGTGGCTGCAATCCGAGCAGGACGCCACGCCCGACCTGTATCGGCTCATCGCAGAGGCGCATTCCTTGTTTTCGGCCTGGGTCGAGCAGTTGGAAGCCGGTGGCGGCACGCACAAGGATGCGGCGGCGTTGGTGAAGCTGGCCGAGTGCATCAAGTCCGGGGCGCCGCTGGTCGAGGAAGTGATCGAAATGCCGCCGGCCGACGACACGGTCATGCTGGGCGACGCGGTCGTTTCCCGTTCGCTCTACGACATGTATGTCGGCGAGGCGCGCACCCACCTGGCCGCGCTGCGGCTGGATCTGAACGCACTCAAGCTGACGCCGCAGGTGCCGCCGGACCCCATGGTGCGCGCCGCGCACACGCTGGCCGGAATTTCCGGCACCGTGGGCGTCGAGCCGGCCAGCCGGCTGGCGCAGTCGCTCGAGCATGCGCTGTTGCGACTCTCGCGCAGCGGCCAGACCTGCAACACCGGGCAGATCGGCCTGCTCGGCACGGCCATATCCACGCTCGATGCCATGATTGCCGCGGTGGCCGAGTTGCGTCTGCCGCACGAGGCCGACGGGCTGGGCGCCGAGCTCGATGCGGTCGCCCTGGCAACGCAGCCCGCTGTCGTCGAGTTGAGCATCGTGTCGCCCTTCGAGCCGGAAGTGACGCAGGACATCGGGTTGCCCGAGGCGCCTGCACCGGTCGAGGTCATGGCCATCGAGCCCCCTGTCGAAACGCAGGCGGCAGAGGAAACGCCCGCGCCCGAAACGCTGCTCTCGGCCGCATCGCCGGCGCCCGTCGCGGCCCCTGTTGCGCCCACGGCGGAGTCGGCCGAAGCGGGCGCCGAGCGGCGCAAGCTGCGGCTGCAGGACGACCTGGACGAGCAGCTGCTGCCGATTTTCCTGGAAGAGGCGGTCGACCTGATCCGCGAAATCGGCATCGAGTTGCGCAACTGGCATGCCGCGCCGGACGACCCGCAGGCCGCCGGTGCGCTGACGCGCCTGCTCCACACGCTCAAGGGGAGCGCGCGCATGGCCGGCGCCATGGGCATGGGCGAACTCGTGCACAACATGGAATCGCGCATCGAGAACGCCCTCGCCGTTTCCGCGATCACGCCCGAGTTCCTCGAGGATCTGGACACCTCCTTCGACCGCGCCAACTTCCTGATGGATGGCTTGCAGAAGCGCGCAGCCGGCGTCGTCGAGGAGGAAGCGATAATCGCCGAGGCGGCGCCTGAGACCGCGCAAGCCGCTCCAGCGGAGGCAATCGAGGCCGAGGCCGCCGCCGCGCGCGCCATGCTGCGCGTGCGCGCCGATTTGATCGACCGCTTGGTGAACGAGGCGGGCGAACTGTCCATCGCCCGTTCCCGCATCGAGGGCGAGATGCGTGCGCTGCGCGGCTCGCTGCTGGACCTGACGGAAAACGTCATCCGCCTGCGCGGCCAGCTGCGCGAGATCGAGATCCAGGCCGAATCGCAGATGCAGTCGCGCCTGGCCATGGCGCAGGAAGCCCACCTGGAGTTCGACCCCCTGGAATTCGACCGCTTTACGCGCTTCCAGGAAATCACGCGGATGATGGCCGAGAGCGTGAACGACGTGACCACCGTGCAGCACAACCTGCTGCGCAACCTCGATCACGCCGACGCCGCCATCGTCAGCCAGGCACGGCAGAATCGCGATCTGTCGCAGGCCCTGATGGGCGTGCGCATGGTGCCCTTCAATGCCATGGCCGACCGCCTCTACCGCATCGTCCGGCTGACGGCGAAGGAACTGGGCAAGAAGGCCAACCTCGACATCCGCGGCGGCCAGGTCGAACTGGACCGCTCGGTGCTGGAGAAGATGACCGGCCCGCTCGAGCATCTGCTGCGCAATGCCATTACGCACGGCATCGAGGAGACCGGACAGCGGCTCGCCGGCGGCAAGGCCGAGATCGGGCAGATCAGCCTGTCGCTGTCCCAGGAGGGCAACGAGGTCGTGATCGACATGGTCGACGATGGCGCAGGGCTGAATTTCGAGCGCATCCGCAACAAGGCGATCGAGCAGGGCCTGATCGGCCCGGACCAGGCGATCGAGGACGCGGCGCTGACGGATTTGATTTTCCACCCGGGTTTTTCGACCGCCAGGGAACTGACCGAAATCGCCGGTCGCGGCGTCGGCATGGATGTGGTGAAGTCGGAGACCGCCCAGCTCGGCGGCCGCATCGAGGTCACCTCCACGGCCGGCAAGGGCGCGCGCTTCCGCATCTACCTGCCACTCACCCTGGCCGTGGCCCAGGCGCTGCTGGTCAGGGGCGGCGGGCGGACCTATGCGATTCCGTCGGTGATGGTCGAGCAGGTGATGGAACTCAAGGAAGGGGCGGTCAACGCCATCCGCGCCGAAGGGGCGGCGGAATGGCTGGGCAACCGCTACCCCTACCATTACCTGCCGCGCCTGCTCGGCGACCCGAATGCCGTGCCCGAGCAGCAGCGCCGCTATTCGGTGCTGCTCCTGCGCGCCGGCGCTCAGCGCGTGGCGGTGCAGGTGGATCAGCTGCGCGGCAACCAGGAAGTCGTGATCAAGAACATCGGGCCCCAGCTGGCGCGGGTGATCGGCATTGCCGGCGCCACGGTGCTGGGCGACGGCGAGGTGGTGCTGATCCTCAATCCGATCGCGCTCGCCAGCCGCGAGATCAGGACCCTGGTCCAGCCGGCTGTCGTTCCGGTGGCCGAGGCCCCGGCCGGACCGCGCTTGCCGACGGTGATGATCGTCGACGACTCGCTGACGGTGCGCAAGATCGCCGGACGGCTGCTTTCGCGCGAGGGCTATCACGTGCTGGCCGCCAAGGACGGCGTCGATGCTCTCGAGCAGTTGCTCGACATCGTGCCGGACGTGATGCTGGTCGACATCGAGATGCCGCGCATGGACGGCTTCGACCTGACCCGCAACGTGCGCGCCGATGCGCGGCTGAAGAACGTGCCGATCATCATGATCACTTCGCGTACGGCGGAAAAGCACCGCAATTACGCCAGGGAAATCGGCGTCAACCACTATCTCGGCAAACCCTATCAGGAAGAAGAGCTGCTCGGCCTGATCGCCGGTTATACCCGCCGGAGCGCAGCCGCCACGGCTTGAGCGCCGTCCCTTGGACGGCCGGCGCAGTGCGGATTACAATCATTCCGTGGTCCAGCCTGCCGTCAATCTGACGCATCATTTCCTCATCGCCATGCCCGCCATGGTCGACCCGAATTTCGCCCGCACGCTGACCTACATCTGCGAGCACAACGAGCAGGGCGCGCTGGGCATCGTCGTCAATCGGCCGCTCGACATGACTCTGGAGACGCTGTTCGAACGGATCGACATCCCGCTCGAAACGACGCGATTCGCCGCCCTGCCGGTGATGTTCGGCGGTCCGGTGCAGACCGATCGGGGCTTCGTCCTGCATCGGCCGCTTGGGCAATGGCAGGCGACCTTGCCGGTCAGGGACGAGCTGGGCCTGACCAGTTCGCGCGACATTCTCCAGTCCGTCGGCAGCGCGGGCGAGCCGGAGGAGTTCCTCGTCACCCTCGGCTATGCCGGCTGGGCCGCCGGCCAGCTCGAATACGAACTCGGGCAGAACGCCTGGCTGACCGTGGCGGCCGATCCCCGCATCATTTTCGACCTGTCCCCCGAGGAACGCCTGCCGGCCGCCATGCAACTGCTCGGTTTCGACCTGGCCAACCTGTCCGACGTGGCGGGGCATGCCTAGGGCCCGTTCTCGTTGAGAACAGGCCCGAAGCTGGCAAACGGGGCGGCATTGCGCGTACAATGCCGTTTTTAATGGTTTCCCCCCAGCCTTCCCGCCCCATCTCGCGTGCCGCCAGCGGCACCGTCCTCGCATTCGATTTCGGTCTCAAGCGCATCGGCGTCGCCCTCGGGGAAGTTCTCCTCGGCAAGGCCAGGGCGCTGACTGCCATTCGGGCCGAAACGAACGAAGCGCGCTTTGCCGCCGTGGCGCGCCTGATCCAGGAATGGCAGCCGGCGCAGCTGGTGGTGGGCCTGCCGCTTACGCTCGATGGCGCCGAGCATGCCCTGACGGCGCGCTGCCGGCGCTTCGCCAACCAGCTCGCCGGACGCTTCGGCCTGCCCGTGGCGCTGGTCGACGAGCGCCTGACCTCCGCTGCCGCGGAAGAGGAACTGCGCGACGCCGGACTCGACTGGCGGACGCGCAAGGAGGCCGTCGATGCCCTGGCGGCACAACACATCCTGCAGGATTATTTCGATGGCCTTGCCTGACGCCGAGCAGCTCTGCCGCGCGCTGGCGGAAAGCATCCGCCCCGGGCTGCATCCGGATACGGCGCTGGTCGGCATCCATACCGGCGGCGTCTGGGTGGCGGAGCGCCTGCACGCCACGCTCGGCCTGAAGACCCCGCTCGGCTCGATCGACGTGGCCTTCTACCGCGACGATTTCAACCGCAGCGGGCTGCATCCCCAGCTGAAAAAATCCGACATCCCCTTCGACGTCGAGGACCGGCCCATCGTCATCGTCGACGACGTGCTCTACACGGGCCGTACCATCCGCGCCGCCATGAACGAGATTTTCGACTACGGCCGCCCGGCGCGCATCGACCTGGCCGTGCTGGTGGACCGGGGCGGGCGCGAACTGCCGGTGTGTCCGCGCTGGAGCGCCCACGAACTGGCATTGCCGCCCGCACAGAACCTGCAGCTGGAGCGCAGCGGCGCGGGCATCCTGACCCTGAGGCTGATCGATGCGTAATCCGCAGCTCAACAGCCACGGCGAACTGCAGCACCTGCTCACCATCGAGGGCCTGCCGCGCGAGATCCTGACGGCCATCCTCGACACCGCCGCGCCCTTCACAGAAGTGGCCGAGCGCGAAGTGAAGAAGCTGCCGCTGCTGCGCGGCAAGAGCGTGTTCAACCTGTTCTTCGAGAACTCGACGCGCACGCGCACCACCTTCGAGATCGCCGCCAAGCGGCTCTCCGCCGACGTCATCAACCTCAACATCAGCACCTCCTCGACCGCCAAGGGCGAAACCCTGCTCGACACGGTCGACAACCTGTGCGCGATGCAGGCCGACATGTTCGTCGTGCGGCACGCTTCGAGCGGGGCGCCCTTCCTCATGGCCCGGCACCTGGCGGCCATGGGCCTCGACCACATCCATGTCATCAACGCCGGCGACGGACGCCATGCCCATCCGACGCAGGGCCTGCTCGACATGTACACCATCCGCCACTACAAGAAGGATTTCACCCGCCTCGCGGTGGCTATCGTCGGCGACCTGCTGCATTCGCGCGTGGCGCGATCGCAGATCCAGGCGCTGGCCACGCTGGGCGTGCCGGAGATCCGCGTCATCGGCCCGAAGACGCTGATGCCGACCGATATCGACCGGATGGGCGTGCGCGTCTTCCACGACATGCGCGCCGGGCTCCGGGACGTCGATGTGGTGATGATGCTGCGGCTGCAGAACGAGCGCATGCAGGGCGCGCTGCTGCCCAGCCCGCAGGAGTTCTTCAAGTACTACGGCCTGACGGCGGAGAAGCTGGCCTGCGCCAGGCCCGATGCCATCGTGATGCACCCCGGCCCGATGAACCGCGGCGTCGAGATCGATTCGGCCGTGGCCGACGGTCCGAACGCCGTGATCCTGCCCCAGGTGACCTTCGGCATCGCCGTGCGCATGGCGGTGATGAGCATGCTGGCGGGGAGCTGACGCGATGAAGATTCATATCAGGAACGGCCGCCTGATCGACCCCGCCAGCGGCACCGACGCGCAGAAGGACGTCTTCATCGCCGCCGGCAGGATCGCCGGCATCGGCGCGGCGCCCGAGGGGTTCGCCGCCAACCGCGTCATCGACGCCACGGACCTGATCGTCTGCCCCGGCCTCATCGATCTGGCTGCGCGGCTGCGCGAGCCGGGTTTCGAGTACAAGGCGACGCTGGAGTCCGAGATGGCCGCGGCGGCGGCGGGCGGCGTCACCAGTCTGGCCTGCCCGCCCGATACCGACCCGCCGCTCGACGAGCCGGGCCTGGTGGAAATGCTCAAGCATCGCGCGCGCCATCCGAATTTCGCCCACGTCTATCCGGTCGGCGCGCTCACCGTCGGCCTGGCCGGCGAGCGGCTGACCGAGATGGCCGAGCTCCACGAAGCCGGCTGCGTCGCCTTCGGCCAGGCCCACGCGCCGGTGACCGACACCCAGGTCCTGATGCGCGCCATGCAGTACGCGGCGACCTTCGATTTTCCCGTCTGGCTGCAGGCGCAGGACCCCTTCCTCGGCAGGGGCGGCGTCGCGCACGACGGCGAGGTGGCGACGCGGCTCGGCCTGACCGGGATTCCCGTCAGCGCCGAGACGATCGCGCTGGCCACCCTGCTGCACCTGGCGCGCGACACGGGCGCCCGCATCCACGTCACGCGCATCTCGAGCGCCGCCGCGCTCGACATGATCGTCGCCGCGCGGGCCAGCGGCATCGCCGTGACCTGCGACATGTCGATCAACCACCTGCACCTGTCCGATCGCGACATCGGCTACTTCAATCCCCACGCCAATCTCGTGCCGCCGTTGCGCGGCGCGCAGGATCGGGACACCCTGCGCCGCGGCCTGGCGGAGGGCGCCGTGAATGCCCTCTGCTCCGACCACACGCCGGTCGACGACGACGCCAAGCAGCTGCCCTTCGGCGAGGCGGAGCCGGGCGCCACGGGGCTGGAACTGCTGTTGCCGCTCACCCTGAGATGGGCGGCGGAGGCAGGCCTGCCGCTGGTCTCGGCGCTGGCCCGCGTCACCAGCGATCCGGCGCGGGTGCTCGGCATCGCAGCCGGCCGCCTGTCCGTCGGCGCCGCGGCGGACCTGTGCCTGTTCGATCCTGCGGTCGGCTTCACCGTGTCGCGCGAAGTCCTCAAGAGCCAGGGCAAGAACTCGCCCTTCCTCGGCATGACCCTGCCCGGGCGCGTGCGCTACACCCTGCTCGACGGCCACGTGGCCTACGAGAACGGCCGCTAGGCGAGCAGGCTTTCCACTTTTTCGATCGACACCCCGCTGATCCGCAACCGCTTGCGGCGCGATGCGGCCCCGCTCGCCAGCGCGACGCTTGCCCTTGCAACATCGAGCCGGCCGGCGATGTATTCGATCAGGCATTCGTTGGTAAGCGCTCTATTGACACCGCTCTTGACGTTTGCGGCGGCGAAGAAGTGACTGGTTGTGGTATCAGCGGCCGGTCGTCAGGCGCCAGGGCAGCAGCGCCTCGAAGTCGTCGGCCGATTGGGCGGCG
>VGHJ01000051.1 GCA_016868295.1 Betaproteobacteria bacterium | reverse complement strand
CCCACCCCTACCCCCGGCTTGTCATTGGCTCCGGATTAGCGCCACCCCCCTGACGATGACTACCCCCCCGGTCTCGGCCATGGGCCTACTGAAAATCAGTCTGTGCAGCACGGAAGGTTGGGAAATTCAAAGGCGCTAAACATGCCGGCGAGAAAGCCGACGATCTCACGCAAGCGCAAGCGATTAGGTGGGTCTGATGATGGGTATTTTCCGGAACCCCTCTGAATACCGCATGGATACTAGGGGGCTGGCGGAGAGGGTGGGATTCGAACCCACGGTAGGCTTGCACCTACGCCTGATTTCGAGTCAGGTACAATCGACCACTCTGCCACCTCTCCGGAGGCGCGCATTCTACACCAATCCCCCTCCCGATGCGATGCGGGGGAGCCGGTTTCCCCTCCTCGATCAAGGGGGCGCATGCGTTCGCTGCTTGCCGCAATCCTGCTGTCCCTGCTCGCCGCCTGCGGCGACGCGCCGCTGCCGCCACCCGCGCAGCTCGGCAAGCTGGTGGTCGTCACGCGCGAGGGGCTCGCCACCTACCGGGTCGATGGCGAGGGCCGGGCTGCCGGCTTTGCCCACGACCTGGCCGTGCGCTTTGCCGGGGAACTCGGCGTCGAGGCGCGTTTCATCGTGGCCTACGACAGCGCCGAAGCCGCGCGCATCCTCACGCGCGGCCGCGCCCATCTGGCCGCGGCCGGCCTGGCGCCTGACGAGCATCCCGCGTTGCGCTTCACCCGGCCGGCCGGCGAGCTGAAGCCGGCGCCGGCGCCGCTCGACGACGTCCTGCCGTCCGAAGCGGGCGACGAACACGACGGCCGCGCCATCGTCGCTTCGGGCTGGGCGTTCCCCGCCGACGGCGGCGATGCGCTCCTGGAAAAGGCGGAGACCTTTCTCGGGCGGATACGGCAGGACGGCACGCTGGAGCGCCTCGTGGACCGCTATTTCGGTCACGTGCATCGCCTGAGCGCCGGCGACATCGAGCGCTTCTTCGAAAGAATGCACAGCGTCCTGCCCCACTACCGGCGCCATTTCGTCGATGCGCAGGACATCCACGGCATCGACTGGCGTCTTCTCGCCGCGCTCGCCTACCAGGAATCGCACTGGGATCCGCTCGCCACCTCATACACCAACGTGCGCGGCATGATGATGCTGACCGAGGACACCGCCGACCGCCTGCGCGTGACGGACCGGCTCGACGCGCGCCAGAGCATCCTCGCCGGCACGCGCTACCTCGTCGATCTGAAGGAGCAACTGCCGCAGGAGGTGGCGGAACCCGACCGCACCTGGCTCGCCGTCGCCGCCTACAACCTGGGCATGGGCCACCTCAACGGCGCGCGTTTCATTGCCGAGCTGGTGAAGCGCGACCCGAACTCCTGGTACGAGATGAAGCAGGTGCTGCCGCTGCTGGCGAGGCCGGAGTATTACGCCCGGCTGAAGAGCGGCGCGGCGCGCGGCGGCGAGGCCGTCATCATGACGGAGAACATCCGCAACTACTACGACATCCTGCGCCGCTTCGAACCGTCGGCGGTCAGCCCTCAGGCCCTGTCTATGACTTCCCGACCGGCCATGTAGGGACGCAGCGCCGTCGGCACTTCGACGCTGCCGTCGGCGCGCTGATAGTTCTCCAGCACGGCGACGAGCGTGCGGCCGACGGCGAGGCCGGAGCCGTTCAAGGTGTGCGCCAGCTCCGGCTTGCCCTTTTCGCCGCGGAAGCGCGCCTGCATGCGGCGCGACTGGAAGGCCTCGAAGTTGCTGCAGGAGGATATCTCGCGGTAGGCGCTCTGCCCCGGCAGCCACACCTCGAGGTCGTAGGTCTTGGCCGAGGAGAAACCCATGTCGCCGGTGCACAGCGCGACGCGGCGGTAGGGCAGCGCCAGCTTCTCGATGATGATCTCGGCGTGGCGCGTCAGTTCCTCAAGCGCATCCCAGGAACGCTCCGGCGTCTCGATCCGCACCAGCTCGACCTTGTCGAACTGGTGCTGTCGGATCATGCCGCGCGTGTCCTTGCCGTAGGAACCGGCCTCGCGGCGGAAGCACGGCGTGTGACAGACGAACTTCAGCGGCATCTGCGCCAGGTCGACGATCGTGTCGCGCACGATGTTGGTCACCGGCACTTCCGCCGTCGGGATGAGGAACCAGCCGTCGTCCTTGATGTGAAAAAGATCCTCGTGGAATTTCGGCAGCTGGCCGGTGCCGAACAGGCTGTTGCCGTTGACGAGATACGGCGCATACACCTCGGTGTAGCCGTGCTCCTGGGTGTGCACGTCCAGCATGAACTGGGCAAGGGCGCGATGCAGGCGCGCGACGGGGCCCTTCATGAGCGAGAAGCGCGCGCCGCTGATCTTCGTCGCCGCATCGAAGTCGATGCCGCCCAGCGCCTCGCCGAGGTCGACGTGGTCCTTCACCGTGAAATCGAAACTGCGCGGCGTGCCCCAGCGCTTCACCTCGACGTTGTCGACCTCCGACCTGCCGACCGGCACGCTCTCGTGCGGCAGGTTGGGGATGACCGAGACGAAGACGTTGATGCGGTTGAGCAGATCCGCCAGCGCCTCTTCGTTCGCCTTCAGCTCGTCGCCGAGGCCGGCCACTTCCTGCATCACGGCGGCGGTGTCCTCGCCCTTGGATTTCAACTGGCCAATCTGCTTGGAGAGCGCATTGCGCTTCGCCTGCAGCTCCTGGGTGCGCACCTGCAGCCCCTTGCGCTCGTCCTCCAGCGCCTGGAAGGCGGCGACGTCGAAGGCTGCGCCGCGGCCGGCGAGCCGCGCCGCGACTTCGGCCGGCTGGCTGCGCAGGAGTTGGATGTCGAGCATGATGGCTTCCTGTCGATTGCGGCGAAATCGCCGTGCTGTGGAGACTGACTTTTATTTCTTGCCGTGCTTCTTGTCGAGCTCGCGCAAATGCGCCAGCTTCTCGGCGATCTGCGCTTCCAGCCCGCGCGCCGTCGGTTTGTACCAGCTTACCTTCGGCATGCCTTCCGGGAAATAATCCTCGCCCGCGGCGTAGGCTTCCGGCTCGTCGTGCGCGTAGCGGTATTCGCGCCCATAGCCGAGCTCCTTCATCAGCCTGGTCGGCGCGTTGCGCAGATGCACCGGCACCTCGCGCGAACCGTCCTCGACGACGAATTTCCGCGCCGAATTATACGCGACGTAGACGGCGTTCGACTTGGCGGCGCAGGCCATGAAGATCACCGCCTCGGCCAGCGCCAGCTCCCCTTCCGGCGAACCGAGCCGCTCGTAGGTCTCGACGGCATTCAGCGCGATCTGCAGCGCGCGCGGATCGGCCAGGCCGATGTCCTCCGTCGCCATGCGCACGATGCGGCGGCCCATGTAGAGCGGGTCGGCGCCGCCATCGAGCATGCGCACCAGCCAGTAGAGCGAGGCGTCCGGGTTCGAGCCGCGTACCGACTTGTGCAGGGCCGAGATCTGGTCGTGGAAGGCGTCGCCGCCCTTGTCGAAGCGGCGCAGGTTCTTCGCCAGCGCGCCCTGCAGAAAGTCAGCGTCCACGGCACGGCGCTCCGCGGTCGTCGCCGCCGTGTGGACGATCTCCAGCGCGTTCAACAGGCGCCGCGCGTCGCCGTCGGCGAGGCCGACCAGCCGGCTCTTCGCGCCCTCGTCGAATGCCAGCTCGGGGAAGGCTTTCGTGCGGGCGCGCTCGAAGAGCTCGCCGAGTTCAGCTTCGCTGAGGCTCTTCAGCACGTACACCGCGGCGCGCGAGAGCAGCGCGCCGTTCACCTCGAAGGACGGGTTCTCGGTGGTGGCGCCGATGAAGGTGATGAGGCCCTGCTCGACGTAGGGCAGGAAGGCGTCCTGCTGTGCCTTGTTGAAGCGGTGCACCTCGTCGACGAAGAGGATGGTGTGGCGGCCGCTGCTCGCCAGCGTCAGCTCGGCGCGGCTCACCGCCTCGCGGATATCCTTGACGCCGGAGAACACCGCCGAAAGGGCGATGAACTCGGCGTCGAAGGCCTCCGCCATCAGGCGCGCCAGCGTCGTCTTGCCGACGCCGGGCGGGCCCCAGAGGATCATGGAGTGCGGCGTCCTCGACTCGAAGGCCAGGCGCAGGGGCTTGCCCGGGCCGAGCAGGTCGGTTTGGCCGACCACCTCGTCGAGCGTGCGCGGCCGCATCAGCTCGGCGAGCGGCGCGTGCGGCTTCTTCTCGAACAGGTCGGTCACGCGCCCCCCTTCCCCCCAAGCCCCCTTCCCCGGGGAAGGGGGTGACGGTGGTTCGCCGCTGAGCGGCTCCATGTGGCTGGCTGCACCGCTCTTGGGGCGGCCCGGCGGGCGGTGCTCACGCTCACTCGCCGAGGACGTCGGCGCCCTTGGGCGGCGTGAAGCGGAACTGGCCGGCGGGGAGTTGCGGATTGCGCTCGAACCTGTCGAAGCCGATGATCGTCACCTGGCCGAAGCTGTCGGTGAGTTCCATCGCCCGCAGCGTGTCGCCGACGAAGCCGATGCGCAGGAACTGGAAACCGGCATCCTGGTTCTTCGGCTGGGCATCGACCCACTCGATACCGTCCGCCGTGCCGCCTTCCTTCAGGTCGAAATTCTTCTCCAGCGCGTTGTCGCCGGCGAGCAGCGCGGCCGGGCTGCCGCCCAGCGCGGCGGCCATTTTCTTGATGCTCACCTGGTTGAGGTCGCGGTCGTAGACCCACAGCTTCTCGCCGTCGCCGACGATGAGCTGGTAGTAAGGTTTGTCGTAGGTCCAGCGGAACTTGCCGGGGCGGGAGAACATCATGCTGCCGGCGGCAAGCTGGGGCTTGCGGCCGCTCTTCGGCACCACGGTCTGGATGAAATCGGCCTTGCCGCTTTTCGTCTGCTCGAGAAAGGCCTTCAGCCTGTCGAGCGCGGCGGCCTCGGCCACGACCGGCAGCAAGGCAAACAGGAGTATGGCAGCCAGGCGCATCAGCTCTCCCGCGCCGGCACCACCACCTCGCGGTTGCCGTTGGCGCCCATCGGCGTCACCAGCCCGGCGCGCTCCATCTGCTCGATGAGGCGGGCGGCGCGGTTGTAGCCAATGCGCAGGTGCCGCTGCACCAGCGAGATGGAGGGACGGCGCGTCTTCAGCACCACCTCGACCGCCTGGTCGTAGAGCGGGTCGGCCTCGGCATCGGCCCCGCCCTCCCCGGACAGACCCTCGCCGCCATCGCCCTCCGGCGCATCGAGGATGCCCTCGACGTACTCCGGCTGGCCGGTCTTCTTCAGGTAGTCGACCACCGCGTGCACCTCGCTGTCGGCGACGAAGGCGCCGTGCACGCGCACCGGCACGCCGCTGCCCGGCGCGAGGTAGAGCATGTCGCCCTGGCCGAGCAGCGCCTCGGCGCCCATCTGGTCGAGGATGGTGCGCGAGTCGACCTTGCTCGACACCTGGAAGGAGATGCGCGTCGGGATGTTGGCCTTGATGAGGCCGGTGATGACGTCCACCGACGGCCGCTGCGTCGCCAGCACGAGGTGGATGCCGGCGGCGCGCGCCTTCTGCGCCAGGCGCGCGATGAGTTCCTCGACCTTCTTGCCGGCCACCATCATCAGGTCGGCCAGCTCGTCGATGATCACCACGACGTAAGGCAGCGTGGTGAGCGGCTCCGGGCTCTCCGGCGTGAGCGAGAAGGGATTCGGAATGTACCCGGGCCCGGGCGCACCGGCCTTCGCGGCGTCCCTGATCTTGCCGTTGTAGCCGGAGAGATTGCGCACGCCGAGCGCCGACATGAAGCGGTAGCGGCGGTCCATCTCGGCGACGCACCACTGCAGGGCGTTGGCGGCGTGCTTCATGTCGGTCACCACCGGCGCCAGCAGGTGCGGGATGCCCTCGTAGACCGACAGCTCCAGCATCTTCGGATCGACCAGGATCAGGCGCACGTCGGCCGGCTCCGACTTGTACACCAGCGACAGGATCATGGCGTTGATGCCGACCGACTTGCCCGAGCCGGTCGTGCCGGCCACGAGCAGGTGCGGCATCTTGGCCAGATCCACCACGACCGGCGCGCCGCCGATGTCCTTGCCCAGCGTGATGGTCAGCGGCGAGTGCATGGCGTGGTAGGCCTTGGAGCCGAGGATCTCCGACAGGCGCACCGTCTGCCGCTTCGGGTTGGGCAGTTCCAGCGCCATGCAGGATTTGCCGGGGATGGTCTCGACGACGCGCACGCTCACCACGGACAGCGCTCGCGCGATGTCCTTCACCAGGTTGACGATCTGCGCGCCCTTGACGCCCACGGCCGGCTCGATCTCGTAGCGCGTGATGACCGGCCCGGGATAGGCGGCGAGCACCTTCACCTGCACGCCGAAATCGGCGAGTTTCCTTTCGATGAGCCGCGAGGTGAATTCGAGCGTTTCGGCCGAGGGCGGCTCGACATCGTGTGCGGGCTCATCGAGCAGATGGAGCGGCGGCAGCGCGCCGCCCGGGGCATCGAAGAACAGCGGCGCCTGGCGCTCCTTCTCGCGCCGCGTCGACTTCGGGATGGTCACTTCCGCCGGTTCGATGCGAATCGGCTCGACGTGAAATTCCTCGATGCGCTTGCGCTCGACTTCGACCACCGCCTCGCGCTGCTGCGCCACCTCGCGGCCGATGCGCCGGTCCTGCCAGCGCTGGTAAAGGCCGATGCCGCCGGACCAGAGGCCCTCGAGCAGCGCGCCGAGGCGCTCGATGAACTTGAGCCAGGACATTCCGGTGAAAATCGACAGGCCGGCGACGAACAGCGCGATGAGCAGCAGGGTGCCGCCGGTGAAGCCGAAGAACTGCGCGAAGAGCCGGCTCACCTCGAAACCGAGCATGCCGCCCGGGTCGAGCGGCAGCGGCTTCTTCATGCTGTAAAAGCGCAGCGCCTCGAGGCCGCTCGAGGCGGCCAGCAGGACGATGAAGCCGGACAGCGCGATGAAGAACGGGCGCCGGTCGGTGTGGAAAAAACCCTCGATGCGGCGGTAGCCCCAGATCACCAGGAAGATCAGGAACAGCACCCACCACCAGGCGGAAACGCCGAAGAGATAGAGCAGCAGGTCGGCCAGCCAGGCGCCGACGCGCCCGCCCGGGTTGGCGATGCGATCGACCTGGGCGGCATGCGACCAGCCGGGATCGGCCTTGCTGTAGCCGAAGAGGATCAGGCCGAGGTAGAGGGCCAGCACCCCCAGCACCAGCCAGCGTGCCTCCTGCAGCAGGGCGACGATCTTTTCCGGCAGGGGTGTGGGGGCGGTTTTTTCTTGCACGCTTGACAGTTGACGGGCACGAGCCGGGCGATGCCTGGAATTATACGCCCGGGAAACCCGCCTTAGCTCAGATCAGGTGCAGCTTCTCGCGCAGCAGGATGCGGCCGTCGCCTTCCTCGATCAGGCCCCGCAGGCTGAGGTCCTTCATGACGCGGCTGACCATCTCGCGCGAGGCGCCGATCATCTTGGCGATGTCCTGCTTGGAGATCTTGCGCTTGACCACCTGCCGCCCCTGGTCGTCCTCCTCCGCCATTTCCAGCAGCAGGCGGGCGACGCGGCCATAGACGTCCATCAGCGCCAGGCTTTCGATCTTGCGGTCGGCCGTGCGCAGGCGCTTGACCAGGCTGCGCATGATGCAGAGCGAGACGTCGAAGTTCTCGGCCAGGCAGCGCTTGAAGTCCGCCTTCGAGATCACCACCAGTTCGCACGGCGAGGTCGCCGCCACGGTGGCCGAGCGCGGGTTGTCGTCGATCACCCCCATCTCGCCGAAGAACTCGCCGGCGCCGAGGTTGGAGAGGATCACCTCGCGTCCCTCCTCGTCCGAGACCAGCACCTTGAGCGCGCCGGAGAGGATGAAGTAGACGAAGTCCGTGCGGTCGCCGGCGTGCAGGATGGTGGTGCCGCGCGGCACCTTGCGGAACACGGCGACGCGGACGATCGGCACCAGCCGCTCGACCGACAGCGACTCGAAGATGGGCATCGTGCGCAGGGCGTCGGCGGTGACGCCGCCATGTTGCGTCATGCTTGTTCCTTCTCGCGACTCGAACCGCGCATTCTTGTTGTCGAGCACGGCGCCATTATAGGGCCGCCGGGCCGGCCTCCAGTATAATTTCGCAACCGCGAAATCCAATCCTCCGAGACCGTCATGACCGCCCAGACCCGCCACGCCCGCCTGCTCATCCTCGGCTCCGGCCCGGCCGGCTACACCGCCGCCGTGTATGCCGCCCGCGCCAACCTGAAGCCGCTGCTCGTCACCGGCCTCGCCCAGGGCGGCCAGCTGATGACCACCACCGAGGTGGACAACTGGCCGGCCGACGCCGACGGCGTCATGGGGCCCGACCTGATGGCGCGCTTCCAGAAGCACGCCGAACGCTTCAACACCGAGATCGTCTTCGACCACATCCACACGGCAAAGCTGCAGGAGAAGCCCTTCACCCTCGTCGGCGACAGCGGCAGCTACACCTGCGACGCCCTCATCATCGCCACCGGCGCCACGGCGAAATATCTCGGCCTGCCCTCCGAGGAGGCCTTCTCGGGGCGCGGCGTCTCCGCCTGCGCCACCTGCGACGGCTTCTTCTACAAGGGCCAGGAGGTCGCCGTCATCGGCGGCGGCAACACCGCGGTCGAGGAAGCCCTCTACCTCGCCAACATCGCCAGGAAAGTGACGCTGGTGCATCGCCGCGACAAGTTTCGCGCCGAGAAGATCATGATCGACAAGCTGATGGAGAAGGTGCGCGCCGGCAACATCGTGCTCGAGCTCGACAGCACGCTGGATGAAGTGCTGGGCGACAAGAGCGGCGTCACCGGCATGCGAGTGAAGCACGTGAAGACCGGCGCGACGAAGGACATCGGGCTTCAGGGCGTCTTCATCGCCATCGGCCACCAGCCCAACACCGAACTCTTCGCCGGCCAGCTGGAGATGGACAAGGGCTACCTCGTCACGCAGTGCGGCCGCGCCGGCAACGCCACGCAGACCAGCATCCCCGGCATCTTCGCCGCCGGCGATGTGCAGGACCAGATCTACAAGCAGGCCGTCACCAGCGCCGGCACCGGCTGCATGGCGGCGCTCGACGCCGAAAAATACCTGGACAATCTCGGATGATCGCGCCATTCGCCGGGCCGCAGAGGCTGACTTTCCCCCTCGGCCCGGTTCTGCTGCTGGCGGCTCTCGCCGCAGTGGCGATGGTCAGCCGTCCGCTCGCGCCGATCGACGAGACGCGCTACGTCAGCGTCGCCTGGGAAATGTGGCTGCGCGGCGACTGGCTGGTGCTGTTCAAGAACGGCGAGCCCTACAGCCACAAGCCGCCGCTGCTGTTCTGGCTCTACAACCTGGGCTGGCTCGTCACCGGCGTCAATGAGTGGTGGCCGCGCCTGGTCTCGCCGCTGTTCTCCCTCGGCTGCCTCGCCCTCACCCTGTCCCTCGCGCGCCGCCTGTGGCCGGCCGAGGCGCAGACCGGCCGCAACGCCGCCTGGATCCTCGCCTCCAGCCTGCTGTGGCTGCTCTTCTCCACCTCGGGCATGTTCGACGTCATGCTGACCTTCTTCGCGCTCCTCGGCGCGCGCGGCCTGCTCATCGCGGCAGACGGACGGATGAGTCGAGGCTTCGCCTGGCTGGCGCTGGCCATCGGCTTCGGCGTACTGGCCAAGGGACCGGTCGTCCTGCTGCACCTGCTGGCGGTAAGCCTGCTGGCGCCCTGGTGGCGGCCGGGCCTGGCCTGGAAACGCTGGTACGGCGGCCTGCTGCTGGCCGTGCTCGGCGGCGCCGCCATCGCGCTGGCCTGGGCGATTCCCGCCGCGATCCAGGGTGGGGAGGAGTACCGGCGCATGATCTTCTGGGGCCAGACCGCCGGCCGCGTGGCGGATTCCTTCGCCCACAAGCGGCCGTTCTGGTGGTACCTGCCGCTTGCGCCGGTCCTGTTCTTCCCCTGGCTGCTCTGGCCGGGCCTGTGGCGGCGCTTCGCGGCGCTGCGGCGCGAAGGGCTGGATACCGGCCTGCGCTTCTGCCTGGCCTGGCTGCTGCCGGTGTTCGTCGCCTTCTCGTTCATCAGCGGCAAGCAGATCCACTATCTGGTGCCGCTCCTGCCCGCCTTCGCCCTCTTCGCCGGTCGCCTGCTCGCCGGTGGCCGCCACGGCGCCCTATGGCTGCCGGCCGCGGCAGCGGCGGCGGCCGGCGCCGTCATGGTGTATTTCGCCCTGGAAGGCCTGTCGGGCAAGCTCGACATGTGGCAAAACCCGCCCTGGTGGCCGGGCGCGGCGCTGTTGCTGGCCGCGGGCCTGGCGTTCTGGCTGGGGCGGACGGAAGGGCGGCGGCTGCCGGCGCTCGCGCTGCTGGGCGCGTCGCTGTACGTCGCGGCGCTCTGCTTCGTTTCCGCCAACCTGTGGCAGCGCTATGACGTGCACCCCATCGCCGGCGAGATCAGGAAGTTGCAGGATCGCGGCGTGCCGGTGGCGAACAACGGCTTCTACCACGCCCAGTTCCACTTCGCCGGCCGACTGGAAAAGCCGATCGACGAGTTGCTCGAACCGACGGAAATCGCGCCCTGGTTCGCGGCGCACCCGGACGGCGTGCTGATCATTTACGTCACGCCCAGGGCGGGCGACGCGTCACGCTTCAGCCAGCCCTATCTCGGCGAGCACGCCATGCTGGTCGACGCCGCCCAGCTGCGGGCGCGCGGCTACCTCAAATAGCCGACTCGTTCGTCTCGCCGGTGCGGATGCGCACGATTTGTTCGACCGGCGTGACGAAGATCTTGCCGTCGCCGATCTTGCCGGTGCGGGCGGCCTTGATGATGGCCTCGATGGCCTGCTCGACGGAACCGTCGGCCACCACCACCTCGATCTTGATCTTGGGCAGGAAGTCCACCACGTACTCGGCGCCGCGGTAGAGCTCGGTGTGGCCCTTCTGGCGGCCGAAGCCCTTCACTTCCGTCACGGTCAGGCCGGTGACGCCGACTTCCGACAGCGCCTCGCGCACTTCATCGAGTTTAAACGGCTTGATGATGGCTTCGATCTTTTTCATTGCTTTGGCTCCTTACCATTCGTCGGCATAGGCCGATGTTATCGGATATCGCCAGTCCTTGCCAAAGCCCCGCTTCGTCACGCGGATGCCGATGGGCGCCTGGCGCCGCTTGTACTCGCTGCGCTTCAGCATGGCCACCGTGCGGCGCACGTCGTTCTCCGCATAGCCCAATTCGACGATCTCGCGCGGGCTCAGGTCGCGCTCCATGTAGGCCTCGATGATGGCGTCGAGCACTTCGTAGGGCGGCAGGGTGTCCTGGTCGGTCTGGTTCGGCTTGAGTTCAGCCGAGGGCGCCCGCGTGATGATGCGCTCGGGGATCACCGGCGCCAGGCTGTTGCGGTAGCGCGAGACGCGATAGACCAGGGTCTTGTAGAGGTCCTTGATCACGGCGAAGCCGCCCGCCATGTCGCCGTAGAGCGTGGCGTAGCCCACCGCCATCTCGCTCTTGTTGCCGGTGGTGAGCACGATCGAGCCGTATTTGTTGGACAGCGCCATGAGGATCATGCCGCGGATGCGCGCCTGCAGGTTCTCTTCCGTGGTATCGGCGGTCCTGCCGGCGAATTCCTTCTCCAGCATCGCCGCGAAAGTCCGCATCGCCGGCGCGATGGGGAACTCGTCGTAGCGCACGCCAAGCCGCTGCGCCATGGCGCGCGCGTCGTCGAGGCTGATCTGCGCCGTGTAGGGCGAGGGCATCATCACCGCGCGCACCTTGTCGGCGCCGAGCGCATCGACGGCGATGGCCAGCGTCAGCGCCGAGTCGATGCCGCCCGACAGGCCGATGAGGGCGCCGGGAAAGCCGTTCTTGCCGAGGTAATCGCGCACGCCCAGCACCAGGGCGTCGTACAGCTCCGCCTCGATCGGACGCGCGGATGCCACGCCACCGGCGCGCAGGGCGCCGTCAGCGTAGTCGACCACCTCGAGGGCCTCGGCGAAGTGCGGCAACTGGTGCGTCAGCCTGCCCTCGCCGTCGAGACAGAACGAGGCACCGTCGAACACCAGCTCGTCCTGGCCGCCGACCAGGTTGACGTACAGCACCGGCATGGCGGTAGCCCGCGTTCGATCGCGCAGTATCTCGTAGCGCGTCGCCTGCTTGTTCATGTGGTAGGGCGAGGCATTGAGGGCCAGCAGCAGCTCGGCGCCGGCGCTTCGCGCGGCATCGGCCGCACCCGGCTCCCACACGTCGGCGCAGATGTTGATGCCGCAGCGAACCCCGTTCACCTCGACCACGCAGGGCTCGCGGCCGGCGGCGAAATAGCGCTGCTCGTCGAACACCTCGTAGTTGGGCAGGCGGTGCTTGCGGTAGGTGGCGGCAATCTTTCCGCCCTGCAGCAGGGAGGCGGCGTTGTAGTAGTCGCCGCAATGCTCCTCGGGATGGCCGACGACGACGGCGATACCCTCGATGCGGCGCGCCAGATCCTCCAGCGTGCGCGCGCAGGCGCGGTAGAAATCCGGCCTGAGCAGCAGATCCTCGGGCGGATAGCCGGCCAGCGCCAGCTCGGGCGTCACCATCAGCCGGGCGCCGGCGGCGCGCGCGCGCCGGGCGAACTCGGCGATGCGCAGCGCGTTGCCGTCGAGGTCGCCGACCGTGCAGTTGATCTGGGCGAGGGCGATGCGCAGGGAACTCATGCCCGCATTATGCAGCTCAGAACATCGGCTTGGTGGCGGCGGCCTCGTAGCGGGCGATGCCGTCGGTGATCTCCTTCTTCGCCTCCTCGGCGCCGACCCAGCCTTGCACCTTGACCCACTTGCCGGCTTCGAGGTCCTTGTAGTGCTCGAAAAAGTGCGAAATCTGTGCCAGCACCATCTCGGGCAGGTCGCGCGGCGACTGGATGTTGCGGTAGAGACTGCAGAGTTTGTCGATCGGCACGGCGAGCAGCTTGGCATCGCCGCCCGCCTCGTCCTCCATCTTCAGCATGCCGACCGGCCGGCAGCGCACCACCACGCCGGTGAGCAGCGGCACGGGCGAGAGCACCAGCACGTCGACCGGATCGCCATCGTCGGAAATGGTGTGGGGGATGTAGCCGTAGTTGCAGGGATAGTGCATGGCCGTCGACATGAAGCGGTCGACGAACATGGCGCCCGTGGCCTTGTCGACCTCGTACTTGATCGGGTCGGCGTTCATCGGGATTTCGATGATGACGTTGAAGTCGTTGGGGATGTCCCGCCCCGAGTTCACGCGGTCGAGGTTCATGGTGCGCTCTCTGTTTGGAAAGGCCCGATTATAAGGGTTTCATGGTGTCTTGTGCGCCGCAACAATCGCGCTTTGACGGAGGTGCTTGAATCACGGCAAAATGCAGGGCACATTCATTTTCATGAAGATGAAAATCATGCACCGCCCTATCCATTCACACCGCAGCCCTCGCCTGCGCCCGCTCGTTCTCGCATTGGCTGCCGCCTTGCCGCTGCTCTCGGCGTCAGTGCAGGCGCAGAGCTTTACGCCGCTGGGCGATCTGGCGGGCGGCAATTTCGAGAGT
>VGHJ01000050.1 GCA_016868295.1 Betaproteobacteria bacterium | reverse complement strand
CCTGCTTCTCCAGCTCGGTCTTCTCGCGCAGGTCGAGCACCATGCGCTGGAAGGCGGCCGAGAGGCGGCCGATCTCGTCCTTCGAGTCCTGCATTTCGAGCCGGCATTCGATGTCGGCCGGGATCTCGGCGCCGACGCGGCCCATGCAGTCGGCCAGGCGCACCAGCGGTTCGGCGAAGCGCTGCGCCCAGTACCACCAGCAGCAGGACGCCCAGCGTGACGACGCCGGCGCGCCGGATGATGGCGAACAGGCGCGGCAGGAAGATGTCGCGCGGGTAGCCCATCACCAGCGTGCCGAGCAGCACGCCGTCGGCGAGGATCGGCGTCACCATGTAAAGATGGCTCGACGATTTCAGATCGAAGACTTTCGGCGCCTCGCTGTGCGCCTGGCGCAGGGCATCGATCAGCTCCTTGAAGTCCGGCACCACCTGCGCCGCCTCGGCCAGCATCGGAAAGCGCTTCGGTTGCGTGGAGACGTAGACGCGCAGGGCTGGGTCGACGATGACGAGCAGGTCGGCCGAGAGAGGCGAGTCGGGCCGCAGTTGCGACTGGAAGGGCGAATTGATGATCTCGTACACCCGCCACAGATCGTCGTGAACCATCGGCGTCACGAGGGTCGTGGCCAGCACGCGCCCCATGCTCTCGGCGTTGTCGATGAGGTCGCGCTTGAAATACTCATACTCGCGAGCGATCAGCGAGGCCGATACGGCGATGGCGGTGGCGACGATCAGAACGCTGCCGCGCAACGGGATCTTGTACTTGAAGCTGAGGTCGGCGAGGCGCAAGGGTTCACCCGCCGTGAACGGTGCGCATCATCTGGGCGATGCCGTCGAACAGCCTCGGCTCGCCCGGGATGAAGCGGTCGAGGCTGAGACGGCGCAGCAGCGATTGCCCCAGCATGTCCGACCCCATCTGCATGAGTACCGCCTGCATGGCGGAGAATTCGCCGGGCGGCACGCCCCTGCCGGCGACGAAAGGGGTGTGGCCGAAGAACGGCGAGCGGGCGGCCACGCGCGTGGCGTTGGTGAGCGCGGGCTGCAGGCCGAGCAGGGCTTCCCAGACGTAGCCGTCCACGGCGCCCCCCTGCGCCACGCCGGCGGCGACCGCCTCCACCACCTTGCGGTGCGAAGACGTGAAGAAGGTGCGCGAAAAGTAGGTTGCGGGGGTTTCCCCCATGCCGTGCAGCAGGTACTGGATGTAGAGGTGTCCGGAGTTCGAGTCGGGATCGGAAAAGGCGAACACCTTGCCGCGCAGCGGCTCGATTGACATCGTGTTGCGATCCTCGGCCGGGACGATCAGGTAGGACTGGTAGAGCGGCTTGCCGTTGAACACCGGCACGGCCACCAGCCTGAGCTGCGCGCGGTGCCGCACGTAGGGATAGCCGCAGATCCAGGCGAAGTCGAGCCGGCCGCCGAGCAGCAGGTCCATGATGCCCTTGTAGGTCTGCCGCTGCACGAACTCGACAGGGCGCTGCAGGCGGGATTCGAGATACTCCTTCCAGTCCTGCAGGAATCCCATCTGGTCGTTGAGGAACACCGGCGTCAGTCCGATGCGCACGGGTTGCGAGGCGCGCGTGCGAGGGGCGCCGCCCAGCACAACCCCTGGCCATGCGCCGGCAGCCAAAGCCGAAATCAACAGGCGGCGTTTCGGATCCATTCACGATTTTCCGGAGTGACGTGCAGGGAATTCTAGCCTGTTTCGGAGCCTGTTTTTTTTTGCTATTTCAGGCTGTTACCGATCGGTAACAAAGACGTCCGCGCGATTGCCACCGAACGGTAACGGGCTCGCGTTTGCCGCAACGCAATACCCTTTCAGGATCAGGGGCTTCACGAAGTGGCACGAAACGTGAGTGTCCTCGTCCGGACATGTCCACGAAACCCATGCACACAACCCATCAAGCCCTGCATGCGCTGTCGCCGCTGCGTTTCGACGATACGGCCTGCCGCAGCCTGCGCGGCCCCTACGGCGGCTGCCGCGCCTGCGCGCAGGCCTGCCCGGCCGGCGTGCTGGCCGTCGATGCGCGCAGCGTTGTGCTGAAGGACGGCTGCCTCGGCTGCGGACGCTGCACTGCGGCCTGTCCGACCGGTGCCCTGCGCATCGACAGCTTCGAGGCAGAGCAGGCGGGCGCGGCAAGCGGGCCCGTTCGCGTCGATTGCTGGAAAGCGCCCGCCAGGCAAGAAGGGCTGCGCGTGCCCTGCCTCGGCGGCCTGAGCGCCGGCCGCCTGCTCCAGCTCTGGGGTCAGGCGCGCGGGCGCGGCCTGCAACTCATCGACCACGGCTGGTGCCGCCAGTGCAGCGCCGGCGCAGGCGAGCGGCACGCCGCCACGCGCGCCTTGGCGAGGGCGCAGGAATGCCTGCTTGTCGCCGGCGCGGACAAGGACAGCCTGCCGCGCCTGTTGAGCGAACCGCTGCCGGCCTCGCGCATGCCGGCGGCGATTCCGGAGGCGGCGCTCGAACGCAAGGTGTCGCGGCGGCACTTCTTCCGCGCCGTCGTGGCGCAGGCGGCCGAGGCGACCGAGGCGGCGCGGCCGCCGGTGAACACATATCAGGCTTATCGCAGCCGCGTGCCTCAGGAGCGGCGGCGGCTGCTCGACGGCGTCGGCGAAGCGGCGCGGGCGGCCGGCCGGCCCCTGCCGGCGTCGCTGTTCGCGGACCTGCGCGCGGATGCGGCCTGCGACGGCAAGGGCGTGTGCACGCGCATCTGCCCGACCGGTGCGCTGTCGCTGCACGACGTGGCATCTGGGGCGCGCGCCCTCGTCTTCGACGCCGCGGGCTGCATCGCCTGCGGCTGCTGCGTGCGGGCCTGCCCGGAGCAGGCGCTGCATCTCGATGCGGCGCCTTATGCACCACTGGCGCCGCTGGCGCCAAGCGAACTGCGGCGCTGGCGGGTGGCCGAGTGCGCGGACTGCGGGGCCGAATACCCGGATGCCGGCGGCGAGGAGATGTGCATGACCTGCCGCACAGGCAGCCGGCTGATCAAGGATGCGTGCGATGCGCTGCATGGCGCGCGACCATGAAGAGTAGCGGTGCAAGGGGATGACATGAAGCCAACCGAAGGAGGGAACCAACGATGAAGCTGCTTGAAAACATGATCACGCGCCGGCGCTTCCTGCAGGCGTCGGGCGCCGCGGCCGGCACGGCGGCAGTGAGCGGGGGGCTTGGTTACGCCACCCTGGCGCCCATGAGTGAAGCCCAAGCCCAGGGTGGCGGCGGCACGACGATCACCAAGAACATCTGCGGGCAGTGCCCGGCGCGCTGCGGCATCGACGTGTATACGACCAATGGCCGCGTGCACGCCATCTACGGCGATCCGGGCAACCCCATCGCCAACGGCAAGCTCTGCCCGAAGGGCCATCTCGGCACTTACTTCCTCTACGATGCCGACCGCTTCAAGGGGCCGATGAAGCGCACCAACCCGAAGAAGGGGCGCAACGAGGACCCGAAGTTCGTGCCGATCTCCTGGGACGAGGCTTTCGACACGGTCGCCAAGCGCCTGCAGACCTTGCGCGACAAGGGCGAATCGCACCGCTTGGCGCACTTCTACGGCCGCGGCTGGGGGCCGTCCGATGCCGGCCTTTACGGCGATTTCGGCAAGCTCTACGGCACGCCGAACTCCGCCATCGGCCACGCCTCGCTCTGCGCCGAGGGCAGCAAGCGCGCCAAGCAGGCCACCGACGGCAACAACTCGTACAACGCCTACGACTATCACAACACCAACTACATCCTCAACTTCGGCGCCGGCTTCCTCGAGGCTTTCCGCCCCTACAACTACCTGATGCAGGCGTGGGGCCACATGCGCACCAAGAGCCCGAAGACGCGCATCACCAGCATCGACGTGCGCATGAGCACGACCATGGCCGCCTCGGATCGGGCGCTGATGATCAAGCCGGCCACCGACGCGGCGCTGGCGCTTGCCGTCGCCCACGTCATGCTGGTCGAAGGCCTGTGGGACAAGGAATTCGTCGGCGACTTCAAGGACGGCCTGAATCTCTTCAAGAGCGGCCAGGATGTTCCGGAAAACAGCTTCGCCGAGCGCTGGACGCATGGCATCGCGGGGTGGTGGAACGCCGTCGTCAAGAATGCCACGCCGAAATGGGCGGCCGAGATCACCACGCTGGCCGAGGCTGACATCGTCGCCGTCGCCCGCGAGTTCGGCACCACCCGCCCGGCCATGGCGATCATGGAACGCGGCCCGACGGCGCACACCAACGGCACCTATGCCGGCATGTGCATCCACTCGCTCAATGCGCTGGCCGGCACGATGTTCGCAAAGGGCGGCATGTTCTACCAGATGGGTGTGCCCTACGGCGGCCTGCCGGTGAAGTCCGAGGACTTCATGGATGACTACGCCAAATCGCCTGACCGCAAGAAGCCACGCATCGACCTGGCCGGCAGCGCCGATTGGCCGATGACCGGCACCATGATGCAGGAATGCGCCAAGAACCATCTTGCCGGCAAGCCCTACAAACTCGACACGGCGATGTTCTTCTACACCAATCCGATCTTCACGGCGCCGGACGCCAAGGTCTGGGAAGAGGCCCTGAAGGACGTCTTCGTCATCGACACCTCTCCCTTCCCCGGCGAAACCGCGATGTATGCCGACATCGTCATGCCGGAGCATACCTATCTCGAACGCCTGCAGGATTCGCCGACTTATCCCTTCGAAGGCTGGCCGATGACGGCGCTGCGCGTTCCCGCGATCAAGCCGCTCTACGACACCAAGCACTTCGGCGACATGATCATCGAGATCGGTAAGCGCATGCAGGGCCCGATGGGCGATTACTACAAGGCGCTCGGCAACACCGAGAACGTCATCCGGGCGCGCGCCAAGGGCTTCGAGGCCAATCCGGGCGACAACGGCGTCAAGGATTTCGAGACCTGGAAGGAAAAAGGCGTCTGGTACAGGAAGCCCTACCACTGGCGCCAGCACCGCGGCGAATTCTACGAGTGGGACGGCAGCGACTACCGGAAGAAGATGACGGCGGATGACGTCAAGGCCAAGCTGCTGAAGACGCCCTCGGGCAAGTTCGAGTTCAAGTCCGGCTTCCTCGAAAAGCATGCGGAATACATCCAGCGGACGCTGGGCGTCGCGCCGGATCGCGTCGGCTTCCCGCAGTATATCCCGGCGAAGCACACCGGCGGCGGTGATCTGCATCTGGTGACGCCGAAGACGGCGATGCACGCCGAGGGGCGCGGCGCCAACTTGCCGCACGCCATTGCGCTGGCGCAGCCGAGCATGGGCGGCAAGACCACCGTTTACCTGGAAATCCACCCGGAAACGGCGAAAAAACGCGGCATCAAGAACAACGGCCGTGTGCGCCTCAAGGCCAAGCTGGGCACGATCGAGGCCATCGCCCGCTATTCGCCGGCGACGCGCCCCGACACGCTGATCCTGCCGCAGGAGCACGGCCACTGGGCGCAGGGCCGCTGGGCGAAAGATCGCAGGCCCGGCAACACCAGCGACATTTGCGACAACGTATCCGACCCGATCTCCGGCCTGGCCTGTTATTACACGGGCAAGGTCACGATCGAAGCGGCCTGAACGAGGAGGAATGCAACATGGCTAAATGGGGAATGGTCATCGACCTGGACAAGTGCACCGGCTGCACGGCCTGCACCACGTCCTGCGGCATGGAGAACAACCGCCTGCCCGGTGAGAACTGGCAGGACGTGCTGTTCTATCAGGAAGGCGAATTTCCGAGCGGCACGCTGAAGTGGTTCCCGCGCCCGTGCATGCACTGCGAGAACGCCTCCTGCGTCGAGGTTTGCCCGACGCGCGCCACCTACAAGGATGCCGACGGCTTCGTGCTGATCGACTGGAACAAGTGCATCGGCTGCAAATACTGCATGATCGCCTGTCCGTACGGCGTACGCTTCTACACCGACGAGAAGGCGCCGATCCAGCCCGACGTCAAGCAGGTCTTCAAGGGCGACGGCCAGCGCTCCTGGAACCCGCCCTGGCGTGCGCCGGACAGCCGCGACGACTGGAAGCACGGCGTCGGCATCCAGCCCAACGGCGTGGTATCGAAGTGCACCTTCTGCTACCACCGCGTCAGCAAGGCGCCGAAAGGCACGCCCGATCTCAACCCGGCCAATCCGGCGCTGCGTGAATTCACGCCGGCCTGCGTGGTCACCTGCGCGCCGACGGCGCGCTACTTCGGCGACCTGTCCAACCCGAACAGCGAGGTCAGCAAGATGATCGCCAACCAGCGCGGCGTGCGGCTGCGGGACCACACCGGCAACAAGCCGCAGGTGTATTACCTCACGGGCGGCGCCGGCGGCGCCGTTCCGACCGATCGTCGCGGCAAGAAAGCATAGGAGGAATAAAGCATGTCCAACAACGCATCCACGATGACCCCGCCTTCGGGCCTGGTCAACACGGTCGCCCTCGCCGGCATCGCCGGCGTGGTGGTCAGCCTGGCGCTGGTTTTCATGAACATGGCAGGCCAGGGCCACGCATCCTTCAATACCACCAGCGACGGCGTCGTCTGGGGCCTGCCGGTCTCCACCTATCTGTTCTTCGTGGTGATGTCGACCGGTCTCACCTTTGTCTCCGCCTTCGGCATGGTGTTCGGCATCAGGGAGTTCTACCCCGTCGCCAAGCGTTGCGTGTGGCTGGCGCTTGCCACGCTGATCGCCGGTTTCACGGTGCTGGCATTCGAACTCGGTCATCCGTTCCGCATGCTCTGGGCGCTGCCGACCTCCTTCCAGATCTATTCGCCGATGAACTGGATGGGCGTCCTTTATGGCGCGGAACTGCTCTTCATCGTCTGGAAGCTGCAGAAGCTCGAAGCAGGGGACTGGGAAAGCGGCGTCAGCAAGAAACTCGGCATGGCCTCGTTCATCGCGGCGATTCTCGCCGTGGCGATGCTCGGTTCCGTGTTCGGCATGATGGCGATGCGGCCTTACTGGTTCGGCGGCATGATCCCAATGTACTTCCTGCTTACCGCCCTGCTGTGCGGCGTCGCCCTCACCATGCTGACGAGCTATGTTGCCTACGGCTTCGACCGCGACCGCATGCCCGGCGCCCTTCAGGACCTGCTCAAGGGAACGACTTCGACGCTGTATGCCTCGCTGCCGGTGGTGTTTTCCACGGTCATCGGCATCACGCTCGTGGCCCTGACTCTGCGCACCGCCACGGGGCTTTGGAGCCATCAGGACGGTTTCGAAGCCTTCAACTGGATGGTCGGCACACCCTGGTTCTTGCTGCAAGCGATCGCCCTGCTCGTCGCCTTCTTCCTGATGGTGAATCCGGGCACGCGCGCCGGTCAGGGGGCACAGGTCGGCGCCGCGCTGCTGGTGCTGGTGGCAATGTTCATCGGCAGTTACCTGTTCGTCGTCGGCGGCCAGGTGGTGCCGGTCTTCAAGGGCGTCTGGGTGGCGGATTTCGTCGAGTACGCGCCATCGCTAACCGAATGGATGCTAGTCGTGCTGGGCGTTTCGCTGTGCCTGGCCCTCTACGGCTTCGGCGAGAAGAAGCTGAACCTGGGCGCGGCGCCGGATAAGTAAGCGTTTAAGCGCTGATCAGCAACAGCGGGGGAACGAGGAGAGTCTCCCTGCGGTTGGCCGGCCGGGGCCCCCTCACTCCCCCGGCCGGTTTTTTCTTGCATGCAAAACAGGAGCGATCGAATGACCCAGGCCCTGGCGGAACTGCACCTGCTGCTCTCCCGCGCCTTCCTGCCGCCGATGGATCCGGCCTTCGCCGCGGCTCTCCGGCACGATCTGGCCGACGATCTCGACGCGCTGGCGCGGGAACTGCTCTTCGAATGCGACGATCCGATCCGCGAACTGCGCGCCAGTCTGGAGGCAGTGACGGATGACACCCACCTGCTGCAGGCCTACAGCGCGCTGTTCCTGCAGCCGCCGATCCGCGTCTACCTGAACGCCTCGGTGCACCTGGACGGCTCGCTGCTCGGCCCGAGCTCGAAGCTGATGGAGGAGGCCTACCATCGCCACGGCCTGAGTCCCTCGGCGGAGCTGTGCGACCTGTCGGACCACCTCTCGCGCCTGCTGGAGTTCGTGGCCCTGCTCTTCGCCCGCGCCGCCGAATGCGACGGCACCGAGGAAGCCGCGGCGCTGTCGGCCGAGGCGCGCGAGTTCTCGGCGGCCTTCTTGCGGCCCTGGCTGCCCGGTTTCGCGGTCGAGGTTCGCAGCGTTTGCGAGGAACTGAATTTGCCGAAGCCGTACCAGCACCTGGCGGAGCTGGCGGCGATTGCCGTCTGGGAAGGCGACGCCTGGCGCCGCGCCGCAGCCGATGTCCGCGACAGGCCGGAGCATGCGCCGCGCCAGGCCAACTGCGGCAAATGCGGACAGCCCTTCGCCGAGGACGCGGCGCTCGCCGCGGTGCGCAGGATCATGGAAAAGCGCGGCCTCGACGTCTCGCATCTCGACCGCTGCCCGAACTGCCGCGGCCTCAGCGACAACGGCAGCACGGTTACCCTGCCTGCCCGTCATCTCGGGATAGAAGACGTGCGATGACGAAGGCCCGGCGCCTGCGCCGGCTCGCCTTGCTGTGCCTGTTCGCGGCCGCCCCGGTGAGCGGGGAAATGGAGGACCGCGAATACGAATCGGCCGAGACGGCCAAACCGGCGCATGTCCTCGAGCGCCGCAAGCGCGAGATCGAAGCCGAGCTGCGGGCGGCATCCCGTCGCCAGGAAGAGGCACGCGCAGCCGAAGAGGCGGCGCGCCTTGCCCGCGAGGCGGATCTGGCGGCCCGACCCTACGCCGTGCGCCTGCTCGAAGCGCGCTGCGAAACGGTGTGCCACGGCCATGAGCGCTTCGCCCACGCCCGCCACGGCTGGCTGGGCTGGCAGGCGGTGATCCTGCGCATGCAGTACCTCAACGGCGCGCTGCTCGATCCCGGCGAGCGCAACGATCTGGCGCGCCACCTGGCGGCAATACAGCCGGCGAGCTTCGCAGAGTCTGTAATGGAATATGCGATAGCGCCGGCAATGCTGGCAACGCCTTTTCTGGGGTGGGTTGGCTGGCGCCGGTGGAGAAGGTCAAAGAAATGAAACGAGATGCCGGGTTGATGGCAGTACGCCTGGCTGCGATCCTGTGGGGGACGCTGCAGGCCGGAGCGGCTTTAACCGCGAGTCCCGAGACGGCGACGAGCCGGCCCGCGGTCGAAAAGAGGATGGACAACGCTCAGACGAAGCAGAGGCCGCAGGTCGAGCCGCAAAACCGCAAGCGTGCGCAGCCCCTGAGACAGGAAGCCCCTGCCGAAGCGGCGCTTTGCGACGGTGTTCCATTCGCACCGGCGAACAGGCAGGAAGCCGCGGGCGGCAAGCGACGGTAGCGTTCATGGTGTCGATGAAAAACGACGACGGTTGAGAGCGTTTGACCGTCTCTATCGATTTCCATATTATTCGAAATATGGAAATAAAGAGCACGGTTGCGGCATTGGCCGCCCTGGCCCAGGAAACCCGCCTGGCGATCTTCCGCCTGCTGGTCGAGGCGGGGCCGGAGGGTTTGTGTGCTGGGGACATCGGCGCGCGGTTGGGCGTCGCGCCGGCGACGCTGTCCTTCCATCTGGCGCAGCTGGCCAACGCCGGCCTGGTGCAGGCGCGCCAGCAGAGCCGCTTTATCTTCTATTCCGCCGACTTCGAGGCCATGAACGGCATCGTCGGCTTTCTTACCGAGAACTGCTGCGGCGGCAAGCCGTGCCCGCCGGCCAAACCAAAGCGCAGGAAAGCCGCCGCTTCCTGACCCAAAATGACACGACGCATCTTCAATGTCCTGGTGCTGTGCACCGGCAACTCCGCCCGCAGCATCCTCGGCGAGGCGCTGTTCAACCATCTTGGGGGTGGCCGTGTGCGCGCCTTTTCCGCCGGCTCGCAGCCGACCGGGCGCGTAAACCCCGTCGCGCTGGAGACCCTGGAGAAGCACGGCATCATCGTGAGCGATGCACGCAGCAAGTCCTGGGACGAATTCAAGGCGAGTGCCGTGTCGCCGGGACTGACTTTCGATTTCATTTTCACCGTCTGCGACAACGCCGCCAACGAACCCTGCCCGGTGTGGCCGGGCCACCCCGCCACGGCGCACTGGGGCATTCCCGATCCGGCGCACGTCGAGCCGCTGGAAGCGCGGCGCGAAGCCTTCGAGTCGGCCTATCGGCAACTGCAGCGGCGCGTCGAGGCATTTTTGGCTCTGCCATTGGAAACGATGACGACAGAGGCGGCGAAGTCCGCGGCGCAGCGGATTCACAGGGAGGCAGGACGATGAGCGCGCAGTGTGAAGTCACGATGAAGGCCGCCGCCGGCAAGGATGGCAAAGGCGCGATGAGCCTGTTCGAGCGCTGGCTGACGCTGTGGGTCTTCCTCTGCATCGTCGCCGGCATCGCGCTCGGCCAACTCCTGTCGGCGCCGTTCCAGGTATTGGGTCGCATGGAAGTGGCGCGGGTGAACATCCCCGTCGGACTGCTCATCTGGGTGATGATCATCCCCATGCTGGTGAAGGTCGATTTCGGCGCCCTGCACGAAGTGCGCCGGCATGTGCGCGGCATCGGCGTGACGCTGTTCGTCAACTGGCTGGTGAAGCCGTTCTCGATGGCCTTCCTCGGCTGGCTGTTCATCCGCCAGCTGTTTGCGCCGCTGCTGCCGGCCGAGCAGATCGATTCCTACATCGCGGGACTCATCCTGCTTGCCGCGGCGCCGTGCACGGCCATGGTCTTCGTCTGGAGCCGGCTCACGAACGGCGACCCGCTGTTCACGCTCTCGCAGGTGGCGGTGAACGACGTCATCATGGTGTTCGCCTTCGCCCCCCTCGTCGGGCTGCTGCTCGGCATCTCGGCCATCGTCGTGCCGTGGGACACGCTGGTCACCTCCGTCGTGCTCTACATCGTCATCCCGCTGGCACTGGCACAGCTCTGGCGCCGCGCGCTGCTGAAAAAGGGGCAGGCGCATTTCGACGCGGCGATGGCGAAGCTCGGCCCCTGGTCGATTGCCGCCCTGCTGGCCACGCTGGTGCTGCTGTTCGCCTTCCAGGGTCGGGCGATCATCGAGCAGCCGCTCGTCATCGCGCTGCTGGCGGTGCCGATCCTGATCCAGGTGTTCTTCAATTCCGCGCTGGCCTACTGGCTCAACCGCGCGGTCGGCGAGCAGCACAGCGTCGCCTGCCCCTCGGCCCTGATCGGCGCCAGCAACTTCTTCGAGCTGGCAGTAGCTGCGGCGATTTCCCTGTTCGGCTTCGAGTCGGGCGCGGCGCTCGCCACCGTGGTCGGCGTGCTGATCGAGGTGCCGGTGATGCTGCTGGTGGTGCGCGTGGTCAACGCCAGCAAGGGGTGGTACGAGGCGGGCCGTTTTCCTGCGCCGTCCCGCGCAGACTGACTTTTACATGCTGAGACTGCTGTTCCTTTTCCTCCTCGCGGTGACTGCGGCGAATGCCGCCGAGGAGCCGCGCATCGTCGTGCGCGACTACGTTGTTTTCATGTCCATCACTCAGACAATTCGCGCGCCAGCTTTAGCACCGCCTTGAGGGAACTGACTTTTGGTTTCGGCCTGGTCCGCGGTGCGCCACTTAGGCGCGCAGTGCCAGGTGGGCGATGAAGCCCGAGCGCGACTCGCCAGCTTCCTTGGCGGCGGCGTCGATGCGGCGCAGGACGCGGGAGGGCAGGGTGATGTTCACGCGCTCGGCCTTGTCGGAAAGCTGGGCGAGATCGACGGCCACCACGGCCCATACCCAGCCCTTGAATTCCTTTTTCTTCTGGTGCTCGGCCAGCGGGCGCGGCTCGGGCACGGCACCGCCGTCGTCGATGACGGTTTCCAGCCACAGCTCGATGGCTTCGCGGGCGTTGTCCATCGCCTCGTCCAGCGTTTCGCCGGCCGAAAAGCAGCCCGGCAGGTCGGGCACGACGACCCCATAGGCGTGCTTGTCGTCGCCCGGCTCGATTGCGATCGGATATTTCATCTTTCTGCTCCTTTCATTTCAGTCCCGCCTGCTTCATCAGCTTGTGGATCAGGCTGGCGCCCAAGTCCTTCCTGGGGTGCGGAACGCTGAGGTGTCCGCCGCGCTGCGGGTGCGTGTAGATGTGATGCGACCCCTTCACGCCGCGCAGCACCCAGCCCGCCTTTTCCAGCTTCCTGATCAGTTCGGCGCTGTTCATGGTGTGTATTATACACACCGATCACTTATCGGCAACGGTTCCGCTTCAGCAGGCGCGAGACTGGCGAGCAGATGCCATGCCGCAGGGACTGACTTTTCCGCTTATCGCCGAAAACGTAAAACTGATGCCAATGCCCGGCGGCGAAGTGGTAGATTTTCCGCCGGGACCATCGCTCAGGAGGGCAACATGACACGCATGAAAACGACGGGGATCGCACTGGCGCTGATGCTGGCGGCCGGCCACGCCGCCGCGCAGGAAGCCACCTACAACATCCGCACCCTGACGCCGGAGACGGCGCTGAAGGCCGCGCAGGTGGCGCTCAAATCCTGCCGCGACAGCGGCTATCAGGTCGCAGTCGCGGTGGTCGACCGCTCGGGCCTTGCCCAGGTCATGCT
Source organism: Betaproteobacteria bacterium (assembly GCA_016868295.1). GTDB lineage: Bacteria > Pseudomonadota > Gammaproteobacteria > Burkholderiales > Rhodocyclaceae > Desulfobacillus. The sequence goes on along the minus strand of VGHJ01000050.1, from coordinate 1,835 downwards.
GCGCGACCGCTTCGCCGGCGCGCACACGCCGAAGACCGCCATCGGCAAGGCATGGACGGCGGTGAGCTTCCGCAGCAACACGACCAACCTGCTGAACATCACCCAGGAGGGCAAGCCGGCCAGCGGCATCCGCCAGCTGCCCAATGTCGTGATGCTCGGCGGCGGCATGCTCATCGAGGCCGGCGGCGCCATCGTCGCCGGCATCGGCGTCTCGGGCGCGCCGGGCGGCGACGCCGACGACAAGTGCGCCAAGGCCGGCATCGACGCCATCAAGGACGCGCTGGAGCTGTAAGCGTCCCCTGACGCCGCGTCAACCGCGGCGTGATTTATGATGGGCCGATCATGTCCGATCGGCCCTGGAACATCCTGGTTTTATGCACCGGCAACTCGGCGAGGAGCATCCTCGCCGAGGCGCTGTTCAACGCGCTGGGTGGCGGCCGCGTGCGCGCCTTCTCCGCCGGCAGCAAGCCGGCCGGCAAGATAAACCCTTTCGCGCTGGAGCTGATCGAGGCGCAGGGCCTCGACACCGCCGGTCTGCGCAGCAAGCGCTGGGACGAGTTCGCCGCGCCGGGCGCGCCGGCGCTCGACCTCGTCGTCACGGTGTGCGGCAATGCCGCCAATGAAGCCTGCCCGGTCTGGCCGGGCGATTTCCTGCGCGCGCACTGGGGCATCGACGATCCCGCCGCGATGGAAGGCAGCGACGACGAGAAGCGCGCCGCCTTCATGAAGGCCTATGCGCTGCTCGCCGAGCGCATCCTCACCTTCCTCAGCCTGTCCTTCGAGGACATGCCGCGCGACGAGCTGCAGCGCCACCTCGACGAGATCGGCCGCGCCGGCGCCGCCGCCGCCGTGCCGCCGGGACTGACTTTTACCTACGATGATTGATCTGACGCCGTAGCAGAGGCGCCTGCGCAGCACGGTGCTGCTGCTTGCCCTCGGCTGGTGGATCTGGATCGCCTCCGGGCCGCTGCCGTCAGCGCTCACTTACCTGATCTGCGGCGCCATGGGGCTGGTCACCGCGAGTCTCACCTTGTCGTGTGTCTGCGCCAAGGAAATGAACCCGCCGCTGCTCTTCGGCATGGCCACAAGCGTGGTGAATGTCGGCGTCTTCCTCGGCCCAGCCATCCTGCAGCCGCTGGTCGGCTGGGCCATGGACCGCGCCTGGGACGGCGCCATGGCCGAAGGCGCGCGCCTGTATTCGGCCGCGGCCTACACGACCGGGCTGACCATCCTCGCCACCGCCGCGGCGCGGCGCGCGCCTCGATGAAGCGCTGGAACTCCGGCTGCTTCAGATACGCGCCGGAGGCGACGTAGTCGAGCGAGGAGGCGAGGTCGAAGGGCCGCAGGTAGCCTTCCACTCGGAAGACCTCGCGCCCCGCGCCATCGAAGAAGACGAAGCTCGGCGTGCATCTCGTCGCAGGCGGCGCAGACCTTCTGCTCGAAGAGCACCAGCAGCGGCCGGCCGTCGCGCTTCGACAAGTCGGGCGGCGCCTTCATCAGCCACGGCTGCTCGTGCAGCGTGCCGCTCGCCGCCTCCTTGACGTCGTCGCGGATGTCGAGGAGGGATTCCTTGAACCAGGTCGGCGGCTCGCGCCAGCCCGGATTGACGAGAATATAAGAAAACACTAATATTCGTCCCATGCTCAACACGCGCCCTTACTTATTGCTGCTTGCCGCCGTACTGCCGGGGCTGACTTTTGCCCAGGGGTCGTCCATGGCCACGTTGGCCACTGCCACGGTCGAGCTGCGCGAGATCGACCTCACCTGGCCCGCCGAGGGCGTGATCGAAGCCGTGCGGCAGGCGACGCTCGCCGCGCAGGTGCCGGGCCGCGTCG
>VGHJ01000049.1 GCA_016868295.1 Betaproteobacteria bacterium | reverse complement strand
GGCCCACAACCAAGGGCCTGGCCAACTCCGTCGCGCTCTCTGTCATAGGTGTCCACGTTGATGTACGTGGACACCATCATCCACAACCGCCGACCACAGTGCCAGACGCCGTCAATAGAGCGCTTACGATTAGCAGCCGGGCGCAGAAACGACAAAGCCCGCCGAAGCGGGCTTGTTGCCGTATTGGTGCGGCTGACTTTTACTCGGCGGCGGGCGCTTCGGCAGCCGGCTCCGGGCGATCCAGCAGCTCGACCAGGGCCATCGGGGCATTGTCGCCCTGGCGGAAACCGAACTTGAGGATACGCAGGTAGCCGCCGTTGCGGTTGGCGTAGCGCGGGCCCAGCTCGTCGAACAGCTTCACCACCATGTCGCGGTCGCGCAGGCGGTTGAAGGCCAGGCGGCGGTTGGCGAGCGAGGGCTTCTTGCCCAGCGTGATCATCGGCTCGACGACGCGGCGCAGTTCCTTCGCCTTCGGCAGCGTGGTCTTGATGGTCTCGTGGCGCAGCAGCGAGTTGGTCATGTTGCGCAGCATCGCCAGGCGATGGCTGCTGGTGCGGTTCAGTTTGCGGAGGCCGTGACGGTGGCGCATGGGATACCTCTTGTTCTATCCGCTGCCGCTTAGGACAGCTTCTCCAGGCCCATCGGGGGCCAGTTTTCCAGTTTCATGCCAAGGGTGAGGCCGCGCGAGGCGAGCACTTCCTTGATCTCGTTGAGCGACTTGCGACCGAGGTTCGGCGTCTTGAGCAACTCGGTTTCGGTGCGCTGGATCAGGTCGCCAATGTAGTAGATGTTCTCGGCCTTGAGGCAGTTGGCGGAGCGCACCGTCAGCTCGAGGTCGTCCACCGGGCGCAGCAGGATCGGGTCGACCTGGGTCGGGCGCGGCGCCTCGACGGCGACCGGCGTGCCCTCGAGGTCGGCGAAGACGGAGAGCTGCTCCATCAGCACGCGCGCGGCGTAGCGGATGGCCTCTTCCGGCTCGATGGCGCCATTGGTCTCGATGTCCATGATCAGCTTGTCGAGGTCGGTGCGCTGCTCGACGCGGGCGGACTCGACCGTGTAGGCGACGCGGCGCACCGGGCTGAACGAGGCATCGATCATGATGCGGCCGATGCCCTTGGTCTCGCTGCTGGCGTGGCGGGTGTTGGCCGGCTCGTAGCCGCGGCCGCTCTCGACCTTGATCTGCATCTCCAGCTTGCCGCCGGGGGCGACGTGGGCGATGACATGGTCCGGATTGATGATCTCGATGTCGTGGCCGGCTTCGATGTCGCCGGCGGTGACGACGCCCTCGCCCATCTTGGACAGGGTCAGGACCGCCTCGCCGCGGCTGTGCATCTTGAGCACGACGCCCTTCAGGTTGAGCATGAGGTCGACGACATCCTCGCGCACGCCGTCCAGCGTCGAGTACTCGTGCAGCACGCCCTCGATGTTCACCTCGGTCGGCGCGGCGCCGGGCATCGAGGAGAGCAGGATGCGGCGCAGGGCGTTGCCGAGCGTGTGGCCATAGCCGCGCTCGAACGGTTCCATGACGACGCGGGCATGCACCGGGGACAGGTTCTGCACATCGATGATGCGCGGTTTCAGGAGCGAAGTCGCTTGCATCTGGATCCCTTCAGGTTCGTTGCGTCAGCGAGACGTCGGATTAGCGCGAATACAATTCGACGACCAGGCTTTCGTTGATCGTCGCCGGCAGATCGGTGCGCGCCGGATAGGCCTTGAACACGCCCTTGCCGGCCTTGGCGTCGACCTCGATCCACTCGGGGAAACCGCGCGACTCGGCGGCATCGAGGGCGGCCTTCACGCGCAGGTGGCCGCGCGCCTTCTCCGCCAGCTCGACGGTGTCGCCCGGGCGAAGGTCGAAGGAGGGGATGTTCACGCGCTTGCCGTTGACCAGCACGCCGTTGTGGCGCACCAGCTGGCGCGCTTCCGCGCGCGAGGCGCCGAAGCCCATGCGGTAGGCAACGGTATCGAGGCGGCTTTCCAGCAACTGCAGCAGGTTCTCGCCGGTCTGGCCCTTGCGGCGGTCGGCCTCCGCATAGACTTTGCGGAACTGTCGCTCGAGCACGCCGTAGGTGCGGCGGATCTTCTGCTTCTCGCGCAGCTGCACGCCGTAGCCGGACAGGCGCTGTCCGGACTTCTGGCCGTGCTGGCCGGGCGCATACGAGCGGCGCTCGACGGCGCACTTGTCGGTAAAGCACTTCTCGCCTTTCAGGAAGAGCTTTTCGCCTTCCCTGCGGCACTGGCGGCATTTGGCATCTAGGTTGCGGGCCACGGTTCTACTCCTGACGTTCTGCGGCTCTCAGACGCGGCGCTTTTTGGGCGGGCGGCAGCCGTTGTGGGGAATCGGCGTGATGTCGGTGATGCTGGTGATCTTCATGCCGATGGCGTTGAGCGCACGCACCGCGGATTCGCGGCCGGGGCCGGGGCCCTTGATGCGCACTTCGAGGTTCTTCACGCCGCACTCCTGGGCGGCCTTGCCGGCCTGCTCGGCGGCGACCTGGGCGGCAAAGGGCGTGCTCTTGCGCGAGCCCTTGAAGCCGGCGCCGCCGGAAGTTGCCCAGGACAGGGCATTGCCCTGCCGGTCGGTGATCGTGATGATCGTGTTGTTGAAGGAGGCGTGAACGTGCGCGATGCCTTCTGCAACGTTCTTCTTGACCTTCTTGCGCGCCTTGGTGGTGGCGGTTTTGGTGACCATTTATCTGTCCTTACTTCGTGACGCGAATCGCCTTGCGCGGCCCCTTGCGGGTGCGGGCGTTGGTGCGGGTGCGCTGGCCGCGGCAGGGCAGGCCCTTGCGATGGCGCACGCCGCGGTAGGCGCCAAGGTCCATCAGGCGCTTGATGCTCATCGTCACCTCGCGGCGCAGATCGCCCTCGATGGTGAACTTGCCGACTTCCTCGCGCAGCTTGTCCATCTGCGAATCGGTCAGGTCCTTGATCTTGGCCGAATGCGCGATGCCAGCGGCATCGCAGATCTTCCGTGCGCGCGTGCGGCCGACGCCGTAGATCGCGGTCAGCGCGATGGCGGCATGTTGGTGGTTGGGAATGTTTACCCCTGCAATCCGGGCCATAGTCGACCTTTCGTCACCCCAAAAAAGCGAAACCGTTAATTATATCCAAGCTGCCCTGCCCGATCAACCTTGACGCTGCTTGTGGCGCGGGTCCTTGCAGATGATGCGGACCACACCCTTGCGGCGGATGACCTTGCAGTTGCGGCACAGCTTCTTGACCGATGCGAGAACTTTCATTTCTTTCTCCCGTAATGCTCTGTTACTTGGCGCGGAAGGTGATGCGGCCCTTGGTCAAATCGTAGGGCGTCATCTGCACCGTCACCTTGTCTCCGGGCAGGATGCGGATGTAATGCATGCGCATCTTGCCGGAGATGAATCCATGGATCACGTGGCCGTTCTCCAGCTTGACCTTGAACGTCGCGTTGGGCAGGTTTTCCAGCACCTCGCCCTGCAGTTCGATGACGTCTTCCTTGGCCATGTGTCCTATCTGCCGGGGAACCCCGCCCCCTTGAAATTCGCCTTCTTCAGCAGGCTCTCATACTGGTGCGACATGATGTAGGCCTGCACCTGCGACATGAAATCCATGGTCACCACCACGATGATGAGCAGGCTGGTGCCACCGAAATAGAACGGCACGTTCCATTTCAGGATGAGGAATTCCGGCAGCAGGCAGACGAGCGTCACGTAGATCGCGCCGACCAGCGTCAGTCGCATCAGGATCTTGTCGATGTAGCGCGCGGTCTGATCGCCCGGGCGGATGCCCGGCACGAAGGCGCCGCTCTTCTTCAGGTTGTCCGCCGTCTCCTTGGAGTTGAAGACCAGCGCCGTATAGAAGAAGCAGAAGAACACGATCGCGGCAGCGTACAGCATGACGTAAATCGGCTGGCCCGGCGAAAGCGTGGCGGCGATGTCCTTCAGCCAGAACATGCCCTCGCCCGCGCCGAACCAACTGGCCACGGTGGCGGGGAACAGGATGATCGACGAGGCGAAGATCGGCGGGATGACGCCCGCCATGTTCAGCTTCAGTGGCAGGTGCGAGCTCTGGCCGCCGTAGATCTTGTTGCCGACCTGGCGCTTGGCGTAGTTCACCAGGATCTTGCGCTGACCGCGCTCGACGAAGACGACAAAGCCGGTCACCAGGAACACCAGGGCGATGATGAAGATCGCCGTCAGGGCATGCATGGCGCCGGTGCGCACCAGTTCGAGCAGGCCGCCGATTGCGGTAGGCAAGCCGGCGACAATGCCGGCGAAAATGATGATGGAGATGCCGTTGCCCAGGCCGCGCTCGGTGATCTGCTCGCCCAGCCACATGAGGAACATGGTGCCGGTCACCAGCGTGGTCACGCAGGTTATACGGAACATGAGGCCCGGGTCGATCACCAGTCCCTGCTGCGATTCCAGGGCGATGGCGATGCCCAATCCCTGCACCAGGGCCAGACCCAGCGTGCCGTAGCGGGTGTACTGGGTGATCTTGCGCCGACCGGCCTCGCCCTCCTTCTTCAGCGCTTCCAGCGAAGGCAGCGCCACCGTCATCAGCTGCATGATGATGGAGGCGGAGATGTAGGGCATGATGCCCAGCGCAAAGAGGGTGAAACGCGACAGCGCGCCGCCCGAGAACAGGTTGAAGATGCCGAGAATGCCGCCCTGCTGCCCCTGGAACAGTTCGGCCAAGCGCACCGGGTCGATGCCCGGCACGGGAATGTGCGCGCCGACGCGATAGACGATCAGCGCGCCGAGCAGGAACATCAGCCGGCGCTTGAGGTCGCCGAACTTGCCTGTCTTGCCGAGGGCTGCGGTTTCGTTGGCCAAGGCGGTTCCCGCTTACTCCGACGCCACGCTGCCGCCGGCGGCCTCGATCGCCGCCTTGGCGCCCTTGGTGGCGCCGACGCCCTTGAGGGCAACTTTCTTGCTGAGCTTGCCCGAGAGGATGACCTTGGCGGACAGCGCGTCGCCAGGCACCACGCCGGCCTGCTTGAGCACCATCAGGTCGACTTCGCCAACCGGGAGTCTCTCAAGATCGGACAGGCGCACCTCGACGTTGCGCGAACGCGTGAGCGAGGTGAAGCCGCGCTTGGGCAGGCGGCGCTGCAGCGGCATCTGGCCGCCTTCGAAGCCGGTCTTGTGGAAACCGCCGGCGCGGGATGTCTGGCCCTTGTGGCCGCGGCCGGCCGTCTTGCCGAGGCCGCTGCCGATGCCGCGGCCGACACGGCGCTTGGCATGCTTGGCGCCGGCGGCGGGTTTGAGTTTGTTCAGTTCCATTTAGCCCTCACACTTCACGAGGTAGGCGACCTTGTTGATCATGCCGCGCACGGCCGGCGTATCCACCAGTTCGACCGTATGATTGCGGCGCTTGAGCCCCAGGCCGCGCACAGTGGCGCGATGGTCCTGCTTGGTGCCCATCAGGCCCTTCACCAGGGTGACTTTGACTTTCTTCTCGGCCATGGCTTACCCCAGGATCTCTTCGACGGTCTTGCCGCGCTTGGCCGCCACTTCGGCCGGCGTGCTCATCTTGGTCAGGCCGTCCAGGGTGGCGCGCACGACGTTGTAAGGATTGGTCGAGCCGAGGCACTTGGCCAGCACATCGGTCACGCCCATCACCTCGAAGACGGCGCGCATCGGGCCGCCGGCGATGATGCCGGTACCGGCCGAAGCGGGCTGCATCAACACGCGGGAAGCGCCGTGCTCGCCGATCACGGCGTGCTGCAGCGTGCCGTTCTTGAGGCGGACCTTGACCATCTTGCGGCGCGCCTCTTCCATCGCCTTCTGCACGGCCACCGGCACTTCGCGGGATTTGCCCTTGCCCATGCCGATGCCGCCATCGCCGTCGCCGACCACGGTGAGTGCGGCGAAGCCGAGGATACGGCCGCCCTTCACCACCTTGGTGACGCGGTTGATGGAGACCATCTTCTCGCGCAGGCCGTCGTCACGCTCCTCGGACGCCTGCGGTTTTCTCGTCTGCGGTTTTGCCATTGCTAACCTCGCTTAGAACTTGAGTCCGCCTTCACGCGCGGCTTCGGCCAACGCCTTGATGCGACCGTGGTACATGAAGCCGGAGCGATCGAAGGCGACCGTCTCAACGCCGGCGGCCTTGGCCCGTTCAGCGATGAGTTTGCCAACCAGGGTCGCGGCCTTGACGTTGCCGCCGCTGGGCGCCTGCTTGCGCACGCCCTCCTCGACCGTCGACGCGGCGGCCAGCACCTTGGCGCCGTTGCCGTCGATGATCTGGGCGTAGATGTGGCTGTTGGAGCGATGCACGCAAAGGCGCACCGTCTTGAGTTCGGCAATCTTGGCTCGGGTTTTGCGAGCCCTGCGCAAACGCGCCTGCTTCTTGTCCATGTGTATGTGCCCTTACTTCTTCTTCGTTTCCTTGAGGACGATAACCTCGTCCGCGTAACGCACGCCCTTGCCCTTGTAGGGCTCCGGCGGGCGGTAGCCGCGCACTTCGGCAGCGACCTGACCCACGACCTGCCTGTCGATCCCCTTGATGACAATTTCAGTCTGCGTAGGGGTTTCGACCTTGATGCCCGCCGGCATGTCATGCACCACCGGGTGAGAAAAACCGAGCGTCAGGTTGAGCTTGGCGCCCTGCGCCTGGGCGCGGTAGCCGACGCCGACCAGGGTCAGCTTCCTCTCGAAGCCCTTGGTCACCCCCGCCACCATGTTCGCCAGCAAGGCGCGCATGGTACCGGACTGGGCGCTGCCGTTCTCGGCCCCCGCCACCGCCTTGCACTGCAGCTTGTCGCCTTCGCGCTCGATGGTGACGGCCGGATGTACGGCCTGCTTGAGCGTGCCGAGCGGGCCCTTCACGCTGATCTCGGCCGCCGACAGCGTCACTTCCACGCCTTTGGGCAGCTCGACCGGGTATTTCGCAATTCGTGACATCGTTTTCTCCTTATGCCACGATGCACAGCACTTCACCGCCTACATTCGAGGCGCGCGCGCGGCGATCGGTCATCACGCCCTTGGGCGTCGACACTATGGCAATGCCCAGTCCGTTCATGACGCGGGGCAAGTCTCCGGAACCCTTGTAGACGCGCAGTCCTGGGCGGGAGACGCGCTCGATGCGCTCGATCACCGGGCGACCGGCGTAGTACTTCAGGGCGATGTCCAGCTGCGACTTGCCCTCGGTTTCGCGCACGGCGAAATCGTCGATATAGCCTTCGTCCTTGAGCACCCCGGCGATGGCCACCTTGAGTTTGGAAGTCGGCATGGCCACGGAGTTTTTCTGGGCAAGCTGCGCATTGCGGATGCGCGTCAGCATGTCGGCGACCGGATCAGTCATACTCATTCTCTCGATCTCCTCTTACCAGCTGGCCTTGATGATGCCCGGCACTTCGCCACGCATCGCCGCTTCGCGCAGCTTGAGGCGGCACAGACCGAACTTGCGGAAGTAGCCACGCGGGCGACCGGTCAGCGTGCAGCGGTTGCGCTGGCGCACCGGGCTGGCATTGCGCGGCAGCTGCTGGAACTGCTGGCGGGCCGCCATGCGCTCCTCGTCGGAGAGCTTGGCATTGTTGATGATGGCGAGCAGTTCGGCGCGCTTGGCGGCATACTTCGCCACCGTCTTGGCGCGCTTGGCTTCGCGATTCTTGAGTGCAAGTTTCGCCATGGTTCCCTCAGTTCTTGAAGGGGAATTTGAAGGCGGCGAGAAGCGCCTTGGCCTCCTCATCCGTCTTCGCCGTCGTGGTGATGCTGATGTTCATGCCGCGCAGGGCGTCGATCTTGTCGTACTCGATCTCGGAAAAGATGATCTGTTCCTTTACGCCCAGGTTGTAGTTGCCGCGTCCATCGAACGCCTTGCCGGAAATGCCGCGGAAGTCGCGGATGCGCGGCAACGCGATGCTGACCAGCCGGTCGAGGAATTCGTACATGCGGCCGCCGCGCAAGGTCACCATGCAGCCGATCGGGTAGCCCTCACGGATCTTGAAGCCGGCGATGGACTTGCGGGACTTGGTGGTGACGGGCTTCTGGCCGGCGATCTTGCTCATGTCGCCGACTGCATGCTCGAGGATCTTCTTGTCGCCGACCGCCTCGCCAACGCCCATGTTGAGCGTGATCTTGGTGATGCGGGGCACTTCCATGACCGACTTGTAGCCGAACTTTTTAGTCAGTTCCGGCATCACGGTCTGCTTGTAGTATTCCTGCAAACGCGCCATAGCTGCTCCTTACGCCTCCACCGTTTCGCCGTTCGACTTGAACACGCGCACCTTGCGGCCGTCCTCAAGCACCTTGAAGCCGACACGGTCCGCCTTCTGCGTGGCCGGATTGATCAGGGCCACGTTGGAGACATGGATCGGCATTTCCTTCTCGAGAATGCCGCCGGGCTGTCCCTTGACCGGGTTCGGCCGGGTGTGCCTCTTGACCTTGTTGACGCCCTCGACCAGGATCAGGTCGTCCTCGAGGCAGCGCAGCACGGCGCCACGCTTGCCCTTGTCCTTGCCGGCGATGACGATGACGTCGTCGCCCTTGCGTATCTTGTTCATGGCGAGAATCCTCAGAGAACCTCGGGCGCCAGCGAAACGATCTTCATGAATCGCTCGCTGCGCAGTTCGCGCGTCACCGGCCCGAAGATGCGGGTGCCGATCGGCTCCAGCTTGTTGTTGAGCAGTACTGCGGCGTTGCCGTCGAACTTGACCACCGAGCCGTCGGGACGACGTACGCCCTTGGCGGTACGCACCACCACGGCGTTATAGACCTCGCCCTTTTTGACCCGGCCGCGGGGCGCGGCATCCTTGATGCTCACCTTGATCACATCGCCGATGCCGGCGTAGCGGCGCTTGGAGCCGCCCAGCACCTTGATGCACATGACCGAACGCGCGCCGGTGTTATCGGCGACATTCAGCACCGTCTGCATTTGAATCATTTTTCAATCTCCAACTTAATCGTGGTCTGCGCCACGGTCAGTCTTGGAACCCGTTCGGGTTGGACCCGGCCGGCACGCCGGTCGGGCGTAAAACCCGTCCGGCGCTCAGCGTGTGTCGGACGGGAAAAGAGCCGATAATTATAACCGCTATGTCCTGTCTTTGTAAACAGTCCCGTATCAGACCGCCCGGGCCTTTTCCACAACCCGTGTCACCCGCCAAGCCTTGGTCTTAGAGATCGGAGCGCACTCCTCGATCTGCACGACATCTCCGGCGCCCGCCTCCAGTCCCTCGACATGGGCTGCATACTTGCGCGAGCGCGTAACGATCTTGCCGATCGGATGCTTGACGCGGCGCTCCACGAGGACGGTGACGGTCTTCTGCATCTTGTCGCTGACGACGCGCCCGGTCAGGGTGCGCCGCACTTTCAGGGTCGTCTCGCTCATTTGGCTGTCACCTTTTCACGCAAAAGGGTTTTGACACGCGCAATATCCTTGCGCACCTTGCCGAGCTGGCTGGTGTTCTGCAGTTGCTGCGTCGCCACCTGCATGCGCAGGGAAAACTGCGCCTTGCGCAACTCCAGAAGCTCCTTGTTCAGATCGGCCGTGTCCTTGGCCCTGAGTTCTTTCGCTTTCATGATCACCCCACCTGGCGCACGACGAAGGTCGTCTCGATCGGCAGCTTGGCCGCGGCGAGCGCGAAGGCCTCGCGGGCCAGCGCTTCGTCCACGCCGTCCATTTCGTAAATCACCTTGCCCGGCTGGATCTCGGCGACGTAGTACTCGGGATTGCCCTTGCCGTTACCCATGCGAACCTCCGCCGGCTTCTGCGAGATCGGCTTGTCCGGGAAGATGCGGATCCAGATGCGGCCGCCGCGCTTGATATGGCGCGTCATGGCGCGTCGCGCCGCTTCGATCTGGCGTGCCGTGATGCGGCCCCGGCCGATGGCCTTGAGGCCGTATTCGCCGAAGCTCACCTTGGTGCCGCGCGTGGCGATGCCCTTGTTGCGGCCCTTGTGCTCCTTGCGATATTTCCTGCGTGCTGGTTGCAGCATGATGATTACTCCTTACCTTCGCCCGCCTTCGGCGCAGCGGGTTTGCGCACGCGCTTGGCGGGCGCCTTGGTCGGGGCGGCGGCATCGGCCTGCGGCGCAGTCTCCGTCTTGGCGGCGGCAGGCTTGCGAGGAGCGCGCGCCTTTGCGGCCGGTTTGGCCTCGGCCACCCCTTCGGTCTTGGCCGCCGGACGCGCCGGCGCCTTGCGCAACTTCTTGGCGACCGGCTCCTCAGCGGGTGCGGTTGCCTCAGCGGCGGACACGGGTTGTTCGTTGCGCGTCATGGTCTCGCCCTTGAACACCCACACCTTGATGCCGATCACGCCGTAGGTGGTTTTCGCCTCCGAAGTGCCATAGTCGATGTCGGCGCGCAGGGTATGCAGCGGCACGCGCCCCTCGCGATACCATTCGCGTCGCGCAATCTCGGCGCCGTTGAGGCGGCCCGAACTCATGATCTTGATGCCCTGGGCGCCAAGGCGCATCGCATTCTGCATGGCGCGCTTCATGGCGCGGCGGAACATGATGCGTTTCTCGAGCTGCTGGGCGATCGAGTCCGCGATCAGCTGCGCGTCGATTTCCGGCTTGCGGATCTCCTCGATGTTCACATGCACCTGCACGCCCATGATCTTCTGCAGATCGGCCTTGAGGTGCTCGATGTCCTCGCCCTTCTTGCCGATGACGACGCCGGGGCGCGCCGAGTAGACCGTGATGCGGGCGTTCTTGGCAGGGCGCTCGATGACGACGCGGCCGACGGAGGCGTGAGCCAGCTTCTTCTTCAGGTAATCCCGAACCTCGATGTCCTCGTTGAGCATCTTCGAGAACGACTTGCTGTTGGCGTACCAGCGAGATCCCCAGTTGCGAGTGACCGAGAGGCGGAATCCGGTCGGATGTATCTTCTGTCCCATAGGCTCTCCTTACTTCCTTCCGGACTTCTTGGACGGCGCATCGCCGACCGTGAGGTAGATATGGCAGGTCGGCTTGAGGATCCTGAAGCCGCGTCCCTTGGCGCGAGGCATGAAACGCTTGAGCAGCATGCCGCGTTCGACATGGATGGTTTGCACCTTCAGCGTATCGATGTCGGCGCCGTCGTTGTGCTCGGCATTGGCGATGGCCGATTCGAGCACCTTCTTGATGATCTTGGCGCCTTTCTTCGGCGAGAAGGTCAGAACGTTCAGCGCCTGATCGACCGGCAGGCCGCGGATCTGGTCAGCCACCAGCCGGCCCTTCTGCGCCGAAAGGCGGACGCCACGCAAAATCGCATTGGTTTCCATCATGGCTCCTTACTTCTTCACCACGGCTTTTTTCGTGCCGGCGGTATGGCCCTTGAACGTGCGCGTCAGGGCGAATTCGCCAAGCTTGTGGCCAACCATGTTTTCCGTCACGTAGACCGGAATGTGCTGCTTGCCGTTGTGTACGGCGATGGTCAGGCCGACGAAATCCGGCAGAACGGTGGAGCGACGCGACCAGGTCTTGATCGGGCGCTTGTCGTTGGTGGCCCGCGCCGCTTCCACCTTCTTCTCGAGGTGGGCATCGACGAACGGTCCCTTCTTGATTGAGCGTGCCATGTTTACCCCTTATTTCTTGTGCCGGCGCTGGACGATCATGCCGTCCGTGCGCTTGTTGCGACGCGTGCGATAGCCCTTGGTCGGCGTGCCCCACGGGCTGACCGGGTCGCGGCCGGCTGCCGTCTTGCCTTCGCCGCCGCCGTGCGGGTGGTCGATCGGGTTCATCGCCACGCCGCGCACCGTCGGACGGATGCCGCGCCAGCGCTGGGCACCGGCCTTGCCGATGGAGCGCAGGTTGTTTTCCTCGTTACCGACCTCACCGATGGTCGCCCGACATTCGACATGGACACGGCGAATCTCGCCGGAGCGCAGCCGGATCTGGGCATAGCTGCCCTCGCGGGCCAGCAACTGCACCGAGGTGCCGGCGGCGCGGGCGAGCTGGGCGCCCTTGCCAGGCACCATTTCGATGCAATGAATGGTGGTGCCGACCGGGATGTTGCGCAACGGCAGCGTGTTGCCCGGCTTGATCGGGGCTTCCGACCCGCTCATTACCTGGGTACCGACCGCCAGGCCCTTGGGCGCAACGATGTAGCGGCGCTCGCCGTCGGCGTAGCACAGCAGCGCGAGATGGGCGCTGCGGTTCGGGTCGTATTCGAGCCGCTCGACTTTGGCCGGAATGCCGTCCTTGTTGCGGCGAAAATCGACAATGCGATAGTTCTGCTTGTGGCCGCCGCCCTTGTGGCGCGTCGTGATATGGCCGTGGTTGTTGCGGCCCGCCTTGCTGTTCTTCTTCTCGACCAGCGCGGCAACCGGCGCGCCCTTGTGCAACTCGGGATTGACGACCTTGACGACGGCACGGCGGCCGGCGGAAGTGGGTTTGACTTTGACGAGTGCCATGCTTTACTCCCCCGCCGCGAAGTTGATTTCCTGACCGGGCTTCAGGCAGACATAGGCTTTCCTGACGTCCTTGCGACGGCCGACGTAGCGGCCATGGCGCTTTTCCTTGCCCTTCAGGTTGGAAACCTGCACCGACTCGACCTGCACCTTGAAGAGCAGTTCGACGGCGGCCTTGATTTCAGGCTTGGTGGCGTCCGGCGTAACGATGAAGATCACCTGCTCGTTCTTGTCGGCAACGTAGGTGGCCTTCTCCGAAATCTGCGGCGCCACGAGGACTTGCATCAGACGCTCCTGGTTGAAGGTTTTCATCCCAGCATCTCCTCCATCTTGGCCACCGCGCCCTTGGTCAGCAGCACGTTCTTGAAACGCACCAGCGAGATCGGGTCGGTCTCGTTGACCTCGATCACCAGCACGTTGGGCAGATTGCGCGAGGAGAGGTAGAGGTTTTCGTCGAGGTTGTCGGTGATCACCAGCACGGACTCCAGCCCCATGCCCTTGATCTTCTGCGCCAGCAGTTTGGTCTTCGGCGCATCGACAGAGAAATTCTCGACCACTGCCAAGCGATCTTCGCGTGCCAACTGGGACAAAATCGAAGCCAGGCCGGCACGGTACATCTTGCGGTTGACCTTGTGGCTGAAGTTCTCGTCCGGCCTGTTCGGGAAGATGCGGCCGCCGCCGCGCCACAGCGGGCTGGAGGACATGCCGGCGCGGGCACGGCCGGTGCCCTTCTGGCGCCACGGTTTCTTGGTGGTGTGGCTCACCTCGCCGCGATCCTTCTGTGCGCGGTTGCCGGAGCGGGCGTTGGCCTGGTAGGCAACGACGACCTGGTGCACCAACGCCTCGTTGTAGTCTCGGCCAAACAGCGCATCGGAGGCTTGCAGCGTCGAGGCGGCCTTCCCTTGTTCATTGATCAGTTTGAGTTCCATGGCGCCCCCTTAGCCTTTCACCGCCGGATGCACCACGACATCGGTGCCGCGGCTGCCGGGCACCGCCCCCTTGACGAGCAGCAACTGGCGCGTCTCGTCGACGCGCACCACGACAAGGTTCTGCGTCGTGCGCTGCACGTCACCCATGTGGCCGGCCATGCGCTTGCCCGGGAAGACGCGGCCCGGATCCTGGTTCATGCCGATCGAGCCGGGCTTGTTGTGCGACACAGAGTTGCCGTGGCTGGCGCGGTTGGATGAAAAGTTGTGGCGCTTGATTACGCCGGCGAAGCCCTTGCCCTGGGAGGTGCCGGTGACATCCACCTTCTGGCCGGCCTTGAAGATCGTCGCCGCCACGATGTCGCCCGGCTTGAAATTCGCCAACTCGCCGGCATCGACGCGGAATTCCCTCAGGACATGGCCGGCTTCGACGCCGGCCTTGGCGAGATGCCCCGCGGCCGCCTTGTTTACGCGGCTGGCGCGGCGCTTGCCGAATGTCACCTGCACCGCGGCATAGCCGTCGGCATCAGGCGTCTTGATTTGCGTGACGCGGTTGTTCGACACGTCGAGCACCGTCACCGGGATGGTTTCGCCATCGTCGGTAAAGATGCGCGTCATGCCGACCTTGCGTCCGACAAGGCCCAGACTCATTTTATTCTCCTATCCCCGGTTGCGATTGACCGGGATCCGTTAATACAAACAACACTCGAGAAAACATTGCGGCCAGCGGCCGCGATTACAATCCTTACTGCAGCTTGATCTCCACATCGACCCCCGCAGGCAGATCCAGTTTCATCAGCGCATCGACCGTCTTGTCGGTCGGGTCGATGATGTCCATCAGGCGCAGATGGGTGCGGATCTCGAACTGGTCGCGCGAGGTCTTGTTCACGTGCGGGCTGCGCAGCACGTTGAAGCGCTCGATGCGCGTGGGCAGGGGCACGGGGCCGTGCACGACCGCGCCGGTGCGCTTGGCCGTATCCACGATCTCGAGGGCCGACTGGTCGATCAGCCGGTAGTCGAACGCCTTGAGACGGATGCGGATTTTCTGGTTTTGCATGTCTATTTCCTAAAGAGCGATGGTCGGCGCACCATGCGCCGACCGCAGGTTTTACTCGATCACCTTGGCCACGACGCCGGCGCCGACGGTACGGCCGCCCTCGCGGATGGCAAAGCGCAAGCCCTCTTCCATGGCAATCGGGGCAATCAGCTTCACGGTGATCGTGATGTTGTCGCCC
>VGHJ01000048.1 GCA_016868295.1 Betaproteobacteria bacterium | reverse complement strand
CCACCAAACTTGGTCGACAACACCGTCGTGATCGCCGCCGTCAACGTGGTCTTGCCATGATCCACGTGCCCAATCGTCCCAACGTTCACATGCGGCTTCGTACGTTCGAATTTGCCTTTGGCCATGTTTACAATCCCCTAAAGAACGAATCACTTCTTGTTGATGATCGCCTCGGCGACGTTCTTCGGCGCCTCGGAGTAGTGTTTGAATTCCATCGAATAGGTGGCGCGACCCTGGGAAAGGGAGCGCAGGGTCGTCGAGTAGCCGAACATCTCGGCGAGCGGCACTTCAGCCTTGATCACCTTGATGCCGCCGGCTTGGTCTTCCATGCCCTGCACCATGCCGCGGCGGCCCGACAGATCGCCCATGACGTTGCCCATGAAATCCTCGGGCGTCTCGACTTCCACCGCCATCATCGGTTCGAGCAGGACCGGGTTGGCCTTGCGCATGGCGTCCTTGAAAGCGATCGAAGCCGCCATTTTGAAGGCGTTTTCATTCGAATCGACGTCGTGGTAGGAGCCATCGAACAGCGTGACCTTGACGTCCACGACGGGGAACCCCGCCAGCACGCCGTTCGGCAGCGTGTCCTGCAGGCCCTTGTCCACCGCCGGAATGTACTCGCGCGGCACGGTGCCGCCCTTGATGGCATCGACGAACTCGTAGCCCTTGCCCGGCTCGTTCGGCTCGAGCTTGATCCAGACATGTCCATACTGACCGCGGCCGCCGGACTGCTTGATGAATTTGCCTTCCTGCTCGACAGCCTTCTTGACGGCTTCACGGTATGCCACCTGCGGCGCGCCGACATTGGCCTCGACGCCGAATTCGCGCTTCATGCGATCGACGAGAATTTCCAGATGCAGTTCGCCCATGCCGGAAATGATGGTCTGGCCGGATTCCTCGTCCGTGCGCACGCGGAAGGAGGGGTCCTCCTGCGCCAGGCGGTTCAGCGCAATGCCCATCTTCTCCTGGTCGGCCTTGGTCTTAGGCTCGACGGCAACGTGAATCACAGGCTCGGGGAATTCCATCTTCTCGAGCGTGATGACCTTGGCCGGATCGCACAGCGTCTCCCCGGTCGTCGCTTCCTTCAGGCCCACCGCCGCGGCGATGTCTCCGGCGCGGACTTCCTTGATTTCCTCGCGCTGGTTGGCATGCATCTGCAGGATGCGGCCGATGCGCTCCTTGCGGCCCTTGATCGGGTTGTAAATGGTGTCCCCGGAGTTCACCACCCCGGAATAGACACGGAAAAAGGTCAACTGGCCGACATACGGGTCGGTCATGATCTTGAAGGCAAGGCCCGCAAACGGCTCGTTGTCGCCCGCCTTGCGCTCGCCCGGCTGGCCGTTCTCCAGTTCGCCCTGCACGGGCGGGATGTCGGTCGGCGCCGGCATCAGTTCGATAACAGCATCGAGCATGGCCTGCACGCCCTTGTTCTTGAAGGCGGAGCCGCACAGCATCGGCACGATTTCACTGGAGATGGTGCGAATGCGCAGCCCCTTCTTGACGTCCGCCTCGGAAAGATCGCCCTCTTCGAGGTACTTGTTCATCAGCTCTTCGTTGGCCTCGGCGGCAGCTTCGACCATCTTCTCGTGCCATTCCGTCGCCTTCTCGGCGAGGTTGGCGGGGATGTCGCGCAGTTCGAATTTCATGCCCTGGCTGGCCTCGTCCCAGAAGATCGCCTTCATGCGGATCAGGTCGACCACGCCCTCGAAGGTGTCCTCGGCGCCGATCGGCACCTGGAGAGGCACGGGGTTCGCCTTGAGGCGGGCCCGCATCTGCTCGTAGACCTTGAAGAAGTCCGCGCCCTGGCGATCCATCTTGTTCACAAAGGCCAGGCGGGGAACCTTGTACTTGTTGGCCTGGCGCCATACCGTTTCGGATTGCGGCTGCACGCCGCCGACCGCGCAATACACCATACAGGCGCCGTCCAGCACGCGCATGGAGCGCTCCACCTCGATGGTGAAGTCAACGTGGCCCGGGGTGTCGATGATGTTGATGCGGTGCTCGGGGTACTTGCCGTCCATCCCCTTCCAGAAACAGGTCGTGGCGGCAGACGTGATGGTAATGCCGCGCTCGCGTTCCTGCTCCATCCAGTCCATGACGGCGGCGCCGTCATGCACTTCGCCGATCTTGTGCGAGACGCCCGTGTAGAAAAGGATGCGCTCGGTGGTCGTGGTCTTGCCGGCATCAATGTGGGCACTGATGCCTATGTTGCGATAGCGATCGATCGGGGTGGTACGTGCCACTTTGCTAACCTGCCTTATCTAAGCCAAACCGCCAGGACGTCGGACCTCATGACGCCGTGGCGGATAATTCCATACTGGCCGGGCATGCCCGGCCGCTCATCAGAAGCGATAGTGGGCGAAGGCCTTGTTCGCCTCGGCCATGCGATGCACTTCCTCGCGCTTCTTCACTGCGCCGCCACGGCCTTCGGCGGCCTCCATCAGTTCGCCCGCCAAACGGGCGCCCATCGACTTTTCCGAACGCTTGCGCGCCGACTCGCGGATCCAGCGCATGGCCAGGGCGGCACGGCGCACCGGGCGCACTTCCACCGGCACCTGATAGTTGGCACCGCCTACGCGCCGGCTTTTCACCTCGACCATCGGCTTCACGTTGCTGACGGCCTGGGTAAAGATTTCGATCGGGTCCTTGCCGGACTTGCTCTTGATCTGCTCGAATGCCCGGTACAGCGTGCTCTCAGCAACAGACTTCTTGCCGCTCATCATGAGGACGTTGACGAATTTCGCCACATCCTGGCTGCCGAACTTCGGATCGGGCAGGATGTCGCGCTTGGGTACTTCTCTGCGTCGTGGCATGGTTTGCTTACCTCAGTCTTCCGTTTATGCAGCCTTCGGCCGCTTGGCGCCGTACTTCGAACGCGACTGCTTGCGATCCTTCACGCCCTGGGTATCCAGGCTGCCGCGGACAATGTGATAACGCACGCCGGGAAGGTCCTTGACCCGGCCGCCGCGAATCAGCACCACCGAGTGCTCCTGCAGGTTGTGGCCCTCGCCGCCAATGTAGGAAATCACCTCGAAACCGTTGGTCAGGCGCACTTTGGCGACCTTACGCAATGCCGAGTTCGGCTTTTTCGGCGTCGTCGTATAGACACGGGTGCATACCCCACGTTTGGCCGGGCAATTGGCCAGCGCCGGCACCTTGCTCTTGGTGACAGGGGCTTTGCGCGATTTCCGGACTAACTGGTTGATTGTTGGCATATATTTTCGATTTCCAAAAAACCGAGGCGGCTATTTGACTGCGCCGCCCCGGGATTTGTGTTTCCTGCGCTGCGCGCGGTTTGGCCGCGCCGTTCGCAAAGAGGCCGGATTATACGAGGTTTTTTTAACCAGCGTCAACCGGCGGTCTGCGCCCCCTCTGCCTCCGCTCCCTCCTCGAACACCAACTCCCGTTCCGGAGCGATGTCCTCCCCCAAAGCCTGCATGCGGCGGGTACGGTGATAAGCCAAGCCGGTACCGGCTGGAATCAAGCGGCCGACGATCACGTTTTCCTTCAGGCCACGCAACTCGTCCCGCTTGCCCATGATGGCGGCTTCGGTCAGGACACGGGTGGTTTCCTGGAAGGACGCCGCAGAGATGAAGGAATCGGTCGACAGCGAGGCCTTGGTGATGCCGAGCAGCATGTACTGGTACTCGGCGGGGCGCTTGCCGGCGTTGATGGCCTTGTCGTTCTCGTCGAGCACCTCGGCGCGTTCCACCTGCTCCTCGCGGATGAAGTGGGTATCGCCCGGGTCCGTGATGACGACGCGGCGCAGCATCTGGCGCACGATCACCTCGATGTGCTTGTCGTTGATCTTCACGCCCTGCAGGCGGTACACGTCCTGCACCTCATCGATGATGTAGCGCGCCAGTTCCTCGACTCCCTTCAGGCGCAGGATGTCATGCGGATCTGCCGGGCCGTCCACGATCACTTCACCGCGGTTGACCACCTGGCCGTCGTGGGCCATGACGTGCTTGTCCTTGGGAATGAGATACTCGTGCGCCGTGCCATCCGGCTCGGTGATCACCAGACGCTGCTTGCCCTTGGTGTCCTTGCCGAAGGAAACGGTGCCGGTCACCTCGGCCAGCATGCCGGCATCCTTGGGGGAGCGCGCCTCGAACAGTTCCGCGACACGCGGCAGGCCGCCGGTGATGTCGCGCGTCTTGGAGGATTCCTGCGGGATGCGCGCCAGAATGTCGCCAACGCTCACCTCCTGGCCGTCCTTCACCGTGATGATGGACCCGACCTGGAAGGTGATGGTCACCGAGTGGTCGGTGCCATGTATCTTCACTTCCTCGCCCGAGGCGGTCAGCAGCTTCACTTGGGGACGGAGGCCTTTCGCGGCAGCTCCGGCCTTGCGCTTCGGGTCGATGACCACGAGGGTCGCCAGGCCCGTCACCTCGTCGATTTGCTTGGTGACGGTGACGCCCTCCTCGACGTTCTCGAATTTCACCGTGCCGGCATACTCGGTCACGATCGGACGAGTGTGAGGATCCCAGGTGGCCAATTGGGCACCCGCCTTCACAAGCTTGCCGTCATCCACCGCCAGCATCGCGCCATAGGGCACCTTGTGGCGCTCGCGTTCGCGGCCATGGTCGTCCGTGATCAGCACTTCGGCCGAGCGCGCGATGATGACCTTCTCGCCCTTCGGGTTCGTCACGTAGCGCATGTTCTGAGTAAAACGCACCGTACCGGCCGACTTCGCCTCGACGTGCGATGCGGCAGCAGCACGCGAGGCCGCGCCACCGACGTGGAAAGTACGCATGGTGAGCTGCGTTCCCGGCTCACCGATCGACTGGGCGGCAATGACGCCGACCGCTTCGCCCGAGTTGACCAGGCTGCCGCGGCCAAGATCCCGTCCGTAGCACTTGGCGCACAGGCCGTAGCGGGTTTCACAGGTAAGCGGCGTGCGCACGCGCACCTCGTCCACGCCCAGGCTCTCGATGAGATCGACGGCGTCCTCGTCCAACAGGTGGCCGACGGAGAACAACACGTCCTGCGTTTCCGGATGCAGCACTTCGCTGGCCGTCACGCGACCCAGCACGCGCTCACGAAGCGGCTCGACCACCTCGCCGCCTTCGATCAGGGCTTTCATGGCGAATCCGTTCGCCGTCCCGCAATCGTCCTCCGTCACCACCAGATCCTGGGTGACGTCCACCAGCCGGCGAGTCAGGTAGCCCGAGTTCGCCGTTTTCAGCGCGGTGTCGGCCAGGCCCTTGCGCGCGCCGTGCGTCGAGATGAAGTATTGCTGAACGTTCAGCCCCTCGCGGAAGTTCGTGGTGATCGGCACTTCGATGATCGAACCGTCCGGCTTCGCCATCAGGCCGCGCATGCCGGCCAACTGGCGGATTTGTGCTGCGGAACCCCGGGCACCCGAGTCTGCCATCATGTAGATGGCGTTGAGGGATTCCTGGGCCACTTTCTTACCCTGGCCGTCCAGCACTTCCTGGTGCGAGAGTTGTTCCATCATCGCCTTGGCCACCTGGTCCCCGGCGCGCCCCCAGATATCCACCACCTTGTTGTAGCGCTCGCCGTCTGTGACCAGGCCGGATGTGTACTGTTTCTCGATCTCCTTCACCTCGTGCTCGGCGGCGCTGATGATTTCGTGCTTCTGCGGCGGCACCAGCATGTCGCCAATCGAGATGGAAATGCCGGCCCGCGTGGCCAGCCCGAATCCGGCCTGCATCAGCTTGTCGGCAAAGATGACGGTTTCCTTCAGGCCGCAGCGACGGAAGCAGGCGTTGATGAGTCGCGAGATCTCCTTCTTTTTGAGCGGCTTGTTGATGATGGAGAATGGCAGCCCGGCCGGCAGAATTTCCGACAGGATGGCGCGCCCCACCGTAGTGTCGTAGCGCGTGATCTTTTCCTGCTTTTCGCCAGCCTCATTGATATCGAATTCCCTGATGCGCGCCTTGACCCTCGCATGCAGGTCGGCCTTCCCCGACTCGAAGGCCCGTTTCACCTCGGCGATGTCGGCAAAGGCCATGCCCTCGCCGCGCGCGTTGATGCGGTCGCGGGTGGCGTAATACAGACCGAGCACGATGTCCTGCGACGGCACGATGATCGGATCGCCGTTGGCGGGGGACAGGATGTTGTTGGAGGACAGCATCAGCGTGCGCGCCTCCATCTGAGCCTCGAGCGACAGAGGCACATGCACGGCCATCTGGTCGCCGTCGAAGTCGGCATTGAAGGCGACGCAAACCAGGGGGTGCAACTGGATCGCCTTGCCCTCGATCAGCGTCGGCTCGAAAGCCTGGATGCCGAGACGATGCAGCGTGGGCGCTCGGTTGAGCATGACGGGATGTTCGCGGATCACTTCTTCCAGGATATCCCACACCTCGGGAACTTCCTGCTCGACCAGCTTCTTGGCCGCTTTGATGGTCGTGGCGAGGCCGAGCAGTTCCAGCTTGTTGAAGATGAAGGGCTTGAATAGCTCCAGCGCCATCTTCTTCGGCAGGCCGCACTGATGCAGCTTCAGTTGCGGACCGACCACGATGACGGAACGACCCGAGTAGTCAACGCGCTTGCCGAGCAGGTTCTGGCGGAAGCGGCCGCCCTTGCCCTTGATCATGTCGGCGAGCGACTTCAGCGGCCGCTTGTTGGCGCCGGTCATGGCCTTGCCGCGGCGACCGTTGTCAAGCAGCGAGTCGACCGCTTCCTGCAGCATGCGTTTCTCGTTGCGCACGATGATCTCGGGCGCTTTCAGTTCGAGCAGGCGCTTCAGGCGGTTGTTCCGGTTGATGACCCGCCGATAAAGATCGTTCAGGTCGGAAGTGGCGAAGCGGCCGCCGTCGAGCGGCACCAGCGGGCGCAGGTCGGGCGGCAGCACGGGCAGCACTTCGAGAATCATCCAGTCCGGCTTGATGCCGGATTGCTGGAAGGCCTCCAGCACCTTGAGACGCTTGGCGATCTTCTTGATCTTGGCTTCCGAGCCGGTCGTCTCGAGTTCCTTGCGCAGGACGTCGATCTCGTGATTCACGTCGAGCGTGCGGAGGAGTTCGCGAACGCCTTCGGCGCCCATCACGGCGGCGAAGTCGTCGCCATACTCCTCCACCTTGGCCAGGTAGTCGTCCTCGGACAGCAACTGGCCGCGGTTGAGCGGCGTCATGCCGGGATCGACGACGACATAGGCCTCGAAATAAAGGACGCGCTCGATGTCGCGCAACGTCATGTCGAGCACCATGCCCAGGCGGCTGGGCAGGCTCTTGAGGAACCAGATATGGGCGACAGGAGAGGCCAGTTCGATGTGCCCCATGCGCTCGCGGCGCACCTTTGACAGCGTCACCTCCACACCGCACTTCTCGCAGATGACCCCGCGGTGCTTGAGCCGCTTGTACTTGCCGCACAGGCACTCGTAATCCTTCACCGGCCCGAATATCTTGGCGCAGAAAAGGCCGTCACGCTCCGGTTTGAAGGTACGGTAATTGATGGTCTCCGGCTTCTTCACTTCGCCATAGGACCAGGAGCGGATTTTCTCCGGAGAGGCGAGGCCGATGGTGATGGCGTCGAACTCCTCCTCCTGCGTTACCTGCTTGAACAGATCGAGTAGTGCTTTCATTTCTTCACTCCTGAGAGGGGTGAGATTTCAATTCAAATGACTTGGTCAGCCTGCCAGGGTCGCCCGCTCAATAACGCTCGAGATCGATATCGATCGCCAGCGAACGAATCTCCTTCACCAGCACGTTGAACGACTCCGGCATGCCTGCATCGATCTTGTGCTCGCCCTTGACGATGTTCTCGTAGACCTTGGTGCGACCCGACACGTCGTCGGACTTGACGGTAAGCATCTCCTGCAGCGTATAGGAAGCACCGTAGGCTTCCAGCGCCCACACTTCCATCTCGCCGAAGCGCTGGCCGCCGAACTGAGCCTTTCCGCCAAGCGGCTGCTGCGTGACGAGGCTGTAGGGGCCTGTCGAGCGTGCGTGCATCTTGTCATCCACCAGATGATGCAGCTTCAGCACGTGCATATAGCCCACGGTCACCGGGCGTTCGAAAGCTTCGCCCGTTCGTCCGTCGAAGAGCGTGACCTGTCCGGTCCTCGGCAGTCCAGCCAGCTCCAGCATGTTCTTGATCTCGTCCTCGTGCGCACCATCGAACACGGGCGTCGCGAAAGGTACGCCGTGCCTCAGGTTTTCCGCCAACTCAAGCAGCTCCTGGTCATGGAGCGAATCGATGTCCTCACCCTTGCCGCTCGAGTTGTAGACCTTGTTGAGGTATTTGCGCACATCGGTGGCCGCCGCCTGATGCTTCAGCATCTCGCCGATTTTCAGCCCCAGTCCCTTGGCCGCCCAACCCAGGTGGGTTTCCAGGATCTGCCCGATGTTCATTCGCGAAGGCACGCCCAGGGGATTCAGCACGATATCCACCGCAGTACCGTCCTCCATATGGGGCATGTCCTCGATGGGGACGATGCGGGAGACAACGCCCTTGTTGCCGTGGCGCCCCGCCATCTTGTCCCCGGGCTGCAGGCGGCGCTTGACGGCCAGGTAGACCTTGACCATCTTCTGCACGCCCGGCGGCAGTTCGTCACCCTGGGTCAGTTTCTTCTTCTTCGCCTCGAAGGCCTGGTCGAAGTCCTTGCGCGTCTGTTCGATGCTCTCGCGCAGGCTCTCGAGCTGCTGGGCCGCCTCGTCATTGGCCAGTCCAATGTCGAACCAGTGGTGCGGGTCGATCGATTCCAGATAGGTCTTGGTCAGTTTGGTGCCCTTGGCCAGCTTCTTCGGGCCCTTGTTGGCGACCTTGCCGACGAGCAGGCGCTCGATACGTGCAAACGTGTCCCGCTCGACGATGCGCATCTGGTCGGCCAGATCCGTCTTGTAGCGGCGCAGTTCGTCATCGATGATCTGCTGGGCGCGCTTGTCGCGCTCGATGCCCTCTCGGGTGAAGACCTGAACGTCGATCACCGTGCCGGACATGCCCGACGGCACGCGCAGGCTCGTATCCTTCACGTCGGAGGCCTTTTCGCCGAAAATTGCGCGTAGCAGCTTTTCTTCCGGTGTCAGCTGGGTTTCGCCCTTAGGCGTGACCTTGCCGACCAGCACGTCGCCCGCCTCGACCTCGGCGCCGATGTAGACGATGCCAGACTCGTCGAGGCGCGACAGCTGAACCTCGCCAAGGGATGCGATGTCGCGCGTAATCTCCTCGGCGCCCAGTTTGGTGTCGCGCGCTACCACAGTCAGTTCCTCGATATGTATCGAGGTGAAGCGATCGTCCGCCACGACGCGCTCGGAAATGAGGATGGAGTCCTCGAAGTTGTAGCCGTTCCAGGGCATGAACGCCACCAGCATGTTCTGGCCAAGCGCCAGTTCGCCCATGTCGGTGGATGCGCCGTCGGCGATGACGTCGCCCTTGGCGATGACGTCGCTCACCTTCACCAGCGGGCGCTGGTTGATGTTGGTGTTCTGATTGGAACGCGTGTACTTGATCAGGTTGTAGATATCGACGCCGACCTCACCCGGGACGGTTTCCTCGTCGTGCACGCGCACCACGATGCGGTTGGCGTCGATGTAATCCACCACGCCGCCGCGAAGCGCCTGGACGGCAGTGCCTGAGTCGACCGCCACCGTGCGCTCGATGCCGGTGCCGACCAGCGCCTTTTCCGCGCGCAGGCAGGGCACCGCCTGGCGCTGCATGTTGGCGCCCATCAACGCCCGGTTGGCGTCGTCGTGCTCGAGGAAGGGAATCAACGATGCGGCGACGGATACGATCTGCCCGGGCGCGATGTCCATATACTGAACCTGATCCGGCGTAACCAAAGTGAACTCGCTCTTGTAGCGCGAGGACACCAGTTCGTCGACCAGCTTGCCCTTCTTGTCCAGTTGGGCATTGGCCTGGGCGATGATGAAATGCCCTTCCTCGATCGCCGACAGGTAGTCGATCTGGTCGGTAACGCGGCCGTCGGCCACCTTGCGGTAGGGCGTTTCCATGAAGCCGAACTGGTTGGTCCTGGCATACAACGCCAGCGAGTTGATCAGGCCGATGTTCGGGCCTTCAGGCGTTTCGATCGGGCAGACGCGTCCGTAATGCGTCGGATGCACGTCGCGCACCTCGAAGCCGGCCCGCTCCCGGGTCAAACCCCCGGGGCCGAGGGCAGACACGCGCCGCTTGTGCGTGATCTCGGAGAGGGGATTGGTCTGATCCATGAACTGCGAGAGCTGGCTGGAACCGAAGAACTCCTTGATCGCCGCCGAGATCGGTTTGGCATTGATCAAGTCATGCGGCATCAGGTTTTCTGACTCGGCCTGGGAGAGACGCTCCTTGACAGCGCGCTCGACTCTGACCAGTCCTGCGCGGAACTGGTTCTCAGCCAGTTCGCCGACCGAGCGCACGCGGCGATTGCCGAGGTGATCGATGTCGTCGATCTCGCCACGCCCGTTGCGTAGTTCCACCAGGATGCGGATGACGTCGATGATGTCCTGGTTGGAAAGCGTCCCGGGGCCGTCCAGTTCATCGCGTCCGACGCGGCGGTTGAACTTCATGCGGCCGACAGCGGAGAGATCGTAGCGCTCTTCCGAATAGAACAGGCCGTGGAACAGGGTCTCGACGGCCTCCTCGGTAGGCGGCTCGCCGGGGCGCATCATGCGGTAGATGGCAACGCGTGCGGCCATCTGGTCGGCCGTCTCGTCGGTGCGCAACGTGGACGAAATGTAGGCGCCGCGGTCTAGATCATTTACATACAGCGTGCGCAATGACTCGACGCCCGTCTCGCGCAGCTTGCCGAGCAGGCTTTCGGTGATCTCGTCGTTGGCGTTGGCCAGGATCTCGCCCGTTTCGGCATCGACCACGCTGTGGCCTATCACCCGCCCGACAAGGAACTCTTCAGGCACGTTGATCTTCTTGATGCCTGCCTCGGCCAGCTCGCGGATGTGCTTGGCGGTGATCCGCTTGTCCTTGGCGACGATGGTCTTGCCGGCCTTGTCGGTGATATCGAAGCGGGCAACCTCGCCACGCAGGCGCTCGGGCACCACCTCGAACTGGATTCCCTTCTTGGAGAGATGGAACGCATCGAATTCGAAGAAGGTGGACAAGACCTGTTCGGGCGTGAGACCGATCGCTTTGAGCAGGATGGTCACCGGCATCTTGCGGCGACGGTCGACGCGGAAGTAGAGGAGGTCCTTCGGATCGAACTCGAAGTCCAGCCACGAGCCGCGATAGGGAATGATGCGCGCCGAGAACAGCAGCTTGCCAGACGAATGAGTCTTGCCGCGATCGTGCTCGAAAAACACGCCGGGGGAACGATGCAACTGGGAAACGATGACGCGCTCGGTACCGTTGATGACGAAGGAGCCCGTCGTCGTCATGAGCGGGATCTCGCCCATGTAGACTTCCTGCTCCTTCACTTCCTTGATGGTCTCCTTGGCCGCTTCGCGGTCCATGATGACCAGGCGGACGCGGGCACGCAGCGGGCTGGCGAAAGTCAGGCCGCGCTGCTGGCACTCCTTGACGTCGAAGGCTGGCTCGCCAAGGGCGTAATAAACGAACTCCAGGCGTGCGTTGCCGCTATGGCTGGAGATCGGGAAGATCGAGGTAAAGGCGGCCTGCAGCCCCTGATTCCGGCGCTGGGCGGGCGGAATGTCAGTCTGCAGGAAGGCCAAATAGGATTCCAGCTGGGTCGCGAGCAGGAACGGCACATCGAGCACACTCGCACGCTTGGCGAAACTCTTGCGGATGCGCTTTTTCTCGGTGTAGGAGTACGTCATATCGGCTCCGGGGTGAGAAATCAATTTTCAGTTGTCAGTTGCTGCGGCACTGCGAACAGCCGTTTCCGGGCAACTGGCAACTGGAAACTGGCAACTTCCGTAAAGGCAAAGGGCTGGCGGCCCAAAACCGCCAGCCCATCCTGCCAAAACAGTCTTACTTGATCTCGGCTTTCGCGCCGGCGTCTTCCAGCTGCTTCTTGATCGCCTCGGCGTCGGCCTTGGGGATCGCTTCCTTGACGGGCTTCGGCGCGCCATCGACCAGGTCCTTGGCCTCCTTCAGGCCGAGGCCGGTCACTGCACGGACGACCTTGATCACTTCGACCTTCTTGTCGCCAGTTGCGGCAAGAATCACAGTGAACTCGGTTTTCTCTTCCGCAGCCGGAGCGGCAGCGCCGCCGCCAGCGCCCGGAGCAGCCACTGCCATCGCGGCAGCAGAAACGCCGAACTTCTCTTCGAACGCCTTGACCAGGTCGTTCAGGTCCATCACCGTCATGTTGCCAACGGCTTCGAGGATGTCTTCTTTGCTGATTGCCATGTTCAATTACTCCAGATCATATAGGTAAGGGATCGTTCAGGCGGCAGCCGCCTCGCGCTGCTTGGCCAATGCGCCAAGCGCAACGGCGAAGCCGGACACCGGCGCCTTCATGACGCCAAGCAGCCTGGCGAGCAGCTCTTCGCGGCTCGGGATCGAGGCCAGCGCCTGCACGCCCGACTTGTCCAGCGCCTTGCCGGCAAACGCGCCGGCCCTGAGCACCAGTTTGTCATTGCCTTTTGCGAAGTCGTTGAGGACTTTCGCTGCAGCCACCGGATCGGTCGAGATGCCGTAGATCAGCGGACCGGTCATTTGGTCGGCCAGCACCGAGAAAGGTGTGCCTTCGACCGCACGACGCGCCAGAGTGTTTCTCAGCACACGCAGATAGACGCCAGACTGGCGGGCCTTCGCACGCAGCTGGGTGAGATCGCCCACCTCGATGCCGCGGTACTCGGCCACGACAATGGTCTGGGCGCTGGCTACCTGTGCCGACACCTCCGCCACGATGGCTTTTTTGCCTTCAAGATTGAGACCCATGAGGTCCTTTCTCCTATCAAGTCAACACGCGGCGATTACCGCTCCGCCGCACCCACGGCGACCTGGATCAGGAGTGCTTCCCGTTGCGTTCAGCAACGGTCGATAATCCTGTCTGGGTGCACCGTCTGCGCAGGCCGCTTGCGCGCTTAAGCCTCCGGGCCATGCTGCGCCCTCGGGCACCTGCGGTCTTTGACGATCCGCCGGTTCCGCTTGCGCTTCCCCGACGTCCCAAAGCCCTGCCCCCGCACAGCGGGGGGCTCATTCCACTTACTGCTGCGCCGCCAGACTGCCTTGGTCGATGCGCACGCCCCCGCCCATGGTGCTGGAAACGGAGACCTTCTTCAGATACTGCCCCTTGGCCGTCGATGGCTTGGCCTTGTTCAGGGCGTCGATCAGCGCAGCCATGTTCTGTTGTAACTGCTCAACGGAGAACGATGCGCGTCCGATGGTGCACTGGATGATGCCGGCCTTGTCGGTGCGGTACTGCACCTGGCCCGCCTTGGCGTTCTTCACCGCGCCAGCGACGTCCATGGTCACGGTGCCGACCTTCGGGTTCGGCATGAGTCCGCGCGGGCCAAGAATCTGACCGAGTGCGCCGACCACCTTCATAGCATCGGGCGTGGCAATCACCACGTCGAAGTCCATCTTGCCTTCCTTCACCTGGGCGGCGAGATCGTCGAAACCGACGATATCCGCACCCGCATCCTTGGCGGCCTGGGCCTTGTCGCCCTGGGCGAAAACGGCCACTCGCACCTTCTTGCCGGTGCCGGCCGGCAGCACGACCGAGCCGCGCACCAACTGATCCGACTTCTTGGCATCGACGCCGAGGTTGACGGCCACATCGACGGATTCGTCGAACTTGGCGGTGGCGCACTCCTTGACGAGCGCCAGGGCCTCGGTAACCGGATAAGCCTTGTTGCGGTCGATCCTGGCGCGCAGGGCCTGTGTGCGCTTGGAAAGCTTGGCCATGTCACACGCCCTCCACGGTGACGCCCATGCTGCGGGCGCTGCCGGCGATCGTGCGCACGGCGGCGTCCAGATCGGCGGCGGTCAGATCTTTCATCTTGGCCTTGGCGATTTCCTCGGCCTGGGCGCGCGTCAGCTTGCCCACCTTGTCGGTGTGCGGCTTGGACGAACCCTTGTCGATCTTGGCGGCCTTCTTGATGAGCACGGACGCCGGCGGCGTCTTCATCACGAAGGTGAAACTCTTGTCCGCGTAGGCGGTGATCACCACGGGAATAGGCAGGCCGGGCTCCACGCCCTGTGTCTGGGCATTGAAGGCCTTGCAAAACTCCATGATGTTGAGGCCGCGCTGACCCAGCGCGGGACCGATCGGAGGCGAGGGATTCGCCTTGCCCGCCGGCACTTGCAGCTTGATGAAACCGACGATCTTCTTGGCCATGGTGGCTCCTGTTAAGTGAGTGATAACGCGCTTTCGGTTTGCCTACTTGCGCTCCTCTTTCCGGTTTGACGGGTCCGGTCCCGTACTGCTTATGCCTTTTCCACCTGCGAGAACTCAAGTTCCACCGGCGTCGAACGGCCGAAAATCGTGACGGCCACGCGCAGCTTGCTTTTCTCGTAGTTGATGTCCTCCACCGTGCCGTTGAAATCGGTGAACGGGCCTTCCTTGACCCGCACCATTTCGCCGACCTCGTACAGCACCTTGGGCTTCGGCTTCTCGACGCCCTCCTGCATTTGCTGCATGATCTTGGCGACTTCCTTTTCGGAAATCGGCGTCGGCTTGGTCGCCGTGCCGCCGACGAAGCCGGTCACCTTGGGGGTGTTCTTCACCAGGTGCCAGGTATCGTCGTCCATCTCCATTTCCACCAGCACATAGCCGGGAAAAAATTTCCGCTCGGAGATGCTCTTCTGGCCGGATTTCATCTCGACCACCTCTTCCACCGGCACGAGTATCTGGCCGAATTTCTCCGCCATGTCGGCGCGCCTGATACGCTCGGCCAGCGCGCGCTGTACGGACTTCTCGAAGCCCGAGTAGGCATGGACGACATACCAGCGCTTGGTCATGATTTCTTCCATCCGAGAACCAGATCGTAAAGAACCCATTCCAGGCTCTTGTCAGTCAGCCAGAGAAAAATCGCCATGACAACCACGAAGGCGAACACGATGCCCGTGGTCTGCACGGTTTCCTTGCGCGTGGGCCAGACGACTTTCTTCGCTTCCGTCCAGGCTTCCTGGCTGAAGATGAAGAAACGCTGTCCCGGCTCGGTAAACCAGGCCACCACAACGCCGGCAATGATCCCCGCCAGAACGGACAATATGCGCAGGATCAGGGCTGCCTCGCCCAGGAGGTAGAACCCCGCAACACCTGCGGCAACCAGCAAAAGCGCCAGCGCGAACTTGATTTTGTCGGCCATTAATTTCGCCTTGAGTTCTGTTGGCAGGGGCAGAGGGTCTCGAACCCCCAACCTTCGGTTTTGGAGACCGACGCTCTGCCAATTGAGCTATGCCCCTGCGGCAGAGACTGCGAGGCGCCCCATGATCCCGGGGCGCCCCTTGTTCACGCATCGTTACTCGATCACCTTGGCCACGACGCCGGCGCCGACGGTACGGCCGCCCTCGCGGATGGCAAAGCGCAAGCCCTCTTCCATGGCAATCGGGGCAATCAGCTTCACGGTGATCGTGATGTTGTCGCCC
>VGHJ01000047.1 GCA_016868295.1 Betaproteobacteria bacterium | reverse complement strand
TAGTGCGACAGGGCGTTCACCGTCTTGATCGACATCATCGGGCCCTCGAAGGTGCTCATGCCGTAGAAGGACAGGCTGGTGATGAGGAACTTCAGGATCGGGTCGTCGCGCAGTTTGTGCCATGCGCCGGAGAGCGTCATGATGCCGTTGATCATGCCGCCCCAGGAGGGGGCGAGCAGGATGAGCGAGAAGAGCATCCCCAGGCTCTGCGTCCAGTCGGGCAGCGCGGTGTAGTGCAGGTGGTGCGGGCCGGCCCACATGTAGGTGAAGATGAGCGCCCAGAAGTGCACCACCGAGAGGCGATAGGAATACACCGGACGCCCGGCCTGCTTGGGCACGAAGTAGTACATCATCCCCAGGAAGCCGGCGGTGAGGAAGAAGCCCACGGCGTTGTGGCCGTACCACCACTGCACCATGGCGTCCTGCACGCCGGCGTAGCAGGAGTAGCTCTTGGTCAGCGTCACCGGGATCTCGCAGCTGTTGACCAGGTGCAAGAGCGCCACGGTGAGGATGAAGCCGCCGAAGAACCAGTTGGCGACGTAGATGTGCGGCACCTTGCGCTTCATGATGGTGCCGAAGAACACCACCGCGTAGGACACCCACACCAGCGTGATGAGGATGTCGATCGGCCACTCGAGCTCGGCGTACTCCTTGCCGGTGGTAAAGCCCAAGGGCAGCGACAGCGCCGCCAGCAGGATGACCAGCTGCCAGCCCCAGAAGGTGAAGGCGGCCAGGCCGGGCGCGAACAGCGGCGTGTGGCAGGTGCGCTGCACCACGTAGTAGCTGGTGGCGAACAGCGCGCAGCCGCCGAAGGCGAAGATCACCGCGTTGGTGTGCAGCGGCCGCAATCGGCCATAGCCGAGGAACTCATGAAGATTGAGCTCCGGCCACACCAGCTGGGCGGCAATGATCACCCCCACCAGCATGCCGACGATGCCCCAGATCACCGTCATCACGGCAAACTGGCGCACCACCTTGTAGTTGTATGTCGCTTGGTTGTCCATAGCTTGGCGCCTCACTTAGGAAAAGCGGAGTTGTTGCTGCTGAGTCAGATACAAGTTTGGCAGGATATCCCCATTAGTCGCAAGGATACCCGTTAATAATTATCTCCTGATTGATTCAGGTCAAAAGTATCCGCCCGGATTCATTGACAATTATCAATGTTTTTATGAGGGCATAAAAAAAGGGTGCGCAACGCGCACCCCAACCCCAACAGAGAGACAAGACTTCAAGCCCATCGGGCTCAAAACCTTGCGGCAAGTATGGATACATGTGCCCGGGAAGAAATTGACATGGGTCAAATCGGGCGCAATTCCGGAAATCATTGAGGGGGCTGCCCGGTCGTCTCGTCCGCCTTCGGCCTATCGTCATCCATGACGACGCGATAGCCCGGCCCCTCGAGGTCGTCGTACTGCCCGCTTTTCACCGACCACCAGAACACCGCGCCGATGAGGAAAACCAGCACGACGGAAAGCGGTATCAGCAGGTAAAGGATTTCCATCAGCGCATCTCCCGCGGCAGCAGGCGCAGGGCATTCATCACCACCAGCAGGGAACTGGCCGACATGCCGATGCCGGCCATCCAGGGCGTGATCCAGCCGAACATGGCGAGCGGTATGGCCGAGACATTGTAGGCGAAGGCCCAGCCCAGGTTCTGTCGCACGATACGCTGCGTGCGGCGCGCCAGCAGGACGGCATCGAACAGGCGCCCGATCTGGTCGCCCAGCAGGACGATGTCCGCCTGGTTGCGCGCCAGTTCCGTGCCGCCGCCCATGGCGACCGAAACCTGGGCCTGCGCCAGCACCGGCGCGTCGTTCACCCCGTCGCCCACCATGGCGACAATGGCGCCCGCCTCCTGCAACGCGACGAGATGGTCGTGCTTGTCCTGCGGGGTCATGCCGCCGTGGGCCGCTTCGATGCCCAGCGCCGCGGCGACCTGGCGCACGGCATCTTCCGCATCGCCCGAGAGCAGGGACACCCTGCAGCCGGCGGCCTTCAGGCTGCGCACCAGCGCCCCGGCATCCTCGCGCAGCCGGTCGCCGAGCCTGAAAAAGCCCAGCCAGCCCGAATCATCGGCCAGCGCCACGCAGGTATCGCCCGACTGCACGAGCGCCAGGGCCTGCCGCGGCACGGGCTGCCCATGCAGGGCGCCCGCGAAATCGACACGGCCGAGGCGATGGCGCCTGCCGGCGAGGACGCCTTCCACCCCCTGCCCCGTATGGGCCTGCAGCGCCTGCGGCACGGGCAGCGCTTCCCCCTCCGGGCAGGCGCCGCGCAGGGCGGCGCCGATGGCATGCTCCGAGCCCTGCTCCAGGGCCGCGGCGAGGCGCAGGACTTCTTCCGCGCCGAGGCCGGCCTGCGCATGCGTTTCCTTCAACAGCAGCCTGCCCCAGGTCAGGGTGCCGGTCTTGTCGAAGACGAAATGGTCGGCGCGTGCCAGCGTTTCGATGGCGTGACCGCGCGCCACCAGCAGGCCCAGGTGCGAGAACGCGCCGGTCGCCACCGCCAGCGCCGCCGGCGTGGCGAGCGACAGCGCGCAGGGGCAGCTCACCACCAGCACCGAGACGAAGACCCACAGGGCGCGCGACGGATCGATCTGGCTCCAGGCGATGCCGGTGATCGCGGCGAGCACGAGCAGCACGGCGACGAAGCCGGCCGCGACGCGGTCGGCCAGTTGCACCACGCGCGGCTTCTCGGCGAGGGCGCGCTCCATGAGGCGCACGACAGAGGCCAGCCGCGTCGCCTCGCCGACCTGCCTCACCTCCATGACGAGCGGGCTGCGCACGTTCAGCGTGCCGCCGGTAAGCGCGCTGCCGGCGCGTTTGGCCACCGGCCGGCTCTCGCCGGTCAGCAGGGATTCATCGGTTTCGCTCTCGCCCTGCAGCACTACGCCGTCGGCCGGCACGGTCTGACCCGGCGCCACCAGCACCCGGTCGCCCGGCGCCAGCGCCGACACTACGACGCGCTCCGTCTCCAGCGCCGGATAGGCGGTCAGGCGCTCGGCGAAAGCCGGCAGGGCGCGGCCGACGCGCTCGATGGCGCGGACCGACTTGTGCCGCGCCAGCATCTCGAGATAGCGCCCGCCCAGCAGCAAAAACACGAACATCGTCACCGAATCGAAATACACCTCGCCCGCGCCGACGAGCGTCGCCCACAGGCTGGCGGCGAAGGCGGCGCCGATGCCCAGCGCCACGGGCACATCCATGCCGACGCGTTTCAGGCGCAGGTCGCGCCAGGCGTTGCGGAAGAAGGGCGCGGCCGAATAGAGCACCACCGGCAGCGTCAGCACCAGGCTCGCCCAGCGCATGAGCAGCTCGACGTCGACACTCATCTCGCCCTCGCCCGCCAGGTACACCGGCACGGCATACATCATCACCTGCATCATGCCGAAGCCGGCGACGAACAGGCGCCACAGCGCGGCACGGCGCTCGCGCTTGGCGATCTCTTCCGAGCGGGCCGCGTCGTAGGGATGGGCGGCATAGCCGATGGCGGCAATGGCGGCGAGGATGCCGGAGAGGCGGATGCGCCGCTCGTCCCAGCGCACGCGGGCGCGCCGCGTGGCGTAGTTGATCTCCACGGCGGTGACGCCGGCCTGCCGCGTCAGGTGCTGCTCGTTGAGCCAGACGCAGGCGGCGCAGGTGATGCCTTCGAGGATGAGGGATGCCTCGCGCTCGTGCTCGCCGAGCGGGCGCACGAAGCTCTGCTGCACGTCGGGATGGTCGTACAAAGTCAGTTCCCGCAGCACGGCGGGTAGCGCCTCACGCGGACGCTCGGGCAGGGCGTCGCGGTGCCGATAGTAGTCGGCGAGGCCGTTGTCGACAATGGCCTGCGCCACCGCCTGGCAGCCGGCGCAGCACATCGCGCGCCGCGCGCCGCCGATGTCGACGGCGAAACGCGCTTCCTGCGGCACGGGCAAGCCGCAGTGGTAGCAGGCAAGGTCTGTTTGCATGAAATCGGGCGGCGGCCCGACCGCGCCTTATTTGGGCTGCATGCGGATGGCGCCGTCGAGGCGGATCACCTCGCCGTTGAGCATCTCGTTCTGGATGATGTGCAGCGCCAGCGCGGCGTACTCGGCCGGCTTGCCCAGCCGGGATGGGAACGGCACCATCTTGCCCAGCGCGTCCTGCACGTCCTGCGGCATGCCGAGCAGCATCGGCGTCTCGAAGACGCCCGGCGCGATGGTCATGACGCGAATGCCCGAGCGCGACAGGTCGCGCGCGATCGGCAACGTCATGCCGACGACGCCGCCCTTGGAGGCGGAATACGCCGCCTGACCGATCTGGCCGTCGAAGGCCGCGACCGAGGCGGTGTTGACGATCACGCCGCGCTCGCCCGCCTCGTTCGGCTGGCCGCGGCCCATGGCGTCCGCCGCCAGGCGGATCATGTTGAAGGTGCCGATCAGGTTGATGTTGATGACGCGGGCGAAGGTGGCCAGCTGGTGCGGCCCCTCCTTGCCGACGGTCTTCTCGCCGATGGCGATGCCGGCGCAATTGACCAGCCCGTGCAGGCCGCCGAACGTCGAGACGGCGAGGTCGACGGTGGCCCTGGCGCTGACCTCCGACGACACGTCGCACTCGGCGAAGCGCACGTTCGCGCCGAGTTCCCTCGCCAGCGCCTCGCCCG
The DNA here is from genome assembly GCA_016868295.1 of Betaproteobacteria bacterium. Lineage (GTDB taxonomy): Bacteria > Pseudomonadota > Gammaproteobacteria > Burkholderiales > Rhodocyclaceae > Desulfobacillus. The sequence goes on along the minus strand of VGHJ01000047.1, from coordinate 11,516 downwards.
CCGCCCGGTTCAGGTCGGCCGCCACCACCTTGCCGCCCTGAGCCGCCAGCGCCCGCACCGTGCCCGCCCCGAGTCCCGACGCGCCGCCGGTGACGATGAATACGCTGTCCTTGATCTGCATGCTGGCCTCCGGAGAAAAAGAAATGGCCTGCATCCACGCAAGCCATTGAATATCTGGTGCTGTTGAGTGGATTCGAACCACCGACCTACTGATTACGAATCAGTTGCTCTACCAGCTGAGCTACAACAGCACGGGGGGCGGATTATAAACGAGCCGTCAGACAGCCGCAAACGAACCGCCAGGCAGGTAATATTTCACGCAACGGCCCGCCGTTCGTCCGCTTCGGCGGCCGATTATCGGATCGGGCTGGCGACCCGGATTCCCGCCTGCCTAACATATGCACGACACAAAGGAGCACGCCCCATGTCAAAGCACCGCGGCTTTACCCTGATCGAACTCATGATCGTCGTGGCGATCATCGGCATCCTCGCCATGATCGGTCTGCCCATTTACAATGATTACGTTATTCGCAGTCGCTTCCCCGAGGCGCAGGGGGCGTTGTCCGTGGGCCGGGTCCAGGCCGAACAGTTCTTCCAGGACAACCGCACCTATGTGAACATGCCCTGCCCGGCCAACACCGCCTCGTGGACCTTCGCCTGCAACGACGCCGCCGCGCCGTGGACGGCCAACACCTACACGATCTACGCCACCGGCCAGGGCCCCATGGCGGGATTCGAGTTCTCGGTGGACCAGAACAACAATCGCCGCACGACCGGCGTCAGGGCGGGCGGCTGGGGCACTGCGGCCATTCCCGCGCCCACCCGCGCCAATCCGATCGTCTGCTGGCTGGTCCGCAAGGGCGGGTGCACCTGAGATGGCGCCCATGCCGGCCAAGGGGTTCACCCTCATCGAACTGGTGATCACCATCACGGTGGTCGCCGTCCTCATCGCGTTGGGCCTCCCCTCCTTCACCGAGTGGATCCAGAACACGCAGGTCCGCAATGCGGCGGAATCCGCCCTCAACGGCCTGCAGGTGGCGCGGTCAGAAGCGGTGCGCAGAAACGGCTATACGCAGTTCATCCTCGGGCCCGGCACCGGCTGGCGCGTCATTGCGCTGACCCCGCCGTCGGGCGGCGTCGGGGCGGCCTGCCAGGAAACCGCCGAAATCCAGCGCCGCGAAGGCGCCGAGGGTTCCGCCAACGCCACCGTCACGGCCACCCCGGCGGGGGAGACCACCGTGACGTTCACGCCCCTGGGCTGGGTCGGGGCCGGCACGACCGCCTGCGGCAACACGATCACGCAACTCGATTTCGATTCCGCCACGCTGGCCACGGCGCGCAGCCGGGAACTGCGCATCATCATCACGGCCAGCGGCGGCATCCGGCTGTGCGACCCCCAAGTCGCAGCGGGCGATCCGCGCGGCTGCTAGCAAGGAAGAACGCTCATGTCACTTCACCCGCATGAAGCCAGGAGAGAGGAAGGCGTGGCGCTGCTCGAAGTGCTGATCGCCATCCTCATCGTTTCCTTCGGCATACTCGGCATCATCGGCCTGCAGGCCAACTCCATCGCCCTGACGAGCGACGCCAGGTACCGCGTCGAGGCCGGCGCCCTCGCCGACCGTCTCATCGCCGAGATGTGGGTCAATCCGGCCAACGTGGCGAGCTATACCTACGCGGGCGTGGGCAATCCGCCGGCGGCGGCCGCGGCCTGGGTCGGGGACGTGCAGAACGCCCTGCCCGGGGCCGTCGCGCTGCCGCCGCTGATCAACGTCGGCGCCGACAACCTCACCTCGGTCACCGTTCGCTGGCAGCTGCCCAACGGCAGCGTGCACCAGCATATCGTGGTCGCCCACATCAACCAGGATCCGGAAAACTGACCATGCCCTCCACGTTGCCACGCAGGCAAGGCGGCCTCAGCCTGATCGAGCTGATGATCGCCGTGCTTATCGGCCTGATCGTCATTCTGGTCGTCACCCAGTTCGCGCTGACGTTCGAGGCGCAGAAACGGGCCACCGTCGGCACCGCTGGTGCCATGGACGAGGGCGCCGTCGGCCTGCACGCCTTGCGCCGCTCCGTGCAGAGCGCCGGCTACGGCATGGCCGACCCGGACCTCATCGCCTGCCTCGTGCAGGCGCACGAAGCCAACCCGGACAACCCGATCACGGCGGCCGACTTCACCTTCACCATCTATCCCGTCCTCATCACGCAGGGGGTGGGCGGCGCGCCCGACAGCATCACCGTCAGCTACAGCAGCTCGCCGCTGCTGGCGACCGCCGCCACGCTGATCCAGAACTTTCCCGGCGACGAAACCACCAACCTGAAGCTGAACAACCGCTACGGCTTCAATGCCGGCGATGTCGTCATCCTGGCCAGCCCCGCCGTGCTGGCGCCCTCGCCGCCAGCCCTGGCGGGCACGCGGCAGTGTTCCATGTACCAGGTGACCCAGCTCGACCCCGGCGTCGGCAAGAGCGACGAGGTCAAGCACGAGATCATCCGCTACATCAACGTCGCCGGCGTCCAGGTGCCTTCGCGCTTCAACAAGGCCGGCGGCCTCGGCATTGCCTACCCGGCCAATACCACCAAGGTCTTCAACATAGGCGGCAACCCGGTGAGCAGCCTGTTCTTCGTGCAGAACAACCAGCTCGTTTTCCAGGACCAGCTGAGCGGCAACCCCGCCCCCATTGTGCTGCTGGACAACGTCATCGCCTTCCACGCCCAGTACGGCTTCGATGCCCGTCCCGGCCCACAGACGACCCTGCAGGTGCCCTCGCAGAATTTCGTCATCGGCCAGGGCGGCTTCAGCGACACGGTCATGGATGCCGACAGCAGCGGCGGCGTCGGCAACACCGGCGACTGGATGCGCCTGGGCGCCGTGCGCGTGGCCATCGTCGTGCGCAACAAGTATCCGGAAAAGCCGGATCCGGCCACCGGCGTATGCAACACCACTGACAATCCGCCCGCCTGGGACTGGGGCAACCTCACCACGGCGATCATGGACGCCCAGCTGGCGGACTGGCGATGCTACCGCTACCGGACTTTCGAAACCGTCATCCCCTTGCGCAACATGTTCTGGAAGGCCGCGTCATGATGCAACGCGCACATCCCGGCAGCCAGCGCGGGGTGGCACTGCCCATCGCGCTGATCGTGCTCGCCGCCATGGTTCTGGCCGCCGTCACCCTGGTGCGATCGGTGGACACCGCCACCCTGGTCGCGGGCAACCTCACCTTCAAGCAACGCGCCACCCACGCCGGCGACGAAGGCGTGCGCCAAGCCTTCCTCTGGCTGCGCGGCATAGCGATCGCCAATCCGGTCGCGCTCAACAACACCAATGCCGGCAACGGCTATTACTCGACGCAGCATGCCGACGATCCGGGCTGGAACCCGGCAGCGAACTGGCCGGCCGGCGTCGTCACCTTGCCCATGGACGCCGGCGGCAACACCGTGTCCTACATCATCCATCGCCTGTGCACCCTGCCCGGCATGGCCTACAACGCGCCGAACCAGCAATGCGCCACCTACACCGGCACGAGCGGTTCCTCTTCGGGCGGCAGCCAGTCCGTGGATGCGCCCGAGTTCACCGGCGTGGTCTATGTGTATTACCGCGTCACGGCGCGTGTCGACGGCCCGCGCAACACCGTCAGCTACGTCCAGTCGATGATGCTGGCGCCGGCCAACTGACCTGCGCCCCGAAGCAAGCAAGGAGAACGCCATGAAGCCCCAGAATGCCAAGCGCACCATCGCCCGCATCATGGTGCTGCTGCACGTCGCCACCGCCGTCACCGCCGAGGCCGCCCTCACCGACCTGGCCAGCATGCCGCTCGCCAACGTCAGCGGCACGGCATCGGTCAAGCCGAACATCATGTTCCTGCTCGACGACTCGGGCTCGATGATGCAGCAGTACACGCCCGACTACGTCAGCGAGCGCTGGGGGGCGCCGGCCGCCAGCGACCGCCACTGCTACGACAGCGGCGATGATGCCGACAGCAACCGCGACCTGTGCATTTTCGGCGACCCGCCGTTCATGAGCCCGGATTTCAACAGGCAGTACTACAACCCCGAGATCGCCTACGCCCCGCCCATCACCTGGGACGGCGTCGCCTACCAGAGCCAGACGGCGGCCAACACCGCCAGCTGGACGGCGGTCAAGACCGACGGCTTCAACGTGCAGAACATCAACCACTTCGAGCAAAGCGCGGCCACGCACAACATCGTCAGCAACTACCCGAGCCGCGCCTGGTGTGACCTGACCACTCGAGACGCGACGACCGATTTCACGAACTGCTTCACCAACTCGGCGGGTTACTTTTACCCGAGTGGAATATACAACCGCGGCCAGAACGGCACGGTGAACTTCAACACCTCCGGAGCGACCGCGACGACCATGGCCGCCGCCAAGTTCCGCTACGGCAACCCCTACTATTACCGCATCCTGCCCGGCGAATACTGCAGCGACGAGGCCCTGACCAACTGCGTCTCGGTGCCGCTCGGCGCCTCGCCGCCGTCAGGCTCGCCCTATCCTGCGCGCGTGCGCTGGTGCACCTCCGAGGCGAATGCCCTGGCCGCCACCCCGGCGGCCGGCAGCTGCCAGGCCAAGAAGGTGGGAACTTTCCAGTTCGCCCGTTTCTCCCTCACCGCACCGGGAAGCGCCGCCTACGGCACGATCGTGATCGGCGATTCCGGCTCGAACGATTCCGTGACCGTGACGCAAGTCCAGGTCAATGGCGTCACCATCATGAATTCGACCGTGACGGCCGGCGGCGGCACGAATTCGGCAGGCGAGCGCAGCACCTTCGCCACGGCGCTGGTCGCCGCCATCAACACCTACCATACGACCAACAGCACCTGGTACATGGCCTGCACGGCCTGCACGCTCGGCAGCGCCGTCATCCCGGCCGGTACGGTGGCGATCATTCCGACCACGGCCGCCGGCGGCGCCATCTACGACACGAGCGCCTCCCATGCGGGCGAGGTCATCGCCGTCACCGCACCGGTCAACAACATCAGCGCCTCCTCGGGCCGCATCACGGTCAACAACGCCGGCAGCGGCAGCGGCGGCAGCATCACCGCCATCACGGTCAACGGCGTGCCGGTCATCACCGGCACGATCAACTTCACCTCGGGCGGCACGGGCACCACGGCGCGCAACGCCGCCGCCACCGCCATCCGCGACGCCATCAACGCCTTCCTCAATACCACGCCCTGGGAATACACGGCGCGCCGCTACAACCAGTCGGGCTGCCCCAACAACACCGGTCTGGTCTGCGTCGACGCGCCGCTGTCGGCCGGCAGCGCGCCCAACACCTACGCCATCAACATCACTTCGTCGGGCGGCGTGTCCGTCAGCACCAACGCCTTCAGCGGCGGCGTCTCGCGCTTCATCCCCACCACCGTCACCAACATCAACGCCGGCTCGGCGGCGGCCAGTTCCTTCCAGCGCGTGGACATCGTGCCGGCCACCGCCACCTACCCCAGGGCCGGCACGCGCACCGATTGCACCACGACGCCGGGCGTGTGTACCTATGCGGAGGAGATGACCAACTTCGCCAACTGGTACGCCTACTACCGCACGCGCATGCAGACCATGAAGTCGGCCGTCGGCCACGCCTTCCTGCCGCTCACCAGCGACTACCGCGTCGGCTTCACCACCATCAACAACACCACCTTCACCGGCACCAGCGGCTCGCGCTGGCTGGCTCTCGACGAGCTGAACGCGACGCAGAAGCAGAACTGGTACACCAAGCTCTACGCGCAGAGCCCCTCGGGCAGCACGCCGCTGCGCAGCGCGCTCGACCGCATGGGCAGGTACTACGAGGGCACCCTCGGCACCGCGCCGAACCCGCCCGATCCGGTGCAGTATTCCTGCCAGCAGAACTTCACCATCCTGACCACGGACGGCTACTGGAACCAGAGCTTCACCGGCTACGGCGACCAGGACAACGTGGACGCGGCCAACGACGGACAATCGTCCCCGTTCTGCACCCGCGCCAACGGCTGCTACGACGGCAACCTCGGCGGCGGTTCCGCCAACTCGCTGGCCGACGTCGCCCTCTACTACTACAGGCGCGACCTGCGCACCGGCGCCGGATGGGAGAACAACGTGCCCACCTCGACCAAGGACCCGAACCCGGCGCAGCACATGACCACCTTCACACTCGGCCTGGGCGTGGACGGCGTCATGACCTTCCGCGAGGACTACGAGACGGCCAGCGCCGGCGACTTCTACCGCATCCGCACCGGCGCCACGGGTTGCGCCTGGACCGCCGGCACCTGCAACTGGCCGACTCCAGGCGAGAATCTCGAAACGGCGGTGGACGACCTCTGGCATGCGGCGGTAAATGGCCATGGCAGCTATTTCAGCGCCCAGGATCCGGCCTCGCTGGCGACGGGCCTGGCCAAGGCCCTGAACACTCTGAGGGTACGCAATGCCGCCGCCGCGGCCTCCTCGACCAGCACGCCGAACGTGGCGCCGGGCGACAACGACATCTTCAGCGCCACCTTCCGCACCCTCAAGTGGGACGGCGAGCTGGTGGCCCAGTCGATCGACACGACCACCGGCAACATCCTGCCGGCCATCAACTGGTCGGCGCAGGCGCAGCTCGACAACAAGGTGTCCGACAGCAGCGACACGCGCCTCATCTATACGGCGGACCTCTCGCTTCCGCTAGCGGCGCGCAAGGACTTCGACTGGAACGCGCTGACCACCGCCGAGCAGGCCTTCTTCAAGGACAAGTGCGCCGGCGGCACGGCGATGTCGCAGTGCACGACCCTGGATGCCGACCAGAAGACGCAGGCCAACCTCGGCCAGAAGATGGTGAACTATCTGCGCGGTCAGCAGGAGATGGAGGTGGCGGACATATACCGCTCGCGCGAGCACGTGCTCGGCGACATCGCCAGCGCCAAGCCCGCCTACGTGCGCAACCCGCGCCGCAATTACGGCGACGTCGGCTACAGCGTCTTCAAGGCCACCAACGAGAGCCGCCAGGCCATGGTCTATGTCGCCGCCAACGACGGCATGCTCCACGCCCTGAACGCCTCGACCGGCGCGGAACTGTGGGCCTACGTGCCGCATGCCATCTATCCCGACCTGTACCGGCTGGCGGACAAGAACTACGACAATAACCACCGCTACTATGTCGATGGCAGCCCCGAGGCCGGCGACGTCTACTTCGGCGGCCAGTGGCACACCATCCTGGTCGGCGGCCTGAACAAGGGCGGGCGCGGCTATTACGCCCTCGACATCACCGTGCCGACCAACCCGCAGGTGCTGTGGGAGTTCTGCGCCGACGCCGCGCTCTGCTCCGTCGCCGACAGCGACCTCGGCTACACCTACGGCAACCCCATCATCACCAAGCGTCCGAGCGACGGCAAGTGGGTCGTGATCGTGGCCTCCGGCTACAACAACGTCAGCCCAGGCTCAGGCCGCGGCTTCCTCTTCGTCCTGGATGCGAACACCGGCGAGGTGCTCAGCAAGATCGATACCGGCGTCGGCAGCACCGCCACGCCCAGCGGCCTGGCCAGGATCACCGGCCGCGCGCAGAACCCCGCCACCGACAACACGGCGGACACGGTGTTCGGCGGCGATCTGCTCGGCAACCTGTGGCGCTTCGACATGGCCACGAACAACCTGATCAGGCTGGGCACCCTGACCGATCAGGACCTGAACGCCCAGCCGATCACCGCGCGGCCGGACGTCGGCAAATGCCACGACACGCCCATGGTCTTCGTCGGCACCGGCCGCTATCTGGGCCTGAGCGACCTGACGAACACCCAGCTGCAGACCGTCTGGGGCATCAAGGACAATACCGCCACCCTCGGCAACGTCCGGAGCAACCAGATGGTTGAGCAGGTGCTCTCCTCGGCGGGCGGCGGCTTTTACTCGATCACCAGCAACGATGTCGATCTGGGCACGAAGAACGGCTGGTTCGTCGATCTCGACCAGAACGTCGGCGAGCGGGTCAACCTCGATCCCATGCTCGTGCTAGGCACCCTGGTCGTCGAAACCAACCAGCCCGAGAACATTTCGGCCTGCAGTGTGGGCGGCAACAGCTACAAGTACGAGTTCGAGTTCTGCTCCGGCAAGGCGCTGCTGGCCTCGGGCGGCACGGTCGGCAAGAAGATCGGCTCGTCGATCGCCGTCGGCTTCATCGTCATCCGCCTGCCCAGCGGCGCATTGAAGGTCATCACCACTTTCGCCGGCTCCGAGAAGACGACCGAAGGCGTGACGGCCGGATCGAGCGGCAACACGCGGCGGGTGTCCTGGAGGGAAGTGCAGTAAGGCGAGGGCGGGGACTACCCCCGACTACCCCCGCCCCGCCTGCTGCGAGGCGCGCGGATGGCCTGGAAAGCGCTTGCTCCGCTGGGTTATGCCTTGGTGGCGTCAGCGGCGCTTCATACCGGAGCGCTGGTCGCGCTGGACGCCCTGGCGGGCGGTCCGGCCGTCCCCGGCGGCGTCCCCGGGGCGCGTCCTGCTTATTTGCATGCAAGACTGCATGGCGGGCGGCAGGCCCCGCAACAGACCGCCGCCCCGATGGCCGCTTCGGCAGGCAACACTATCGCATCTTCCGCCGCGCAGCCGGGACTGATCCCCTTCCCCCTGATGAATTACCTGACGGCTGCGGATCTGGACAAAAAACCCGAAGCGATCGGGGAGGTGCCGCTGGCCTATCCGGCGGAGCTGCCGCTCGTCAGGCACGGCAGCGTCATGCTGATCCTGCTGATCGATGAAGAAGGCAAGGTAGACAAGGTCCTGGTCGAGGCCGCCAGCACCCCGACGGAACTGGCGAATCTGGCCAGCCGCGCATTCGCCACCGCCCGCTTCAAGCCGGGCATGCGCGGCAACCAGGCCGTGAAAAGCCGGATGCGCATCGAGGTCACCTTCGAAGGAGAGTAGCCCGCCCCGCCTCAGCCACCGGGCCCGTGCAATTCCCTGGGCAGCGGGAAGATGACATGCTCGGGGCTGCCCTCCAGCTGAACGACCTTGGCCGCGCCGAGTGCGAACAGCCGATCGACAACCCGGCGCACGAGCACCTCGGGCGCGGAAGCGCCCGCCGTGACGCCGACATGCTCCTTGCCTGCAAGCCATTCAACCCTGATCTCCTCGGCATCATTCACCAGGTAGGCTTCCACACCCAGATTTTTCGCCACTTCACGCAGGCGATTCGAGTTGGAGCTGTTGGGCGAGCCGACGACAATGACGAGGTCGCACTGTGCAGCGAGCTGCTTGACGGCATCCTGGCGGTTCTGCGTGGCGTAGCAGATGTCGTCCTTGCGCGGCCCGGTAATGTGCGGAAAGCGCGCCTCCAACGCGTGCACGATGACTCGCGCATCGTCCACGGACAAGGTGGTCTGGGTGACGTACGCCAGCCGGTTCTCATCCCTGACCTGCAGGCGCGGAACGTCGCCGGCGTTTTCCACCAGGTATACGTCGCCATCGATCTGTCCCATCGTGCCCTCGACCTCCGGATGGCCGCGGTGGCCGATCATGACGACTTCCCGGCCGGCGTCGTGCATGCGCTTGACTTCCACATGCACCTTGGTCACCAGCGGACAGGTGGCATCGAAGACGCGCAGCCCGCGCCGTTCCGCTTCCTGCCGCACGGCCTGGGATACGCCGTGGGCGCTGAAGATCACCGTCGCGCCGTCGGGCACTTCATCCAGTTCCTCGACGAAAACGGCGCCCTTGGCGCGCAAATCGTCCACGACGAACCTGTTGTGCACCACCTCGTGGCGGACATAGATGGGCGCGCCGAAAATCTCCAGCGCCCGCTCGACGATCTCGATGGCGCGCTCGACGCCGGCGCAGAATCCGCGCGGGTTGGCCAACAGTATGTCCATCACAGCACTCCGATCACGTCCACCTCGAAGCGGATGGCCTTGCCGGCAAGCGGGTGGTTGAAGTCAACCAGGGCATTCTCCTCCGTCAGCTCGCGCACCAGGCCGGTGTAGGCGGCGCCGTTGGGCGCCTTGAATTCGATGAGCGCCATCTCGCGGAGTTCCCCGCCTCCGGGCAGCTCGCTGCGGGCGAAGCGCTGCATCAGCTGCGGATTGTGCGGGCCGAAGGCCTGCTCCGCCTCGAGCAGGAACACCGTGCGCTGCCCCACGGCCAGCCCGACCAGGCAGCGCTCGAGCACCGGCGCCAGTTCGCCGCTGCCGAGTTGCAGCGTCGCCGGCTTGGCGCCGAAGGTGCTCACCAGTTCGCTGTCGTCGGCCAGCGCCAGGCGGTAATGCAGGGTGAGCAGGCTGTTCTCGGTGACGACTTCGCTCATGTTTTTTCCTTGTCGGCGAAAAACAGCTGCTGCCAGACGAGCAGCACCACGCCCACCGAAATCGCCGAGTCGGCGACATTGAAGGCCGGCCAGTGCCAGCCGGCGGCATGCACGTCCACGAAATCCACCACCGCACCGTAGAGGATGCGGTCGATGACGTTGCCCAGCGCGCCGCCGAGGATGAGCGCCGCCGCCAGCGGCAGCAGGCGTTCCGCGGCGTGCCGGCGAATCAGAAAAGTCAGCCACCCCGACACGGCGAATGCCAGGATGACGAAGAACCAGCGCTGCCAGCCGCCCGCGTCGGAGAGGAGGCTGAAGGCCGCGCCGGGGTTGTAGACGAACACCAGGTTGAGGAAGGACGTCAGCTCGATGCGCTGGCCAAGTTTGAGCGCGGAGACGACCCAGAACTTGGTCAGCTGGTCGAGGACGATGATGAGGCCGGACAGCCCCAGCCAAAAGGCGAATCTGCGCATGCGGCTACCCGTCATGCCCGCGGAAGCGGGCATCCATGGATTCCCGCCTTCGCGCGAATGACGCGCGCTCACGCATGACTTCTCGGCTCGCCCGCGCCGTGCAGGTTGGCGTCGCAGCGCCCGCACAGTTCCGGATGTTCGGAATTGACGCCGACGTCCTCGCGCCAGTGCCAGCAGCGCGGGCACTTGGCGTGCGCGCTGGGCGCGGCGGCGACGCCTTCGGCTGCGGCATCGGCGACCTTGACCACGTTCGCCTTCGAACAGATCAGCACCAGGCGCAGGTCGTTGCCGAGCCCGGCGAGCAGTTCGTGCTTCGCGCCGCTGGCACGGATCTCGACTTCGGCCTGGAGCGACGAGCCGATCCGGCCGGCCACGCGCAACTCCTCCAGCACCTTCGACACCTCGGCGCGCACCTCGCGGATCCGCTGCCACCGTGCCAGCAGGACTGACTCTTCCGCCGGCTCGGGCAGCGCGTGCCAGGTGGCCAGCATCACGCTGTCCTCCGGATCCTTCGCCAGGACTTGCCAGATCTCCTCGGCGGTGAACGTCAGCACCGGCGCCATCAGGCGGACGATGGCCTGCAGGATGTGCCACAGCGCGCTCTGCGCCGCACGGCGCGGCTTCGAGTCTGCGCCGGTGGTGTACAGGCGGTCCTTGAGGATGTCGAGGTAGAAGGCACCGAGCTCTTCCGAGCAGAAGCCTTGCAGCGCCTGCACGACGCGGTGGAATTCGTAGCGGCCGTAGTCGGCCGTCACCTGCTCCTGCAGGCGCCGCGTCA
>VGHJ01000046.1 GCA_016868295.1 Betaproteobacteria bacterium | reverse complement strand
AGGCCGGCCAGCTCCGAGTCCCATTCCTGCTCGACCTGCTGCTCGATGATGCGCTGCGCCGTCGCGCCGTCCCCGGCGGCGATCAACGCCCGTGCCGCTGTGGCGGCCAGCCGCGGCGCGCGGCGCTCGCCGGCGGGCACCGCCTCCCAGTAGGCCGCCAGCGCGCGCGCATCCCCTTCGCGGCTGCGCAGGTTCTCCAGGTGCGCGCGCTGCCTGAGGGGTACGGCGGCGTCGTGCGTCAGGGCGCGATGCTTCTCGAGCTGGCGCGACACTTTCAGCACGTCGTCCCAACGGCCCAGGCCGCGGTGCACGCGCAAGGCCAGGCGCAGCGCGGCGATGTGGCGGCCGCCGCCTTCCTGCAGGGCTTCCAGCGCCGCCAGCGCGTCGTCGAAGCGGCGCGCGTCGACGTGCAACTCCGCTTCCGTCATCAGCCGCGCGGCGTGCGCCTCGGCGTCATGTTCGGCGGCGCGCCTGAGCCATTCCTCTTCTCGCGGCGCGTCGCGCAGGAAATGCGCGGCGCGCGCCGCCACCAGGGCGGAGAGCGCCGGCGCCTCGCCGGCGGCATGCGAGACGGCCGCGTTCTTCAGCGCATGGCCATAGCGCCCCTCGAACAGCTGCTGCACGGCCTCGCGCAGCGCCCGCGCCGCCTTCTCTCGCCGCTTGCGCTCGCGGAAGGCGCGCACCACCTGCGGCAGGCGCACTGTGTGCGCGATCAGGCGCAGCAGCAGGTGCAGGAGCAGAAAGCCGCCGACGGTCAGCACGATGAAGAAATTCAGCGACAGCTCGATGCGCCAGGGCGGCAGCACCACCAATACGTAGCCCTCGTTGTAGCCGAAGGCCAGCGACACGCCGACGGCGAGGGCGAACAGGGCCAGCAGCCAGAGCAGGGCGCGCATCAGCGGGGCCCGGAGGCCGCGCCGCGCGCGGCCGAACTGCCGTCACCCCCACCCTTGGGGCGGGGGAGGGGGGGCGGGACGTCCCTTTCTCTCGCGACCTTGAAATTGCGCAGGGTCGTCAGACTCTCCTGCAGATCCGGCAGCGCGGCGCCGACTTCCGTGGCGACCAGTTGCCTGAGCGTCGCCTGCGCCTCCTGCACCGGTTTGGCGCGCGTGTCGAAGTACTTCTCGATCCAGGCCTGCGCCTGGCGAACATCCTGCTTGAACGTCTTGCCGTCGCGCTGCAGCAGCGCCAGGCGGGCATTCGCCAGGCGCAGCTTGAGGTTCTCGCGCAGGAAGAAGGCGTGCGTGGGCGAGAGCAGCGCGGGATCGGGGCGATCCAGCCGCTCGACGCGGATCAGGCCCTTCAGCTCCGCCCACAGATCGGCCAGCAGCTTCTCCCAATAGCCGGGCACGGTCGCGGACGTGAACGTCCCCCTCGCCGGCTCGATGCGCGGCTTCGCCTCGAAGGCCAGCGGCAACGCATCGACGGCGCCCGCCACGCTCTCGAGGCGCAGCGCGATGCCGGACACATCGGACAGCGGAAGCGCCTTGAGCCGGTCGATGTCGCGCGCGATGACCTTGCGCAAGGGCAGGAACTGGGTCCGGCCGGTTGCCGCCAGTCGCGCCTCGGTGCCCTGCAGTGCGATCAGCGCCGCCTCGACGTTGCCCGCCAGCTGCAACTGCTGGGCGGCGGCGGTCAGGCCCTGCTCGATCTCCGCCAGCAGCCGCTCGTCGCGGTTGCGCGTCAGTTCCTGCACCATGGCGTCGAGCGCCGCCTGCTGGCTCTGCGACTCGGCCAGCTTGGCCTCGAGCGCACCGGCCTTGGCCTGCAGGGCCGCCAGCGCCTCCTGGTTCTGCTTCGCCAGTGCACGCGCCTCGGCCGCCGCCGCGTCGCCGCCGGCCAGGCGGCGTGCCACTTCCTGCTGCAGCTCGGCCATGCGCGCGCGCGAGTCCGTCCATTGCCAGGCCAGCAGCGCCAGCGCGGCAAGCCCCACCCAGAGAGCCGGTTGGCGCAGGGCGGCCAGGGCCGGCCGCATGCGCCCGGGCGGCGGGGAAGAAGTCAGTGCATCGTGTTCCATCGTCAATCCGCTCCCGCTTCGCGATCGCGCCGAAAACGCGCCTCCAGCCCCCGCAGCAGGCCGGCGTCGCCCGGGGCCGTGACGATCGCCTCGGCAAAGCCCAGGCGGCGCGCCTCCTCGGCAATGCGCTGATGGGCAACGAACAGGGGTACGCGCTTGAGCGCCGCCTCGTCCGCCGCGCCGACCATGGCCACCAGGTTGCGCAACCCCTCGCTGCTCGTCACCGTCACGGCGTCGATCGTCCCCTGCGCCAGCGCCGCACGCAAGGGCGCGGCATCGCCATCCGGCCGGCCCCGACGATAGCAGGGAATCCGCTCCACCCTCGCGCCGCGCGCTTCCAGAGTCTCGCCGAACAACTCGCGCCCGGCATCGCCGCGAAAGATGGCCACATGCTTGCCGGCCATCGCCCCAGCCGAGAACTCCGGCCGCTCGAGCAGCGCCTCGCTGTCGAAACGCCCGCCTGCAGGGGTGAGGATGCGGGCAACGCCAAAGCGGGCGATGGTGCGCGCGCTCGTCTCGCCCATCGCCGCGGCAACGACGCGCTCCGGCCAGGGCCGGTGCGCCGTGATGGCGGCCAAAGCCTTCTCCGCCGCGTTCGGGCTGACGAAGACCGCCAGGTCGAAGGCATCGATGCGCGCCGCCGCGTCCAGCAGGGGGCGCGGATCGTCGGCATCGAAAATCGCCAGCACCGGAAAGCGCACCGCGATGCCGCCGCGCGCTTCGATCTCGCGCGCCAGCTTGTCGGCTTGTTCCGCCGGCCGCGTCACGACAATACGTTTCGCTGTCAGTGTTTGCGATTCATTCACTGCGCCGGGTTCCAATGTCCCGCCCTCAAGGGCGGGGTAACAGTCGCCTCCCCCGCCTGGCGGGGGAGGACGGGAGGGGGTGTCGTTCCCGGGAGCGGCCCGACAGGGTCGCTCATCCCCCGAGCGCGGCGAGAATCTCTTCCGCGCCGCGCGCCCTCAATTCGTCGGCCAGCGCCAGGCCGAGCGCCTCGGCATCGGCGGGGTTGCCGCGCAGGTCCGCGCTCGCCATGCGGCTGCCGTCGGGCGCCGCGACGAAGCCGCGCAGGCGCAACTGTCCGTTGTCCATTTCCGCGAAGGCGCCCAGCGGCACCTCGCAGCTGCCGGCCAGCGCGCGCGAAACGGCACGCTCGGCACGCACGCAGGCCGAGGTGTCCGCGTCGGCGAGCGGCGCCATCCAGGCCGCCACTTCGGGCCGCCCGGCGAGCGCCTCGATGCCGAGCGCGCCCTGCCCGGCCGCCGGCAGCGACAGCTCGGACGGCAGCACGGCGCGGATGCGCGCGGCGAGGCCGAGGCGGGTCAGCCCCGCCGCGGCGAGGATGATGGCGTCGTACTGCCCCTCGTCGAGCTTCCTCAGGCGCGTGTCGAGGTTGCCGCGCAGGCTGGTCACGGCGAGGGCGGGAAAGCGCGCATGCAACTGCGCCTCGCGGCGCAGGCTGGAGGTGCCGACGACGCCGCCGGGGGGGACGTCCTCGAGGCGGGCGTACTTGTTGGAGACGAAGGCGTCGAGCGGATTCTCGCGCGCCGAGATGGCGACCAGGGCGAACGCCGGCTCCATCGTCATCGGCACGTCCTTCATGGAATGAACGGCGATGTCGGCCCGTCCATCCAGCAGGGCCGTTTCCAGTTCCTTGACGAAGAGGCCCTTGCCGCCGACCTTGGCCAGCGGCCGGTCGAGGATCTGGTCGCCGCGCGTCGTCATGCCAAGCAGCTCGACGCTGCAGCGCGGGTACCATGCGCGCAGGCGGTCGCGCACATGCTCGGCCTGCCACAGGGCGAGGCGGGATTCGCGCGTGGCGATGACGATGCGCTCGGGCTGGATTGGGCTCACTTGGGAACTCTCGGAACGGAACGAATATGCTGCGCGGCTTGCGATCGGTGCTGCCGATTCTAGCATGTCTGTCCTCGGCGCCCGCGGGCGCGCCGTCCCGCAGGGACTGACTTTATCCCAGCTTGAAGAAGGCGCGCATCTTGCCCAGGATGCTGGCGTGCTGGCGCGAGCGCTCGTGCGCCTGCGCCTCGGCGCCCAGGGCCTCCTGCGCGCTCGTCAGCTGCGTGTTGCGCTCGGCCAGGATGGCCGCCATCTCCTCGGCGATGGCCGGCCGCGAGCGGAGGATGTCCTCGAAGCCGGCCTTGTCGAGGCGATAGCACTCGACATCGCTCTTCGCCGTCACGCTGGCACGGCGCGGCTCGCCGGTGAGCATGCCCATCTCGCCGAAGACGCTGCCCGACGGGAGCGTCGTCAGCAGCCGGCGCGCATCGCCCTGCCCGAACCAGACCTCGGCCTCGCCGCCGACCAGGATGTAGAGCCAGTGCGCCACGGCGCCCTGCCGGGTGATGACGTCGCCGCGCGCAAAGGGGGCGTGGACCAGGCGCTCGGCGAGCGCCTTCAGCTCGTCCTCGTTGAAGGAGGCGAACAGCTCGACGCCGCGCAGGGCATTGAGCCGTCGCCTGAGCTCGCGCTCGCGCACGGCCTCGCGGTGCGCCTCGTTCTCCTTGATCATGTGCACCGAGTACTCCGGCTCGGCGATGCGGATGCCGGCGCGCTGCAGTGCGGCCAGCACATGGGCGCGCACGGCCGAGTCGGTCGGATCGTCCACGCGCGGGTCGGTCAGCCAGTAGCGCAGGGCGTAGCGCCCGTAGCTCGGGCCGAATTCCATCAGCACGCAGTTGGGGGGCGGCGTGCGCGCCACGTTGGCGATGTCGGCGCCGGTCACCGACTGCTCCACCGCCTCGATCACTCGCGACGGCGGCACGGCGTAATCGACGTTGAACCAGATCCAGCGACGCCACGGCTGCGTCGCCTGCTCCGGACTCCAGATCACGGTGAACTTGCTCTTCATGAGCAGGCTGTTGGGCATGACGACGGTTTCGCCGTTCTTCGTCTCGAGCGCGGTATGGCGCCAGCGGATGTCCACCACCCGGCCGACGATGTCGTCCACCTTGATCCAGTCGCCCAGCTCGACCGAGCTGTCGAGCTGCAGCGCCAGGCCGCCGAGAATGTTGCCCAGCGTGTCCTGCATGGAGAAGGCCAGCACGGCGGTGATCACCGCCGAGGTGGCGACGATGCCCGAGAGGTCCACGCCCGCCATGCGCATGCGCACGAGGACGAACACGGCATAGGCCAGGATGACGACGATGTCCTCGGCGATGCGCGGCGGATACAGGCGCACGGCGGGCAGCAGCAGTCGGAACACCAGCAGCCCGGCCAGGCGAATCAGCGCCACGCCGGAGCCGACGACGAACAGTTCGTGCGTGGCCGCCGCGCCGGAGGACAGCCCCCGCGCGGCGAGCAGCCCGGCGCCGAACTGGCCGGCCAGGCAAAGCAGGAAGAAGCCCAGCGTGTAGCCCACCGAGCGCCGGTCGGCCGGCCGCAGCGGCCACAGCAGCACCGCCAGCGCCAGCGCGGCCGCCATCACGTAGGGCAGCTCCTCGCGCCAGAAAAAGCCCCAGGCCCCCTGCAGCAGTGCCGGCATCAGACCTCCCCGCCGCCGGCGAAGGCGGCCTTCACCGCCGGCCACTGCCGGCGCGACACCGGCAGCTTGTCGGGCAGGCCGGCGAGCAGCACCAGCCAATGCGCCTCGCCGTCCTCCGCCACGCCCTTCTCGAAGCCGGCAATGGCCTCGCGCGCCACCAGGCAGTTGCGATGCACGCGCACGAAGCGCGCGGCGAACTCCTGCTCGAGGTGGGTAAGCGACTCGTCGAGCAGGAATTCGCGCGCCGCGGTGCGCGCCGTGACGTATTTCAGCTCGGCCTTGAGGTAGAGAATGTCCGACACGGGCACCAGCAGGATGCGGCCGCGCTCGGACACCGAGAGATGGCGGCGCGCCTCGGACGAGAGCCTTTCCAGCGTCTCGCGCGAGGGCTGCGCGACGCGACGCGCCTTCTGCAGGGCTTCGGCCAGGCGCGGCGCGCGCACCGGCTTGAGGAGGTAGTCCACCGCGTTCAGGTCGAAGGCCTGCACGGCGTACTGGTCGTAGGCGGTGGTGAACACCACGGCGGGTGCGCCTTCCATGCCGCGCAGGTGGCGCGCCAGTTCGACGCCGTCCATGCGCGGCATGCGGATGTCCACCAGCGCGACGTCCGCCGGCTCGCTCTCGATCAGGGCAAGCGCCTCCAGGCCGTTGCCGGCCTCGCCCACCAGGCGGTTCGGCACCTCGCCGGCAATGTCGGCGAGCAGCGCCTTCAGGCGCGTGCGCGCCGGCGCCTCGTCGTCCGCGATCAGGATGCGCAGCGGTTCGTTCATGCCTTCTCCGTCTTGCGATACGGCAGGCGGATCGAGACGCGGAAGACGCCGTTCTCCGCCGCCGTCTCCAGCCGCGCCTCGAGGTCGTAGAAGAGCATCAGTCGCTCCCGGATATTGTCCAGCGCCATGCGGTTGCCGGCGTGGTTGCTGTGCTCGCCATGATAGGAGTTGGCGATCTCGATGCGAATCTCCTCGCCCGCCAGGCCGGCGCGAATGGTCACAGCCGCCGGTTCGTGCGCCGGCTCGATGCCATGATAAACCGCGTTCTCCAGCAGGGGCTGCAGCATGAGCGGCGGCACCTGCGCATCCATGGGACAGGCCCCGACGTCCCACGTCGCCTGCAGCCGCTCGCCCAGGCGCAGATGCTCCAGATCGAGATAGCGCCGGCACAGGGCAATCTCCTCGCCCAGGGTCACCAGCGCCTTGTTCTCCGCCATCAGCACGCGGAACAGGTCGGAGAGTTCTTCCAGCGCGGCTTCCGCCCGGCGCGGATCGGAGCGGATCACGCCGAGCACCGCATTCAGGCTGTTGAAGAGGAAGTGCGGCCGGATGCGGGCGGTGAGCGCCATCAGGCGCGCCTCGGCCACGGCGGGCGAGAAGGCGCGGTTGCGCAGATCCAGGTAGAACATAATCGCCGCCGCGGCCAGCGCGCCCCAGAGCGCGGCGCGCAGCAGGCCGGCGGACGGCAGGCCGGGCGGGGAGAACAAGGCCTGGAACAGCGCGCAAAGCGCGGCGGCAACGGCAACGATGGCGCTCGCGGCGGCGGCATACGGCAGGCGCGCCAGGCGCCCCCCCCAGCGCGTAGAGCAGCACCACGGCGGCGATGAGCGGCGGCTCGACCCGCGCCGCCAGCTCGACCAGTTCCTGCGGCAGGCGCGCCAGGCCGTCGTTGCGCGCCAGCGCCGCGCAGAAGGCCAGCAGGTTCACCGCCAGCAGGATGCGCAGCATGACGCCGAGGTTGCCGAAGTCCGGCAGGCGCGTGGCCTGCATGTTTTGCCGTATACTCATTCGTTGCTCTGCACTGCAGCGGATTTGGAACGATTATGACAGATCACAGCAACGATTCCAGCGGCAAGGCCTGGTCGGGGCGTTTCAGCGAGCCGGTGGCGGAACTCGTCAAGCGCTACACCGCCTCGGTCGCCTTCGACCGGCGGCTCGCACTGCACGACATCCGCGGCTCGCTCGCCCATGCGCGCATGCTGGCGAAGCAGGGCATCATCGGCGCCAACGACCTCGCCGCCGTCGAGCGCGGCATGGCGGCGATCAAGCACGAGATCGAGACCGAGGCATTCCAGTGGTCGGTGGACGACGAGGACGTGCATCTCAACATCGAGAAGCGCCTCACCGCGCTGGTCGGCGACGCCGGCAAACGCCTGCACACCGGCCGTTCGCGCAACGACCAGGTGGCCACCGACATCCGCCTCTGGCTGCGTGAGGAGATCGACGGCCTCGATGCGCTGCTGCGCGCCTACCAGGCCGCCCTGCTCGACCTGGCCGAGGCGCACGCCGACACGCCGATGCCCGGCTTCACCCACCTGCAGGTGGCGCAACCGGTCACCTTCGGCCACCACCTGCTCGCCTATTTCGAGATGGCGGCGCGCGACCGCGCGCGCCTGGCCGACTGCAGGAAGCGCGTCAACCGCCTGCCGCTCGGCGCCGCGGCGCTCGCCGGCACGAGCTTTCCGATCGACCGCGAGTTCGTCGCCCGCGAACTCGGCTTCGAGGGTATCTGCGCCAACTCGCTCGACGCCGTGAGCGACCGCGACTTCGCCGTCGAGTTCGCCGCCGCGGCGGCCTTGATCATGACGCACGTCTCGCGCTTCTCCGAGGAGCTGATCCTCTGGATGAGCCCGCGCGTCGGCTTCATCGATCTGGCCGACCGCTTCTGCACCGGTTCCTCGATCATGCCGCAGAAGAAGAATCCCGACGTGCCGGAGCTGGCACGGGGGAAAAGCGGCCGCGTCTTCGGCCACCTGATGGGCCTGCTCACCCTGATGAAGGGCCAGCCGCTCGCCTACAACAAGGACAACCAGGAAGACAAGGAGCCGCTCTTCGACACCGTCGACACGGTGCGCGACACGCTGGCCATCTTCGCCGATCTCGTCGCCGGCATCCGCGTCCGCCCCGAGGCCATGCGCGCGGCGCTGCGGCAGGGCTACGCCACCGCCACCGACCTGGCCGACTACCTCGTCAAGAAGGGCCTGCCCTTCCGCGACGCGCACGAGGCGGTGGCGCTGGCCGTGCGCGCCGCCGAGGAGCGCGGCTGCGACCTGGCCGAACTCGGCCTGGACACCCTGCGCGGCTTCTCGCCCCTCATCGGCGCCGACGCGCTCGCCGCGCTCAGCGTCGAGGGCTCGCTCGCCGCCCGCGCCCATGCCGGCGGCACCGCGCCGGCGCGCGTGCGCGAGGCCATCGCCGCCGCGCGCCGCGCGCTCTGACGGCGCGCCCCGCATGGAGAAGATCGGCAAGTACCAGGTCATCAAGTAGCTCGGCGAAGGCGCCACCTCCTCGGTCTGCCTCGCCCACGACCCGTTCGTCGCGCGCGACGTCGCCACCCTGAGCGAGGCCACCGTCATCACCGTGCCGTCCGAGGCGCTCAAGCGCGCCTCGGATGCCTGCCGGCACAGCTTCGACCGTGCCTTCCTGCGCATCCTGGTCGAGCGCCTGTCGCTTGCCAACACCCGTTTGACATCGGTATAAAGCCGGGATGGATGCTCCGGACAGGATCGGCAAGTACGAGGTGCGCAGCCGGCTTGGCGAAGGCGCCACCAGCACGGTATGGCTGGCCTGGGACCCCTTCGCCCAGCGCGAGGTGGCGGTCAAGGTCATCCACCCCGAGGTGCTGCGCGACCGCGAGCGCGGCCGCCTCTTCCGCCACCTGCTGGTGAACGAAGCCTCGCTCGCCGGCAAGCTGGTGCACCCGCACATCGTGCAGATCTTCGATGCGGTGGTGGACGAGGCGCAGAGCTACATCGTCATGGAATACGTCGCCGGCGGCACGCTCGATCCCTTCTGCACGCCGGACAGCCTGCTGCCGCTCGACCGCCTGGTCGAGATCGTCTTCAAGTGCACGCGCGCGCTCGACTACGCCTACCACCTCGGCATCACGCACCGCGACATCAAGCCGGCCAACATCCTGCAGGCCTCGGCGGGCGACATCAAGATCTCGGATTTCGGCGCCGCCCTGTTCACCAGCGGCGAGCAGACGCGCACCCAGGTCTCCGGCGTCGGCTCGCCCGCCTACATGTCGCCGCAGCAGGTGCGCGAGATGCCGCTCAACCACCAGACCGACATCTACTCCCTCGGCGTGGTCATGTACCAGCTGCTCACCGGGCGGCTGCCCTTCCAGGCGAGCAACAACTTCAGCATGGTGTACCAGATCACCCACGTCGATCCGCCGCCGCCCTCCGACTTCCGCCGCGACATCCCGGCCAACCTCGACGCCGTCGTCGCCCGCGCCATGCAGAAGGACCTCACGGCGCGCTATGCCAGCTGGGAGGAGTTCTCGCACGATCTCGCCCAGGCCTTCCGCAACAAGCGGCTCAAGGCGCGCGAGCGCGACTTCGCCGACACGGAGAAATACGAGACCCTGCGCGGCCTGCCCTTCTTCGCCGACTTCAGCGACGTCGAGATCTGGGAAATCGTGCGCTTCTCCGACTGGGACCAGGTCTCCCCCGACACGGTGATCATGAAGGACGGCGAGCCGGGCGACTATTTCTGCTTCCTCGCCGAGGGCGAGGTGCGGATCGCCAAGCGCGGCCGCATACTCGGCATCCTCACGCCCGGCGACTGCTTCGGCGAGATGGCCGTCATCAGCAAGACGAGCGGCAGCCGCAACGCCGACGTCGTCGCGCAGACCTCGGCCAAGATCATCACCATCCGCGGCGACGCGCTGCGCCAGGCCTCCGAGGTGTGCCGCATGCACTTCTATGCGGCCTTTCTCGAGGTGCTGGCCAACCGGCTGGCGCTCGCCAACGCCCGCCTCGCCGCAGTCTGATGTCCCCCTGCGATTCCCTGTCGGCGGAAATCGGCCGGGCCCTCGGTCGCCCGTTCCGCGCCCTGACGATGCGTGAGGCCGGCGGCGGCTGCATCCACCGCGCCGTCGTGCTGGAAGGCGGCGGCGAGCGCTGCTTCGTCAAGCTGAATGCCGCCGACGCCCTGCCGATGTTCGAGGCGGAACAGGACGGCCTCGCGGCGCTGGCCGAATCAGGCGCCTTTCGCGTACCGCGCCCGCTCGGCTGCGGGGTCGTGGATGGCCAGGCCTGGCTGGCGCTGGAGCATCTCGACCTGCGCCCCGTCGCCACGCGCGAGGGGGCCGTCTCCTTCGGGCACGCGCTGGCCGCCCTGCATCGCCACACGGGCGCATGCTACGGCTGGCGCCGCGACAACTTCATCGGCGCCACGCCGCAAGCGAATGCGCAACACGAGGGCTGGGCGCGCTTTTTCGCCGAATCGCGCCTGCGGCCGCAGCTCGCGCGCGCCGCGGCGCACGGCCCGTCGCTGCGCAAGAAAGGGGAGAGCCTGGCGGAAAAGCTGCCGGCCTTCTTCCTCGACTACCGACCGCAGGCGAGCCTGCTGCATGGCGACCTCTGGCACGGCAACGCGGCGATGTGCGCGGGCGCGCCGGCCGTCTTCGATCCGGCCGTGTATTACGGCGACCGCGAGACGGACCTGGCGATGACGGAATTGTTCGGCGGCTTTCCCGAGGCCTTCTACGCCGCCTACCGCGAGGCCTGGCCGCTCTCAGAGGGGTATGAGTCGCGCAAGACGCTCTACAACCTCTACCACGTGCTCAACCACCTCAACCTCTTCGGCGCCGGCTACCTGCGCCAGGCCGAGCGGATGATCGACAGGCTCCTCGCGGAACTGCGCGGATAAAAGTCAGCCGCTGTGATGCGGCGACTTAGGCAGCGGTGGCGATGCCTTCGAGTTTTTTCTGCAGTTCTCCGGCCTGGTACATCTCGCTCATGATGTCCGAGCCGCCGATGAACTCGCCCTTGACGTAGAGCTGCGGGATGGTCGGCCAGTTGGAAAAATCCTTGATGCCGGCGCGGATCGCCGGATGCTCCAGGACATTCACCGAGTAGTAGTGCTTGACGCCGCACGCCTTGAGGATCTGCGCCGCCTTGGCCGAGAAGCCGCATTGCGGGAAAGTCGGCGTGCCCTTCATGTAGAGCACGACGGGATGGGTGGTCACCTGCTCCTTGAGGAGCTTCTGCACGTCTTCCATGGGGTTCCTTTCAATAACCTACTATTTTCGTCAAGTTTAGCGTTTTCCGGTCGATGCCGTCAAGGACGCCGTCCTCCTGATACGCGCAGGATGCCGGCCAGGTCGCGCCGCTGCACGATGTCGGCAAAGCCCGCGGCGGCGAGCAGTTCAGCCGCCGCCGGCGCCTGGTCGTAGCCGTGCTCGAACCACAGCCGGCCATCGGCAACGAGATGCGCCGGCGCCTGCGCGACGATGCGGCGGATGTCGTCGAGCCCGTCCGGCCCGGCGCAGAGCGCCTCGCGCGGTTCGAAGCGCACATCGCCCTGCGCCAGATGCGGATCGGCCTCGGCGACATAGGGCGGATTGGCGAGGATCAGGTCGAAGCGTTCGCCCGCCAGCGGCGCGAACCAGTCGCCCTGCAGGAAGCGGACCTTCACGCCATGGCGGACGGCGTTCTCCCGCGCCACGATCAGCGCCGCGGCCGAAACGTCCACCGCCGTCACCTCGGCCGGCGGCAGATGCTTCGCCACGGCGACGGCGAGGCAGCCGCTGCCGGTGCCGAGCTCGAGGATGCGCGCGGCCTTCGCTTCCAGCGCGAGACCCACCAGCAGCTCGGTCTCCTCGCGCGGAATGAGCACATCGGGCGTGACGTGAAAATCCAGGCCATAGAACTCGCGATGGCCGGTGAGATAGGCGATGGGCTCCCCCGCGGCGCGGCGCGCCACGAGAGCACGAAACGTCGCCGTGTCGGCGGGACTGACTTTTCCCTCCGGGTGCGCCTCCAGCGCGGCGGGCGACAGGCCGAGCACATGGCACAACAGGAGGCGCGCCTCGCGCAGCGGCATCCCGGCGCGCGCCTCCTGCAGCGCCGCGGCGACGTTCACGCCGACGCTTCCGACAGCGCGGCCAGCTGCTCCGCCTGATGCTCGGCCGAGAGCGCGCCGATCAGCTCGTCGAGATCGCCGTCCATGATGGCGTCGATCTTGTACAGCGTCAGGTTGATGCGGTGGTCGGTGACGCGGCCCTGCGGGAAATTGTAGGTGCGGATGCGCTCCGAGCGGTCGCCGCTGCCGACGAGCGACTTGCGCGTCGAGGCGATCTTCGCCTCCTGTTCGCGCACCTGCCGGTCCTTGATGCGCGCCGCCAGCACCGAGAGCGCCTGCGCCTTGTTCTTGTGCTGCGAGCGGTCGTCCTGGCACTCGACGACGATGCCGGTCGGCAGGTGGGTGACGCGCACGGCGGAATCGGTCTTGTTCACGTGCTGGCCGCCGGCGCCGCTGGCGCGGAAGGTGTCGATGCGCAACTCCGCCGGGTTGATGACGACGTCGGCCACCTCGTCCGCCTCGGGCAGCACGGCGACGGTGCAGGCGGACGTGTGGATGCGGCCCTGCGCCTCGGTCTCGGGCACGCGCTGCACGCGGTGACCGCCCGACTCGAACTTGAGCTTGGAGTAGGCGCCGGCGCCGACGAGGCGCAGGATCACCTCCTTGTAGCCGCCCAGGTCGGACGGATTCTGCGAGATGACCTCCACCTTCCAGCGCTGCCGCTCGGCGTAGCGCGCATACATGCGGAACAGGTCGCCGGCGAAGAGCGCCGACTCGTCGCCGCCGGTGCCGGCGCGGATCTCGAGGAACAGGTTGCGCTCGTCGTTGGGGTCCGTCGGCAGGAGCGCCCGCTGCAACTCGCCCTCCAGCCCCTCCATCGCCGCGCGGCAGTCGCGGATTTCCTCCTCGGCGAGATCCTTCATCTCCGGGTCGGCGAGCATGGCCTGAGCCGAGGCCATGCCCGCCTCCGCCTTGCGGTAGTCGGCGTAAAGCGCCACCACCGGAGAAATCTCGGCATGCTCGCGCGTGAGCCGGCGGTAGGCCTCCATGTCGCGCGTCGCCGTCTCGCTGGCGAGCACGGCGTCGAGCTCGGCCAGGCGCCGCGTGAGGAATTCGAGCTTGTCGCGGATGCTGGTCTTCATGGGCATGAATGAACGCGCCGCCCCGCGCCGGGCGCAGGGCGGCCTGCGGTCGGCTACTCTCCGGGATGCAGGTGGTAGATGCGGGCGATCAGCTCGGACAGCTCCGTGCGGCTCGGCCCTTCGGACTGATTGAGCGCGGCGGTGGGGCCGTGCATCAGCTTGTTGGTGAGGCCGTGCGACAACGCCTCCAGCACGCGCTGCGGATCCTCTCCCTTGGCCAGCAGCTTCAGCGCATGCTCGACCTCGTGGCGGCGCATGCGCTCGGCCGAGTCGCGCAGGGCGCGGATGGTCGGCACGGTCTCGCGCGATTCCATCCAGTGCAGGAAGCCGTCCACGCGCGAGGATATGATGGCCTCGGCCTCGACCACCGCCTTCTCGCGCGATTCCAGCCCCGACTCGACGATGGCGCCGAGGTCGTCGAGGGTGTACAGGAAGACGTCGTCCAGCTTGGAGATCTCCGGCTCGATGTCGCGCGGCACGGCCAGATCCACCATCACGATGGGACGGTGGCGGCGCGCCTTGATGGCGCGCTCTGCCATGCCCAGGCCGATGATGGGCAGGGGACTGGCAGTGCACGAGACGACCACGTCGTATTCCGGCAGGCGCGCGCCGATCTCGTCGAGCCGCATGGCATCGCCGCCGAAGCGCGCGGCGAGGGCCTCGCCGCGCTCCGGCGTGCGGTTGGCCACGGTGATGCGCTTCGGCTTCGTGGCGGCGAAATGCGCGGCGCACAGCTCGACCATCTCGCCGGCGCCGATGAACAGCACCTTCTGCTCGGCCAGGTTTTCGAAGATGCGCTCGGCCAGGTGCACCGTCGCCGCCGCCATGGAGACGATGTTGGCGCCGATGGCGGTGGTCGAGCGCACCTCCTTGGCGACTGAAAACGTCTTCTGGAACAGCTTGTGCAGGAAAGTGCCCAGCGTGCCGGCGTCCTCCGCCACGCGCGCCGCCTGCTTCATCTGGCCGAGGATCTGCGGCTCGCCCAGCACCATCGAATCGAGCCCGCTGGCGACGCGGAACATGTGGCGCACGGCGTCGCGGCTGGGCAGGGTGTAGAGATAGGGGGAGATCTTCTGCGGCTGCAGCTTGTGGTATTCGGCCAGCCAGTTCGCCGCCACATCGGGCGCCTCGGCGGTGCAGTACAACTCCGTGCGGTTGCAGGTCGACAGGATGGCCGCTTCGCGCACCGCCCGCTCCTGCGTCAGTTCAACCAGCGCCTGCGGCAGGCGCACGGGGTCGAACGCCACCTGCTCGCGCACGGCGAGCGGCGCGGTGTGGTGGTTGAGGCCGAGGGCGTAGAGTTGCATTCGGGTAATGCCGGAATTTTCCAAGGAAATTATAGCATTAGCTCTTAAGACTACAGGACTGACACAGATCAACGCCACACAAAGAAAAGGCCCGCCCTCGCTCGCCAATGCCCATAGAGCATAGCCCCGACCTGTCACGTTACATCACTGGCATGCTTGAGTCACATGCCTGAGTCATCGCTGCCATGCGGTTGCGCCGCTAAAATGCCGGCGGTTCTGGCGCGAATAATCATTCTTTCCACGTCCGGAGATGCGTGGATTTCAACGAGTGCAACCGCGGGATGCAAGTTGGCAAAGACCCTGAAAATCTCGTCGGCGAATGCTTGTCCGATCTCATCGACTCCCGTGAAGTCGAGTAGCACCGTCTTGAAACCCTCGAATCTGGCTACAAGCCGTTTGGCCTGGGAGCGCGATACCAGGTTCTCGTTCCCGATTCTGGCAAGTCGGACTGGCACGACAGTCTTGTCGAAACCAAAGTTATCGCCAGTTGTATATTCATCGAATACTTCTCGAGCCCTTCGCTGGCTGTTGGCGGGAATCGACATATAGACGATTGTTCCGGTCGCGGGGCGGTCTATCTCAAGCAACCAGTCATGCTTGTCCCGAACGTCATGGTCGTAGTGCAAACCGTTGGCCTCGATCTGGAACTGATCGAACATGCGGGATGTAAAGAAGATGCCCTCTCCGGAGTGATTCGCCGGGTCGGTTGTGAATTTTCCTTTAGACAGTTCCAAGATTGCCAACCGGCGATCAGGCAAGTCCATGGCCTGAGCGATCTTCTCGAAGATGCCTATGCCATTATCAAGAACCGCGACGACCAAATTGCCTTCGTAAAGCCGCATCAACACTGTGACGAATTGGCCGCCGGAATGATCGTTGGCGTTGTTCAGCATTTCTGTAAACCCGTGATGCGCTATGCCGAGGACGTTCTGAGGCAGGTCAAACCACGGCCTGAACTTGTGTTCCCAAACAATATGCTCATCGACCCCGGGAAGTGAGAATGTTTCGGCGATCTCCCGGTTCCGGCCAAGTCGATAGGTTGGACGGGTGCCCCCTGAAGACTCCAGCCAACCGTCATTGACAAGTTTTCTCAGGCTGTTCGCCGCCGTTACGCGGGATACCTGAAACTGGTCAGCCAAACGACTCGAAAGATGTGCGTCGTTGCCTGCAACGATCTCTCTAGTGACCCATCGCCTGGCTTGCTGAACGGTTAGCTTGACTCTCACGTGGAATGCTCAGGATTGAAAAGATAAACGCGACTATTGTAAAGATATTGGCGATGTATTGTAAAGATAGTGCCGAGCGTAAGGGAGTGGAACAGAAAATAAAAAAGCCAGAATCTATTGTTTTCACACTAGATTCTGGCTTTTGCCGGACATTGCCGGATATGTACGTGGTGGCCAGGGGCGGAATCGCCCCTGAAAAGATTTTGCCCCGCTTGCGCGGGGCGAAATCCTGGTGGCCAGAAATAATCGGCCTCCATAAAGATTTTGCCCCGCTTGCGCGGGGCGAAATCCTGGTGGCCAGAAATAATCGGCCTCCATAAAGATTTTGCCCCGCTTGCGCGGGGCGAAATCCTGGTGGCCAGAAATAATCGGCCTCCATAAAGATTTTGCCCCGCTTGCGCGGGGCGAAATCCTGGTGGCCAGGGGCGGAATCGAACCGCCGACACGCGGATTTTCAGTCCAAACCACTGATTTACTCAAGTTCTCCATCACCGA
>VGHJ01000045.1 GCA_016868295.1 Betaproteobacteria bacterium | reverse complement strand
GCATCAAGGAGATCGACGTCGGCATGACGGCCGACGTCGGCACCCTGCAGCGCCTGCCGAAGCTGATCGGCGAAGGCATGGTGCGCGAACTGGCCTATACCGGCCGCGCGGTGGCCGGAACCGAGGCGAAGGAGATCGGCCTGGTGAACCACAGCTACCCCAGCGCCGGCACCCTCTTCCACGAGGTGGCGAAGATCGCCGCCGTCATCGCCAAGAAATCGCCGCTGTCGATCCGCGGCATCAAGGAGATGATCAACTACGCCCGCGACCATTCGGTGGCCGACGGGCTGAACTACATCGCTACCTGGAACGCCGCCATGCTGATGTCGGACGACCTGACGGAGGCCATGACGGCGGCGCGGGCAAAGCGGGAGCCGAAGTTCAGGGATTGAGCCCATGAAAACCCGCCTTGCCGCCGTCCTGTGGGGACTGACTTTTTCCTGGGGTGTCCAGGCGGCCGAGCCGCTGCCGCTGTTCGACGCCCACCTGCACTACAACGTCGAGGCGGCGCAGGGGCCGTATCCACTCGACACCGTGCTGAAGCTCTTCCGCGACAACCGCATCACCGGGATACTGGCCAACAGCCGGCCCAACGACGGCACGCGGGCGCTGTACGAGGCGAAGCCGAAGGACGTCTGGGTGGTGCCCTTCATCCGGCCCTATATCGTCCAACCCGACCGTTATTCCTGGTTCAACGACCCGAAGATCTACGCGCTGATCGAATCCGAGCACAAGCGCGGCTACTACCAGGGCATCGGCGAGTTCCACCTCTTCGGCAACGACGCGAAGACGGAATGGGTCAAGAAGACCGTCGACTTCGCCGTCGCCCACCACCTCTACCTGCACGCCCATTCCGACGACGCGGCGGTGGACATCATCTTCGCCCACAACCCGAAGGTGAAGATCGTCTGGTCCCAGTACGCCTCGATCATGAATGGCTACCGCGACTGGCTCGCCGCACTGCCGAAGGACGTCGCCGAGATGATCGCCTGGCGCAACGCCGAGTGCCTGTTCCGCAAGTGAGCGCGCGCCGGATTCTCATCCTCGGCGCCGCCGGGCGCGACTTCCACAACTTCAACCTCGTCTACCGCGACGATCTCGCGGTCGAGGTGGTGGCCTTCACCGCCGCGCAAATCCCCGGCATCGCCGGGCGCCGCTACCCGCCCGAGCTGGCCGGCCCGCGCTACCCGGAGGGCATCCCGATCCTCGACGAGGCCGATCTCGAATCGATCCTGCGCGAGCGGCGCATCGACGAGGTCGTGTTCGCCTACAGCGACGTGCCGCACGCCCAGGTGATGCATCTGGCCTCGAAGGCACTGGCGGCGGGCGCCGACTTCAGCCTGCTCGGCCCGGCGCGCACGCAGATCCAGGCCAAGGTGCCGGTCGTCGCCGTCTCGGCGGTGCGCACCGGCTGCGGCAAGTCGCAGACGGCGCGCTACCTCTCCGGCCTGCTGAAAGCCAAAGGCCGCCGCGTCGCGGTGCTGCGCCACCCGATGCCCTACGGCGACCTGGGACGCCAGGCGGTGCAGCGCTTCGCCGCGCGCGCCGACCTCGACGCGGCGGAATGCACCGTCGAGGAGCGCGAGGAATACGAGCCGCACCTCGCCTGCGGCAACGTCGTCTTCGCCGGCGTCGACTACGAACGCATCGTTGCCGCCGCGGAGAGCGAGGCCGACCTCATCCTCTGGGACGGCGGCAACAACGACTTCCCCTTCCTGCGGCCCGACCTGCACATCGTGCTGGTCGATCCGCTGCGCCCCGGCCACGAGACGAGCCACCACCCGGGCGAGGCGGTGCTGCGCATGGCCGACGTGGTGGTGGTCGCCAAGAGCGACGCCGCGGCGCCCGCCGACATGCGTCACGTCGAGGAGGCCGCCCGCGCCATCAACCCGCGCGCCCGGATCGTTCGCGCCGCCTCGCCGGTGCGCCTCGACGACGAGGCCGCCGTGCGCGGCCGCCGCGTGCTGGTGGTGGAGGACGGCCCGACGCTGACCCACGGCGGCATGCCCTGGGGCGCCGGCCACCTCGCCGCCCTGCGCGCCGGGGCGACAATCGTCGACCCGCGGCCCTTCGCCGGGCCGGCCATCCGCAGCCTCTACACGCGCTACCCGCACATCGGCGAGGTGCTGCCGGCGACCGGCTACTCCCGCGAGCAACTCGACGCCCTGCGCCAGGCCATTAACGCGACGCCGGCCGACCTGGTCGTCTCCGCCACGCCGATCGACCTCGCGGCGCTGGTCCAGGCGCACAAGCCGGTGGTGCGCGCCCGCTACGAGTTCGCCGAGGCGGAGTCGCCCGGCCTGGCCGGCGCGGTGGACGCCTTTCTTTCGCGGCCGTAGTGCTGCTATCCTGAAACCATGTCCCGGCTCCTCCCGCTTTCGCGTGCCGCGCGGCTGGCCGGCACGACACGCGTCACGCTGCAACTGAAGATCCGCAGCGGCGAGCTGCCGTCCTTCGACGGCATGGTGTCGGCCGACGATCTGCTGCGCCTCTACCCGGACATCCGGCTGGAAGAGGACGGCGGCTTCGAACAGGTCATGCAGATCAAGGAGCGCGCCTTCGGCAAGCGCGTGCGCGAGCGCCTGCTGCCGAGCCAGGAGATACTCTCGCAGCGCCTCTACGAGCAGAGCGCGGAGCTGGCCGACCTGCGCGCCCACCTGCAGCGCTACCACGCCATGATGGAGGCGGTGCGCGACCGCATCCGCGAACGGGAAGCGCAGCCTGACATGGCGGCGCTGGGCGAATTCCTCGACGCGCAGCTGGCGGAAATCCTCGGCGCGACGGCGCCGAATACGCTCGACGTCATGGATGATATGCTCCGCGTCATGTCCGCCCACGTCACCCTGCGCCCCAGCGGCCACGACTTCTTCGTCGAGGGCGCCGACACGCTGCTGGAGTCCGCCCTCAAGGCGGGGCTGGCGGTGAACTACGGCTGCAGCAACGGCAACTGCGGCCTGTGCAAGGCGCGCGTGGTGTCGGGCGAGGTGAGAAAGGTGCGGCCGCACGACTACGTGCTGTCGGAAGCGGAGAAGGACCTGGGCTACACCCTGCTCTGCTGCCACGCGGCGGTCTCCGACCTGGTGGTGGAGGCGCTCGAGACCGGCAGCGCCGGCGACATCCCGCAGCAGCAGATCGTGGCGCGCGTCAAGGCGCTGCAGCCGCTCGGCGACGACATGCGCCTGCTGCACCTGCAGACGCCGCGCAACAACCGCCTGCGCTTCCTCGCCGGACAGAGCGTGACCCTCACCGCCGGCGGCGCCTCGACGCAACTGTCCGTCGCCAGCTGCCCCTGCGACGACCGCAACCTGCATTTCCACGTCGCGCGCGATGCGCAGGACGACTTCGCCCGGCAGGTCTACGACGTGCTCGGCCCCGGCGACGCGGTCACCGTCCTCGGCCCCTGGGGCGAGTTCGTGCTGCGCGCGGACTCGCCGCGGCCGATCCTCTTCGTCGCCTCCGAGGCCGGCTTCGCGCCGATCAAGGGCCTCGTCGAGCACGCCATGTCGCTCGACCGCGCGGAACGGCTGCATCTCTACTGGCACGCCTGCGGACCGTCCGGCCACTACCTCGCCAACCTCTGCCGTTCCTGGGCCGAGGCGCTGGACAATTTCCGCTACGCGGCCATCACGGCGGGCGACGCGCAGGCCGTCGTCGACCGCCTGGCTCAGGACCATGCCGACCTCGCCGCTTTCGACATCTACCTCGCCGGGCCGGAGGCCTTCGTCGACGGCGCGGTAAAGGCCCTCGCGCTGCAGGGTTTTCCCGCGGCGCAATTGGTCGCCACGGCGACATAAATTCCGCTCGCTGCGGCATCAATGCGTTCTGCTCGCCCGGCGCGGCGCCAGCCCTTAACATGCCTCCATGCAACGCAAGACCATTCCCGTCGTGCCGGTCGCGCCGCGGCAGGACGCCGCGCTGGACGCCTGCGAAAGCGCCGAGCCCTTCGCCCTCATGGTGCTCGGCGACAGCATGCTGCCGGAGTTCGCCGAAGGCGAGATCATCGTCGTCGAGCCCGAGGGCCTGGCGCGCGACGGCAGCTACGTCGTCGCCGACCATGACGGCGAACCGATCCTGCGCCAACTGGTCAACCGGGCGGGAGGCTGGTGGCTGCATCCGCTCAACCCGCGCTACGCGGATGCCGCGCTCGCCGGACTCGAGGCGGTGCGCGGCGTCGTCATCCAGAAGAGCCGTCCCGGCTCCCGTCGTTCACGCAAGAGCTACATCGACTGACATGCCCTACTACCTCTACAAGGTCTTCGAGACCCCCATCCGCCGCCTCGAAAAGATCGAGAGCCACGACGCCTTCAAGGCGGCCTCCGCCCGCGCCAAGGCGCTGCGCCGCGAGTTCGCCCTCAGCGAGGGCTGCAGCGTGAAGACCGTCTTCGCCGACAACGAGCTGCAGGCCGAGGACCTGCTCTCGCAGGTGCGCGAGCCGCAGCCCGAACTCGGCGACGACTGAGCCTAGCCGCGGGTATGGCGGACCTGGAGGAACTGAGGCGGGCCGTCCAGGCCAACTGCGACATCGCCGACGCGCGCCACGCGCGCGACATGACGATGTGCAACTATCTGCTGGCGATGCGCGAGTTGTTCCGCTGGGAACGCGACATTCCCCTTGCCCGGCCGCTGCCCCAGGCCGAGTTGGGCGCATGGATCGCCGCGCGCGAGACACGCTGGAACGACCTGGAGGAAGCCGACTTCCGCCCGCTGCCCCTCGGCGGCGGCGCCCTCGATCCCTTCGACAACGCCGCCATCAACGCCCGGCTGGCGCCGCTGGGAATGGTCTACTCGGGCGGCCTCGGCCGCTGGGGCAAGCCGCACTTCTTCCTCGGCGAACTGGCGCGGCGCGAAACCCGGCACGGCCTCGAGGTGCTGGTGTCGGAGCGCGAGCACGCGCGCGACCTGTTCGCCCCGCCGGCGGCCCTGCGCGGCGGCATGGTCTTCCTGCGCCTGGACGCGCTGCGCCGCTGGTTGTGGGAGAAAACCGAGATCTGGGGCGTCAAACAGGCCGATGGCGCGCTCAAGGCGGCGCTGGAGGCCTACGGCTTCCCCGGCGACGCCGAGGCCGCCCTGGCGCGCATGGCGGCGGCGGAAGGGGAAACCCTGATCCTGCACGAGATCGGCGAGGGCCTGGCAGAGTCGTTGCTCGGCCCTGAGTGGCGCAAAATGCTGGCCGGGCTGTCCGAACGGCGCGCCGAACTGCTCGCCCGCGCCGTGCGCGACAACCTGGCCGACTGCCTGTCGACCCTGCCCGCGCTGCTCGAAAGCGGCGCCTCGGCCTCGCTGCATTTCTATTTCGCCAACTTCGAGGGGCTGCGCCGCAGCCTCTTTCCGCGCCTGTGGTCGGCCTACTCGGCCTGGCGCAGGGCGGGAGACGATGCCGACCTGCGCCTCGCCTGCCGCGACGGACAGGCGCACTGGCGGGAAGCCGCGCGGCGGCTGCTGAAGGTGTGGCAGGAGGATCCCGTCCGTGCGGGAAGCGTGCTTTCGGAGTGGGTGGATGAGCCCGGTTCGCTTGCGCTATAGGGCCTGAAAACAAAACGCCCTTCCTCCGGCCGGAGGAAGGGCGTTCAGGGAAGCGCTTGCGCTTACTTCAGGTGCTTGTTGACGAGCTTGGTCATCTCGAACATCGAGACCTGGCCCTTGCCACCGAAGATGGCCTTGAGCTTCTCGTCCGCATCGATCATGCGCTTGTTGATGGCGTTCTGCAGCTTGTTCTTCTTGATGTAATCCCAGATCTTCTTGGTGATCTCGGTGCGCGGCTGGGCCATCGCGCCGACCACGGCGGAGAGCACGCCGCTCGGGGTCATCGGCTTCATGAAGGCGGGATTGGGCTTGCGCTTGGCCGCGGGCTTCTTCGCAGCGGCTTTCTTCGCCGGCTTCTTGGCGGCGGCTTTCTTCGGGGCGGCTTTCTTGGCGGGCTTCTTGGCAGCCGGCTTCTTGGCGGCGGCTTTCTTCGGGGCCGCTTTCTTGACAGGCTTCTTAGCAGCGGGCTTCTTAGCAGCGGGCTTCTTTGCTTTCTTGGCGGTGGCCATCTCGTTACCTCCTGAAATATGTGTTTACGACTGAAAACACCTCGAATCTCCTTGCTGCGTACAGCAAGAATGGAGCGAAGCATGCTCATGCCGAAACGATTTGTCAATCATTTTTCAGAGGGAGATGGGAATTTTTTTGCGCGGGTGTCGCTTGCGGCGCCCTTCGGCGCGCCCCGGAAAATCCGTTCACGCGCCGCTGTCGAGCCAGGCGACGAGGCCCTGCGCGTTGAGCGCGATGTCGTTCGCCATCAGCCCGAGCAGGGCCTCCGGCGCCAGCGTCCAGCCCTGTCGCCGCGCTTCATCGAGGAGGATTTCCGTCAGCGCGGTGCGGATGCGCGCGGGGCGTTCCTCGCCGGCATCGCGGTGTTGCTGCGCCGCCGCGACATGGGCGTCGATGAGGCGATGCAGGTCGGCGCCCAGGCGCGCCACGTCGCGCAGCCGGCCGTAGTGGGTGACGTAGATCGCCCCCGGCCGCAGGGCGAGCAGGCGGTCGATCGAGGCGTGCATGGCGGCCGGCTCGAACTGCGTCGGCGTGGTGGTGGGGAAGACGAACTGGCGGCCGCCTGCGTCGAGCTCGCGGTAGGAGAGGCCGAACATGTCGCCGGCGAAGACGTGGCCGGAGCGGCTGTCGTGGATGCAGACGTGGTGGCGCGCGTGGCCCGGCGTGTCGAGGAAGGCGAGCGTCCGCCCGCCGAGGCGGAGCGTCGCGCCCTCGGGCGTCTCCAGGATGCGTGCGGCGGGAACGGGCAGGATGTCGCCGTACATCGCGCGGGCCCGGGCCTCGCCGTAAACGGCGGCGGTGCCGGCGACCAGCCGCGCCGGGTCGGCCATGTGGCGCGCGCCGCGCGGATGCACCGTCAGGCGCGCATTCGGCAGCGCCCGCATGAGGGCGCCGGCGCCGCCGGCGTGGTCGAGGTGGATGTGGGTGAGGATGACATAGTCGACCTGCTCCGGCGCCAGCCCCTTCGCCGCCAGCGCCGCCAGCACGAGGGGCAGCGAGGCGTTGGTGGCGGTGTCGACCAGGGCGGCGCGGCCGTCCTCGACGATCAGGTGGATGGCATCCAGCAGCGGCCGGCCGAAGCCGGAGTCGATGGCGCTGATGCCGTGTTCGTAGTCGATGACCGAAGGCATAATGCGGCGATTGTATCGGAGGAAAAGCCATGCTCGAACTGGCCACGCTGGTCAATCGCAACGCCTTCTACCGCCCGCAGGGACTGGCGGTGGTCTTCGAGGACGAGCGCTACACCTGGGCCGAGTTCGCCGGCCGCGTCGCCCGCTGCGCCAACGTGCTGCGCGGCCTCGGCATCGGCCCGGGCGACAAGGTCGCCACGGTGCTGCCCAACTGCCGCGAGCTGCTCGATCTCTACTGGGCGGTGCCCTCGATCGGCGCCGTCCTCGTGCCGCTCTCGCCCCTGCTGCTGCCGGCGGGGCTGGCCAGCCTGCTCGCCGATTCGGACGCGCGCTGCCTCGTCAGCAACGAGGCCATGCTGCCGGTGCTGGAACGGATCCCCGAGGCGCTGGCGCCGCTGCTGCCGGGGCGCCTGCTGCTGACGAAAAGTCAGTCGCCGCGGCACGGCGCGCAGTTTGGTGACTACGCATCCCTCACCGCCGCCGCGGCCGACCGCTTCACGCCCGCCGCGGTCGGGCCCGACGCGCCCTACAACATCATGTACACCTCGGGCACCACCGGCCTGCCCAAGGGCATCGTGCACACCCACTTCATCCGCTCGATGTACTGCCTGATGCTGGGCGCGGCCTGGCGCATGACGCCCGAGTCGGTCGCGCTGCACAGCGGGGCCATCGTCTTCAACGGCGCCTTCGTCACCCTGATGCCGAGCTTCTACCTGGGCGGCACCTACATCCTGCAGCGGGCCTTCGACGCCGGACGCATGATCGAGACCATCGCGCGCGAAAAAGTCACGCACGTCATGCTGGTGCCGGCGCAGGTGGTGGCGCTGCTCAACGACCCGGCCTACGCGCCGGTGAAGCTGGCCTCGCTGCGGTGCCTGGTGTCGCTCGGCGCGCCGCTCATGCAGGAATGCAAGGACCGCCTCAACCGCGACCTGCCGGGGCGCTTCCACGAGCTCTACGGCCTCACCGAGGGCTTCGTCACCATCCTCGACCGCAACGACGCCGTGCGCAAGGCCGGCTCGGTCGGCGTGCCGATGCCCTTCAACCACATCCGCATCGTGCGCGAGGACGGCACCGACGCGGCCACGGGCGAGACGGGCGAGATCGTCGGCCGCGGCCCGATGCTGATGACCGGCTACTACAAGCGGCCCGACCTCACCGCCCAGGCCGTGCGCGAGGGCTGGCTCCACAGCGGCGACATGGGCTACCTCGACGACGAGGGCTTCCTCTATCTCGTCGACCGCAAGAAGGACATGATCGATTCGGGCGGGGTCAAGGTCTATCCGCGCGACATCGAGGAAATCGTCGCGCGCCACCCGGCCGTGCGCGAGGCGGCGGTGTTCGGCGTGCCGGACGAGAAATGGGGCGAAACGCCGCTCGCCGCCGTGGTGCTGCGCGCGCCGGGCGCGGCGTCCGCGGACGAACTGCGCGACTGGATCAACGCGCGCGTCGGCGCGCGCTACCAGCGCGTCTCCGCGGTGACGATCCTGGACGACTTTCCGCGCAGCGCCGCCGGCAAGACGCTCAAGCGCGAGCTGCGCGAGCCGTACTGGGCCGGCCGGGAAAGGAAGATCTGATGGGGCTCGATCGCCGCCGCTTCCTGCTCGCCTCGTCGCTGGCCCTGGCGGCGCCGCGCCTGTGGGCCTCTCCCGCCTTCAGCGCCGACCCCTTCTCGCTCGGCGTCGCCTCGGGCGCGCCCCTGCCCGACGGTGTCGTGCTGTGGACGCGCCTCGCCCCTGATCCGCTCGAGGGCGGCGGCCTGCCGCCGGCGGACATCGCGGTGCGCTGGGAGGTCGCGCGCGACGAGGGCTTCCGCGACATCGTCCGGCAGGGCAGCGCCCGCGCCGAGGCGCGCCATGCCCACAGCGTGCATGTCGAGGCGGACGGCCTGGAGCCGGTGCGCTGGTACTGGTACCGCTTCATGGCTGGCGGGGCCGTCAGCCCGGTCGGCCGCACGCGCACGGCACCCGCAGCCGGCAGTCCGGCCGACCGCCTGCGCCTCGCCTTCGCCTCCTGCCAGCAGTACGAGCAGGGCTTCTACGCCGCCCACCGCCACATGGCCGCGGAGGACCTCGACCTGGTCGTCTTCCTCGGCGACTACATCTACGAATCCTCCTGGGGCGTGCGCCACGTCCGCAAGCACGAGGCGCCGGAACCCACCACGCTCGAGCAGTACCGCAACCGCTATGCCCGCTACAAGTCCGACCCCGACCTGCAGCGCTGCCACGCCGCCTTTCCCTGGCTCGTCACCTGGGACGACCACGAGGTGGACAACGACTACGCCAACGACCGCTCGGAGGATCTCGACCCGAATTTCCTCGCCCGCCGCGCCGCCGCCTACCAGGCCTACTGGGAACACATGCCGCTGCGCGCTGGCGCGCGGCCGGACGGGCCGCACATGCGGCTCCACGGCCGGCACGACTTCGGCACGCTGGCCTGCTTCCACGTGCTCGACGGCCGGCAGTACCGCGACCACCAGGCCTGTCCGCGTTATCTCCGCGGCGGCGCCAACGTCGTGGACGACCTGCATTGCCCGCCGCGCCTCGAGCCGAAGCGCAGCCTGCTCGGCGAGGCGCAGGAGAGGTGGCTTTACGCGGGGTTTTCGAGATCGAAGGCGCGCTGGAACATCGTCGCCCAGGCGCTGCTTATGGCGCAGGCGGACCGCAAGCCTGGCCCGGAGCGCCAGTTCTGGACCGACGGCTGGGACGGCTACCCGGCGGCGCGCAGCCGGCTGCTGCAGGCCGTCGCCGAGCGCAGACCGGCCAACCCGCTGGTGATCGGCGGGGACATCCATTTCAACTGCGTCGCCGATCTCAAGATCGATTTCGACAACGAGCAATCCCCGGTCGTCGCCACGGAGTTCTGCACCACCTCGATCACGTCACAGGGGCCGCTGCAGTCCCGCCTGGATGTCCTGCGCGCGGAGAATCCGCACGTGCGCTTCGCCAGCAGCGAGAAGCGCGGCTACGTGACGCTGGAACTGGGCGAAAAGCGCTGCCTGGCGCACCTGCGCGTCATCGACAGCGAGAAAAAAGCGGACTCGGGCATTTCGACCCTCGCCAGCTTCGTCGTCGAGGACGGCCGGCCCGGCCCGAAGCCGCTCTGAGCGTTACAGATACGCCTGGCCGATGTACCAGGCCACGGCGGCCATGAAGGCCGAGCAGGGGATGGTGAGGATCCAGGCCCAGACGATGTTGCCGGCCAGGCCCCAGCGCACGGCGGTGGCCTTGCGCGATGAGCCGACGCCGACGATGGCGCCGGTGATGGTGTGGGTGGTGGAGACCGGAATGCCGGCGATTGTCGCGATGGTCAGGGTGATCGCGCCGCCGGTCTCGGCGCAGAAGCCGCCGACGGGCTTGAGCTTGGTCAATCTCTGTCCCATGGTCTTGACGATGCGCCAGCCGCCGAACAGCGTACCCAGCGCGATCATCATATAGCACGACAGGATGACCCAGTCGGGCGGACGCTTGGCGTCGACCGCCAGGTAGCCGCCCGAAATCATCAGCAGCCAGATGATGCCGATGGTTTTCTGCGCGTCGTTGCCGCCATGGCCCAGGCTGTAGTAGCCGGCCGATATCAGTTGCAGGCGCCGGAACCATCGGTCAACCCGCGCCGGCGCAGTTCGCCGGCAAAGCCAGGAAACCGCAAGCATCAGCAATCCGCCGAGGAAAAAACCGAGCGTTGGCGAAACGACGATGAACGCCACGGCCTTGAGAATTCCCGCTTCGATCAGCCCGCCCGTGCCAACCTTGGCGACCACCGCGCCGATGAGCCCGCCGATCAGCGCGTGCGAAGAACTGGATGGAATGCCGTAATACCAGGTGATGATGTTCCAGGCAATTGCGCCGACGAGCGCGCCGAAGATCACGTAGTGGTCGACGATGGAAGGGTCGACGATGCCCTTGCCGACGGTCGCGGCCACCTTCAGCTGGAAAACGAACAGCGCGACGAAATTGAAGAAGGCGGCGAAGGCCACGGCGTGATGGGGCTTGAGTACGCCGGTGGAAACCACCGTGGCGATGGAGTTCGCGGCGTCATGAAACCCGTTCATGAAGTCGAACGCCAGCGCGAGGATAACGAGGAAGACGAAGACCTCGAAGCTCATGATGTTCAGGGCGCGAGGTGTCTCAGGAGTTTTCCAGCACGATGCCTTCGATCAGGTTGGCCACGTCCTCGCAGCGATCGGTGATGGCCTCGAGCAGCTCGTAGATCGACCGCAGCTTGATCACCTGGCGCACGTCGGGTTCGTCGCGGAACAGCTTGGCCATGGCCGAGCGCATGACGTGGTCGGCCTCCGACTCGAGGCGGTCGATCTCGTGGCAGACGTCCATGATGGTGCGCGCGTTGTCCATGTTCGAGAGCAATCCGACGGCCTCCTTCACCTTGCCGGCGCAGGCGACGCAGATGTCGGCCAGTTTCTTCGCCTCCGGCGTGACGGCACGCACGTCGTACAGAAACACCGACTGGGCGACGTCCTCCATCAGGTCGAGGATGTCGTCCATGTTGGTAATCAGACCATGGATGTGCTCGCGGTCGAGCGGCGTGATGAAGGTGGTGTGCAGCAGTTCGACGGCGGCATGAGTGATCTTGTCGCCGTTCTTCTCGATGGTCTCGATGTTGTAGGCGCGCCGCTCGACGTCGTCGAAGCTGCCCATCAGCTCCGCAAGTTCGCGGCTGGCGCGCACGATCAGCTCCGCGAGATCGGAGAAATGGTCGAAGAACCTGCCTTCCTTGGGCATGAAATTGCCGAACATGGCGAACCCTTGGCTGTCGTGTTTGATGTTGTGCGCAGCTGGCGCTGCGCTGCGAGGCGCATTCTACGCCAGCGCCCCGTTCCGGTACAGGCCCGGGGATCAAAGAATGTCGAGCAGCTCGACCTCGAACAGCAGGGTCGCGTTGGGCGGGATCACGCCGCCGGCGCCGCGCGCGCCATAGCCCAGCTCGGGCGGAATCGTCAGCTTGCGCACGCCGCCCACGCGCATGCCCTGCACGCCCTCGTCCCAGCCGCGGATGACATAGCCGGCGCCGAGCGGAAATTCGAACGGCTCGTTGCGGTCCTTGCTGGAATCGAACTTGCTGCCGTCGGTCAGCCAGCCGGTGTAATGCACCGACACGGTCCGGCCGACCGCCGCGATGTCGCCGTCGCCGGCCTTGATTTCGTCGATCGTCAGGCCGCTGGGGGTGGTCTGGCTCATGGAAAGTCCTTTCGCTAAAGCGTCATTTTACCTTGCGCCGGGCGGCGAACAGCTTGCGGAATTTCGCCAGCTTGGGCGCCACGACGAGCTGGCAGTAGGGCTGATGCGGGTTGTGGCTGAAGTAGTCCTGGTGGCAGTCCTCGGCCGGATCGAAAACACCGGCGGGCGCCAGTTCGGTCACCACCGGCGCGCCGAAAGCGTTCCGCGCGGCAAACTCGTCGAGCAGGGCGCGCGCCGCCGCCTGCTGCTGCGGCGAATGGAAATAGATGGCCGAGCGATACTGCGTGCCGACGTCGTTGCCCTGCCGGTTCGGCGTGGTCGGGTCGTGGATGGCGAAGAACACATCGAGGATGTCGCGGTAGCCGATCACGGCGGGATCGAAAGTCAGTCGCACCACCTCGGCGTGTCCCGTCTCGCCCGAGCACACCGATCGATAGTCCGGGTCGGGCGCGTGCCCGCCGGCATAGCCCGAAACCACGGCGGAAACGCCCTCCAGTTCGGCGAATACCGCCTCCAGGCACCAGAAGCAGCCGCCCGCCAGCGTGGCGAATTCCTGTCCTGCTGCGGGCTTTTCAGGGCTCATGGCTGCCTATTATCCAGGTTTGCAAGGGTCTCCGCATCGCTGCGTTAGAATGTCTCATGCATGTTCTCGTCCTCGGCGCCGGCCTGGCCGGCGTCACCAGCGCCTGGTATCTGCGGCAGGCCGGCCACGCCGTGACCGTCATCGACCGCCAGCCCGCCGCCGGAATGGAAACCAGCTTCGCCAACGGCGGGCAACTCTCGGCCAGCCACCCGGAACCCTGGGCCAATCCCGGTGCGCCGGCGCAGGTTCTGCGCTGGCTCGGGCGCGAGGACGCGCCACTGCTGTTCCGGCCGCATGCCGACTGGCGCCAGTGGTCCTGGGGGCTGCGCTTCCTGCTCGAGTGCCTGCCCGGGCGCACGCGGCGCAACACCCTCGCCATCGCCCGCCTCGCCCTGCACAGCCGGGACTGCCTGCACCGGCTTCTGGCGGAAACCGGCATCGAATTCGACCACCTGCAGACCGGCATCCTGCATCTCTTCTTCGACCCGCGCGATTTCGCCGATGCCGGCCGGCGCGCGGCCCTGCTGCGCGAGTTCGGCATGCGCGCCGAGGTGTTGGATGCGCCCGCCTGCATGAGCGTCGAGCCGGCGCTCGTCCGATGCCGCGACACGCTGCAGGGCGGGCTCTACGCGCCCGAAGACGAGACCGGCGACGCGCTGGCCTTCACGCAACGCCTGGCCGCGGGCTGTACGCAGGCCGGCGTGACCTTCCGGCATGGGCTCGACATCCTTGCGCTCGAAGACGGTTCGGAGGGGGTGCGCGGGGTGCTTGTCGCCGCCGCGAACGGCATCCGCGAAACGATCGAGGGCGACGCCTACCTGCTGTGCCTGGGCAGCTACAGCGCCGGCCTGGTGCGCCCGCTGGGGGATTCTCTGCCGATCTATCCCGTCAAGGGCTATTCCGTCACACTGGAACTGGCGGCGGACGCGGTGGCGCCGTCGGTCAGCATCACCGACGAGTCGCACCGCATCGTCTGCTCGCGCCTGGGCAACCGACTGCGCATCGCCGGCACGGCGGAGCTGGCCGGCTTCGACACGGACATCAACGCCGCGCGCTGCGCGGCCATCCTGCGGCGGGCCGAGCGGCTGTTCCCGGAAACACGCGCCGCGGCTGCGCCGGAATACTGGGCCGGCCTGCGTCCCGCCACGCCGAGCAACGTGCCCGTCATCGGCCGCGGCAGGCTGCGCAACCTTTTCTTCAATACCGGCCACGGCACGCTGGGCTGGACGCTCGCCTGCGGCTCGGGGCAGGCGATCGCGGACATCATCGGTGGCGGGACGCCGGCTGTCGACTTCCCCTTCCGCCAACTATAATGAAGCCATGAAACGGATCGTCCTCCTTGCCGCCGCCCTGCTCTCCACGCCGCTCGCGCAGGGCCAGGTCACCACTTATTGCAAGGACATCGGAGACGGCAAGACCTATTGCACCGGCGGCACCGTCATCCACCGCCACGACAACACCATCATCGTGCCGAATGCCATGCCGGCCCAGCCCTATCCGCCGCAAGCGATGCCGCCCAATCCCCTGCTGCAGATCAATGCACTGCCGACGCTGAACGCACCCTATACGGGAGCAGGCGCCCAGCAGGCCCTGCCCGCAGCGTCCGCCCCGATCCTGGTGCAGTCGGTTCAGCCGGCCGTGCCCGCGGCACCCGTCATCGTTGTCCCGCCCGCCGGCAGCGGCCGCGTCTGCAGCTGATGCCGGATAGCGCGCGGGCTGGAACCGCATGGCCCGCCGTTCTTGCCGCCACCCTGTGCGGCATCGTCGTCGCCATGAACATCGGCAAGCTGCCGATCGCGCTGCCCTTGCTGCGCAGCGAATTCGGCCTGTCGCTGACGGCCGCGGGCTGGCTGGCGGCGGCATTCAGCCTGCTGGCCATGGCGTTCGGCATGCTGATCGGGATCTCGGCCGACCGAATCGGTGCGCTGCGCTTCTGCCTCTTCGGTCTCGTGCTGAGCATGGTCGGCGGCCTCGCCGGCCTGCTCAGCAGCTCGGCCCTGCCTCTCCTGGTATCGCGCCTCGTCGAGGGGGTCGGCTTCCTTTCAGTCGCCGTTTCGGCGCCGGCCCTCGTCTCGGCCGCCAGCGCGCCCTCGCAACTGCGCATCACGCTGGGCATCTGGAGTTGCTACATGCCGGCCGGCGCCAGCCTCGTCGTCCTGCTGGCACCGGCGCTGACCGACTGCGGCGGCTGGCACGCACTGTGGTGGCTGGTGCTCGCGCTGCTGGGGGTCTCGATCACGGCGGTGGCCGTGCAGCGCGGCGAGTACGGCGCTGCGGTGAGGCGGCGCCATGCGGGCATGGCCGAGGTCCGCAGCGCCGTTCTCCAACCCGTGCCCTGGCTGCTCACCATCGCCTTCGCCGCCTACGCCCTGCAGTTCTTCGCCGTGGTGATCTGGCTGCCCACCTTCCTGCAGGAGCAGCGCGCGTTCTCCCCGGCGGCGATCGCGCTGCTCTCCGCGCTGGTCATCGCCGCGAACGTGCCGGGCAACCTGGCCGGCGGCACGCTGCTGCACCGACATGTG
Organism: Betaproteobacteria bacterium; assembly: GCA_016868295.1. Taxonomy (GTDB): domain Bacteria; phylum Pseudomonadota; class Gammaproteobacteria; order Burkholderiales; family Rhodocyclaceae; genus Desulfobacillus. The sequence goes on along the minus strand of VGHJ01000045.1, from coordinate 1,141 downwards.
AATCGCGGCCGCCTGATTGCCGCCGCCTCCCTCGTGATGGGTCTGGCCGGCTTCGGCATCTTCTCTGAGGACATGCCCGATCCGCTGCGGTACCTGTGCTGCCTGCTCCTCACCGGGGTCGGCGGCATGATCCCCGTCGCCGTGCTGTCCTCATCGGTGGCGCTCGCCTCGACGCCGCAGCAGATCGGCACCCTGCAGGGGCTCTACCTGCAGGGTTCCAACCTCGGCCAGTTCGCCGGCATTCCGCTCATCGCCGCCGTCGTCGCCGCGACGGGGCAATGGTCGTCGGCATTGGCCGTCACGGCCCCCGCCTCTGTCGTCGGCGTCGCGCTCGGCCTCATCGTCGCCCGCTCCGGCAAATAGCCTGGCCATGACGCTGCGCGCGCTCTACGTCGACTTCAATTCCTATTTCGCCTCGGTCGAGCTGCAGCTCTGCCCGGAGCTGCGCGGCAAGCCGGCCGGCGTGCTGCCGGTGATGGCCGAGACCACCTGCTGCATCGCCGCCAGCTACAAAGCCAAGCGCCACGGCGTCAAGACGGGCACCTCCGTCAGGGATGCGCGGCGGCTCTGTCCGGACATCCGTCTCGTCCCGGCGCGTCCGGCGGTCTACGTCGAGCGGCACCACCGGCTGGTCGAGGCGGTCGAGTCCTGCCTGCACGTCGACCGCGTGCTGTCCATCGACGAGATGGCCTGCCGTCTCAGCGGCAGCGATCGCCGGCGCGAGCGCGCCCTCTCGCTCGCCGCACTGGGTGAGGAAAATCAGCTCGACGTGGTCGCCCGGCTTGACCGAATGGACCCCCGGCCCGACCTCCGCCACCACCCCCGCCGCTTCGTGCCCCGGCACGATGGGCATCGGCCAGGCGCAGTCGCCATTCACAACGGAGAGATCCGAGTGGCACAGGCTCGCCGCCTTGATCGCCACGAGCGCTTCCCCCGCGGCGGGCGGCGGCACCTCGACGGCTTCGATGGCGAGCGGGCGGCTTGCCGCGTACGGGCGCGGGAGGCCGGATTGCCGTAAGCGCTCTATTGACGGCGTCTGGCACTGTGGTCGGCGGTTGTGGATGATGGTGTCCACGTACATCAACGTGGACACCTATGACAGAGAGCGCGACGGAGTTGGCCAGGCCCTTGGTTGTGGGCC
>VGHJ01000044.1 GCA_016868295.1 Betaproteobacteria bacterium | reverse complement strand
GAAGCCGGCGATGGTGGTGTGAATCTTCATCTCAGTAGCAGTTTTCGGGGCCGGGGAAGGAGCCGTTCTTGACGGCCTTGACGTAGGCCCGGACGGCGTCGTCGATGCTCGCCGCGCCGTCCATGAAGTTCCTGACGAACTTGGCCTTGCGGCCCGGATAGACGCCGATCATGTCGTGCAGCACCAGCACCTGGCCGTGGCAGTCGGCGCCGGCGCCGATGCCGATCGTCGCCATGCTGGTCAGGCTGTCGGTGATCTCGGCGGCCAGCGCCGAGGGCACCATCTCCAATACGAGGAGCGCGGCGCCGGCCTGCTCCAGCGCCAGCGCGTCGTCCTTCATCACCTGTGCAGCGGCCTTGGTCTTGCCCTGCACGCGGTAGCCGCCGAGCTGGTTCACCGACTGCGGCGTGAGGCCGATGTGGGCGCACACCGGCACGCCGCGCTCGACGAGGAAGCGCACCGTCTCCGCCATGTAGGCGCCGCCTTCCAGCTTGACCATCTGCGCGCCGGCGGCCATCAGCGCCACGGCCGAGCGCATCGCCTGCGCCGGGCTCTCCTGATAGGAGCCGAAGGGCATGTCGGCAACGAGGAAGGGGCGGTTCGCCCCGCGCGCGACGCAGCCGGTGTGGTAGGCCATCTGTTCCAGCGTCACCGGCAGGGTCGAGCTGTGGCCCTGCAGCACGTTGCCGAGGGAATCGCCCACCAGCAGCACATCCACGCCGTTGCGTTCGAGCAGGGCGGCGAAGCTGGCGTCATAGCAGGTGAGCACGGCGATCTTCTCGCCCTCGCTGCGCATGCGGGCGAGTTCGGTCAGGGTCACCGGCTTGGCGTTCTCGAGATAGCTCATGAGTGCACTCTTCGGTGGTCGGGCACGGAATCCATGATAGCGAGCTTTGCCAGCTTCTGCTCGCGGCAGGCCTCGGCCAGCGCCCGGGCCGGGCCGTGGCCCGGGATGGCGATGTCCGGCGCGAGATCCAGCAGCGGCAGCAGGACGAAGGCGCGCTCGTGCATTCGCGGGTGCGGCAGGGTCAGCCGCGGCGTGGCGCGCGTTTCGCCGCCGTAGAGCAGCAGGTCGAGATCGAGCGTGCGCGGCGCGTGGTGGAAGTCGCGCCGCCGGCCGAAGCGCGCCTCGATGGCGAAGAGTTCCTCGAGCAGCGCCTCGGCGGCGAGCCGCGTGTCGAGGGCGGCGACGGCATTGATGAAATCGGGCTGGTTCCTCAGACCGACCGGTGCGCTGCGATAGAGCGATGAGGCGGCGACGAGGACGGTGTCCGGCAGCGTGCGCAAGGCGCTGAACGCCGCCTGCACCGTGGCGAGCGGGTCGCCCAGGTTGCTGCCCAGCGCGACATAGGCGCGCACGGTCATTCCGCCGCCTCCGCCTCGTTTCCTTCCCCGCCACCCTTGCGCCGGCGCCGTCTCTTGCGGGCCGGCTTTTTCTCCGGCGTCAGCATGGCCAGGCGCTCCTCGGTGTTGGCGTCGATGAAGCGCGTCCACCACTCGGCCAGCTCCGCCTCCACCTCGCCGCTCTCGGCGCGCAGCAGGAGGAAGTCGTAGCCTGCCTTGAAGCGCGGCTGCTCGACGACGCGCAGCGGGCGGCGCCCGACGCGGTTCTCCAGGCGCGGCTGCAGCACCCAGATGTCCTTGATGTCGGCGGCGATGCGCCGCGTGATGGCGAGCTTGCCGGCCTGCAGATCAAGCACCTCGTCCATGGCGGCGTGCAGCGCCGGGAAGGGCATCTCGCCCTGTTCCTTGCGCGCCTCCCACGCCGCCAGCACCTCGTGCCAGAGCAGGGTGGCGAAGAGGAAACCGGGCGAGGTGCGCTTGCCGGCGTTGACGCGCGCGTCGGTGTTGGCGAGCGAGAGCCAGACAAAGCGCTCGCCGAGCGGCTGCTCCATGATGACGTCGAGCAGCGGCAGCAGGCCGTGGTGCAGGCCTTCCTCGCGCAGTTGCCTGAGGCACTCGACGGCATGGCCGGAGATGAGCAGCTTGAGCATCTCGTCGAAGAGGCGCGCCGCCGGCACGTTCTCGAGCAGCTCGGCCATCTCGCGGATCGGCGCGCGAGCCGCCGGGTCGATGGCCAGCCCGAGCTTGGCCGCCATGCGCACGGCGCGCAGCAGGCGCACCGGGTCCTCGCGGTAGCGCTTCCTCGGGTCGCCGATGATGCGCAGCGTCTTCTGCTTGAGGTCGGCCACGCCGTGGTGGAAATCGGTGATGGTCTCGGCGGTCGGGTCGTAGTAGAGCGCGTTGATGGTGAAGTCGCGCCGCGCCGCGTCCTCCTCCATGTTGCCGAAGACGTTGTCGCGCAGCACGCGGCCGTGTTCGTCGGTCTCCGCCTCGTGGGCGATGCCGGCGCGGAAGGTGGACACCTCGATGGTCTCGCCGCCGTCCATGACATGCACGATGCGGAAGCGCCGGCCGATGATGCGCGAGCGGCGGAAGAGGCCGCGCACCTGTTCCGGCGTGGCATCGGTGGCGACGTCGAAATCCTTCGGAGAGAGGCCGGCGAGGAGATCGCGCACCGCGCCGCCGACGACATAGGCCAGGTGGCCGTGCTCCTGCAGGCGCGTGACGGTGCGGCGCGCACCGGGCGAGATCGACTCGCGCCGGACGTGGTGCTTGGCGACGGGAATCAGCGCCGGTTCGTGGGAGGCGGGCGCATCCTTGCTGAAGACGCGGCGCAGCAGCTTGCGGATCATCCTGCTATCGGATCGTCAAAGAGGGCGCAATGATACAGCAGATCAAGGCGTTATCTCAGACTTACAATGGGCCAGCCGCGCTCGCGGGCATGCTGCTCCAGCGTCGGGTCGGGATCCACGGCGACCGGGTCGCTGACCTTGCCGAGGAGGGGCAGGTCGTTGAGGGAATCGCTGTAGAACCAGCTGCGGCCGAAGCTTTTCCAGTTGTGGCCGAGGCCGGCGAGCCAGGCCTCGACGCGCGCGATCTTGCCTTCGCGGAAGCAGGGCATGCCCTCGACGCCGCCGGTGAATTGGCCGCCGTACCTGGCGGGCTCGGTGGCGACGAGGTGGGCGATGCCGAACTCGCGCGCGATCGGCGCGGTGACGAAGCTGTTGGTGGCGGTGACGATGGCGACGAGCGCGCCCTCCGCCTGGTGGCGGCGCACCAGGACGCGGCCCTTCTCGTTGACGATGGGCAGGATGCGCGTGGCCATGAAGTCGGCGTGCCAGGCGTCGAGCTCCGCTCGCGGATGGCGCGAGAGCGGCTTCAGCTGGAAGTCGAGGAACTCGTGGATGTCGAGCGTGCCGGCCTTGTATTGCTCGTAGAAGTCCTGGTTGCGCGCCTCGTATACCTCGCGGTCGAGCACGCCGCGCGAGATGAGGTATTGCGCCCACTCGAAATCCGAGTCGCCGGCGAGCAATGTATTGTCGAGATCGAAGAGGGCGAGTTCCACGTTATTCCGGGTTCTTGTTGAACTTGTGCAGCATTTCCTTGAGCAGCGGCACCGTCACCGGCCGCTTGCGCTCGAGCGAGGCTCGGTCGAGCTCGTCGAGCACCGCCATGAGCGAGGGCAGGTCGCGCTCGGCATGGCGCAGCAGGTAGCCGATCACCCCGTCCTCCATCTTCATGCCGCGCTGGCTGGCCTGGCTCTGCAGGGTGGCGGCCTTTTCCTCGTCGCTGAGCGGCCTCACCGCATAGACGATGGCCTGGCCGATGCGCGTGCGCAGGTCCTCGCGCAGGTCAAGCTCCAGCGGCGGCTTCGGCCCGGCCAGCAGCAGAGAGAGCCCGGCCAGGCGCGCCGAGTTGAAGGTGCGGAAGAGGGCCACCTGGGCGGCGGGGTCGAGGCGGTCGACATCGTTTACCACGAGCAGGCCGCCGGTGGAGCAGGGCAGTTCGGCGCCGGCTTCTTCGCCCGCGACATAGACCGTGCGCCGCCCGGCGGCGTCGGCGGCGGCGCGCGTCGCCCGCAGGAGATGGCTGCGGCCGCAACCCGGCGGCCCCCAGAGGTACACGGCATCGAAGGTGCGCGGCTGGGCCAGGGCGCGCAGGCGCGCCACCAGCTCGGCGTTGGCGCCGGCGATGAAGTTGTCCAGGGTCGGGTTCTGCTCGGGCCGGATGTCGAGCGTCAGCTGCTGGGGCATGGGATCATGAATAGCGCAAAAGCGGCGCGCCGACGGGACATACTATAAAATTCGCCCTTTCCCGCGCGAAGCGCAACTTTATCACGAAGCGGATACCCCTTGACCTCCTCCCTGACCCCTCTTACCTATCGCGATGCCGGCGTCGATATCGATGCCGGCGATGACCTCGTCGAGCGCATCAAGCCCTTCGCCAAACGGACGCTGCGGCCGGAGGTGATGGCCGGCATCGGCGGCTTCGGTGCCCTCTTCGATATCTCGAAGAAATACAAGGAGCCGGTGCTGGTTTCCGGCACCGACGGCGTCGGCACCAAGCTGAAGCTGGCCTTCCAGCTGAACCGCCACGACACCGTCGGCCAGGACCTGGTGGCGATGAGCGTGAACGACATCCTGGTGCAGGGGGCCGAGCCGCTCTTCTTCCTCGACTACTTCGCCTGCGGCCGCCTCGACGTGGATACCGCCGCGAGCGTCATCCAGGGCATCGCCCGGGGCTGCGAGCTGGCCGGCTGCGCGCTGATCGGCGGCGAGACGGCGGAGATGCCGGGCATGTACCCGGACGGCGAATACGACCTCGCCGGCTTCGCCGTCGGCGCCGTCGAGAAGTCGAAGATCATCGACGGCTCGACCATCGCCCCGGGCGACGCGGTGATCGGCCTGGCTTCGAGCGGCGCGCATTCCAACGGCTATTCCCTGGTGCGCAAGATTCTCGAGCGGGCGAAGCCGGACATGAATGCCGATTTCTACGGCCGGCCTCTGGCCGACGCGGTGATGGCGCCGACGCGCATCTACGTCAAGCCGCTGCTCGCCCTGATGGCGGCGCTGCCGGTGAAGGGCCTTGCCCACATCACCGGCGGCGGCCTGCTCGACAACGTGCCGCGCATCCTCGGCGAATCGCTGACGGCGCAGATCGACGGCAAGGCGTGGATGCGGCCGAAGCTGTTCGACTGGCTGCAGCGCGAGGGTGAGGTGGCGGATGCCGAGATGCACCGCGTCTTCAACTGCGGCATCGGCATGGTCGTCGTCGTTGCCCAGTCGGATGAGGCACAGGCCCTCGAGCTGCTACGCGAGGCCGGCGAAACGGCCTGGACCATCGGCGCCATCGCCCGGCGCGAAGCCGGCCAGCCGCAGACCGTCGTCGCTTGAGCGGATCGCCACAGCCGATCGGCGTCTTCGATTCGGGCGTGGGCGGGCTCACCGTCCTCGCCCACATCCGCGCCGCCCTGCCGGGCGCCGATCTTCTCTACCTCGCCGATTCCGGCCATGCGCCCTACGGCGACAAGTCCGCCGAATTCATCGCCGCGCGTACGCGAGCCATCGCGGACTTCCTCGTCGCGCGGGATGCCGCCGCGCTGGTGGTGGCCTGCAACACCGCCACCGCCGCCGCCATCGCGGAACTGCGCGTACGCCACGCGGTGCCCATCGTCGGCATGGAGCCGGCGGTGAAACCGGCGGCCGAAGCGACGAAGAGCGGCGTCATCGGCGTGCTCGCCACCAGCGGCACGCTGGAGAGCGACAAGTTCGCCGAGCTGGTGCGCCGCTTCGGTTCGCAGGCGCGCGTCATCGTGCAGCCCTGTCCGGGGCTGGTCGAGCGCATCGAAGCAGGCGATCTGGCGGGGCCGGAGACGCGCGCGCTGCTCGAAGGCTTCGTCGCGCCGCTGCTGGCGCAGGGTGCCGACACGCTGGTGCTCGGCTGCACGCACTACCCCTTCCTCGCACCGCTGCTGCGCGAGCTCGCCGGCGAAGCGGTCAGCCTGATCGAAACGGGCGAGGCGGTGGCGCGCCAGTTGCTTCGCCGTCTTGCGGAGACTGACTTTTCCTGCGGAGCGTCGGGCGGGACGGCGCGCTTCTACACCAGCGGCGATCCGCGCCGGCTCGAGGCGCTGCTGCCGCGCCTGTGGGGCGCGGCGGCGCCGGTCGAGCCTATCGGTTGAACTCTTCCAGGCAGCCCTTCAGGGTGCTGCCCGCCGCGCCGGGGCGCAGGGTGCAGTCGCCCGTCTTGTCGCGGCTGCCCGCGCTGCCGGTGGCGGTGGAGGCAGAAGAAGCGGCGGGCGGTGCCGCCTGGCGCGCCAGATTGGTTTGCGCGATGGACAGGCGGTTTTCCGCTTCGGCGCGCCGGCCCTGCTCCTCCTCTAGCTTCTTTTTGTTCTGCAGCATCATCCTGTCGTAGCCGGCCAGCACCCCTTTCAGGCGCACTATCTCGTCATCCTGCGCGGACATGGCTTCCGCTTGACGGGCGATGACCTGCCCGGACAGCCAGGACACCGCGCCGCCGGCCGCCGCCGCACCGAGCGCGAAGACGACGGCATAGGGCAGGGCGCGGCGCCAGAGCGGCGGGCCGGCCGGGCCGGCCCCGGCTTCCTCCGCGTCCTCGTCCCGTCCCCGGCCGCGGCCGCGGGCGGGCGGCGCGTCGTCCTCTTCGGCATCGGCAGCGGGCGCCGGTTTGCGCAGCCGGCGCAGCAGAAGGAGGGGCGCGACGAGCAGGCGCTTCAGGCGCAGGCCGAGGCTGGGTTTCGGCGCCGCCTCGTCGGCGGACTCTTCGATGGCTTGGCTGGCGGTGGGCATGCCGGTTTCTCCTCAACAGGGGAGATAACGGCCATCTTCGGGCGAACTTAAGCCAGCGCCTGTTCTACCGCGCGGCAGGACTGGTCGAGCAGATCGGGCGCCAGGCAGTCGAATGCGAGCGTGTCCGGCCAGCCTCGCAGCCAGGTGAGCTGGCGCTTGGCCAGCTGGCGCGTGGCGGCGATGCCCTTCTCGCGCAGGGCGGCGCGGTCGATGGCGCCTTCGAGGAAATCCCAGGCCTGGCGGTAGCCGACGCAGCGCATCGAAGGCAGGCCGGGGTGCAGGCGGTATTTTCGGCGCAGCGCGGCCAGCTCGTCGACGAGGCCGGCTTCCAGCATGGCGTCGAAGCGCTGCGCGATGCGTTCATGCAGCACGGCGCGGTCGGCGGGCAGCAGGGCGAGCTGGACGGCGCGGTAGGGGAAGGCGGCGTCGCCCTTGCGCGCCAGGCTCGCCGCCAGCGGCGCGCCGGTGAGGCGCACCACTTCCAGCGCGCGCTGGATGCGCTGCGCGTCGGTCGGCTTGAGGCGCGCCGCCGCCTCAGGGTCGAGTTGCGCCAGCTCGGCGTGCAGCGCCGGCCAGCCGCGCGCCCGCGCCTCGTCGTCGATCTCGCGGCGCAGATCCGGGTCGGCCTGCGGCAGGTCGGACAGCCCCTCGCGCAGCGCCTTGAAGTAGAGCATGGTGCCGCCGGCAAGCAGCGGCACCTTGCCGCGTGCCGTGATGTCCGCCATGGCGCGCAGTGCGTCCTCGCGGAAGCGCGCGGCGGAATAGGCCTCCTCCGGCGTGACCAGGTCGATCAGGTGGTGGGGGAATTTCGCCAGCGTGGCGCGATCCGGCTTGGCCGTGCCGATGTCCATGCCGATGAACACCTGCGCCGAGTCGACGCTGACGATCTCCAGCGGAAAGCGCAAAGTCAGTCCCAGCGACACGGCGGTCTTGCCGCTCGCAGTAGGTCCCATGAGGCAGATCGCCGGCGGCAGGGGCTGCATAGGCATCGTCGTTCCCGCGCAAGCGGGAACCCACTCCTTATCTTCCGCGCAGGAACAGGCGGTCGAGCTCGTCCATCGTCAGTTGCGTCCACGTCGGCCGGCCGTGGTTGCACTGGTCGGCGCGCTCGGTCTCCTCCATCTGCCGCAGCAGGGCGTTCATCTCGGGCAGGCTGAGGGCGCGGTTGGCGCGCACCGCGCCGTGACAGGCCATGGTGGCGAGCAGCTCGTTGCGTTGTTCGGCGGCGACGCGGCTGGCGCCGAAGCGCTCGATGTCGGCGAGCAGCGCGCGCACGAGCTCGGGGATGCGCGCATGGGCGAGCAGCGCCGGCACGGCGCGCAACGCAAGCTCGCGCGGGCCCGCGGGGGCGACCTCGAAGCCGAGGCGGTCGAGCGTTTCGGCATGCTCTTCCGCGGCAGCCATCTCTTCGACGCTGGCCGAAAACACCACCGGCACCAGCAGCGGCTGCACGGCCGGGCGCGCGTCCAGCGCCGTCTTCAGTTTCTCGTAGAGGATGCGCTCGTGGGCGGCGTGCATGTCGACCAGCACCAGGCCGGACGCGTTCTGCGCCAGGACGTAGACGCCGTGCAGCTGGGCGAGGGCGAAGCCGAGCGGCGGCGGCGCGCCTGCCTCCGCGGCCGGCATCGGCTGTGCGGCGGCCTGGCGCACGAAGTCGTAGTAGGCGGCGACCGGCTGCGCGACGGCGAGCGCCTGCTGCTGCGGCGCGGCCGCGGGAAAAGTCAATCCCGCCGGCACGGCGGCGGGCGTGGCGGCATGCGCCAGCGGCGCCGCCAGCGCGCGCTGCAGGGCGTGGAAGACGAACTGGTGCACGGCACGGCCGTCGCGGAAGCGCACCTCGGTCTTGGCCGGGTGCACGTTGACGTCCACGCTGCGCGGGTCGATGTCGAGGAACAGCGCGTAGGCGGCGTGGCGGCTCCCGTGCAGGATGTCGGCGTAGGCCTCGCGCACCGCGTGCGAGAGCAGCTTGTCGCGCACGAAGCGGCCGTTCACGAAGAAGTACTGGGCGTCGGCGCGCGCGCGCGAGTAGGCCGGCAGCGCGGCGCAGCCGGTCAGGCGCAGGCTGCCCGCCGCGGCCTCGATGCCGCGCGCCTGCTCCGCGAACTCGGCGCCGAGCACGTCGGCGATGCGCCGCGCGGCGTCACCGGCGGCCAGATGCAGCGCCGTGCGGCCGTTGTGCTGCAGATGGAAGGACACCTGCGGATGCGCCAGCGCAATGCGGCGCACGGCCTCCTCGCAGTGGGCGTACTCGGTGTGCTCGCTCTTGAGGAACTTGCGCCGCGCCGGCGTGTTGAAGTAGAGGTCGTCGACCTCGATCACCGTGCCGCCGCCGAGCGCGGCGGGGGCGACGTCCCGTTCCGGGCCGAGGCGCCAGGCGTGCGGCGCGGAGCGCAGGCGGCTCACCAAAGTCAGCCGCGCCACCGCGGCGATCGAGGCCAGCGCCTCGCCGCGGAAGCCGAGGGTGGCGACGCTCTCGAGGTCTTCGAGTGAGGCGATCTTGCTGGTGGCGTGGCGGGCGAGCGCCAGCGGCAGCTCCTCCTTCGGAATGCCGCCGCCGTCGTCGACGATGCGGATCTGGCGCACGCCGCCCTCGAGCAGTTGCACCGAGATGGCGCGCGCGCCGGCGTCGATGCTGTTCTCCAGCAGTTCCTTCACCACCGAGGCCGGCCGCTCGACCACTTCGCCGGCGGCGATCTGGCTGATGAGGAGGTCGGGCAGGGGACGGATGGACGGCATTTCAGTTGCCGGTTGCCGGTTGCCGGTTGCCGGTTGAAAGCGAATTGATCAGGCCGTTCAGCAAGCGACCGACTTCCCCGGTCATGTCCAGAAGCGCGGAAATCTGATCTTGCTGGAGGTACCCGAGGTTCTGTCCTATGAGCAACTGCGTTTCAAGTTCCATGAGGGATCCTTTGGCTTGACCGAGAAACTGCCTGAATTCACCCTTGGTCAGCCTGCCTTGCCCCTCTGCAATATTGCTCGGAACAGAGACCGCCGCACGCCTCAGCTGACTCGATAGGCCAAAGACCTCGTCTTTCGGGAAGGTGCGAGTCAATCGATAGATTTCCGTTACCAAAAGCATCGCTTTCTGCCAAACAACCAAATCCTTGTAATACGCCTTCACGTTCCGACTCCCCAACCGGCAACCGGCAACTGGCAACTGGCAACTGGCAACTGGCGACTGGCAACTGTATCATGGCGCCCTCATGGAATTGCTCGCCTTCGCCTGGGACGTCGCCGTCCACCTCGACAAGCATCTCGCCGCCCTGCTGGCCCAGTACGGCACCTGGGTATACGTCATCCTCTTCCTCATCGTCTTCGCCGAGACGGGCTTCGTCGTCACGCCTTTTCTGCCGGGCGACTCGCTGCTCTTCGTCGCCGGCGCCCTGTGCGGCGCGGGCAGCATGGACATCTGGGTGCTTAACGCCACGCTGATCGCCGCCGCCATCCTCGGCAACAGCGTGAACTACGCGATCGGCCGCTACCTCGGCCCCAAGGTCTTCCACTGGGAGAACTCGCGCTTCTTCAACAAGGCGGCGCTGATGAAGACCCATGTCTTCTATGAGCAGCACGGCGGCAAGACGCTGGTCATCACGCGCTTCATCCCCATCCTGCGCACCTTCGCGCCCTTCGTCGCCGGCATCGGCGAGATGACCTACGTGCGCTTCCAGGCCTACAACGTCGGCGGCGCCGTGCTGTGGGTCACCTCGCTCTCCGTCGCCGGCTACCTCTTCGGCAACCTGCCCATCATCCAGAACAACCTGAGCCTGGTCATCCTCGGCATCATCGTCCTGTCGATGCTGCCGGCGCTGATCGGCTACCTCAAGCACCGCCGCGCCGCGCCGTAGCCGGGGGGCGCCCGGTTACGTTATGATGGGGCATGGTTTTGCGGCTTATCCCCTTGATTTTCCTGCCCTTGCTGATCGGCTGTGCAGGCACGGGCACGACGCCGCGCAAACCGCCGGCCGGCTTCGACCCGAACCAGGTCGTGAAGTCCGACGTCGACCGCGTCGCCGAGGCGCACCAGCGTGAAATCTTCGCCAGCCTCAAGCTCCTCACCGAGAAGCTCTATCGGCGCAATCCGCGCGAATGGCGCAAGGGCGGCCAGCCCAGCCTCGAGGCGGCCGTGGCGCGCATCTTCGAGGCCAACCACGGCTGGGCGTTCCGGGAACTGGAAGGCAAGCGCGGCACCGACGCCATCCATCTCGCCTTCCGCGAGGACTACGCCGGCGACCGCGTGCTGGCCTTCATCGCCGGCCTCGGCGGCATGACCATGACGGCCTTCAACGACAAGACCGAGCTCTTCCTGCTCGACGACCTCGACCCGCAGGCGCTGTTCAATGCCGCGCGCAACGTCGAGATCGCGGTGTGGAAGCTCTCCAACGCGCACGCGCCGAACGGCGAGCTGTATCTCCTCTCCAACGAGGGCGCCGGGCCGGTGAAGAATCTTTCCTTCGAGCGCGAGTTCGGCAAGGTCATCGGCAACCTCGACCTGATCTCGAAGATCATCGCCGACAAGACCAACCGCGTCGTCGCCAAGGTGTTCCAGAACCTCGCCACGGCGATCTTCCTGCCCGTCAAATTCTGAACATGAAAAACATCGTCATCCTCATCTCCGGCCGCGGCAGCAACATGGAGGCCATGCTCGCCGCCAAGCTGCCCGGCCGCATCAGTGCGGTCATCAGCAACAAGGCCGACGCCAGGGGGCTGGAGACCGCCCGCGCGCACGGCATTACGACCGCCGTGGTGGCGCATGCCGGGCATGCCTCGCGCGATCTGTTCGATGCCGCGCTCGCCGCCGAGATCGACCGCCACGCGCCCGACCTCGTCGTGCTGGCCGGCTTCATGCGCATCCTCGGCGAAAATTTCGTGCGCCGCTACGCGGGGCGGCTGATGAACATCCATCCCTCGCTGCTGCCGGCCTTCCCCGGCCTGCACACGCACCGCCGCGCGCTCGAGGCCGGCTGCCGCGTGCACGGCTGCACGGTGCACTTCGTCACGCCGGCGCTGGACAACGGCCCGGTCATCATCCAGGCCGCCGTGCCGGTGTATCCCGACGACAGCGAGGACGCGCTCGCCGCGCGCGTGCTCGCCCAGGAGCACATCGCCTACCCGCAGGCCGTGCGCTGGTTCGTCGAGGGGCGGCTGTGCCTGGGCGCCGACGGCCGCGTGCAGCTCGACGGCGAGCGGCGCACGGCCGGCGCCCTGCTTGTCCCGGAGCCCGACTCAGGGCGCACATGACCGAGCGTCGCTGGCTCGCCGCACTGGTCTTCTCGCTGCTGTTCCATCTCACGGTGATCAGCAGCCCCGGCTGGCACCTGCCCTTCTTCGATACCCGCGAGAGCACGCTGCTGGAGGCGCGCCTTGCGCCGCAGCCGGCGCAACGGCCGCCGCCGCCCGCGCCGGTGCTGGCGCCGCAGCCGGCGCCGCCGCCCTTGCCCAGGGCGCAGCCGCAGCCGCGCCGTATGCCCGCGCCGCCCGTGGCCGAGCCGGCGCCGCCGAGCGCCGAGCCCGCGCCGCAGGCCGAGGCGCCCGCCCCGCCCGTTGCCGCGCCGCCCGCGGCGGCCACGCCGGTGCCCGTCGACCTCCCCTGGCCGCGCCAGGGCCGCATCGTCTTCGCCGTCACGCGCGGCGAAGGCGAGCAGGGCATGCAGCTCGGCCAGTCGACGCACGCCTGGCGCCACGACGGCATCGGCTACCGGCTCGAGACCGTGTCGGAGACGACCGGCCTCGTCGCCCTCTTCCGCACGATGCGGATCGTGCAGACGAGCGAGGGCAGGGTCGGGCCGGAGGGCCTGCTGCCGGAGACCTTTTCCGTCGAGCGCAACGGCAAGGCGGCCGAGGGCGCGCGCTTCGACCGCGCCGCCATGAAGATCGCGCTTACCTCGGCCGGCCAGCCGCGGCGCGAGGCGGCGCTGGCCGGCATGGCGCAGGACCTCGCCTCGCAGATCTACCAGATCGGCCTCTATGGCGCGGCGGCGCGCGTCGACATGCTCATCGCCACAGGCAAGAACGTCGGCCGCTACGCCTACGAGGCGGTGGGCGACGAGACGCTCGCCACGCGCTTCGGCCCGCTGCGCACCTGGCACGTCAAGACGCCCGCCATGCCGGGCGAGAACGCCATGGAGCTGTGGCTGGCGCAGGACTACCGCAATCTGCCGGTGCGCATCCGCTTCGCCGACCGCAAGGGCGACGTGTATGAGCAGAACGCCGTCGAACTCGAGATCGACGGCGCACGCCTCGCGGCGAAACCATAGAAAGGCATCATGCGAATCACACCCGGACTCATCGACGCGACCACCAGCGCGCTCAACCTGCTGCTGAAGTTCGAGCACCCCGCCGACGCCGTGCTGTCGAAATTCTTCCGCGACCACCGCCAGCTCGGCCAGAACGACCGCGGCTTCGTCGCCGAGACCGCCTACGCCGTGCTGCGCCGCCGCCGCCTGCTCGAGAAGCTGCTCGGCGCCGAGGCGAACCCGCGCCGCCTGGTGCTGGCGGCGCTGGTGAAACTCGCCGGCGTCAGCCAGCGCCAGCTCGAGCAGGCCTTGAACGAGAAGGAGCAAAAGTGGGTGGCGGAATTCAAGGGCCGCGCGGCCGGCGAACTGACCCTGGCCGAGCAGGCCGACTTCCCCGACTGGCTGGCCGGGCGGCTGCTCGCGCACCTCGGTCCGGACGAGCTGCTCAGGCTGGCGCAGGCCCTCAACCAGCCGGCGCCGCTCGACCTGCGCGCCAATCCGCTGAAGCTGGAACGCGATGCCGTGCTGGCGCGCCTGAGCGAGGAGGGCGTCGCCGCCGAGGCGGGCGCGCTCTCGCCGCTCGCCATCCGCCTGAAGGGCAAGCCGGCGCTGCAGAAGCATCCGCTCTATCTCGACGGCACGATCGAGGTGCAGGACGAGGGCAGCCAGTTGCTCGGCTACCTGCTCGCGCCCAAACGCGGCGAGATGGTCGCCGACTTCTGCGCCGGCGCCGGGGGCAAGACCCTGCTGCTGGGCGCGCTGATGCGCTCGACCGGCCGCCTCTACGCCTTCGACGTTTCCGACAAGCGCCTCGGTCGCCTGAAGGACCGCGTCGCGCGCGCCGGCCTCTCCAACGTGCACCCGGTGACGATCGCCAACGAGAACGACCTGCGCGTCAAGCGACTCGCCGGCAAGCTCGACCGCGTGCTGGTCGACGCCCCCTGCAGCGGGCTGGGCACGCTGCGCCGCAACCCCGACCTGAAGTGGCGGCAGACGGCGGAAGGCGTGGCGGAACTGGCGCGCAAGCAGCACGACATCCTCAAGGGCGCCGCGCGTCTGGTGAAGAAGGGCGGGCGCCTCGTCTACGCCACCTGCAGCATCCTGCCCGAGGAGAACGAAGCCATCGTCGCCGCCTTCCTCGCCGCGCATGCGGATTTCAGGCAGATCTCCGCGCAGGAGATCCTGGCGAAGCAGGGCATCGCACTCGAATGCGGCGAGACGCTGCGGCTGGCGCCGCACACGCACGGGACGGACGGGTTCTTTGCGGCGGTGCTGGAGCGGGTGGGGTGAGACTGCTCAGATTTCAGCGAGCAGGCGTTCCAGGGCGGCACGCAGGCTAAGGACGGTCACGCCTCCTACCGTCTTGTCGAACAGGGCGCCAAAATGGCTCCTGTCGCCGGTGACGAGGACATCGCAACGCGAGAGCACGGCCGCCGCCAGGATCGGCGCATCCTTGCCCGGCAGTCCCTGTCCCTGCGCCCAGGCGACCTGCTCCTGCGAGCACTCCGGCCCGACTTCCACATCCCGCAGCAGGGCTTCCAGGGCGGCAGCGCGTTCCGGCTGTTTCAAACCGGTATTGCGGCGGGCTTCTTCGATGGCGAACGGGGAGCTGACCAGCACGCACAAGCCGGCCCGGGCGAGTTGAAACAGCGCATGGGCGCGGCTTTCCGCGCTGCGCGCCGCACTGAACAGCACATTCGCGTCGAGGAACAGACGCATCAGACCCGTTTCCGGGCCTTGGCGAGAACCTTGTCCACCTTGGCCTTCTCCGCCGGCGTCATGCGGTTCTCGGCATCGAATTCCGCGATCTGGGCATCGTTGTACGTCTCGATCGGGAAGACGGCGGCCGGCCGCAATTCGATCACGCCCTGCGGCGTGACATCGACGAGCATGGGCGTTTCGCTGGCGATGCCCAGCCGGCGCAGGATCGTGCGCGGGATGGAGATCTGCCCCTTCTTGCTGAGCTTGACGAGTTCCATGGTAAATAACCAAAAAGTAGGATTACCCTAATTATGGATTACTGGAAATAAAATGGCAAATTGGATTGCCTCGCCGCCCCGCCGTGTCGCGGGGGCTGACTTTTCCGCGAAATATCGACTCCGGTACCTTTAGTTCAGTACCTTTAGTTCAACGCGTTGTACGAGCCATAGGTACCGGAGTCGAAATATTTTCCGCTCTCTTCATTACAGCGAACCCAAAAAATCATCCTTTGCCATCAGCATATCACCGTCGTATTCCCTTCGGCGCCCGCACAAGGCACAATTCCGTCCATCGCCAAAACGGTTTTCCGCCATGCGCACGCCCGAGTTCTACGACCACGCCCCGAGCATCACGATGTTCGATCCGCTCGCCAAGTTCCTCGGCGCGGCGGAGGGGGGCATCATCGAGTACCGCTATGTCGACGCCGTCAAGCTGGCGGGGCATTCGTGTCCGACGGTGGCCTCGGCTTGGCTGATGACAGAGCGGGCGCTGGCGGCGCTATATCCGAAGGACATTCCCGAGCGCGGCGCGATCCGTGTCGACTTCCGCCACGACAGGACCAGCGGCGTCACCGGCGTCATCGCCAACATCGTCACGCTGGTCACCGGGGCGACGCACGACAGCGGCTTCAAGGGCCTGGCGGGGCGCTTCGACCGGCGCAGCCTGCTCTTCTTCAACGCCGCCGTCGGCGAGGAGATCCGCTTCACGCGCAAGGACAGCGGCGCGGCGGTGGATGTCACGGCGCACCTCGAGCACGTGCCGAGCGCGCCGCACGTCGGCGAGATGATGGCGGCCTGCATCACCGGCCGCGCCGACGACGCGATGCAGCGCGAGTTCGGCCGCCTCTGGCAGGAGCGCGTGCGCGCCATCCTGGTCGACCATGCGCGCGACCCGCAGGTGGTTGTGGTTCGCGTCGCATGACGGGGACTGACTTTCAGCGCCTGCGCGACGACTTCCCGCTGCTCGCGCGCCCGGTGCGCGGCCGGCGCCTGGCCTACCTCGACAGCGCGGCGACGACGCAGAAGCCGCGTGAAGTCATCGAGGCTCTGCGCCGCTACTACCTGGAAGACAACGCCAACACCCACCGCGGCGTGCATTTCCTCAGCGACCGCGCCACCGACCTGTATGAAGCGGCGCGCGAGCGGGTGCGGCGCTTCGTAAACGCCGCCCGCGCCGACGAGATCGTCTTCGTGCGCGGCACCACCGAGGCCATCAACCTCGTCGCCGCCACCTTCGGTCGGGCGTTTCTGCGCGCCGGCGACGACATCGTCGTCTCGGCGATGGAGCACCACTCCAACATCGTGCCCTGGCAGATGGCCTGCGAGCTGGCCGGCGCGCAGCTTCGCGTGGTGCCGATCGACGACGACGGTGAATTCCTATTCGATGAGTTCGAGAAGCTGATCGGGCCGCGCACCCGCCTGGTGGCGGTGACGCATGTCTCCAACGCCCTCGGCACGGTGACGCCGGTGCGGCGCATCGTCGCGCGGGCGCACTCGGCCGGCGTGCCGGTGCTGCTCGACGGCGCCCAGGCCATCGCCCACGCGGCGGTGGACGTGCGGGCCATCGGCTGCGACTTCTACGCCTTCTCCGGCCACAAGCTGTACGCGCCGATGGGCATCGGCGTGCTCTACGGAAGAGCGGAGTGGCTGGCGAAGCTGCCGCCATATCAGGGCGGCGGCCACATGATCCGCGACGTCACCTTCGAGCGCACGACCTACGATGCGCCGCCGCGCAAGTACGAGGCCGGCACGCCCAACGTGGAGGGGGCGGTCGGGCTGGCGGCGGCGCTGGACTACGTGGATCGCATTGGCCTCGCGGCGATCGGCGCGCACGAGCGGGCGCTGCTCGACTACGCCACGGCGCGCGTGGGCGAGATCGAAGGCCTGCGCGTGATCGGCACGGCGCGCGAGAAGGGCGCCATCCTGTCCTTCGTGGTGGGCGGCTTCACCGCGGGGGAGGTGGGCAGCGCGCTCGACCGCCACGGCGTGGCGGTGAGGAGCGGCCACCATTGCGCCCTGCCGGCGGTGCGCCGCTTCGGCGTCGAGGGCACGGCGCGCGCCTCCTTCGCGCTCTACAACGACCGCGAGGATGTCGACCAGCTGATCGAGGCGCTGCGGG
>VGHJ01000043.1 GCA_016868295.1 Betaproteobacteria bacterium | reverse complement strand
CTCCAGCACCTTGCCGCCGAAGCCGCCGATGCGCATTTTCAGGCCCTTCAGATCGGCCAGGGACTTGATCTCCTTGCGATACCAGCCGCCCATCTGGGCGCCGGTGTTGCCCATGGGGAAATTGACGATGTTGTAGTTTTTGTAGAACTCGCGGAACAACTTCATGCCGTTGCCCTCGTACATCCACGCCGTCATCTGGCGCGAGTTGAGGCCAAAGGGGATGGCGCAATCCATGGCGAAGGTCTCGTCCTTGCCGAAGAAGTAGTAAGGCGCAGTATGGGCGCATTCCACCGTGCCTTGCTGGACCGCATCGACCACGCCGAAGGGCGGCACGATCTCGCCGCCGGCGTGCACCGAAATGGTGAATTTGCCGCCGGACATCTCCTTTACCTTGGCGGCGAACACATCGGCCGAGCCGAAGATGGTGTCGAGCGCCTTCGGGAAGCTGGACGCCAGGCGCCAGCGGATGGTGGCGCCCTGAGCGTGGGCGGCAGGCGCCACGCCGGCCGCCAGGATGCCGGCAATGCCGGCGTGCTTGATGAATTTCCTTCTTTCCATGGAACGTCTCCTTGAGATTGTTCTGTGCCGTTGTGCGGCGATATGGTTCAACCCCCCCTTGTGCGGGGATCGCCGCGTGATACTACACCAACTCCCCACAGGCTACACGCGCCTATCGTTGGGGATAACCCCTATCGGAAAGCAGCCTTATGCGCCGGCGATGGTCATGCGGTCGATGAGGATAGAACCGGTCTGCTTGGAGCCGCGCACCAGCACGTCGCTGCCAATCGCGACGATGCCGCGCAACATGTCTCGGAGATTGCCGGCAATGGTGACTTCCTGGACTGCGTGACCGATTTCGCCGTTCTCCACCCAGTAACCGGAGGCGCCGCGCGAATAGTCGCCGGTGACGTAGTTCACCCCTTGGCCGAGCAGTTCGGTGACGAGCAGGCCGCGCCCCATCAGGGCGGCCAGGCCGACCAGATCGCGCTTGCCCGGCCGCACGACGAGATTGTGCGAGCCGCCGGCATTGCCGGTGTTCGCCATGCCGAGCTTCCTCGCCGAGTAGGTGGACAGGAAATAGCCCTTCAGCACGCCGGCCTCGACCACCTCCCGGTCGCGCGTGGCCACGCCGTCCTCGTCGAAGGGGCAGCTCCCCAGGCCGCGCGGCAGATGCGGCCGCTCGCCGATGTGCACCTGCGGCGAGAAGACCGCCGTGCCGAGGCTGTCCACCAGGAAGGATGACTTGCGGTAGAGGCTGCCGCCCGAGGCGGCATAGACGAAATGGCCGATCAGGCCTGCGGCGAGCGGCGCCTCGAACAGCACCGGCACCTCGCAGGTGGAAATCTTGCGCGCGCCGAGGCGCGAGAGGGCGCGCCGCGCGGCGTATTCGCCGATCACTTCCGCATCGGCGAGGTCCTCCGCATTGCGGTGCGTGCTGTACCAGTCGTCGCGCTGCATGGCGTCGCCCTCGCCGGCGATGACCGAGCAGGCGATGTAATGGCGCGAGGACGGATACCCCCCCATGAAGCCGAGGCTGTTGGCGGAGACGAAGTGCGACTGCTGGCAGGAGACGCTGGCGCCTTCCGAATTCTTCACCAGCGGGCTGACGGCGAAGGCGGCCGCCTCGCAGCGGCGGGCGAGATCGATGGCTTCCTCCACCGGCGGCGCCCAGGGATGGTAGAGGTCGAGGTCCATCCCGCCGCGCGCCAGCAGTTCGGCCTCGGGCAGGCCGGCGGCCTCGTCCGGGGCGGTGAAGCGGGCGATGGACAGCGCCGCATCCACCGTGGCGTGCAGGGCGGCACGAGAGAAATCCGAGGTCGAGGCATAGCCGCGCTGCTGGCCGAGATACACCGTGACGCCGACGCCCTTGTCGCGGTTGTACTCGATGGTTTCCACCTCGCCGCGGCGCACCGTCACCGACTGGCCGATGCCTTCGGAGACATCGGTCTCGCAGGCGCCGGCGCCGCGCGATTTGGCGTAGTCGAGGATGTCCTGCGCCATGTCGCGCAGCGTGGAGGCGGGGAAGCTGAAGCCGGAGGATGACATCGAGGGGAATGGCGCCGGAAAGCTATAATCATACCCGATGGAAGAAGACGAAAATATTCACGAGCGGCCAAGCAAGTCGCAGAGGAAGCGCGACATGCATGCCCTGCAGGAGATGGGCGCCGCGCTGGTGGCGCTCGCGCCGGCGCGGCTGGCACGCATCGAGATGCCGGATGACCTGCGCGGCGCAGTCCTCGAAGCGCAGCGGCTGACCAGGCACGAAGCGCGCCGCCGCCAGCTGCAGTACATCGGCCGCCTCATGCGCGACGCCGATCCGGCGCCGATCCGCGCCGCGCTCGACGCTCTCGCCGGCGTCAATGCGGAAGAAAACGCGCGCCAGCATCGCCTGGAGCGTCTGCGCGAGCGGCTGCTGGCAGACGAGGCCGTACTGACCGAGATCGGCGCGGCGCATCCCGGCGCCGACCTGGCGCGCCTGCGCCAGCTGCGGCGCGGCGCCCTGCAGGAGCGCGAGGCAGGCAAGCCGCCCAAGAGCTTTCGCGAGCTTTTCCGTACGTTGAGAGAACTAGAAGATGAGCGATGAACTCCTGATCGGCCTGGTGTCGATTTCCGACCGAGCATCGAGCGGCGTGTACGAGGATCAGGGCATCCCCGCCCTGCGCGAGTGGTTCTCCGCGGCCCTCGCCACCCCCTGGCGCATGGAGAACCGCCTCATTCCCGACGAGCAGGCGGCAATCGAGAAAACGCTGATCGAACTCGCCGACACGGCCGGCTGCCATCTCGTCATGACCACCGGCGGCACCGGTCCGGCGCCGCGCGACGTGACGCCGGAAGCCACGCTCGCGGTGGCGCACAAGGTGCTGCCCGGCTTCGGCGAGCAGATGCGGCAGGTGAGCCTGAAATACGTGCCCACTGCCATCCTCTCGCGCCAGGTCGGCGTGGTGCGCGGCAAGACGCTGATCCTCAACCTGCCCGGCCAGCCCAAGGCGATCAAGGAAACGCTCGACGGCATCTTCGCCGCCGTGCCCTACTGCATCGACCTGATCGGCGGGCCCTACGTCGAGACGCACGAGGCGGTGATCAAGGCCTTCCGGCCGAAGTCGGCGCAGCGCCCGCACTGACTATTCCTGGCTGGCCTCTGCCTCGCGCTGCCTGCGCAGGAAAGCCTGGTAACACTCGATGCCGCAGAAATGGCCGACGTATTCGCTGCCTTCCGGCGTGAAGGCGGCGGATTCGGGGATTTCCTTCAGGCACATCTCGCACTCGAGCGGCGGGTTGGCCGCCTGATCGGCAGTATCCGGTTGGTTCATGGCCGGCACCTCCTTCCTGATTTCATCATAGACCAGGGAGGGGGCCGGGGTCTCAGACGGGCGGCGCGACGCGGTATAGGCCGAGGTCGAAATCCACCCCGGTCTCGATCTGCTCGATCGGGTCGAGCCGGGCCGAGCGGCCCTGCCAGGCGAAAACGAGGGGAATCGCCGGCTCGAAGGCGGCGCTCGGCAGGATCGCGCGCACCGTGTCGCCGGTGTGCAGCGTGTCGAGCAGGATGGCATTGCAGTCCATGCCGCCCAGATCGCCGGCGATCGCCTGCGGCGACTTCGACAGGGTCTCGATGCCGACCGACCCCTGCGTCGGCGTCTCGCGGCTGAAGCGGCGGATGACGCCGACCAGCCAGTTGCTGCCGCCCTCGGGCTGCATGCCGACGAGCGAGCCGATGCGCACCCAGTCGTTGGCGCCGAGCGGCACCTGCGCGCCCATGCCGCCCAGGCTGACGTCGTCCACCACCCAGGCCTCGCTGCTCTCGCTGCCCTTGTCGGACAGGCTCGCATGGGTGTTCGCCAGCCCGTTCACCACGGTCAGGCGCGACTTGACGCGATGGCGGTCGTGCGAACGCATCGGCGGCTTGGGCGCCCAGTACATGGCCAGGTGCCTGATCACCGGCAGCACGATGCGCGCGGAATACTGGCCGCCGAGGTTGACCTCGGCCGGCACCTCGCCGCGCTCGACCTGCCTCAGCATGGCCTCCAGCTTCGCCAGTGCCGGGCCGGCACTGAAGAAGCGCAGGCTGGGCGAGATCTGCGGCAGCACGGCCAACCGCTTCGGCGGCGCCGGCTTGTCGGCATCCACCCAATAGACGTTGTCCGGCCGCACCTCGGCGGTGAACACGAAGTGCGGCAGGAAGTGGGCGATGAAGCGCTCGGCGATCTCGATCTCGAGCGGCAGCAGGCTGTCCATGCTGGAGGCCTGGAACACCAGCGCCTTCAGGTATTCGTGCTCGACCGTGCTCTCGCCCGGCACGGCGGCATAGGGGGTGAGCGACTGGCGGGAGAACTTGCCCTGCTCGGCGGCGAGGAAGGCGCGGCCCATGCGCTGCCACAGTTCGGCGGCGATCGGCCCATAGCGGAACTGGTCCCACTTCAGCCGCGACGAAAAGGCGCGCAGCATGCGGGCGACGAGGCGCGGCAGCTCCGCCTTGATCGCCTCGCCGCCCTTCTCCTGGGCCGTGTAGCGGGCGAGGCAGGCGTCGTAGGCGTTGCCGAGCTGCGCCCAGAAGTCGTGGTTGGCCTGCCACAGCTTGTATTCCTGCTGGCGCCCCAGGCGCGGCGAGGTGAGGTAGTCGCGTCCCAGCTTGCGCGCGTGGGGCTGCGCCGCCTCGTCCAGTTGCGAGACGAGCGCCAGCCGGTCCGACAGCTTGAACAGCTCGTCGCCGGATACCGACTCAAGCCAGCCGCACACTTCGTCGAGCGCGACGCCGGCCTCGCGCATCGACAACTCGTCGAAGACCCGCCTGGCTTCCTTGGCGTCGGCGAGGGGATGGTTCGATTTGGAGGAGAAAATGCCCAGCATGGCGCGTACGGTTCCGGGGTTGCCTGCATTGCCCTTGCCGGCGGAGCCCGCTCGGCCGCAATCTTCGATTCAAGAATAGCTCAAGCGGGTGGTGCTGTCACCCGGACCGGGCGGCGCGCCGTCGCGGCACGGCCGGCGCGGTATGCCAGGACAGCCATTGCTCGACGAACTCGACGCCCCAGGCCACGCCGAAGCCGGTGAGATCGGTGCCGACCGCGCCCAGGCCGCCGCTGCAGCTCGAGGCCGAGAGGTCCATGTGCAGCCAGGCGACGTCGTGGGTGAAGCGCTTGAGGAAGCGCGCGGCGAGGATGTGGTCGGCCTCGCCGTCGAGCGTGCATTGCTTGATGTCGGCCGCCTTGCTCTCGAGGTCCGCCTCGTAGTCGGCGTCGAGCGGAAAAACGCAGACGCGCTCGCCGCTCGCCTCGCCCGCGGCGACGGACAGGCGCGCCAGTTCGGTGGATGTGGCGAAGACGCCGGAATAGCGGCTGCCCAGGGCGTAGCCCATGCTGCCGGTCAGCGTGGCGAAGTCGACCACCAGGTCCGGTTTGGCTCGGACCTTGCCCTTGGCGCCTGTGGCCAGGGCCAGCGTGTCGGCCAGCACCATGCGCCCTTCGGCGTCGGTGTGCACCACCTCGATCGTGGTGCCGTCGAGCGCCGTGACGATGTCGTTCTGCTTGTAGGCCTCGGGCGAAAGGTGGTTCTGGGCGATCGCCAGCCAAGCGTCGATGGCGAGCGGCGTGCCGCGCCGGATCAGCGCCTGCATGAGCCCCAGGGCGACGGCCGAGCCGTTCATGTCCTCGTGCATGCCGGACATGTATTTCGCCGGCTTCAGGTTGTGCCCGCCGGTGTCGAAACAGATGCCCTTGCCGACCAGCGAGAGATGCCCCTTGGCGCGCTTCGGCTTCCATGACAGGCGCACGATGGCGGCGTCCTCCGGCCGGCTCCCCTGCGCCACCGCGACGAAGGCGCCTGCGCCCATGCGGCGCAGGCGCCGCATGTCGAACTCCTCGAACCCCCAGCCGTTGCTGCGCGCCAGTTGGCGCAGGCGCTGGCGGTAGGCCGCCGGCGTCAGTTCGTTGGGCGGCAAGGCGGTCAGGGCGCGCACCAGGGTGTTGGCCTCGGCCACGGCGGCGATCTCGGCGAAGCCCCCGGCATCGCGCGCGCCATGCAGGCGGATGCGCGCCAGCGGTCGCGGCACGGGCTTCTTGCGGCGCGTCGGCAGGCGCACGCCATTGACCCAGGCGACGTAGAGCGCCTCGCGCGCATTCTCGCGCCGCGCCTCCGCGCTGCCGAAGAGCCCCAGCACCAGCTCCTGCGGCTGCTCCTCCATGAGCGGCGCCAGTGCGCGGCGCAGCACGCTCTGCCGCTCGAAGGCATTCTTGCCGCCGTCGAGCATGACGTAGCTCGCCAGGCCGCCGGAGGCCAGGCTCACGCCGACCGGCGTCTTGGCCAGATCCTCGACCTTCATGTCGCGGCGCTTCAGCGCGGCGCGCAGGCGCGCGATGCCGGGCACGTCGCCGAGGCCGTCGAGCTTTCTGGCGAAGGGCAGCACCAGCAGGGCATGGCTCGCCTGTTCGAGCGTGGCGGCGTTGAGCGGCGCGGCGGACTGGGTCAGTTTGGCGAGCATCCTCGATTCCTTTAAGATTGCGGCTGATTATAGCCTCGCCCGGACACCCCCTCCTCATGCAGCAATACCACGACCTGATGCGCCACGTGCTCGAACACGGGCATCGCAAGGACGATCGCACCGGCACCGGCACGCTCTCCGTCTTCGGCTGGCAGATGCGCTTCGACCTGGCGCAGGGCTTCCCGCTCCTCACCACCAAGAAGCTGCACACCAAGTCGATCATCCACGAGCTGCTCTGGTTCCTGAAGGGCGACACCAACATCCGCTACCTGAAGGAACACGGCGTCTCGATCTGGGACGACTGGGCCGATGCCAACGGCGACCTCGGCCCGGTGTACGGCTACCAGTGGCGCAGCTGGCATGCGCCGGACGGGCGAGTCATCGACCAGATCGCGCAGCTCGTGGACGGGCTGAAGAAGAACCCCGATTCGCGCCGCCACATCGTCAGCGCCTGGAACCCGGCCGACATCGAGCGCATGAAGCTGCCGCCCTGCCACGCCCTGTTCCAGTTCTACGTCGCCGACGGCAAGCTCAGTTGCCAGCTCTACCAGCGGAGCGCCGACATCTTCCTCGGCGTGCCCTTCAACATCGCTTCCTACGCCCTGCTCACGCTGATGCTGGCGCAGGTGTGCGGCTACAAACCGGGCGATTTCGTGCACACACTGGGTGACGCCCATCTCTACACCAATCATCTCGAGCAGGCGCGGCTGCAGCTGTCGCGCCAGCCGCGCGCCCTGCCGCAGATGCGCATCGACCCGGCGGTGACCGACCTCTTCGCCTTCCGCTTCGAGGACTTCACCCTCGACGGCTACGACCCGCATCCGCACATCGCGGCGCCGGTGGCGGTGTAGGCGACGCAGCCCGATGATCCTCAGCGGAGACATCGGCGGCACGAAAACGCTGCTGGCGTTGGCCGACGAGGGCGGCATCGTCTGCGAGCGCCGCTATCCCAGCCAGGACTGGCCCGAATTCCCCGCCCTGCTGCGCGCCTTTCTCGACGAGGCCGGGGCGCCGGCCGTCGGTGCGGCCTGTTTCGGCGTCGCCGGCCCGGTGGCGGACAACCGCGCCAAGGTCACCTATCTGCCCTGGGTCGTCGACGGGCCGGCGCTGGCGCGCGACTTCGGCCTCGGCCGGGTCGAGGTGCTGAACGATTTCGCCGCCGCGGCGCAGGGCGTGGCGGCGCTGCGCGAGGAAGATCTGGTGACGCTCCAGGAAGGCCGGCCCGCGGCAGGCGCGCCTCGCCTGCTGCTCGGCGCCGGCACCGGGCTCGGAGTGGCCGCACTGCTGCCCGAGGGCGCGGGCTGGCGCACCGTGGGCGGCGAGGGCGGGCACATCGGCTTTTCCCCGGCGGACGAGGATCAGCTCGCGGTCTGGCGACACCTGCGCCAGCCGAATGGACGCGTCACGGCAGAGAACGTCATCTCGGGACCGGGCCTGGCCGACATCTACGCCAGCCTGGAAATAGTCAGTCGCCACGACACGGCGATCGCCGATCCGGCCGCCATCGTCGCCGCCGACGACGTCGACCCGCGGGCCAGCCGCGCGCTGAATGTCTTCATTGCAGCCTACGGCGCCTTTGCCGGCGACCTTGCCCTGCTCTTCATGGCGCGCGGCGGCGTCTATCTCGGCGGCGGCATCGCGCCGAAGATCCTCGCGCATCTGCAGCGGGGCGGTTTCGTCGAGGCCTTCCGCAGGCGCGGCGCCCACGCCGGGCTGATGCCCGACTTTCCAATCCGGGTTGTTACGGAGGAAAGGCTCGGCCTCCTGGGCGCGCTCGCCATTGCTGCGGCGCACACCGATTCGCTTGACCGCAATCAATAAAATGTCATAAAGCCGGCGTAGCATGGCCTCATAGCAACAATAAGAAATTCGCCATCCATTGTGGAGGAGGTTGCTATGTCGCCACGCGCCAGCACCGCATCGGGCAAGTCACCCGCGAAGCAATCCGTTCCCGCATGCCAGGCCGCCGCGCGCCCGCGAGGCATCGCACGGCGCGCGAGCCGCGTTCCCGAAGAAGATCGCCGGCGCTTCATCGCCGAGGCCGCCTACTTCAAGGCGGAGAAACGCGGTTTCTCCGAAGGCGGTGACCTGGCGGACTGGATCGAGGCGGAGGCGGAGATCGACGCCCTGCTCGATTCCCCGGGGGTCGGTTAGCCGGGGATCAGGATCACCGCCGCCAGCGGCGGCAGGGTGATCTCGACGAAGGCGGGAAAGCCATGGTGGGCGGCGTTGCGGGCCTCGACGCCGCCGCCGTTGCCCAGGTCGCCGCCGCCGTAGTGGGACGAATCGCTGTTCAAGATCTCGCGCCAGACGCCCGTCCGCGGCACGCCGAGACGGTAGCGCTGGCGCGGCACGGGCGTGAAGTTGAGCGCCACCAGGACGCAGGCGCCGTCGCGCGCGAAACGCAGGTACCCGAGCACCGAGTGGTCGGCATCATGACAATCGCTCCAGGCAAACCCCGCGGACTCGAAATCCTGCTCGTGCAGCGCCGGGGTGTCGCGATAGAGGCGGTTCAGGTCGCGCGCCAGGCGCTGCATGCCGACGTGCGGGCCGTGGGCGAGCAGCCACCAGTCGATCTCCCGCCCGGCCTGCCACTCGCCGCGCTGCGCGAGCTCGTTGCCCATGAAATTGAGCTTCTTGCCCGGCGTCGTCATCTGGTAGGCGGCGAGCAGGCGCGCGTTGGCGTATTTCTGCCAGTCGTCGCCCGGCATCTTGGCGAGGAGCGAGCCCTTGCCGTGCACCACCTCGTCGTGCGAGAGCGGCAGCACGAAATTCTCGGTGTAGGCGTAGAGCTGGCCGAAGGTGAGTTCGTGGTGGTGGAAGCGGCGATGCACCGGCTCGCGCCGCAAATAGCCCAGCGTGTCGTTCATCCAGCCCATGTTCCACTTCATGGAGAAGCCGAGGCCGCCCAGGTGCGTCGGCCGCGACACCATGGGCCAGGCGGTGGATTCCTCGGCGACGGTCAGCGCGCCGGGAAAATCGGCGTGCACCATGACGTTGAGCGCGCGCAGGAAGTCGATGGCCTCGAGGTTCTCGCGTCCGCCGTAGCGGTTGGGCAGCCACTCGCCGGCCTGGCGCGAATAGTCGAGGTAGAGCATCGACGCCACGGCGTCGACGCGCAGGCCGTCGAAATGGAACTCGGCCAGCCAGTAGTGCGCGCTGGAGAGGAGGAAGCTCCTCACCTCGTTGCGACCGTAGTTGAAGACGTGGGTGCCCCAGTCGGGGTGGCGCTTCAGGCGCGGGTCCTCGTGCTCGTAGAGCGAGCTGCCGTCGAAGTGGGCGAGGGCGAAATCGTCCTCGGGAAAATGGCCCGGCGCCCAGTCGAGCAGGACGCCGATGCCGGCGCCATGGCAGGCGTCGATGAAGGCGCGCAACTCGTCGGGCTCGCCGAAGCGCCGCGTCGGCGCGAAGTAGCCGGTGGTCTGGTAGCCCCAGGACTCGTCGAGCGGGTGCTCGGACACCGGCAGCAGCTCGATGTGCGTGTAGCCCAGGTCGAGCACATAGGGCAGCAGGTGCTCGGCCAGCTCGCGGTAGGAATAGAAGCGCCCGTCCGGATGGCGCTTCCAGGAGCCGGCATGCAGCTCGTAGATCGAGACCGGCGCGTGCAGCCAGTCCCATTGCGCGCGGCGCGCCAGCCAGTCGGCGTCCTGCCAGTCGTGCGCCGGCGGCGCCGGCACGCTGGCGGCCGTGGCCGGGCGCAGCTCGAAGCGCTGGCCGTAGGGATCGCTTTTCGCCAGCACGGCGCCCGTATGGCGGTTGCGGATCTCGTACTTGTAGAGGGCGCCGGGGCCGAGGTCGGGAATGAACAGCTCCCAAATGCCGGAAGCGCCGAGCGAAGCCATGGCATGCACGCGGCCGTCCCAGCGGTTGAAATCCCCAATGACCGAAACGCGCTCGGCATTGGGCGCCCAGACGCGGAAGCAGACACCCGCCACGCCGCGGCGCGCTTCGCCGCGCGCGCCGAGCAGCCGGTAGGCTTGATAATTCCGCCCTTCGCTGAAAAGATACAGGTCATGGGCGCTTGCTTCGGGCGGAAAAGCGTAGGGATCGCGGCAGGCCAGAGTATCGTCGCCTTCCTCGATGCGCAGGAGATAGGGCGTGTCGGGCAGGCTGGCGCCCTGCCATTCGAAGACGCCGGCCGGATCGATGCGCACGAACGGGACCTGCCCCGACGGGAGCGCCAGCGCCACCGCGTCGGCATCCGGCCGGAAGACGCGGATGCGCCAGCCCTCCCCCGTCCGCACCGGCCCGAGATGCGCGAAGGGATCGTGCTCGCGCGCGGCGAGCAGGCGCGCCCAGGGCGGGGTGCCGGTTTCAGGCTCCGTGACGGCGGTTTTTGCATTCATAATTGACGCATTCCGAAAGGCAGGCGCATGCAAGACGAAAACGAGGCTCTCAAGCAGGTGTACTCCATCACGCGCGGCGGCGGCCCGCGCTTCGTCAGCCAGCTCACGCGCGACGCCTTCGCCATCGTGCTGGCCGGCGGGCGCGGCAGCCGGCTCAAGCAGCTCACCGACTGGCGCTCGAAGCCCGCGGTGCCTTTCGCCGGCAAATTCCGCATCATCGATTTTACGCTATCCAACTGCATCAATTCCGGCATACGCCGCATCGGCGTGGCGACGCAGTACAAGTCGCAGAGTCTGATCCACCACCTGCAGCGCGGCTGGGGCTTCCTCGACGGCCGCCTGAACGAGTTCATCGACCTGCTGCCGGCCCAGCAGCAGATGGGCGAGGAATGGTACAAGGGCACCGCCGACGCCGTGTTCCAGAACCTCGACATGCTGAGGCGCAACCATCCCAAATACGTCGTCGTGCTGGCCGGCGACCATGTCTACAAGATGGATTACGGCCGCATGCTTGCCTTTCACGTCGCCGAGCAGGCCGACCTGACGGTGGCCTGCATGGAAGTGCCGCGCAAGGAGGCCAGCGCCTTTGGCATCCTCAGCGTCCGCGAGGACTGGCGCGTGACGCGTTTTACCGAGAAGCCGAAGGATCCCGAGTCCGTTCCCGGCAAACCGGAGCGCGCCCTGGTCAGCATGGGCGTGTATGTCTTCAACGCCGGCTTCCTCTTCGAGCAGGTGATCCGCGACAGCGACGACCCGCGCTCCTCGCACGACTTCGGCAAGGATGTCATCCCGCACATCGTGGACCGCTACCGCGTCTTCGCCCACGATTTCGCCGAGAGTTGCGTCGGCGGCGAGGAGGGCAGGCCATACTGGAAGGACGTCGGGACGCTGGACGCGTACTGGGAAGCCAACATCGACATCACCCGCGTAACTCCCGAGCTGAACCTCTACGACGAAGCTTGGCCGATCTGGACCTACCAGGAACAACTGCCGCCGGCGAAGTTCGTCTTCGACGACGAGGACCGCCGCGGCAAGGCGGTCGACTCGATCGTCTCGGGCGGCTGCATCATCAGCGGCGCTGCGGTGCGCCGCTCGCTGCTCTTCTCCGACGTGCGCGTCGATGAACGCAGCGTGGTCGAGGACTCGGTGATCCTGCCCAAGGTGCGCATCGGCCGCAACGTCGTCATCCGCCGCGCCATCCTCGACAAACGCTGCCGCATTCCGGACGGCCTGCGGATCGGCGTCGATCGCGAGGAGGACGTGCGGCGCTTCCACGTCACCGAAAAGGGCATCACTCTCGTCACCCCGGAAATGCTTGGCCAGCAAGTGCATGGCGTAAGGTAGGGCCTCTGGCACTGACTTCATGGAAGCCGGAAAAAAAATCGAGCTGATCTTCCTCTGGCACATGCACCAGCCAGACTACCGCGACCATGTCACGGGCGAGTTCCGCCGGCCGTGGACCTACCTGCACGGCCTGAAGGACTACACCGACATGGCCGGCCACCTGGAGCGCCACCCTCAGGTGCGCGCCGTGGTGAACTTCGTGCCGGTGCTGCTCGACCAGATCGAGGACTACGTGGAGCAGTTCGACAGGGGCGAGTTTCGCGACCCGCTGCTGCGTCTGCTGGCGCGCGAATCCCTCGACCGCCTCGATGCCGGGGAGCGCCGCCTGCTGCTGGCGACCTGCTTCCCGGGCAACCACCTGCGCATGGTGGCGCCCTATCCGCGCTTCGAACGCCTGCGCGAGCTTTTCCGCCCTGTCGAAGGCCAGGGCCCGGCCGTCACCGACTACCTCTCCGGCGCCTTCTTCGCCGACCTGCTGGTTTGGTACCACTTGGTGTGGACGGGAGAGACCGAGCGGCGCAGCCGCGCCCTGCTGGCGGAACTGATGACCAAGGGCGAAGGCTTCACCCTGGCCGACCGCCGCCGCCTGCTCGACATGATGGGCGACGCCTTGCGCGGCCTCGTGCCGCGCTACCGCGCGCTGGCCGAGCGCGGCCAGGTCGAGCTCTCGGCCACGCCCGACACGCACCCGCTCGCGCCGCTGCTGCTCGACTTCGCCTCGGCGCGCGAGGCGCTGCCCGATCTGCCGCTGCCGCACGCGCATTTCTATCCCGGCGGCCGTTCGCGCGTTGACCGGCACATCGCGCTGGCGCGCGAGAGCCATGCGCGCCGCTTCGGCCGCCCGCCGGCGGGCATGTGGCCGGCCGAGGGGGCCGTCTCCGCCGCCCTGCTGCAGCAGCTTGCCACCCAGGGCTGCCGCTGGGCCGCATCGAGCCAGGCGGTGCTCGTCCACAGCCTCCACGCGTGCGGCGGCGGCGACGGCGATGCCGCGCTGCGGCGGCCCTGGCGCGTGGAGGCCGCTCCCGGCACTGCGGTCTTCTTTCGCGACGAGAAGCTCTCCGACCTGATCGGATTCGAGTACGCCAAGTGGCACGGCCGCGACGCCGCGCGGCATTTCGTCGACCAGCTGGCGCACATCCGCGATGCGGCGCCGGCGGGCGAGACGCCGCTGGTCTGCGTCTTCCTCGACGGCGAGAACGCCTGGGAGCACTATCCATACAACGCCTATTTCTTCTTCGAGGACCTCTACGGCCTCATCGCCGAGCAGCCCTGGCTGTCGACCACCACCTGCGCCGACTGGCTGGCGCGCCACCCCGAGGGCTGCAAGTCCCTGCCGCGCCTGGTGGCGGGCAGTTGGGTGTACGGCACCTTCTCCACCTGGATCGGCGAGCCGGACAAGAACCGCGCCTGGGACCTGCTCTGCGACGCCAAGCAGGCGTATGATCTGGTCATGGCGGGCGGCCGCCTCGACGCGCCGGCGCAGGCCGCGGCGGAAGCGCAGCTGGCGGTGTGCGAGGGCTCGGACTGGTTCTGGTGGTTCGGCGACTACAACCCGCGCGAGGCGGTGGAAAGCTTCGACGCGCTGTACCGCGCCAACCTCGCCCGCCTCTACGAGCTGCTGCGCCTGCCCCGGCCGCCGCAGCTCGACGTGCGGCTCTCCACCGGCGGCGGCATGGCCGAAGGCGGCGGCACCATGCGCCGCGCGAGTTGAGGGGAACATGAGCGCCATCCGCCGAGCCGTCTCAAGGATGGCGCAGTCAACAACATGGAGCCGCATAGCGGCGAACAACCGTCACCCCCTTCCTCGGGAAGGGGGTGGGGGGATGGTAGTCACATGACCGAACCGATTTCCCTGCTCCTCGGCGTTCATGCCCACCAGCCCGTCGGCAACTTCCCGGCCGTGCTGGAAGAGGCGCATGAGCGCTGCTACCGGCCCTTCCTGCACACCCTGCACCGCTACCCCGCTTTCCGCTTCGCCGCGCATTTCTCCGGCTGGCTGATCGACTGGCTGCTCGAGCACCATCCGCAGGACATGGCCTTGCTCAGGGAGATGGTGGCGCGCGGCCAGGTCGAGCTGTTCGGCGCCGGCGAGTGCGAGCCGGTGCTGGCCGCCATCCCGCAGCGCGACCGCGTCGGCCAGTTGAACGCGCTGACGGGAAAGCTGCGCCGGCATTTCGGCGCCGAGGTGTCCGGCGCCTGGCTCACCGAGCGCGTGTACATCCCCACCGTGGTGCCGGCGCTGGCCGACTGCGGCATGCGCTACGTCACGGTGGACGACTACCACTTCCTATGCACCGGCAAGGAGGCCGCCGAGCTCGACGGCTTCCACACCACCGAGGAGGACGGCCGCAGCATCGACCTGTTCGCCATCTCCGAGCAGCTGCGCTACCGCCTGCCCTTCTCGCCCGCCGCCGAGGCCGTCGCCTACCTCGAAGGACTGGCGCGCGAAGGCCGCCGCGCCGCCGTGTATTTCGACGACATCGAGAAATTCGGCATCTGGCCGGAAACCCACGAGTGGGTGTACGAGAAGCGCTGGCTCGAGCAGTTCATCGAGGGCGTGCTCGCATCGGGGCTCATCCGCACCGAAACCTATCGCGACTTCCACGCCGCGCACGCCACGCGCGGCATTGCCTACCTGCCGACGACGTCCTACATCGAGATGAACGAATGGACGCTGCCGGCAAAGGCGGCGGCGGTCTACGACGGGCTGGTCGGGCGCGAGAAGCAGGCCGGGTGCTACGAGGCGAGCAAGCCCTTCGTGCGCGGCGGCATCTGGAAGAACTTCTTCGTGCGCTACCCCGAGTCGAACTGGATGCACAAGCGTATGCTCGGTCTCTCCGACCGCCTTGCCGCCCTGCCGCCGGGCCGCCACGAGGCGCTCACCGAGCAGCTCTACCGCGCCCAGGCCAACGACGCCTACTGGCACGGCCTCTTCGGCGGGCTCTACCTGCCCCATCTGCGGCGCGAGGTGTGGCGCAACCTGGTGGCGCTGGAGGCGGCGCTCGACGCGCTGGCGCCGCGCCCGCCGCTCGCCACGCGCGATGCCGACCTCGATGGCGTGCGCGAGCTCTTTCTCGCCAATGCAGACGCGCAAGCCGTGGTCAAGCTCGACGACCATGCCGCGCTGTGCGAGCTCGACGCCTACGGCCTCGCCCACAACTTCGGCGACACCCTGGCGCAGCGCAGCGAGCACTACTACCACAAGATCCACGCCGCGCCGCAGGCCGCCGGCGCCGGTGAGGGCATTGCCTCCGCCCACGACCGCGTCGCCTTCAAGGACGCGGTGGAACAGGCCGACATCGTGCCGGATGCGCGGCCGCGCCGGCTCTTCCTCGATGCCTGGCAGCGGCTCGACGGCGAGACGGCCTGGCCGCGCTACGCCGCGGGGGCCGTCAAGGCGCCGCTCATGAGCGCCACGTTCAGCGCGCCGCTCGACGGCGGCGAGGTGACGAAGACCGTCACCCTGGCCGGGCGCACGCTGCAGGTGAGCTACCGACTGCGCGACGTGCCGGGGGGGCGCTTCGCCGTGACGCTCAACCTCGCCCTGCCCAGCTGCGACGGCTATTCGGGCCGCTACATCCTCGAGGACGGGCGCATCCCCTGCGGCTTCGGCCAGGCGCTCGATCTTGCCGCCTCGCAGCGGCTGACTTTCGACGACCGCGAGCTGCGCGGCGCCCTGGTGCTCTCGGCGAGCCGGCCCGTGGACATTTCGGCGCGGCCGCACCACACCGTGTCGCAGTCCGAGGCCGGCTTCGAGAAAATCATGCAGGCGGCCTGCGTCACGCTGTCCTGGCCGATCGACGCCGTGTCGCAGGAACTGACTTTTTCCCTGGAAATCGTTCCGGACAAGCCGGCCTGACATGAAGCTGCTCGGCCACATCCTGCTCGGCCTCGTGCTGGGCTACGCGGCACTCGCCGCGCTGCTCTTCTTCTTCCAGTCACGCTTCGTCTACTACCCCGAGATGGGCCGCGGCGACAGCGCGACGCCGGCGCTGTTGCAGCTGCCCTTCGAGGAAGTGCGCCTGCCCACCGCCGACGGCGAAACCCTGCACGGCTGGTTCGTGCCGGCACGCGAAGCGCGCGCCACCGTGCTGTTCCTGCACGGCAACGCCGGCAGCATCGTGCACCGGCTCGACTGGCTGCCGATGTTCCAGCGGATGCGGCTCTCGGTCCTGCTCGTCGACTACCGCGGTTTCGGCCGCTCGACCGGCAGTCCCTCCGAGGCCGGCACCCATGCCGACGCCGATGCCGCCTGGCGCCACCTGACGGAGACCCGCGGCCTCGCCGGCGGCTCCATCGTGATCTTCGGCGAATCGCTCGGCGGCGCCGTCGCCGCCGGGCTGGCCGCCCGCGTCGCGCCCGCCGCCCTGGTGCTGCACTCGGCCTTCACCTCGGCGCCGGACCTCGCCGCCGATCTCTACCCCTTCCTGCCGGCGCGCCTGCTGACGCGCTTCGACTACGACACGCTGGGCGCGGTGCGGCGCCTCCGCTGCCCGCTGCTGGTGGCGCACAGCCCGCGGGACGAGATCATCCCGGTCGCGCACGGCCGGCGGCTGTACGAAGCGGCGGCCGCCCCCAAGCAGTGGCTCGAACTGGCCGGCGGGCACAACGACGGCTTCATCTTCATGCGCCCGGAGTGGGTGCGGGCGTTCGGGGACTTCCTGGACGCTGCCCTTGCCCCCGGCCGGGTGTAACATTGACTTATCGCATCCGGGAGAGGACGCCATGACCGACATCGTCAAACTGCTCGGCGACGAAGCCGACAAGCTGCTCAAGCACGAGTGCCGCGGCATCCCGCGGGCGCGGCTGCACCTGCCCGGGCCGGATTTCGTCGACCGCGTCGTCGCCGCCAGCGACCGCAAGCCGACGGTGCTGCGCAACCTGCAGGCGCTGTTCGGCCACGGCCGCCTCGGCGGCACGGGCTACCTGTCGCTGCTGCCGGTGGACCAGGGCATTGAGCACTCGGCCGGCGCCTCCTTCGCGCCGAACCCGGATTTCTTCGATCCCGAACACATCGTGCGGCTGGCCATCGAGGGCGGCTGCAACGGCGTCGCCTCGACGCTGGGCGTGCTCGGCGCGGTGTCGCGCAAGTACGCGCACAAGATCCCCTTCATCGTGAAGTTCAACCACAACGAGTTCCTCTCCTACCCGA
>VGHJ01000042.1 GCA_016868295.1 Betaproteobacteria bacterium | reverse complement strand
TGTTTGCCTTTCAAGTCGCGATCGATTGTTTGAATTCTGTAATCGAGCTGTTCTAACGAAGCCGTCTTCAGATTGCGAATACGATCTGAAAGCTCGCTGCCAACCGACATCCGCCGCTCTTCGATTTTAGCTTTGGCGGCCTGAAGCATTCCCAAGTCCTGCCGAAGACTCAGATGATTTTCATATTCCAGATAGGCAAGCTTCCCAATGACCAGGATGGCAACGATAATTAAGAAGGATAGGAGATGCCTAACGATCCAGCGAGCTGCCTGTCCGATTAGCCATTGCATGGCGCCGCTCTCCTGAAGTACGAAATGTTTGTAGTCGATATGGCCTCAAGTGCCGATCATTAGGAATAGAACCCACAACATGACCGGCATGATGACGAACCATCCCCACGTGTCCTGATGTTGGTACGCCAACACCAACACGCCGGCGCCCACAAGACCGAGAGACAGAAGCAAGAGCAATCCATCATAGGAGCGGGCCCTGACTTGTGCCCAGTAATTAGGAAATTCTGCATGGCCGTACTGGTTAATGCGTTCGAATTTACGTTTGCGGTTCCACACAGCCATGAGAACTCCAGCCGCGAGAAGCGCAATGCCAAGGAAGTCAAAAGCCCAATCCATCTGGATTAATCCTCAAGAAGCGTTGCATTTCTCAACGTTGAATTCAGTGCGCCTCATCCCAGTTCGCGCCCACGCCCATCTCGGCCACCAGCGGCACGGAGAGCTGCGCCACGCCGGCCATGAGCCTCGGCAGCTCGTGGCGCACGGTGTCGAGTTCGTCTTCCGGCACTTCCAGCACCAGTTCGTCGTGCACCTGCAGGATCAGCAGCGAGCGCATCCGCGCCTCGTCCAGCCAGCGCTGCACGGCGATCATCGCCAGCTTGATGATGTCGGCGGCGGTGCCCTGCATCGGTGCGTTGATGGCGGCGCGCTCGGCGGCCTGGCGCCGTGCCGGGGCGGCTGACTTGATTTCCGGCAGCCACAGCCGCCGGCCGAACACCGTTTCGACGTAGCCCTTGTCGCGCGCCTGCAGCCGCGTCGATTCCATGTAGTGGGCGACGCCGGGATAGCGCGCGAAGTAGCGGTCGATATAGGAGGCCGCCGCGCTGCGCTCGAGGCCGAGCTGGCGCGCCAGGCCGAAGGCCGACATGCCGTAGATGAGGCCGAAGTTGATCACCTTGGCGTAGCGGCGCTGCTCGCTGGTCACTTCCGCCGGCGCCACGCCGAACACCTCGGCGGCGGTGGCGCGGTGGATGTCCTCGCCGGCGGCGAAGGCGTCGAGCAGGCCCTGGTCGCCGGAGAGGTGGGCCATGATGCGCAGCTCGATCTGCGAGTAGTCGGCGGAGACGATCTTCGCTCCCGCCGGGGCGACGAAGGCCTGGCGGATGCGCCGGCCCTCCTCGCTGCGGATCGGGATGTTCTGCAGGTTGGGGTCGGAGCTGGCCAGCCGTCCCGTCACCGCCACCGCCTGGGAATAGTTGGTGTGCACGCGGCCGGTGGCCGGGTCGACGGACTTCGGCAGCTTGTCGGCGTAGGTGCTCTTCAGCTTGGCCAGGCCGCGGTAGTCGAGGATCAGCTTCGGCAGCGGGTAGTCGAGCGCCAGTTGTTCCAGCACCTCCTCGTCGGTGGACGGCGCGCCGGAGGGCGTCTTCTTCAGCACCGGTAGCTTCTCGCGCTCGAAGAGGATCTCCTGGATCTGCTTCGGCGAATTCAGGTTGAAGGGCTGTTTCGCCACTTCGTGCGCCTGCCGCTCGATCTCCAGCATGCGCAGGCCGAGCTGCTGGCCCTGGCGCTCGAGTTGCGGCGCGTCGACCAGCACGCCGTGCCGTTCCATGCGGAAGAGGATCTGCATCACCGGCATCTCGATGTCGCGGTAGAGCGCTTCCAGCCGCGGCTCCTCGGCCAGGCGCGGGTGCAGCGCCTCGTGCAGGCGCAGCGTGATGTCGGCGTCCTCGGCGGCGTACTCGGCGGCGCGTTCGATGTCGACCTGGTCGAAGCCGATGCGCGAGGCGCCCTTGCCGGTGACCTCGTCGTACTTGATGGTCACGATGCCGAGGTGGCGCAGCGCCATCGAATCCATGTCGTGGCCCTTGTCCGACTCGACGACATAGGACTCGAGCAGCGTGTCGTGCGCCACGCCGGCCAGGCGGATGCCGTGGTTGGCCAGCACGTGCAGGTCGTACTTCAGGTTCTGGCCGAGCTTGGCGTGGCGCGGCGATTCCAGCCACGGCGTCAGCTTTGCCAGCGCCTCGTCGAAAGTCAGTTGCTGCGGCACGGCGGCATAGCGGTGGGCGAGCGGCAGGTAGGCGGCCTCGCCGTCGGCCACGGCGAACGACAGCCCGACCAGCTGCGCCTGCTTCGGGTCGAGGCTGGTGGTCTCGGTGTCGAAGGCGGCAAGTGGTGCCGCGTCGAGTTTTTTCAGCCAGGCGTCGAAGGTTGGCCAGTCGAGGATGGTTTCATAGCGTGTACGGTGGGCGCCGGCGGGTTGTTGCTCGACGGCTTGCCCCCTCTCCCCGGCCCTCTCCCCCGCGGGGGGAGAGGGAGTATCGCCTTGCACCTCCCGCAGCCAGGTCTTGAACTCCAGCCGCGCGAAGAGCTCGGCGAGCTGCGCCTTGTCGGGGGGGTGCGGCGCGAGGTCGGCCACCTTCACCGGCAGGTCGAGGTCGCACACCACGGTGACGAGCTTTTTGCCCAGCGGCAGGAACTCGATGTGCTTGCGCAGGTTCTCGCCGACCTTGCCGCCGATTTCATTGGCGCGGGCGACGATTTCATCCAGCGAGCCGTATTCCTGCAGCCACTTCGCCGCCGTCTTCGGCCCGACCTTCTCCACGCCCGGCACGTTGTCCACGCTGTCGCCGACCAGCGCGAAGTAGTCGACGATCTGCTGCGGCCCGACGCCGAACTTCGCCTGCACGCCGGCTTCATCCAGGACCTCGTTGCTCATGGTGTTCACCAGCCGCACATGCGGGTTCACCAGCTGCGCCAGGTCCTTGTCGCCGGTCGACACCACCACCTCGATGCCGAGGCGGCTCGCCTCGCGCGCCAGCGTGCCGATGACGTCGTCGGCCTCCACCCCCTCGATGGCGAGCAGCGGCCAGCCCTGCGCGCGGATGCACTCGTGCAGCGGCGCGATCTGGCGGGCGAGGTCGTCGGGCATCGGCGGCCGGTGCGCCTTGTAGTCGGGATAGAGGTCGTCGCGGAAGGTCTTGCCCTTGGCGTCGAA
Source organism: Betaproteobacteria bacterium (assembly GCA_016868295.1). Classification (GTDB taxonomy): domain Bacteria; phylum Pseudomonadota; class Gammaproteobacteria; order Burkholderiales; family Rhodocyclaceae; genus Desulfobacillus. The sequence goes on along the minus strand of VGHJ01000042.1, from coordinate 14,361 downwards.
GACGCAGGCACGATAGTCCGCCTTGAAGTCGCTATCCAGCCGGCGTAGCATGTTGAGGACCCCGTACACCGCGCCCGTCGGCTCGCCCGCCCTGTTGCGCAGGTCGGGCATGGCGTGGAAGGCGCGGTAGAGATACGACGATCCGTCGACCAACAGCAGAGTGGGCATAGGGAACCCGAGGAAACATGAACGACAAGCTACGCAAGATCGCAGCCCAAGTCGACGCCGCCTCGCCGACGGCGCGCGAGTCGTGGCGCATGCTTGGCATTATGGCAGAGTTCGTCGAGGCGACCGAGCGGCTGGCGCCGGTGCGTCCCGCCGTGTCCATTTTCGGCAGCGCGCGCATCGACGCGGACCATCCCTACTTCGCCCAGGCGGAGAAAGTGGCGCGCCTGCTCTCGGATGCCGGCTTCTCGATCATCAGCGGCGGCGGCCCGGGCGTGATGGAGGCGGCGAGCAAGGGTGCCTACCAGGGCAGGAGCCCGAGCGTCGGCCTCAACATCCTCCTGCCGCAGGAGCAGCAGAGCAATCCCTACCAGGACATCTCGCTCACCTTCCACCACTTCTTCGCGCGCAAGGTGATGTTCGTCAAGTTCGCCGCCGCCTACGTCGTGCTGCCGGGCGGCTTCGGCACGCTCGACGAGCTGATGGAGGCGCTCACCCTGATCCAGACGCACAAGAGCCGGCGCTTTCCGCTCATCCTCATGAACGGCGCCTACTGGCAGGGGCTGCTCGACTGGTTCCGCGAGCGGCTGGTGTCGGAAGGCATGATCGCCGCCGAGGACCTCGATCTGATGCTGGTGATCGACGAGCCCGAGCAGGTGGTCGACGCCATCTTCAAGCACTACGAAGGGCGCGGCTTCGAGCCGCTGCCGCAGGAGCACGAGCTGCTGCTTAACCTCTGATACAATTTGCCGGAATTTCCCCAGGAAACCGCCATGCCCCGCCTGCTCCCAGCCCTCATCGTCGCGTTCGCCCTGCCCGCCGCTGCGCAGCAGGCCCCCGCCGGCCTGCAGCCGGTGCCGGAGCCGCCGCCGCCGCCGCCGGGCTACCAGCCCGACCCGGCGCTCGAACCGCAGGTCACCATCATCCGGCGCGGCGAGGACAAGGTCGAGGAGTTCCGCGTGAACGGCAAGCTCTACATGATCAAGGTGACGCCGCCGCACGGCGTTCCCTACTATCTGGTCGACGACAAGGGCGACGGCCGCATGACACGACAGGAGCCGCTCGATTCCGGACTGCGCGTGCCGATGTGGGTGATCGGCACGTTCTGAAACGTTCTTCCGTCCATTCGCCGGGGAAGCGCCATGGCTGAACAGAATCCGTTTCTCGCTCCAGAGGGCAATGCCGGGCAGGGCGGCGGCAGCTTCGATCCGGCCGGGCGCAGCGTCGAGGCCGGTCGCGGCCTCGAATGGCTCAAGCAGGGCTGGCAGTTGTTCACGAAGAACCCCGGCATCTGGATCGCCGTCTCCGTCATCCTGATTGTGATCGCCGTGGTGCTCAGCCTCGTCCCGGTGGTCGGCAACCTGGCGCTCAACTTCCTCATGCCGGTGTTCGCCGGCGGCATCCTGCTCGGCTGCAAATCGCTTGCCGCGGACGGCGATTTCGGCATCGACACCCTGTTCGCCGGCTTCAAGCAGAACACCACCCAGTTGATCCTCGTCGGCGTGTTCTACCTCGTCGGCGTCATAGCCATCACCGTGATCGTCTTCCTCATCGGCGGCGGCGCGGCGGTCACCGGCGGCCTGATGGGTCGCGGCCCGGGCGTCGGCGTGGCGATCGGCGGCTTCATCGTCGCCATGCTGGTCATGCTGGCCCTGCTGGTGCCGTTGCTGATGGCCGTCTGGTTCGCCCCGGCGCTGGTGGTGTTCCGCGACGTGGCGCCGCTGGACGCCATGAAAACCAGCTTTTCCGCCTGCCTGAAGAACATCGTGCCGTTCATCGTCTATGGCGTGATCCTCTTCGTCCTCTACGTCATCGCCCTGATCCCCTTCGGGCTCGGCATGCTGATCATGCTGCCGGTTACCATGGGCTCGGTCTACGCTTCCTATGCGGAGATATTCGAGTAATCCCGCCGCCGCGCGCCCTCGCGCGCATCGACGCTGAATGCAGGCGCGCCCGCTGCCCGCCGTCCGCGGCTGGAACTGGATCGTCGAGGGGTTTCGCCTGTTCCGCAACAATCCGGCGCTGCTGACCTTCCTCGTCTTCGGCTACTGGCTTACCCTGATCTTCCTCAACCTGATCCCGCTGATCGGCGTGATCGCCGCGCCGCTGTGCGTGCCGGCGCTCTCCGTCGGCGTCATGAACGGCTGCCGCGCGCTCGAGCGCGACGCGCAGAACGGCTTCGGCCTGCTCTTCTCCGGCTTCCAGAGGAACCGCAACACGCTGTTCCTGCTCGGCGCCCTCTACATGGCCGGCTCCGTCGCGGTGTTCGCGGCGAGCGCGCTGGTGGACGACGGCGCCCTGCTGCGCATCATGCTGGCCAACCAGAAGCCGCCCGAGGACCTGCTGCACAGCGACGAATTCCTGCTTTCGCTGCAGTTCGCGTTGCTGCTGATGGTGCCGCTGCTGATGGCCTTCTGGTTCGCGCCCATGCTGGCCGCGTGGGACGGCCTGTCGGCGGGGAAGGCGCTGTTCTTCAGCTTCTTCGCCTGCCTGCGCAACTGGCGGCCGTTTCTGGTCTACGGCCTCGGCGTGGCCGGCATCAGCGTGATCCTGCCCGGCGCGCTGCTCGCCATCGTCGAGGCCTTCTCGCCCGCGCTGCAGCGCATGATGGTGGTCGCCCTCTCCCTGCCCCTGCTGTTCGTCTTCGTGCCGACGCTGTTCGCCAGCTTCTACGTCAGCTACCGCGAGGTCTTCGTCCGCTCGATCGAGACGGCGAATGCCTGAAGCCGCCCCGATCGGATTGCTCGGCGGCACCTTCGACCCGGTGCACCACGGCCACCTGCGCCTGGCCGAGGAGGCACGCGAGGCGCTCGCGCTGCAAGAGGTGCGCTGGATCCCGGCCGGTCAGCCGCCGCACCGTCAGCCGCCCCGCGCCGATGCCGCGCATCGCCTCGAGATGGTGCGTCTGGCCATCGCCGGCAATCCGCATTTCGCTCTCGACGCGGCCGAGGCGCAGGCGGCCGGCCCCGGCTACACGGTGCCCACGCTCGAGCGCCTGTGCGCCGCCGAGGGCGGGCGGCCGCTCGTCCTGCTCATGGGCGCCGACGTCTTCCGCGGCCTCGAGGCCTGGCATCGCTGGCGCGAGCTGTTCGATCTGGCGCACATCGGCGTCGCGACGCGGCCCGGTTTCGCCATCGATCCCGCCGACATGCCACCGGACCTGGCCGCCGCCTGCCGCGGGCGGCTCGCCGACGACCCCGGCGCCCTGCGCGCGGCGTCGGCCGGGCGTGTCGTGGCGTTCACCATGACGCCGCTGGCCATCTCCGCCTCGCTGTTGCGCGCGCGCCTGGCGGCGGGGCTGTCCGCCCGCTATTTGCTTCCCGACGCCGTGGGGGAGTATATTCAAACGCATCGCCTGTACAGATCGCCTGATGGACGTTAGAAAACTGCAGAAGATCGCCGTGACCGCGCTGGAAGACATCAAGGGGCGCGACATCGAAGTCATCAACACCACCAGGCTGTCCTCCCTGTTCGACCGCATCGTCATCGCCAGCGCCGACTCGGCGCGGCAGACCAAGTCGCTCGCGCGCAGCGTGCAGGACAAGGTGCTCGCCGCCGGCGGCAGGATTTACGGCATGGAGGGCGAGGAGACAGGCGACTGGATCGTCGTCGACCTCGGCGACATCGTCGTGCACATCATGCAGCCGGCGGTGCGCAGCTACTACAACCTCGAGGAACTCTGGGCCGCCAAGCCCGCTCCCCGCAAGAAATCGGCCGCGGCGGGCGGATGAGGCTGTCCGTCGTCGCCGTCGGCACGCGCATGCCCGGCTGGGCCGACGAGGCCTTCGCCGAATTCGCCAGGCGCATGCCGCGCGAGGCCCCGCTCGAACTGAAGGAGGTCCGCGCCGAGCCGCGCAGCGGCGGCAAGCCGGTCGATGCGCTGCTGGCGGCCGAGGCCGCGCGCATCCGCGCGGCGCTGCCGGCGCGCGGCCGCCTCGTCGCGCTCGACGAGCGCGGCGCCGACCTGACGACGCAGCAACTCGCCGCGCGGCTGAAGGCGTGGCTGGAGGCGGGCGACGACGTCGCTTTCGCCATCGGCGGGCCGGACGGCCTGGCGGCGGAGATCAAGTCGGCGGCGGCCGAGACAGTGCGCTTGTCCAGCCTGACGCTGCCGCATGCCCTGGCGCGCGTGGTGCTGGCCGAAGCGCTGTATCGCGCCGCCAGCCTGCTGAAGAACCACCCGTATCACCGGGAATGATGGTTTCGATCGAACCGCGCATCTACCTGGCTTCCCGCAGTCCGCGCCGGCGCGAGCTGCTGGCGCAGATCGGCGTGCGCTTCGAATTGCTCATGTTCCGCGGCGTGCCGCGCGAGGATGCCGAGGTGGACGAGTCGCCGCTCGAGGGCGAGCGCCCCGAGGACTATGTCGTGCGCGTGACGCTGGCCAAGGCGCAGGCCGGCGTGCGGCGCATCCGCGAGCGCCACCTCATCCCGCATCCGGTGCTGGCGGCCGACACGACGGTGGAGGTCGACGGCGGCGTCATCGGCAAGCCGGAGCACGAGGCCGACGCCGTGGCGATCCTGCAGCGCCTCTCCGGCCGCACCCACCGCGTGCTGACGGCGGTGGCGCTTTCCGAAAACGGCCGCACCGAGCACCTGCTCAGCATCAGCGAGGTGCGCTTCCGCACGCTCGGGCACGACGAGATCCGGCGCTACGTCGCCGGCGGCGAGCCGCTCGACAAGGCCGGCGCCTACGGCATCCAGGGCTTCGCGGCGGTTTTCGTCGAGGAGATCCGCGGCTCCTACAGCGGCATCATGGGCCTGCCGCTCCACGAGACGGCCCAACTGTTGCGCCGCTTCGGCTACCCCATCTAAAGTCAGTCTCCGCGGCACGGCGCCGACGCGCCGACCTGATACACTCCCCGCCATGAGCGAGGAGTTCCTGGTCAATTTCACGCCGCAGGAAACGCGCGTCGCCCTCATGCAGGGCGGCATCGTGCAGGAACTGCACATCGAGCGCACCGCCTCGCGCGGCCTGGTCGGCAACGTCTACTTCGGCCGCGTCGTGCGCGTGCTGCCCGGCATGCAATCGGCCTTCATCGACATCGGCCTCGAGCGCACCGCCTTCCTCCACGTCGCCGACATCTGGGGCGAGCGCCAGAACGGCAACGGCGGAGAGGGTCCGCGGCCGATCGAGAAGATCCTCTCCGAAGGCCAGAACCTTATCGTCCAGGTGCTGAAGGACCCGATCGGCAGCAAGGGTGCGCGCCTGTCCACCCAGATCAGCATCGCCGGGCGCCTGCTCGTCTACCTGCCGCAGGAGAAGCACATCGGCATCTCGCAGCGCATCGAGGGCGAGGCCGAGCGAGAGCAGTTGCGCGAGAAGCTGCAGCAGCTCGTGCCGGCCGACGAGTCGGGCGGCTTCATCGTGCGCACCATGGCCGAGAAGGCGGGCGACGAGGAACTGGCCAGCGACATCGCCTACCTGCGCAAGCGCTGGGCCGAGGCGAGGAACGCCGCCGCCGGCGCCCGCCCGCCGGCGCTGCTCTACCAGGATCTGACGCTGGGCCAGCGCCTGCTGCGCGATCTGGCGACGCCGGAGACCACGCGCATCGTCATCGACTCGCGCGAGAACTTCCAGAAGCTGACGGCCTTCGCCCAGGAGTACATGCCGCAGCTGATGCCGCTGTTCACGCACTACACCGGCGAGCGGCCGCTGTTCGACCTGCACGGCGTCGAGGACGAAATCCAGAAGGCCCTGGCGCGCCGCGTCGAGCTCAAGTCGGGCGGCTACCTGATCATCGACCAGACCGAGGCGATGACCACCATCGACGTGAACACCGGCGGCTTCGTCGGCTCGCGCAACTTCGACGACACCATCTTCAAGACCAACCTCGAGGCGGCGCAGACCATCGCGCGCCAGCTCCGGCTGCGCAACCTCGGCGGCATCATCATCCTCGACTTCATCGACATGGACAACGAGGAGCACAAGGCCGCCGTGCTGGCGGAACTCGACAAGGCGCTCTCGCGCGACCATACGCGCATGTCGGTGAACGGCTTCACCGCGCTCGGCCTCGTCGAGATGACCAGAAAGAGGACGCGCGAGTCGCTCGCCCATGTGCTGTGCGAGCCCTGCCCGACCTGCGGCGGCTGCGGCGAGGTGAAGACGGCGCGCACCATGTGCTACGAGATCCTGCGCGAGCTGCTGCGAGAGGCGCGCCAGTTCAACGCGCGCGAATACCGGGTGCTGGCCGCGCCCGCCGTGATCGACCTCTTCCTCGACGAGGAATCCGGCTCGCTCGCCATGCTCTCCGACTTCATCGGCAAGCCGATTTCCCTGCAGGCCGAATCGGGCTACACTCAGGAGCAGTTCGACATCGTCCTCATGTAGCGCGGGGGGGAGCATGGCCGCTTCTGTCGCTGTTCCGCTCTGGCTCTTCGTCATCATCGCGCTGCTCGCCGCCTGGGCCGCCGGCGTGCTGTTCCTGGCGCCGGGCATGCGCTGGTTCTTCCGCCGCCGCATCAACGCCGTCATCCAGGAGCTCAACACCCGCCTCAGGATCGAGCCGCCCTCGTTCAAGCTGACGCGGCGCGAGGTGCTCATCGATCGCCTCTTCCACGACCCGCGCATCCAGGCTGCAGCCGAGGCGCACGCGAAGGAGACCGGCGAGCCGCTCGCCGACGTGCGCCGGCGCATCGACCACTACGCGCGCGAGATCGTGCCTTCCTTCAACGCCTACCTCTACTTCCGCCTCGGCTACACCGACGAGGCGGGACTCGCGGCGGTCGACCCGAAGCCCACCGTGGTGTTCGTCATGAACCACCGCAGCAACATGGACTACGTGCTGGTCGCTTTCCTCGCCGCCGAGCGGGTGGCGCTCTCCTACGCCGTCGGCGAGTGGGGGCGCATCTGGGGCCTGCAGGCGCTGATCCGCTCGATGGGCGCCTTCTTCGTGCGGCGCAATTCGGGCGATCCGCTCTACCGCAGCGTGCTCTCGCGCTACGTCGCCATGGCCACCGAGGCCGGCGTGCCGCAGGCGCTCTTCCCCGAGGGCGGCCTCACCGTCGACGGCGCGCTGCGCCAGCCGAAGTTCGGCCTGCTCGACTACATGGTGAAATCCTTCCGTGCCGACGCCGAGCGCGACCTGGTGTTCATCCCGGTCGGCCTCAACTACGACCGCGTGCTGGAGGACCGCAGCCAGCTGCTCAAGCTCGAGTCGCAGCGCCGCTGCGGCCTGGCCGGCGCCGTGCTGACGACGCTGACTTTCATAGGGCGCAACCTCGGCCAGATGCTGACCGGCAGCTGGCACCGCTTCGGCTACGCCTGCGTGAACTTCGGCACGCCCGTCTCGATGCGGCGCTATGTGCGCGAGCATGGCGTCAACTTCGCCGCGCTCGACGAAGACACGCGCAGGCGCGAGGTGGAGGCGCTCGGCCGCCACCTGATGGGAGCCATCGGCGAAGTGATCCCGGTGGTGCCCGTTGCGGACGCCGTCCCGCAGGGCGTCATTTCTTAGGCAGGCGCCCGAGCAGGTAGAACTCGTCGTTCGGCCGCATGTTGGCCATGTTGGCCATGCGGTTCGAGAGGCCGAAGAAGGCCGAGATGGCGCCGATGTCCCAGATGTCCTCGTCCGTGAAGCCGTGGCCGCGCAGCGTCTCGAAATCGGCATCGTTGATCTCGCCCGAGCGCAGGCAGACCTTCATGGCGAAGTCGAGCATGGCCTTCTGCTTCGGCGAGATGTCGGCCTTGCGGTAGTTTACCGCCACCTGGTCGGCGACGAGCGGATTCCTGGCGCGGATGCGCAGGATGGCGCCGTGCGCCACCACGCAGTACTGGCACTGGTTGGCATTCGAGGTGGCGACCACGATCATTTCGCGCTCGGCCTTGGTCAGGCCGCCTTCCTTCTCCATCAGCGCGTCGTGGTAGGCGAAGAAGGCGCGGCACTCGTCCGGCCGGTGCGACAGCGCGAGGAAGACGTTCGGTACGAAGCCGGACTTCTCCTGCACCGCCAGGATGCGGGTGCGGATGTCCTCGGGGATGTCCTTCAGTTCGGGGACGGGGTAGCGGCTGATGGGTGCGGTGCTCATGGCGCTTCGGTTCCTTTCATGTGGGCATGGGGTTGCGGCGGTGTGGCTACTGCTGCGGCAGGGCGATCCTCCCCACGACTTCCAGCCTGCCGCCGCTCGCGCGCGCGACGATGATCTCCGCCTCCTTCGGCGAGATGCCCGTCAGCGCGCGGATGTTGAAGTTGTGCGTCACCAGCACGGCGTTGTAGGGCGGCTTCACCTTCGCCGCCAGCGCATTCACTTCCTTCACCAGCGCGGCCTCGCCCGAGGCGTCGGCGTGCAGCGAGTTGAGCGGCGGCCACGGCTCCGGCTCCTCGCCGAAGGCGAGGCGCGCCGTCTCCAGGCAGCGGCACCACTGGCTCGAGCGCGCGGTCGTGAAGTTGATGGCGCGGAACTTGAACAGCCGCCCGAGCCGGCGCGCTTCATCCCGCCCCGCGTCGGAAAGGTTGCGTTGCGTCGCGCAGTCGCCGAGCTTGAAGCCGGGCGGGTCGCCCAGCCCCGCTTCGGTCGAGGCGTGGCGCATCAGCACCACGTTGCCGCCGGCCTTCAGCTTCGCCCACAGCGCCTCGTCGGCCTGCGCCGCCGGAGCCAGCAGCGCCGCCAGCAGCGCGAAAAGAACTCGTTTCATTCGATGACTCCCAGTTTTCCGTTGTGCGATCCCATATACCAGTAGCGGCCGTCCGCGTCGACGCTGGCCTTGCGGATGCCGGTGTTCTTCGAGGGCAGATTGATGACGCGTAAGGTCTTCGCTTTCGTGTCGAAGCGCGCGATGCGGTTGCCGCTCATCACCGCGATGTAGATGTTGCCGTCCGGCCCGGGCGCCGGGGACGATGGCGTAGTTGGAGCCGCCGGCAAGGGCGGGGCCGGCGAGGACGGTCAGGACAAGCAGAGTGTTTTTCATAGGCGCGCATCCTGTAAAGTCAGCCCCGGCAGACCGGCGAGCAGCCGCTCATCGGCCGTTACCAGCGTTGCCCTGTGTCGCAGTGCAGTCGCCGCGATGAAGCGGTCGGCAGGGTCCTTGTGATCGCTATCCAATTGCGCGGCGAGAATCGCCATCGGGCCGTCGAGCGGCAATTCGGCAATTCCCGATTCCAGAGCGATGCGCCGCATTTCCTCGATGTCGCTGGCTTCGATGCGCTTTTTCGACGCCAGCATCGCCAGCTCCCAAAAACTGATGGCGCTGACCGCAAGTTTGTCCGCCGCCAGCGCCTGATCAATGCGCGCGCGGCAGGCGCGCCCGAGCTTTTTGTCGCCGGTCGCCAGCCAAAAGAGCGCGTGAGTGTCGAGAAGGATCATTTCAATGCCTCCCAGTCGTCGGGATCGACTGCCGGGGAAATGATGTCTCCGAGTTCGCGCGCGCGCCCCTTCCACATGCCGAAAGGCGAGGCGGGCTTCGTTGGCTTCACAGGACGCAGTTCGGCCACCGGTTTGCCGTTCTTTGTGACGCGAATGGTCTCGCCGGTGCGGGCGACCTCGTCCATCAGGGCAAGGCATTTGGCCTTGAATTCAGAGGCTTTGATAATCTGCATGACAGGCTCCGGGGCTCAATATGACCATAAGTATGACCATGGTCATGGAAGTGGTCAAGAACGGCATGGCAAGCGTGGCTTGCACATCCATCCGCGCCCCGCCATAATCCAACCAAGCAACTGCTTGGTTGGCTCGTTTCTTGGGCCGGCCCGAGGGGGAATTCCATGAACTACCGTTCCGTCTTCCGCGAAGGCCTCTTCGCGGGCCAGAGCGTCGTCGTCACCGGCGGCGGCAGCGGCATCGGCCGCTGCACCGCCCATGAACTGGCCGCGCTCGGCGCGAAGGTGGCACTCATCGGCCGCAAGCCGGAGAAGCTCGAAACCGTGCAGCGCGAGATCGCCGCGGCCGGCGGTGCCGCCACCACCCACGCCTGCGACATCCGCGACGAAGAGCAGGTCTGCGCCACGGTCGACGCCGTGCTCGCCGCGCACGGCCGCATCGACGGCCTGGTGAACAACGCCGGCGGCCAGTTTCCCGCGCCGCTGCGCGACATCTCGCTCAAGGGCTGGGACGCCGTGGTGCGCACCAACCTCACCGGCGGCTTCCTCATGGCGCGCGAGTGCTACCGCCGCTGGATGGAGAGGCACGGCGGCGCGATCGTCAACATGAGCGCCGACATGTGGGGCGGCATGCCTGGCATGGCGCATTCGGGCGCGGCGCGCGCCGGCATGGTGAACTTCACCGAGTCGGCCGCCTGCGAATGGGCCGCCGCGGGCGTGCGCGTGAACGCCGTCGCACCGGGCTGGATCGCCTCTTCGGGCTTCGAGACCTATCCACCCGAAGTGCAGGAATGGGCGAAGACGCTGAAGACGAAAATCCCGCTGCAGCGCTTCGGCACCGAATCGGAGGCCGCGGCCGCCATCGTCTTCCTGCTCTCGGAAGGCGCCGCCTTCATCACCGGCGTCACGCTGCGCATCGACGGCGGCGTGCTGAATGCGCGTCCGACCTGGCCGCTGACCTCGCACAAGCGCTCGAAGGCCTACAACGGCTTCCCGCTGTATGCGCCGCCGAAGTTCATGGTGGACGAGTAATGCCCATCCTCGAATCCACCCTCGACACCGCCTCCCCCGCCTTCGCCGCCAACCGCGAAGCCTGGCTGGCGCTGATTGCCGACTTCCGCGCGCTCGAGCAGCGCGTGCGCGACGCCTCGGCCAAGGCCAAGCCCGTCTTCGACCGGCGCGGCCAGCTCTTGCCGCGCGAGCGCGTGGCGCGGGCGCTCGATGCCGGCTCGTCCTTCCTCGAGCTCGCCACCGTCGCCGGCTGGTGCATGGACAATCCCGATCCCGCGAAGACCGTACCCGGCGGCGGCCTGGTCGCCGGCATCGGCTACGTCTCAGGCGTGCGCTGCATGGTCGCCGCCTCGGATGCCGGCATCGACGCCGGCGCCATCCAGCCGATGGGCCTGGAGAAGATCTTGCGCGTGCTCGACATCGCCAAGGAGAACAAGCTGCCCTTCCTGCACCTCGTCGAATCCGCCGGCGCCAACCTGCTCAAGTACCGCGTCGAGGACTTCATCCACGGCGGCGGATTGTTCTGCGGCCTGACGCGACTCTCCGCCGCGGGCATCCCCGTCGTGACGGTGGTGCATGGTTCCTCCACCGCCGGCGGCGCCTACATGCCCGGCATGTCCGACTACGTCGTGATGGTGCGCGGCCGCGCCAAGGCCTTCCTCGCCGGCACGGCGCTGCTGAAGGCCGCCACCGGCGAAGACGCCTCCGAAGAGGAACTCGGCGGCGCCGGGATGCACGCTTCAGTCAGCGGCCTCGCCGAATACCTCGCCGAGGACGACGCCGACGGCATCCGACTTGCCCGCGAGGTGCTCGCCAGGCTCGACTGGAACCGCGACCTGCGCGCCGAGCAAAAGTCAGTCCGTGCACCACGGTGCGACATCGACGAACTGCTCGGCCTGGTGCCGCTCGACACGAAAAAGCCCTACGACGTGCGCGAAGTCATCGCCCGAATCGTCGACGGCTCGGACCTCCTCGACTTCAAGCCCGGCTACGGCGTGTCGACGGTGTGCGGCCACGCCGCCCTCGACGGCCACTCGGTCGGCCTCATCGGCAACAACGGCCCGATCGACCCGGCCGGCGCCACCAAGGCCTCGCACTTCATCCAGGCCTGCTGCCAGTCCGGCACGCCGATCATCTATCTGCAGAACACCACCGGCTACATCGTCGGCAAGGCGAGCGAGCAGGCCGGCATGATCAAGCACGGCGCCAAGATGATCCAGGCCGTGGCCAATGCCACCGTGCCGCAGATCACCCTGCACATCGGCGCCAGCTTCGGCGCCGGCAACTACGGCATGTGCGGCCGCGCCTACGGCCCGCGCTTCGCCTTCTCCTGGCCCAACGCGAAGACGGCGGTGATGGGCGGCGAGCAGGCGGCGATGACCATGCGGCTGGTGATGGAAGCGAAGCTCAAGCGCGGCGGCGGTGAACTGGACACCGTCCAGCTCGACACACTGGAAAAGCAGATCGTCGACACCTTCGAGCGGCAATCGTCCGCCTTCTACACCAGCGGGCGGCTGCTCGACGACGGCATCATCGACCCGCGCGACACACGCAAGGTGCTGGCTTTCGTGCTGTCCATTTGCCGCGAGGCCGATGCGCGCGCGCTGCGCCCGGTGCAGTTCGCCGTGGCAAGACACTAAGGAGTGAGCATGCTCTACACCCAGGAACACCAGGAACTCCAGCGCTCGGTGAAGAAGTTCATCGAGACCGAGATCAACCCCCACGTCGACGCCTGGGAAGACGCCGAGATCTTCCCGGCGCACGAACTCTTCAAGAAGATGGGCGACGCCGGCTTCCTCGGCATCAACAAGCCGCAGGCCTACGGCGGCATGGGCCTCGACTACTCCTTCCAGCTCGCCTTCATCGAGGCCATGGGCGACATCCGCTGCGGCGGCGTGCCGATGGCCATCGGCGTGCAGACCGACATGGCGACGCCCGCCCTGGCGCGCTTCGGCTCCGACGAGTTGCGCCGCGAATTTCTTGCCCCCACCATCGCCGGCGACCGCGTTTGCAGCATCGGCGTCTCCGAGCCGGGCGCCGGCTCCGACGTCGCCTCGATCAAGACCTTCGCCAAAAAGGACGGCGACGATTACATCATCACCGGCACCAAGATGTGGATCACCAGCGGCACCCAGTCCGACTGGATCTGCCTGCTCGCCAACACCTCGGAAGGCGCCGCGCACAAGAACAAGACGCTGATCTGCGTGCCCATGAAAACGAAGGGCGTCTCGGTGGCGAAGAAGCTGAAGAAGCTCGGCATGTGGTCCTCCGACACGGCGCAGCTCTACTTCGACGAGGTGCGCGTGCCGCAGCGCTACCGCATCGGCGAGGAGGGCATGGGCTTCACCTACCAGATGCAGCAGTTCCAGGAGGAGCGCCTGTTCGCCGCCGCGCAGTGGACGGCGCTCGACCGCATCCTGCGCGAGACCATCGCCTACACCCGCGAGCGCCAGGCCTTCGGCCAGTCCATCCTCGACAACCAGTACGTGCACTTCCGCCTCGCCGAGCTGAAGACCGAGATCGAGGCCCTGCGCGCGCTGGTGCACGACGCCGCGACGAAGCTGGTGGCCGGCGAGGACGTCACCATGCTCGCCTCGATGGCCAAGCTGAAAGTCGGCCGCCTCGGCCGCGAGGTCGCCGATTCCTGCCTGCAGTTCTGGGGCGGCATGGGCTATGTGTGGGAGAGCAACGTCTCGCGCCTGTTCCGCGACATCCGCCTCTCCTCCATCGGCGGCGGCGCCGACGAGGTGATGCTCGGCATCATCAGCAAGTACATGGGCACGCTGCCGCGCCGCTGAGATGTTCTCCAAAGTCCTCATCGCCAATCGCGGCGAGATCGCCTGCCGCGTGATCCGCAGCTGCCGCGCGCGCGGCCTGCGCACCGTCGCCGTCGTCTCCGCCGCCGACCGCCACGCCCTGCACGCGCGCCTCGCCGACGAGGCCTATGAGATCGGCGCCGCGCCCCCGCGCGAGTCGTATCTGAACATCGAGCGCCTCATCGCCGCCGCCCGCGCCACCGGCGCGCAGGCCGTGCATCCCGGCTACGGCTTCCTCTCCGAGAACGCCGACTTCGCCGAGGCCTGCGCGCAAGCCGGCCTCGTCTTCATCGGCCCGCCGCCCGAGGCGATCCGCCTGATGGGCAACAAGGCCGCGGCCAAGCGCCGCATGCGCGAGGCCGGCGTGCCCTGCATTCCCGGCTACGACGGCAGCGACCAGTCCGACGCCACGCTGATCCGCGAAGCGGAGAAGGTCGGCCTGCCGCTGATGATCAAGGCGGCGGCCGGTGGCGGCGGGCGCGGCATGCGCCGCGTCGACGATCTCAAAGATCTCCCGGCGGCGCTCGCCTCGGCGCGTTCCGAGGCGCAGTCGGCTTTCGGCTCGGGCGAGCTGATCCTCGAGTACGCCCTGACGGCGCCGCGCCACGTCGAGGTCCAGGTCTTCGCCGACGCGCAGGGCAACGTCATCCACCTCGGCGAGCGCGACTGCTCCGTCCAGCGCCGCCACCAGAAGGTCATCGAGGAGGCGCCGTCGCCCGCAGTCTCCGCGGAATTGCGCGCCCGCATGGGCGAGGCCGCCGTGCGGGCGGCGAAGGCGATCGGCTACGTCGGCGCCGGCACCATCGAGTTCCTGCTGGCCGAAGGCGATTTCG
>VGHJ01000041.1 GCA_016868295.1 Betaproteobacteria bacterium | reverse complement strand
GCCACTCCGGGCAAAATCGCCCGATTCTCCGCAAATTCTTCGCCATTGAGGTGCAAATGCGTTCATCGCCTCGCGCAATCGCTACTTGTTCAGACGTTCCCTAGGGCGTGTTCTCAATTATTCCGTCGCACCGACGGAATAATTGAGAACACGCCCTAGTTCAGATCAGCCCGTCGAAAGGCTGCACGTCCACGAGTTCGCCCGGCTCGACGTTGCCGCGCGCGTGCTCGACGACGACGATGCAGTTCGCCTCGGACATCGAGCGCAGCACGCCGGAGCCCTGCGCGCCGGTGGCGCGCACCTTCCATTCGCCGTCTTCGCGGAACAGGATGCCGCGCTGGAATTCGCTGCGGCCGGGCCGCTTCTTCAGCGGCGTGACGCAGGGCACGCGGAAGCGCGGCAGCGGCTCCACCGGCGACACGCCGGAGAGCTTGAGCAGGGCATCGCGGACGAACTCGTAGAAGGTCACCATCACGGCCACCGGGTTGCCGGGCAGGCCGAACAGCCAGGCCCCCTCGATTCGCCCGAAGGCCATCGGCCGGCCGGGACGCATGGCGATCTTCCAGAAGGCGACCTCGCCCAGTCTGGCCATCAGCTCGCGGATGAAGTCGGCCTCGCCGACCGAGACGCCGCCGCTGGTGACGATGGCATCGGCTTGCGCCGCCGCCAGGCGGAAAGCGGCTTCGATCGCCGCCGGATCGTCGCGCACCACGCCGAGGTCGACGATCTCGCAGCCGAGGCGCGCCAGCATGCCGTGGATCGTGTAGCGGTTGCTGTCGTAGACCTCGCCCTCCCCGAGCGGCGTGCCGATCGAGGCGAGCTCGTCGCCGGTGGAGAAGAAGGCGATGCGCGGCCGGCGCCGCACCGCGACCTCGCCCAGTCCAAGCGAGGCGATGAGTCCCAGCTCGGCCGGGCGCAGCCACTTTCCGGCGCGGATGGCCGGCGTGCCGGCGCGCAAATCCTCCCCGGCGCGGCGCACGTTCTGTCCCGGCCGCTGGTGCGCCGGCACGACGATGCGATCCCCTTCGGCGCGGACGACCTCCTGGATCACCACCGTGTCGGCGCCTGCGGGGATGACGCCGCCGGTCATGATGCGCACGCACTCGCCGGCGCCGAGGCGGCCTTCGAAGGCACGCCCGGCGAAAGCCGTGCCGGCCAGGCGCAGCGCGCTTTCGCCTTCGGCGCGCAGATCGGCGAAGCGCACGGCATAGCCGTCCATGGCCGAGTTGTCGTGACCCGGCACGTTCATGGGCGAGATGACGTCCTCGGCGAGCACGCGGCCGAGCGCCTCGCGCACGCCGACCCGCTCGACGTCCGCCACGGGCTCCACCAGATCGAGGATGATCTGGCGGGCGCGTTCGGCGTTGAGCGACTCCGGGTCGTAGCCGTCGGCGCAGGACAGCGTTTTCAGCAGCGAAGTCATGGTTCCAGTTCGTTCAATTCATGCAGCGTGTTGATGTTGGCGAAGGCGCGCTCGTCGGGGAAGGGCACCTCGGCCACCTTGAGTGCCGCGTACCAGGCGTCCACCTTGCGGCCGCCGCCTTCGAGGAAGGCGGCCAGGCCGTCGAGCACCTCGCGCCGCACCAGGGAGAATACCGGATGCGGCTGATCGCCGGTTTTCGCCACGACGAGGTCGGCGCCGTCGGCCTCCAGGGCCGCGCGCAGGCGCGCCACCAGATCTGCGGGCAGGAAGGGCGAATCGCAGGGGACGGTGACGATCAGCGGCGTCTCGCAGGCGGAGAGGCCGGCGTGCAGGCCGGCCAGCGGCCCGGCGAAGCCGCCGATGCGGTCGGGGATGACCGGGTGGCCGAAGGCGCGATAGGCCTCGAGGTTCTGGTTGGCATTGATGAGCAGGGAATCCACCTGCGGCGTCAGCCGCTCGATGGCCCAGCTGACCATCGGCTTGCCTCGAAAGGCCTGCAGGCCCTTGTCGCGTCCGCCCATGCGCCGGCCGAGGCCGCCGGCGAGGACGAGGCCGGTGACTTTCATGCGATTTCCGCCGGACGGTCGAAGCGCTCGGCGCCGGTGAACAGCAGGTAGTGCCGGCCCTGGGCGCGCCCGATCATGGTCATGCCGACGCGCCGGGCCAGGTCGTAGCCCATCTGTGTCAGTCCCGAGCGCGAGACGAGGAAGGGGATGCCCATCTGCGCCGTCTTGATGACCATCTCCGAAGTGAGCCGGCCGGTGGTGTAGAAGATCTTGTCGCCGCCCGGCAGGTTCTCCAGCCACATCCGGCCGGCGATGGCATCCACGGCGTTGTGTCGGCCGACGTCCTCGACGAACATGAGGATGTCCGAGCCGCGGGCCAGGGCGCAGCCGTGCACCGCGCCGGCCTGCTTGTAGATCGACTCGTGGTGGCGCACGGCCTCGAGCAGGGCGTGGAGCGTGGCCACATCGAGACGGGCCGCTGCCGGCAATGCGACCTTGTCGAGTTCCTCCATGACGTCGCCGAACATCGTGCCCTGGCCGCAGCCGGTGGTCACGGTGCGCCTGCCGATGCGCGTTTCGAGATCCTCGGCGGGGCGCGTCGTCGTCACGGCCACCGAATCGGTCTCCCAGTCGACCTGGACGGCGGCGATGTCCTCCAGCCGCTCGACCAGGCGCTGGTTGCGCAGGTAGCCGAGGGCGAGCGCCTCGGGCGCCCCGCCCAGGGTCATCAGGGTGACGATCTCGCGCTTGTCGAGATAGAGGGTGAGGGGATGTTCGCCCGCAATCTGCGTCGGCACGGTTTCGCCGCGCTCGTTGACGGCGGCGATGGTGACGGTGGCCGGGCGGGCGGCCCGGCTGAGTTGCGGACGGTAGGGCACGGCAGCCTAACCGCCGGTCATCGACATGAAGCGGACGACTTTGGGGTCGTGCATCTGCTCGTTGAAGTCGTGCCCCTTCGGCTTGATGCCCATGCTGTCGACGATGGCCTGGCGCAGCGGCGCGTCGTCGTCGGGGTGGGCGCGCAGCAGCGGCACGAGGGGCAGGGCGTCGTTCTGGCCGAGGCAGGGATACAGCTCCCCCTTGCAGGTGATGCGCACGCGGTTGCAGCTGTCGCAGAAATTGTGCGAGTGGGGCGAGATGAAGCCGACCTTCGTCCGCGTGCCGGGGATGCGCCAGTAGCGTGCCGGGCCGCCCGTGCTTTCGGACGAGCCGACCAGCTCGAAATGGGGGCGGAGCAGGGCGAGGGCTTCGTCCGAGCCGAAATAGGTGTCGGCACGCGAGCGGTCGATGTCGCCGAGCGGCATTTCCTCAATGAAGGAGAGGTCGATGCCCTTGGCCACGGCGAAGCGCGTGAGGTCGATGAACTCGTCGTCGTTCACGCCGCGCATCATCACCGTGTTGATCTTGATGCCCCTGAAGCCGGCGGCGACGGCCGCGTCGATGCCGCGCAGCACCTTGTCGAGTTCGCCGACGCGGGTGATGGCCTTGAAGCGGTCGGCGCGCAGCGTGTCGAGGCTGATGTTCACCCGCTTGACGCCGGCTTCGACCATCTCCGCGGCGTAGCGCTCGAGTTGCGAGCCGTTGCTGGTGACCACCAGTTCCTTGAGGCCTTCCAGTCGGGCCGCCTCGCGCAGCAGCCAGAGGGCGTTGCGTCGCACCAGCGGTTCGCCGCCGGTGATGCGCACCTTGGTGACGCCCATGGCGACGAAGGTGCGAATGACGCGCAGGCATTCCTCCAGGCTGAGCAGGTGGTCCCGCGGCAAAAATTCCATCTCCTCCGCCATGCAGTAGAAGCAGCGGAAGTCGCAGCGGTCGGTGATAGACAGGCGGATGTAGGTGATGTGGCGGCCGTACTTGTCCACCAGCGTGCCCGCGGCATGGCCGGACGTGGCGGGCGAGGTTGGCGGCACGAACTGTTCGAGGCCGGCCGGAACCGATTCGTGGTTGAGGGATTCGTTGCGCATGTCTGACTCGGGTCGCAGGCTTCCACTTTCCGATAATTCGCGGGCTTATGCAAGCGTCGCCGTCAAAAACGAAACCCTCTGATTTACATGGGCATAGTGCGCCGCATCATGGCGGCTGACTTTTCCATTGACGGGAGGAGGGGTATTGCATCCCGATGGGGCGGTAGGGGAAAACCCTAGCCCAGTCCGGCAAAAAGTGTCATAATGAATTACAAAAAATGAATGGGTATTCCGCGACGTAAGTTTCGGAATGCTATTCAGCAAACCGGCCCGCGAGGCCACCACAAGAGGAGGGAACGACGTGCAAGTCACCAGGCGGCAGTTCTTCAAGATCTGCTCCGCCGGGCTAGGGGGATCCAGCATCGCCATGCTGGGCTACTCCCCCACGGCAGCCCTGGCGGAAGTCAGAGCCTTCAAGCTCGCCAAAGCCACCGAAACGCGGAACATGTGTCCGTATTGCTCGGTCAGCTGCGGCGTGTTGATCTACAGCACGGGAGACAAGTCCAAGAATTCGAAGGCGGACATCTTCCACATCGAGGGCGATCCCGACAACCCCGTCAGCCGCGGCACACTGTGCCCGAAAGGCGCGGGCCTGCTCGACATGGTCAAGAGCCCCAACCGGCTCAAGTATCCCGAAGTGCGCGAGCCCGGCAGCAACGAGTGGAAGCGCATCTCGTGGGACGAGGCCATCGAGCGCATCGCCAAGCACATGAAGGCCGACCGCGACGCCAACTTCGTCGAGAAGAACGACGCCGGCGTGACCGTCAACCGCTGGCCGACTTTCGGCTTCCTGGCTTCCTCCGCCGCCGGCAACGAAGCCGGCTATCTCGGCAAAAAGGTCCTCCGCGGTCTCGGCGTCATCGGGATCGACACGCAAGCACGCATCTGACACGCCCCCACGGTATCCAGTCTGGGTCCGACATTCGGGCGTGGCGCGATGACCAACCACTGGGTCGACATCAAGAATGCCGATCTGGTCCTGGTCATGGGCGGCAATGCCGCCGAGGCGCACCCGTGCGGCTTCAAGTGGGCCATCGAAGCGAAGAAGGACCGCAAGGCCAAGCTGGTCACGGTCGATCCGCGCTTCACACGTTCCGCTGCCGTCTCCGATTACTACGCGCCGTTGCGCGCCGGCAGCGACATCGCCTTTCTCGGCGGCGTCATCCACTACCTGCTCGCCAACGACAAGATCCACCACGACTACGTCAAGCACTACAGCAACGCAGCTTTCCTGATCAATCCGGGTTTCAAGTTCGAGGACGGCCTGTTCTCCGGATACAACGCGGAAAAGCGCAACTACGACAAGGCCACCTGGAGCTACCAGCTCGACAAGGATGGTTTTGCGATGGTCGACGAGAGTCTGCAGGATCCGAATTGCGTGTTCCAACTCCTGAAAAAGCACTACAGCCGCTACACGCCGGAACTGGTGAACAAGGTCACCGGGACGCCGAAGGAGCAATTCCTCAAGGTCTGCGAGTACATCGCCGACACGGCGGCGCCCGACAAGACCATGACGATCCTGTATGCGCTGGGCTGGACGCAGCACTCGAAGGGCTCGCAGAACATCCGCACCATGGCGATCATCCAGACCCTGCTCGGCAACATGGGCATGGCGGGCGGCGGCATCAATGCGCTGCGCGGCCACGCCAACGTGCAGGGGATCACCGACATGTGCACGTTCGGCGCCAACCTGCCGGGTTATCTCACCTGTCCGACCGATGCCGACCCGGATCGCAAGACCTATCTGGAGAAGCGCACGCCGAAGCCGCTGCGGCCGGGGCAGATGAACTTCCCGCAGAACTACCCCAAGTGGTTCACCAGCCTGTGCAAGGCCTGGTACGGGAATGCCGCGACCAAGGAGAACGACTTCTGCTACGACTGGCTGCCCAAGCTGGCCGGCGCGCAGGACACGCTGGCCATGTTCGACCGCATGCACCAGGGCAAGATGAACGGTTTCGTCTGCCAGGGCTTCAACCCGCTCGCTTCCGTTTCCAACAAGAAGAAGGTGGGCGACGCGCTGGCGAAGCTGAAGTACCTGGTCGTGATCGATCCGCTGGTCACCGACACCTCCGAGTTCTGGAAGCCGCACGGCGAATTCAACGAAGCCGACCCGGCCAAGATCGCCACCGAGGTGTTTCGCCTGCCCAGCACGCTGTTCGCCGAGCAGACCGGCAGCTACACCAACTCCGGCCGCGTCATCCAGTGGCACTGGAAGGCCGCCGACGGTCCGGGCGAATCCAGGGACGACATCGACATCGTCGCCGGCCTGTTCCTCAAGCTCAAGGCGATGTACGCCAAGGATGGCGGCAAGTTCCCGGATGCGATCATGGGCCTGACCTGGGCCTACCGTCAGCCGGCCAGACCCTCGCCGGAAGAACTGCTTCAGGAGATCTCCGGCAAGGCGCTCGGCGACGTGTTCGACCCCAAGGACGCCACCAAGGTGATCGTCCCGGCGGGACAACAGATCGCCGGATTCGCACAACTGCGCGACGACGGCTCGACCTCCTGCGGCAACTGGATCTATGGCGGCTGCTGGTCGCAGGCGGGCAACCTCACGGCACGGCGCGACAACAGCGATCCGTCCGGCCTCGGCCAGACGCTCAACTGGGGCTTCGCCTGGCCGGCCAACCGCCGGATCATCTACAACCGCGCCTCCTGCGATCTCTCGGGCAAGCCCTGGGATCCGAAGCGCGCGGTGCTGCGCTGGACCGGCACGGCGTGGGGCGGCAACGACATCCCCGACATGCGCCCGGACGCGGCACCCGACCAGAACGTCATGCCCTTCATCATGACGCCCGAAGGCGTGGCCCGGCTGTTCGCGCCGGGCATGGCGGAAGGCCCGTTCCCCGAGCACTACGAGCCCTTCGAAACGCCGCTGGAGAAAAATCCCTTCAGCCCCAACAACCCGAAGACGCTCAGCAATCCGGCGGCGCGGGTGTACAAGGCCGACATGGAGGTGTTCGGCAAGGCCAAGGACTTCCCCTATGTCTGCACCACTTACCGCCTCGTCGAGCATTACCACTTCTGGACCAAGCATTCGAAGCTGAATGCCATCACCCAGCCCGAGCAGTTCGTCGAGATCGGCGAGGAACTGGCGAAGGAGAAAGGGATTGCCAACGGCGACAAGGTCAAGGTGCGCAGCAACCGCGGCTTCATCAAGGCCGTGGCGGTGGTCACCAAGCGCATCCCGACGCTGATGATCGACGGCAGGAAGACGCATACCGTCGGCATCCCGATCCACTGGGGCTTCAAGGGTCTGACCAAGCCGGGCTTCATCACCAACACCTTGACCCCGTATGTCGGCGACGCCAATTCGCAGACGCCGGAATACAAGGCGTTCCTGGTCAACATCGAGAAGGCATAAGGAGAGATCATGGCACTGCAATCGCTAGATATCGCCCGCCGCTCGGCGACGACCACGCCGGCGCCGGGCGCGCGGCAGACCACGGAAGTGGCGAAGCTGATCGACGTCTCCACCTGCATCGGCTGCAAGGCCTGCCAGGTGGCCTGCATGGAGTGGAACGACCTGCGCGACGAGGTCGGCAACTGCGTCGGCGTCTATGACAACCCGGCCGATCTGACCGACAAGACCTGGACGGTGATGCGTTTCGCCGAGGTCGAGCAAGGCGGCAGGCTGGAGTGGCTGATCCGCAAGGACGGCTGCATGCACTGCGCCGACCCGGGCTGCCTCAAGGCCTGCCCGGCACCCGGCGCGATCATCCAGTACGCCAACGGCATCGTCGATTTCCACCAGGAAAACTGCATCGGCTGCGGCTACTGCGTGACGGGTTGCCCCTTCAACATTCCGCGCATCTCCAAGGAGGACAGCAAGGCCTACAAGTGCTCGCTGTGCTCCGACCGGGTCGCGGTGGGGCAGGCACCCGCCTGCGTCAAGACCTGCCCGACCGGCGCGATCATGTTCGGCTCCAAGGAGCAGATGAAGGAGCATGCCGACAAGCGCATCCGCGACCTCAAGTCGCGCGGCTTTGCCAATGCCGGCCTGTACGATCCGCAAGGCGTGGGCGGCACGCATGTCATGTACGTGCTGCACCACGTCGACAAGCCGCAGCTCTATAGCGACTTGCCGAAGGATCCCGCCATCAGTCCGCTGGTGTCGCTGTGGAAGGGCATGGCCAAGCCGCTCGCCTCGCTGGCACTCGGCGCGGTGGCGCTGGGCAGCCTGTTCCACTACGTCATGAAGGGTCCCAACGAGGTGTCGAAGGAGTCCGAACGGGAAGCCGAGAAGGAGGAAAGCCAATGATCCGCGATCCGAAAGACCTGCAGCGCTACACCCCGCAGGAGCGGGCCAACCACTGGGTGGTGGGGATCAGCTTCATCCTGCTCGCCCTCTCCGGCCTGGCCTTCTTCCATCCGGCGTTCTATCCGCTCACCTACCTCTTCGGCGGCGGCACCTGGGCGCGCATCCTGCACCCCTACATCGGCGTCTTCATGGCGTTCTTCGCCGTCCTGATGTACCTGCGCTTCTGGCGCCTGAACGTCATGACCAAGACCGACAAGGAGTGGCTGGACCGCATCGGCGAGATGGTGGACGGCAACGACCACAACATGCCCGAGCAGGGCAAGTACAACGGCGGCCAGAAGGCGATGTTCTGGGCCCTGACCGTGTGCGTCGTGCTGCTCACGATCTCGGGCGTGCTCATCTGGCGTGCGCAGTTCTCGCCGCCGATCGGGCTGGTGCGCTTCGGCGCCGTGGTGCATGCCGTGGCCGGCGTGGTCATGATCGCCCTGATCTTCGTGCACGTCTATGCCGCCATCTGGACCAAGGGCACCATCCGCGCCATGTGGTACGGCACGGTCACCCGCGCCTGGGCCCGGCAGCACCACCGCGCCTGGTACCGCGAGACGACAGGCAAGTGATGATGTAAGCTCTGACAACCTGCGGGCGGCGACGCCCGCAGGTTTTTATTTTCCCGAAATGACGACACTCCTCGAACCCGGACAGATTCCCCAGGCCAGCGGCGAGCCGCCGCGCGTCCTGCTCCCCGACGCGAAAGATGTCTTCGCCCATCGCGCGCGGCGCTTCGCGCAGCTTGCAGACGGCCATTCCCTCGGTGACTACCTGGGTTTCATGGGCCGCCTCGCTCGGGCGCAGCAGCGGGCGCTCGACGCCATGCCCGCCGTGCCGGTGCCCGACGACGCCGCCAAAAGTCAGTCGCACCAGCACGGCATGCCGCTGGTGCCGGCGCAGTCCTGGCCGCCCGACGCGGCCTGGCGCACGGCCTTGCGCGCCATTCTCGCCGAGCTCGCGCCGGCGGCGAGCGAAGCGGCCGCCGCCACCGTCCAATCGCTGCAATCCCTCGACGATGCGGCCCTCGACGCCCTCGCCGGTCGTGTCCTGCGCACCGAGCTCTACGGCGAGCAGGCCGACCGGCTGCCCTTCGTCGCCGCCGCCCTGCAGCTGTACTGGACGAAGCTGGCCGTGCAGCTCGGTGCCGCCGCCATCGCGCCGATCGACGTGCCCGGCGTCTGCCCCTGCTGCGGTGGGCTGCCCTCGGTCAGCGTTATCGGCGCCAGCCCCGAAGTGCCGGGCCTGCGCTACCTGCATTGTTCGCTCTGCAACACCGAATGGAACCTGACACGGGCCAAATGCACCGCCTGCGATGCTCCCGAGAGCAGTGTTGCATATCAACACATCGAGGGCGACAATGGTCTCGTCCAGGCCGAGACCTGCGACGTCTGCAAGTCCTACCTCAAGCTCGTGCGCCGCGACAAGGATGCGTCGGCGGACCCGGTCGCGGACGACCTCGCCACCCTGGCGCTCGACATCCTGGTCGACGAATCCGGCTTCTCGCGCAGCGGCCCCAACCTCCTGCTGGTACCCGGCGGGGGGTAGAATGATCCCATCCCCTTTCTGCCCGGTCCGGGTGAAAGCATGAACGAACTCAAGAACCTTCCCTCCGTCGACCGCCTCCTGTCCGAGGCGGCCCTGCAATCCCTAGTCGCCGAGCACGGCCGCACTTTCGTCACCGACGCCGTGCGCGCCGAACTGACTCTTGTGCGCGAAGCCGTCAAGGGCGGCGCCGCGCTGCCGTCGGACGATGCCATCGCCGCGGCCGTCGCCCAACGCGTCGCCGCGCACATGCGGCCGCGCCTGCAGCCGGTGTTCAACCTCACCGGCACGGTGTTGCACACCAACCTCGGCCGCGCCGTGCTGCCCGAATCCGTCGTCGAGGCCATCGCCCGCGCCGCGCGCGCGCCGTGCGCCCTCGAGTACGACCTCGAGAGCGGCGGGCGCGGCGACCGCGACGATGTGGTCGAAGACCTCCTGCGCGAACTCACCGGGGCGGAGGCCGCCACGGTGGTGAACAACAACGCCGCGGCGGTGTTCCTGCTGCTCAACACCCTGGCGCAGAAGAAGGAGGTGGTCGTCTCGCGCGGCGAGCTGGTCGAGATCGGCGGCGCCTTCCGCGTGCCCGACATCATGCGCCGCGCAGGCAGCCGGCTGGTCGAGGTCGGCACCACCAACCGCAGCCACCTGCGCGACTTCGACGAGGCCGTGAATGCCAAGACCGGTCTGGTGATGAAGGTGCATACCAGCAACTACGCCGTGCAGGGCTTCACCGCCGCCGTGCCGGAAGGCGAGCTGGCTGCATTGGCACACGCCCGCGGCGTGCCATTCGTCGTCGACCTCGGCAGCGGCACGCTGGTCGACCTCGCGCAGTGGGGCCTGCCGCACGAGCCGACGCCGCGCGAATCCATCGACGCCGGCGCCGACCTCGTCACCTTCTCCGGCGACAAGCTGCTCGGCGGCCCTCAGGCCGGCCTCTTGGTCGGCCGCCGCGAGCTGATCGCGAAGATCAAGAAGAATCCGCTCAAGCGTGCGCTGCGCGTCGGCAAGCTCACGCTGGCCGCGCTGGAAGCCACGCTTACCCTCTACCGCGACCCCGAGCGCCTGCCGCAGCGCCTTGAAGCGCTGCGCCTGCTGACGCGCCCCGAGGGCGAGATCCATGCCCAGGCCGAACGCCTGCTGCCGGTCTGGCAGTCGGCGCTGGCGCAGTGGCCGCTCGACGCATCGATCGAAGCGACGCTGTCGCAGATCGGCTCCGGCTCGCTGCCGGTCGACCGCCTGCCCAGCGTCGCCCTCGTCGCGCGGCCGCGCGGCAAGCGCGCCGGCGTGCTGCACAAGCTCGAAGCGGCGCTGCGGCGCCTGCCCATGCCCGTCATCGGCCACATCGCCGCCGACGCCCTGCGCCTCGACCTGCGCTGCCTGCGGCCGGAAGACGAGGCGGCGTTCGCCGATCGACTCGGCGGTCTGAAATGATCGTCGGCACTGCCGGACACATCGACCACGGCAAGACCACGCTGGTCAAGGCGTTGACCGGCGTGGACTGCGACCGCCTGAAGGAAGAGAAGGCGCGCGGCATCACGCTCGACCTCGGCTACGCCTATGCCGACGCGGGGCGCCTCGGCTTCGTCGACGTGCCCGGTCACGAGCGGCTGGTGCACAACATGCTGGCCGGCGCCACCGGCATCGATTTCGTGCTGCTGGTGGTGGCGACCGACGACGGGCCGATGCCGCAGACGCGCGAACACCTCGCCATCGTTGACCTGCTCGACCTCGGGCGTGGCGCCGTGGTGCTGACCAAGGTGGACGCCGTCCCCCCCGAGCGGCGCGCGGCGGCGCGGGCGGAGGTCGCCGCGCTGCTGGGCGGCACCGCGCTGGAAGGGGCGCCGGTGTTCGAGGTATCCGCGATAGACGGAAACGCAGGCGAGGGCGTCGCGGCGCTCCACGAACATCTTCTGGCCGAAGCCGGCCAACTCGCCGCGCGCGCTGCGTCCGGCGGCTTCCGCCTCGCCATCGACCGCTGCTTCACGCTGCAGGGCGTCGGTCTGGTGGTGACCGGCACCGCCTTCGCCGGTCGGGTGTCGGTCGGCGACGTGGTGACCGTCACGCCGTCCGGCCTCAAGGCCCGCGTGCGCGGCATCCATGCCCAGGACCGCAGCGCCCAGTCGGGTGGGGCGGCGGAGCGCCTGGCGCTGAACCTCGCCGGCGATTTCGGCAAGGAGGACCTCGCGCGCGGCATGTGGGTCGTCGATCCGGCCCTGCATGTCCCGGTCGCGCGCTTCCATGCCCGCCTGCGCGTGCCGGCGTTGGGCGAGGCGCCGATCCGGCACTGGATGCCGGTGCACGTGCACCTCGGCGCCTCGGACATCCTCGGCCGCGTCGCCTTGCTCGAAGGCGAGTTTCTCGCGCCGGGCGAATCCATGCTGGCTGAAGTCATCCTGGAAAAACCGGCCGGCGCGCTGTGGGGCGACCACATCATCCTGCGCGACCAATCGGCGATGCGCACGCTCGGCGGCGGCCGCGTGCTCGACATCTTCCCGCCGTCGCGGCACAAGCGCGCGGCGGA
The DNA here is from genome assembly GCA_016868295.1 of Betaproteobacteria bacterium. GTDB lineage: Bacteria > Pseudomonadota > Gammaproteobacteria > Burkholderiales > Rhodocyclaceae > Desulfobacillus. The sequence continues at coordinate 5,403 of VGHJ01000041.1, read as the reverse complement.
GCGGCTCGACTACCTGCGCCTGCTCGAGCAAACCGACCCGGCGCCGGCGCTGGCCCACGCCCTGGCGCGCCAGCCGGCCGGAACCCACCTCGACCGCTATGCCCTCAACCGCAACCTCGCGGCGGAAGAGGCGCAGGCGCTGTGGCGCGGCATGGGCCTCGTCGTCGTCGAGGAGGCCGACGGCCGCAAGGGCTTTTCGCCGGAGGCCTGGCAGGCGCTGCGCGAACGCCTGCTCGCGGCGGCGCGCGCCGAGCACGAGCGCGCCCCCGACATGATCGGCGTCGAGCGCGACCGCCTGCGGCGCCTCACGCTGCCGATGCTCTCCCGCGCCGTGTTCGACAGACTGACTTTTGAACTGCTGGCGTCGAACGGGCTGGCGCAGAGTGGCAGCTGGCTGCACCTGCCCGGCCACCGCGCCTCGCTCGCCGCCACCGACGTCGACCTGTGGCGCACGCTCAAGCCGCTGCTGGAGGCCGAGCCCTGCAATCCGCCGCGCGTGCGCGACATTGCCCGCGCCACCGGCATCGACGAGGAGACCGTGCGCGGCCTCATGAAGCGGGTCGCCCGCGTCGGCCAGATCTACCCGGTGGCGCACGACCACTACTTCACGGCGGAAGCGGTGGCGGAACTGGCCGGCCGCATCGCCGGCCTGTGCGTGCGCGACGGCACCGCCCGCGCCGCCGCCCTGCGCGACGAGATCGGCGGCGGCCGCAAGGTCGCCATCCACATCCTCGAATTCTTCGACCGCGTCGGTTACACTCGGCGCGTGCGCGACGAGCATGCCCTGCGCGCGGGCGCCGAGAGGGATTGGATCGTATGAACAACGGAAGAGATCGCACCCCGGTGGGGCGCTCGGTCTTCAAAACCGGGAGGGGTCGCCAAGCGGTCCCTGGTGGGTTCGACTCCCACTCTCTTCCGCCAGAAATCCCCCCAACCCCCCTTTTGCAAAGGGGGGCTTATGGCGAGTGAAGTCTTTCGCGGCAAGGTGCCGGATGGCCTCCTCTACGACACCCGCTACGACATGTGGGTGCGGCGCGAGGGCGGCGACGTGGTGATCGGCGCCACCGGCTTCGGCCTGCACCTCGCCGGCGAGGTGATCGCCTTCACGCCGAAGCCGACCGGCGCCGAGGTGGCGGCCGGACGCGGCCTCGGCACCGTCGAGTCGGCCAAGACCGTGCTCGCCGTGCACGCGCCGGTGGCCTTCCGCCTCGACACGCCGAACGAGGATGCCGAGGAACGCCCCGATCTCATCAACCGCGATCCCTACGGCGCCGGATGGATGGCGCGCGGCGTGCCGCTCGACTGGGACCGTGACGCCGCGCAGCTGGTCGACGCGGCGGCGTATATCGCCCACATCCGCGCCGTGGAGCCAGAAGCGGTGATCGAGCCGTGAAAACGAAACTCGCCATCCTCGTCTGGTCGCTCTCGCCCGAGCGCCCGGAGCTCGCTGCCGCGCCCTTCGTATATGCCGCCACCGCCTGCGCCATGGACTGCGAGGTGGAGGTGCACTTTGCCGGCACGGCCGTGACGCTGCTCGCGCCCGGCGTGGCGGCGGCGATGCATCCATCGGCCGGACGCGAGCGATCGATTTACGACTTCATGCGCGATGCTGCCGAGGGCGGCGCCGCCTTCTACGGCTGCCAGATGGCGCTGCGCGCCCACGGCCTGGTTGACCGGCCCCTCATCCCGGAGTATTGAGCGGCGGGCGCCGCGGCCTTCGTCGCGCGAACCCTCGATCCGGAATGGCGCACCATGATTTTTTAGTCGCACCCACCCCAACAGAGGGGACAACACAATGGAAACCACTCCGATCGCCGCCGCCGCCCTGCTGTCCGCCTGCGCCGGCTATGGGCCCGCACCATGCGGGGGGCATGTCGCGCTCGAAAGCGATGCCAATGGCAACGCGCGGCTCACCGCCGTGCTGCCGGGACTGACTCTTGAAGGCGCCCATGGCATCGTCGGCAAGGGCGTCATCGTCCACGCCGCGCCCGACGACTTCAAGACGCAGCCCCCCGGCAACTCCGGCGCGCGCATGGCCTGCGGCGTGATCGTCAAGTGCTAGGGTCCTTGCGCGGCAGGCTGGGGCGGACGAGCATCGCGCCGAACGTCGCGAAGCAGAGCAGAAAAGTCAGTCCCCACAGCACGGCGGCGAGGGCCACGGCCCCGTCGCCGAGGCCGTGCACCGTCGCGGCGAGGCGGATGAGGGCGGCGGCGAACATCATGCCGTAGGCGAGCTTCATCGTGCCCGGCACGACGAGCGGCCGGCCGGTGTGGCGCAGGCTGACGCGCGTCATCAGGCCGAGCATCATCATGCCTAGGCTGCCGAGGGTGAAGGCGTGCAGCCAGGCCGATTCGGGAATCCAGCCGGTCAGTTCCGCGATCGCCTTCAGCGCGAAGGCGAAGACGAGCCAGGCGAAGCCGAGGTGCATGACGAACACCAGCGGCACGTCGGCGAGAAGCCAGCCCCGCCAGCGCGCCGTGCGCACGGCATGTACACCCGCGCAGGCCAGCGCCGCCAGGCCGGTCCACAGCGGACGCGCGCCGGCCAGATCCAGCGCGGCGAGCAGCAGCACGACGCCGACCGCCAGCATATCGAGTTCGACGTTGAAGGGCGCCTGCTCGCCGCGGCCCTTCTCGCGCAGCGCGTTGCCGCTGAAGATCGGCGTCAGCACGCCGCCCTTCAGCACGTAGAGCACGATGATCGCGTAGATCGCGCCGCGCAGGCCGAGGCCGGCGAGGTGGGTGTGCGCCGCGAGGATGCCGTAGTGGTAGGCGGCGTTCGCCGCCGCCAGTGCCAGCAGGATGGGCAGCAGCAGGAGGTACAGGCGGTTCGATGCGCGCCAGAGCTGCGGCGTCACCATCAGGAAGACGGCGGGGAAGAGCAGCAGATCGGCCATCGCCGGCGCCAGGGCCGGCAGCCAGGGCGCCGCCCAGAAGGCGATGCGGCCGAGGAGCCAGAGGAGGACGAGCAGGGCGAGGCGGCCGCCGCAGATCTCCTCGGTGCCGGCCCAGCTCGGCAGGGCGGTCAGCACGATGCCGGCGATGATGGCGGCGGCGAAGCCGAAAATCATTTCATGCCCGTGCCACAGGCGCAGCGGCGTGCCGACCGAGGGCACGTCCCACAGGCCGAGAAAGGACCCGGTCCAGACGGCAACCAGCAGCACCGCATAGAGCGTGCCGAGGAAATAGAAGGGGCGGAAGGCGCTAGACAGCAGAAGCATGCGTCATTCTAGCGGGCCGGCAGCCCGGAATGTACGGATGGTTCAGGCCGCAACGGCGTGGGCAGAATCCTGCGTCGGCTGGCGATAGCGCTCCAGCAACTCGTCCCGTTTCGCCTTCGCCGCGGCGGCGTTGCGCTGCTTGATCGGGCCGAAGCCGCGGACGGTCTCGGGCAGGCGGGCGATCTCGGCCGCCGCCGCCAGATTGTCGGCGCGCAGATGGGCCAGCAGCGTCTCCACGGTCTTCTCGTATTCGCCGATCAGCGCGCGCTCCATGCGGCGCTCCTCGCTCCGCCCGAACGGATCGAAGGCGCTGCCGCGCAGGAACTTCAGCTTCGCCAGCAGCCGCATCGCCGTGCGCATCCAGCCGCCGTAGGCGAACTTCTTCGGCATGCCGGTGTTCGGGTCGCTGCGGCTGATGAGCGGGATGGCGAGATGGAAGCGGAGGCGCCAGTCGCCCTCGAATGTGGCGGCCAGGGTGCGCTCGAATTCGGCATCGCCGTAGAGGCGCGCCACCTCGTATTCGTCCTTGTAGGCGAGCAGCTTGAAGTAGTTGCGGGCGACGGCCTCGGCCAGCCGGGTGCTGTCGGGCGCGAACGCCGACTCGGCGGCGCGCACGCGCTCGATCAGGGCGGCGTAGCGCCCGGCGTAGGCTTCGTCCTGAAAGTCAGTCAGCGCGGCACGGCGCCGTGCGACGATCTCGTCGAGATTCTGCGACAGGACATGGGTCGGCAGCACCGGCTCGGCCGCGGCGACCAGGCGTTCGACTGCGGCCGGGTCGTGGGCGGCGCGACGGCCCCAGAGGAAGGCCGCCTGGTTGTCCTCGACGGCGACGCCGTTCAGCTCGACGGCGCGCAGCAGGGCGTCCTGCGAGAGCGGCACGCGGCCCTTCTGCCAGGCGTAGCCGAGCATGAACAGGTTGGTGCCGATGGAGTGGCCCATGAGCAGCGTGGCGAGCCGGCTGGCGTCGAAGAGGTCGGCCTGGCCGTCGCCGACGGCTTCGCGGATCTGGCCTTCCATGGTGGCGAGGGGGAAGGGATGGTCCGGGTTGCGCACGAAGTCGCCGGTGATGGCCTTGCCGGTGTTGACGATGGCGCGGGTGCGTCCGGGCTGGGTCTTGACGAGCGCATCGTTGCTGACGGCGACGACGATGTCGCAGCCGAGGAGCGTGTCGGCCTCGCCGGTGGCCAGCCGCGGCGCGTGGAGCTGCTCCTGGCTTGCGGCGAGGCGCACGTGCGACATGACGGCGCCGCCTTTCTGCGCCAGCCCGGTCATGTCGAGCACGGTGACGCCCTTGCCCTCGAGGTGGGCGGCCATGCCGATCAGCGCGCCGATGGTCACCACGCCGGTGCCGCCGACGCCGGCGACGAGGAGGCCGACGGGCCTGTCGAGCGCGGGCAAGATTGGCTCCGGCAGGTGCGCGAATTCACTGCCCGCGGTCTGCAGGGCCTTGCCGCGGCGCAGACGGCCGCCGTGCACCGTGACGATGCTCGGGCAGAAGCCGGAGACGCACGCATAGTCCTTGTTGCAGGTGGACTGGTCGATGGCGCGCTTCCTGCCGAACTCGGTCTCCACCGGCACCACGGCGAGGCAGTTCGATTTCGCGCTGCAGTCGCCGCAGCCTTCGCACACCTGCTCGTTGATGAAGACGCGCACCGCCGGGTCGTGGAAGGTGCCACGCTTGCGCCGGCGCCGCTTCTCGGCGGCGCAGGTCTGGTCGTACACCAGCACGGTGACGCCCTTTGTTTCGCGCAGCTCGCGCTGGGTGCGCTCAAGCTCGTCGCGGTGGCGCAGTTCGACGCTCTCGGCGAAGCCGGGGCTGGCGCCGTACTTCTCCGGGTCGTCGGCGAGCAAGACGATCTTCTCCACGCCCTCGGCGGCAATCTGGCGCGTGATCTGCGGCACGGTGAGCGGGCCGTCCACCGGCTGGCCGCCGGTCATCGCCACGGCGTCGTTGTAGAGCAGCTTGTAGGTGATGTTCACGCCAGCCGCAATCGCCGCACGAATCGCCAGCAGGCCGGAATGGTAGTAGGTGCCGTCGCCCATGTTGGCGAAGACATGTTGCGTGCCGGAATGCCCGGCCATGCCGAGCCAGGTGGCGCCTTCGCCGCCCATCTGGCTGATGGTGACGGTGTTGCGCCCCATCCACACCGCCATCAGGTGGCAGCCGACCCCGCCGAGCGCG
>VGHJ01000040.1 GCA_016868295.1 Betaproteobacteria bacterium | reverse complement strand
GTCTGCGGCGTGATCGGGTAGGCGCAGATCACCTCCGGCCGGCACAGGGCGACCGATTCGGCGATGGCGTGGGAGCCTTCGGTCTGCTTAAGCATGCAAAGCCTCCTGTCTTTCCGCCTTGACGAAGTCGTAGGCTTCGCGCGCGGCGGCGACGTTTCCTTCCGCCACCTTGCCGGAGAATTTCTCGCGGATGGCGGCGAAGACGGATTCGAGTTTGACCTGCTCGCAGACCGCGGCGAAGCCGCCGAGCAGCGCGGCATTGGGCACCGGCCGCCCGACGTGCTTCAACGCCAGTTCAGTGGCCGGCACGGTGCACAGCAGGTCGGGATGGAAACCTTCGACGAACTCGCCGATGCCCAGCTCGCCGAAGCCGCGCGTCGAGTTGATGAGGATGAGGCCCTCGTCGGTGACGCCGCTGAAGAGGTCGACCTGGTGCAGCAGGGTCGGGTCCTGGATGATGAGCGCGTCCGGGCTCATGACCGGCTCGCGCAGGCGGATTTCGCGGTCAGAGATGCGGCAGAAGGCCATCACCGGCGCCCCCATGCGTTCCGAGCCGAAGCTGGGAAAGGCTTGCGCGTGCTTGCCCTCCAGGAAGGCCGCGACCGAGAGCATTTCCGCGGCGGAAACGACGCCCTGCCCGCCGCGGCCATGAATGCGCACCTGGAACATGCTGCCCCCTTTGCAAGGACGATGGGACGATTATGTGCGGGAGAGGGCGGGCCGGCAATCGCGGATATCCGCAATGCGGCGCCGGATAAGGACAAGGGGCTGGATGTCGCCATCCAACCCCTTGATTTTCGTGGTAGGCCGTACTGGATTTGAACCAGTGACCAACGGATTAAAAGTCCGCTGCTCTACCAGCTGAGCTAACGACCCCCGAAAGAGCGGCGCATTATAGATTCCGGCCCCGGGACTGTCAATTTGAAACGGGGTTTCAGGCCTCCCGCATCATGCGCCAGTACTGGAACTTCATGGTCGCGGCGGCGCCGGCGACGATGGCGATGAAGGTGAGCATGGAGCCCATGGCGAGGGTCGACATGCCGGTGATGGCCTGGCCGACGGTGCAGCCCATGGAGAGCACGCCGCCGATGCCCATCAGCACAGCGCCGACGGCATGGTTGAGGAAATCGCCTCCGGAGACGAACCACTCGATGCGGAAACTGCCGCTCAGGATGGCGTAGAGGAAGGAGCCGGCGATGACGCCGACCAGCGCCGTGATGCCGAAATTGATGTTGGCGAAGCTGGGGCTCGTCAGGTAGCGCACGCTGTCGCCCATCGGGCTGATGAAGGTGTAGGACTGCACCTCGACGCGGCTCGGCACGGTGTCGGCGAGTTCCGCCCATTCCTTCCAGGCGGCGCCTATCGGCCCGGCGGTGAGGTACCAGCCGATCACCACGGCCAGCCCGATGACCAGGCCGCCGAGGATGTTGTCGAAGCTGCCGCGGAAATCCTTCGAGGCGAAGGCGAAGCCGGCCAGCGCCAGGCCGATCGCGGCGCCGGTGGCGACCTGCGCCCCGCTGCCGAAGAGTTCGCTGACGGCCTGGCTGTTCATGCCGAACTTGCCGAGGTCGATCGTGGTGGCGGCGATCCAGGAGTTGAAGACCGTGCCGTAGAAGTCCGTCCACAGCATGAGATAGGCGCAGGCCGAGGCGATGGCCAGCACGACGAGCGACTTCAGGTTGCCGCCGCCGACGCGCACCAGGGTCTTGTTGCCGCAGCCCGAGGCAAGCGTCATGCCGACGCCGAACATGAGGCCGCCGAGGAGATAGCGCAGCCAGGCGAAGTTCGGCGTGCGGTAGGGCGGGAAGGTGTTGTTGCCGATGCTGGCGAGGCCCATGCCGGTCAGGGCGGCGACGCCGAGGATGGCGACGGCCATGGCGAGCAGCCAGGCGCGCAGCCGGCCCGCGTCGCCCATGTTGATCCAGTCCGAGACGGCGCCCATGGTGCAGAAATTGGTCTTGTTGGCCACGGCACCCATGACGATGGCGACGACGAAGACGGCCGTCAGAATCTGATGGTGAATGGTGAACTCCATGCTTCCTCCTCGCAACGCGCCCTTTTCTGAGAGGCGCAATCAGCGGATTCTAAAGAATCACGCAGCAGTGTGGATCAGTCTTGTTTCACCATACATAACAGGCGTGAATTTCAGCCCTCAAGCAGTCAGGTAGCGGGTCGGATCGGCCAGTCCGGCCGCCGCGAAACCGGCGCGGCGCAGGCGGCAGGCGTCGCACAGGCCGCAGGCAGCGCCTTTCTCGTCGGCCTGGTAGCAGGACACCGTGAGGCCGTAATCGACACCGAGCGCCGCGCCGCGGCGGATGATGTCCGCCTTGCTGAGCGCGATCAGGGGGGCGTGGATGCGCAGGGGCGTGCCTTCGACGGCGGCCTTGGTGGCGAGGTTGGCCATAGCCTCGAAGGCGGCGATGTATTCCGGCCGGCAGTCCGGGTAGCCCGAATAGTCGACGGCATTCACGCCGACGAAGATGTCGTTCGCCTGCAGCACCTCGGCCCAGGCCAGCCCCAGCGACAGCATGACGGTGTTGCGCGCCGGCACGTAGGTGGCCGGGATACCCGGCTGCACGCCGCGCATGGGCACGGCGATGCGGCGGTCGGTCAGCGCCGAGCCGCCGAACTGGCCGAGGTCCACGTCCACCACGCGGTGCTCGGCGGCTCCCAGCGCCATGGCGATGCGGCTGGCCGCCTCCAGCTCGGCGACATGGCGCTGACCGTAGTCGATGGACAGGGCGTGGCAGGCGTAGCCCTCGCCGCGGGCGATGGCCAGCGTGGTGGCCGAATCGAGGCCGCCGGAAAGCAGCACGACGGTGCGTCTGGGGCGAGCAGTCATCGGGTTTGATGCGGGTCAAGTGAGGGGAACGAAGCCAACCATACCATGCGCGCCATGATCGAGGTCGAAGTCCATCTCTACAACAGCCTGGTGCGGTTCGTCCCCCGCTACGAGCCGCTGCGCCTGTCCCTGCCCGAGGGCGCGCTCCCGGCCGAGGTGGCGCGCCGGCTGGGCATTCCGGAGCGCGAGATTTTTGCCGCCTGGCACAACGGCCACAACATCCTGAAATCCTTTGGCGGCAGCTTCGAGGACGGCATCGTGCTCGGCCATGGCGACCGCCTGGCGCTGTCGGGCCCGATTCCCTTCTCGCGCGCCTACGGCGCGCCGGTGTGCTGAACGGCTATCTGCCGCGTTCGTTTCCCCAGACGAGCTTGTGCAGTTGCAGCTGCACGCGCACCGGCAGCCTGTCGCGCAGCACCCATTCGGCCAGCCGCTTCGGGTCGAGCAGGCCCGCGACGGGAGAGAGCAGCACCGGGCAGATGGCGTCCAGCCCCCGCTCGCGGATGGCCTTCCTTGCCCAGTCGTAGTCCGTCTCGTCGGCCAGCACGATCTTCAGCTCGTCGTGCGCATCGAGCCGGCCGAGATTCTCCCAGTGGTTGCGGTCGACCTCGCCGGAGGACGGCGCCTTGAGGTCCATGATGCGCGAAACGCGCGGATCGACCCCGGAAATGTCCAATGCGCCACTGGTCTCCAGCGAGACCGAATGGCCGGCGTCGCACAAGGCCCCGAGCAGGGGCAGGCAGGCCTTCTGCGTCAGCGGTTCGCCGCCGGTGACGCAGACGTGTCGCGCGCCGTGCCGCGCCACCTCGATCAGCACCGCGCCGAGCGTCATCGTCTCGCCGCCGGAGAAGGCGTAGTCGGTGTCGCACCAGGCGCAGCGCAGCGGGCAGCCGGTCAGGCGCACGAACGTCGTCGGCAGGCCGGCGCGGGTGCTCTCGCCCTGCAGGGAATGGAAAATCTCGGTGATGCGCAGCGTGGCGGAAAGGTCGGTCATGGTGCGGCCGTCGGCGCCGCGCTCCGCTTACTTTTTCTTCGGCGGCGGGCGGGGCGCAAGGCGCTGCTTGGCGACGACGGCGGCCGCGCTGCCGGGGTACTTCTCGACGAGGGTCTCCAGCGTATTGCGCCCCCCCTTGGCGTCGCCGGATTCCTGCTGGCAGTTGGCCTCGCCGAGCAGGGCGTCGGGCGCCTTGGCGTCTTCCGGCCAGGTGGCGACGAGCTTCGAGAAAAGCTCGATGGCCTTCTTGTACTCGCCGAGCTGGTAGTGGCCGCTGCCGGCCCAGTAGTGGGCCGAGGGCAGGAAGGGGCTGGCCGGGTAGGCCTTGATGAAATTCAGGAAGGCGTTCGCCGCGTCCTTGTGCCGGCCGGACTTGAACAGGCCGAGCGCTGCCTCGTAGTCGCGCGTTTCCGCCGCGGGGTCCGTTGGCGCCTTGGCGTCGGCCGGCTTCGCCTCGACGGACGCTTGCGGCTCCAGCTTGCGCAGGCGGTTGTCGAGGTCGACGTAGAAGTCCTTCTGGCGCTTCTGCGTGGCCTCGATCTCGTTGGCCAGCACCTCGAGCTGGCCGCGCAGCTTGGCCACCTCGGCCTTGAGCGTCTCGATCTCGTTGGCCAGCACGATCTGGCCGCGCGAGGCGGCCTCCAGCTTCTCCAGGCGGGCATTCACCTCGGTGCGCAACTGGTCGATGCGCTTGCGCGCCTCCTCGTCGTCGAACAGGCCAGCCTGCGCCGGCAGCACGGCGGCGATGAACAGCAGCGGCAGGAGGCGCTTCATGCCTCAGAACTCGCCGGTGTAGAGCATGTCGTCGCGGCGGTTCTGCGACCAGCAGGCCTCGCTCGCCTCGCTGCAGCGCGGCTTCTCCTCGCCCAGGCTGACGGCCTCGACCTGCTCTTCGCGCGCGCCGAGCAGGGTGAGCATCTTCTTCAACGCCTCGGCGCGCTTCTGGCCGAGCGCCAGGTTGTATTCGCGGCTGCCGCGCTCGTCGGCGTTGCCCTGGATCAGCATCTTGACGTGCGGGTTGGCGACGAGGAACTTGGCATGCGCCTCGACCAGCGGCTTGAACTCGTCCTTGATGACGTAGCTGTCGTAGTCGAAGAACACGCTGCGCTTGGCCAGCACGCCCTGCTTGACGGCGGCCAGCGCGGCGCCCATCGGGTCGCCTGCCGTGACCGGCTTGACTTCCGTGCCGTCGATCCTTTTCGCGCCGCGATCCTCCACCGGCGCGCCGGCCTGCTCCGGATCGACCGTGGTGCCGCAGCCGGCGATGAGGGCGGCGGCCAGAACAATGATCAGTTTGTTGCGCATGATGACCTCTCAATAAAAATCAGTTCTTCGAAAACGGGCCCCAGGCCGGTTCGCGCACGTCGCCCGCCTGCACCGAAAGTTTCTGCTTGACGCGGCCGTCGCTGGAGACGGCGGCGAGCACGCCCTTGCCGCCGATTTCCGAAGCATAGAGGATCATGCGGCCGTTGGGCGCGAAGCTGGGGGACTCGTCCTTGTCGGAATCGGTGAGGACCTGGGTCTGGCGCGTGGCGAGATCCATCAGGGCGAGCTGGAAGCGCCCGCCGTTGCGCGTGACGTAGGCCATGCTCTTGCCGTCCGGGGTCAGGCGCGGCGTGACGTTGTAGCTGCCCTCGAAGGTGATGCGCTGGGCGCTGCCGCTCTCGGCCGGCACGCGGTAGATCTGCGGACTGCCGCCGCGGTCCGAGGTGAAGTAGATGAACTGGCCGTCGGGCGAGAAGAAGGGCTCGGTGTCGATGCCGCTGGAGGACGCCAGGCGCACGACACCGCTGCCGTCGGCGTTCACCGAATAGAGTTGCGAGCCGCCGTCCTTGGTCAGCACCACGGCCAGCTTGCGGCCGTCCGGCGACCAGGCCGGCGCCGAATTGGAGCCCTTGAAGTTGGCGGCGACGTGGCGGCTGCCGCTGGCGAGCGAGTGCACGTAGATCACCGGCTTCTTCGACTCGAAGGAGACATAGGCGAGCCGGCCGCCGTCGGGCGACCAGGCCGGCGAGATGATCGGCTCCCTCGAGGCCAGCGCCGTTTGCGGGTTCATGCCGTCGGCGTCGGCGATCTGCAGCTCGAAGCGCCCGACGCTCTTGACGACGTAGGCGATGCGCGTGGAGAAGATGCCCGGCTCGCCGAGCAGCTTCTCGTAGACGAAGTCGGCGATGCGATGTCCGGTGGTGCGCGCCTGTTGCGCCGTCATGACGTAGACCAGGCCGCCGAGCGAGGCCTGCTTCTGCGTGTCGTAGAGGCGGAAGCGCACCTCGAAGCGGCCGTTGGCGGCGGGCGCCACGCTGCCGACGACGAGGGCGTCGGCGCCGCGCGACTTCCAGTCGCCGAAATTGACGGCCGCGTTCTCGGCCATCGGCGCGCCCGCCTCGACCAGCCGGAACAGGCCGCTGCGCTCGAGGTCGGCGCGGATCACCATGGCGACGGCGCGCGAGACGCCGGCTTCGCCGGAGAAGTCGGCGATGGAGATGGGGATGCGGTTGGCGCCGGCGCCGGTGATTTCGATGGTGAGCTGGGCGTGCGCGGCGAGGGACAGCGCGAGAAGGAGCAGGGCGGATACGGCGCGTTTGAGTGCGGTCATCATCGCTCGGCGAATACCATGATTCCGGAATTATACATTTCAGTCATTCCTCCAGCGGGCGGAACTTCAGTTCCAGGCTGCGGCTGAACAGATCGCCCTGCTCGGGCTTGGGCAGCGGGCTCGACTTGAGGATGGCGCGCTCGACGGCATTGTCGTAGGCGGCATGGCCGCTGGATTTCTTCAGCTTGACGCTGAGGATCTCGCCGCTCGGCAGCTGTACGACATCGAAGATCGCCTCGGGATTCCCCTTGAGGTCGGGCGGCAGCACGATGTTGCCCTTGATCTTGCCGCGGATGCGACCGATGTAGTCGGCGGTGGCCTTGTTGCGGGCGGCGGCGGCCTGCGCCGCCTTCATCTGCGCCAGTTCCTGCTCGGCCTTGCGCGCCTCGAGCTGCTGCTGCTCGCGCATGAGCATGTCGGCTTGGAGCTGGCGGCTGGCCTTGTCGGGTTCCGGCTTCGGCTCGACCTTGGGCTGCGGCTTGGGTTCAGGCTTCGGCTTCTCCTTTTCCTTGAGCGCGATATCGGGCTTGGGCGGCGGGACGGGCTTCGGCTCGACTTTCGGCTCCGGCTTCGCTTCGACCTTCGGCGGCGGCGCCGGCTCCGGAGCGGCTTCGACGACGGGGGCCGGCGGGGCGGGCATCGCGCGCACCAGTTCCACCTCGATCGCCTCGGGCGGCCGCGTCTGCCAGCGGATGCCGTAGACCAGCAGCACCGCCAGCGCGAGGTGCACCAGCGCGGCAAGCGCGGCCGAGGCCGCCTTGCCCGGGTCCACCCGTTCTTCGAGAAGGGCGGCGTTCATTGCCCCTGCTGCACCAGAAGACCGACGCGGGCCACCTGCTGCTTTTGCAGGTCGTCCATCAACTTCATCACCGCTTCGTAGCGCACGCTCTTGTCGCCTGCCACCACGACCGCCTGCTGCGGGTTCTTCTTCTGCGCCTCGGCCACCAGGCGCAGCAGCTCTTCGCGCGAGACGTCGCGCGGCGCCGCGTTCGGCATGGCGCGGAAGGCCAGCGTCTGATCGGATTTGACGATCACCTGCAGCGGATCGCTCGGCGCCTGCGAGGCCTTGCCCACCGTCGGCACGTCTACCGTGGCGACCTGGATCAGCGGTGCCGTCACCATGAAGATGACGAGCAGCACCAGCATCACGTCGATGTACGGCACGACGTTGATCTGATTCATGAGGCGCCGTTGTCTCACGGGCAAGTTCCTTGCCCGTGAGACAACGCCACCTCACGGTAGCTGTTGTGCCATCCCCCCAGCCCCCTTCCCAGGGAAGGGGGCGACCATATCGGCGTCGCGCAGTGCGCGACGAAGTCGAAATGGCGCCTTCTCATCTCAGCTGCCTTTGCAGGATGTTCGAGAACTCCTCCATGAAGCTCTCGAAGCGGATGCTGACGCGGTCGATGTCGTGGGCGAAGCGGTTATAGGCGACGACGGCGGGGATGGCGGCGAAGAGGCCGATGGCGGTGGCGACCAGCGCCTCGGCGATGCCCGGCGCGACGTGGGCCAGCGTGGCCGAGCTGACGTTGGCCAGGCCGCGGAAGGCGTTCATGATGCCCCACACCGTGCCGAACAGGCCGACGTAGGGGCTGACCGAGCCGACCGAGGCGAGGAAGGCGAGGTGCGCCTCGAGATGGTCCATCTCGCGCTGGTAGGTGGCGCGCATGGCGCGGCGCGAGCCATCGACGATGCTGGCCGGGTCGAGCGACTTCTGCCCGCGCAGCTTGGTGAACTCGCGGTAGCCGGCCTCGAAGATGCGCTCGAGCGCGCCGGCGCTGTGGCGGTCGTTCACCGCGCTCTGGTAGAGAGCGTTGAGGTCGCCGCCGCTCCAGAAGTCGCGCTCGAACTGGTCGGTCCTGGCGCGCGCGTCGCGGATGGCGAACCACTTGCGGAAGATCCAGTACCAGGACATGAGGGACACCAGCGTCAGCAGCAGCATGACGCCCTTGACCAGGATGCTGGCGTTGGCGATGAGCGAAAGGATGGATAAATCGGTGGTGACGTTCATGGCCCTCCCATTTTCTTTCTCAGCGCCGCCGGCAGTGCGGTCGGCTTCATTGTTTTCGTGTCGAGGCAGGCGATGCGCACGGTGGCTTCGACCAGGGTTTCGCCGCCGCGTTCAATCCATTGCCTGAGCGTGACCTGGGCGCGCCCCGGCAAAGTCAGTTCCGTCAGCACGGCGAGGGCGTCGTCCAGGCGCGCCGGCTTGAGGTATTCGATATTCAGCGAGCGCACGGCGAAGACGAGGCCCTCCTCCTGCGCCAGCCCGAGCTGCTCGACGCCCAAGTCGCGCAGCCATTCGGTGCGCCCGCGCTCGAGGAAGCGCAGGTAGCCGGCGTAGTACACCACGCCCGCCATGTCCGTGTCCTCGTAATACACGCGCACCGGAAAGGAAAACGCTCCGGGCGCGGAAGTGTTGACGGGCGGCATGCGGGCATTTTACCCCAGCGGCCGGGACCTGCCTGCGTAAACGCCGGCCGGGGCGTTGCGAGGTTACTCGGACCAGAGCTCGCCGCTGCCGTCGCGGCCGGGCGCGGCGAGGCCGAAGTGGCGCCAGGTGGCGGCGGTGGCCATGCGGCCGCGCGGCGTGCGCTGCAGGTAGCCCTGCTGGATGAGGTAGGGCTCGAGCACGTCCTCGATGGTGTCGCGCGCCTCGCCGATGGCCGCCGCCAGGTTGTCGAGGCCGACCGGGCCGCCGGCGAACTTCTCCAGCACGGCGCCGAGCAGCTTGCGGTCCATGATGTCGAGACCGACGTGATCGACGTCGAGCATGGTCAATGCGGCGTCGGCGACCAGTTGCGTGATGGCGCCCTCCGCCTTCACCTCGGCGAAGTCGCGCACGCGGCGCAGCAGGCGGTTGGCGATGCGCGGCGTGCCGCGTGCGCGGCGGGCGATCTCGAAGGCGCCTTCGGCGGCGATGTCGACATTGAGCAGCTGCGCCGAACGCGTGACGATGCGCGAGAGTTCCTCCGGCGTGTAGAACTCCAGGCGCGAGACGATGCCGAAGCGGTCGCGCAGCGGGTTGGTCAGCATGCCGGCGCGCGTGGTGGCGCCGACGAGGGTGAACGGCGGCAGGTCGAGCTTGACCGAGCGCGCCGCCGGCCCCTCGCCGATCATGATGTCGATCTGGAAATCCTCCAGCGCCGGGTAGAGGATCTCCTCCACCACCGGCGAGAGGCGGTGGATCTCGTCGATGAAGAGCACGTCGTGCGGCTCGAGGTTGGTGAGGATCGCCGCCAGGTCGCCGGCGCGCTCCAGCACCGGGCCCGAGGTGTGGCGCAGATTCACGCCCATCTCGTGGGCGATGATGTGGGCCAGCGTGGTCTTGCCGAGGCCAGGCGGGCCGAAGAGCAGGACGTGGTCGAGCGCCTCCTTCCGCTTCCTCGCCGCCTCGATGAAGATGGAAAGCTGGTCGCGGATCTTGCGCTGGCCGACGTATTCCTCCAGCCTGCGCGGCCGCAGGGCGCGTTCGATCTGCGCCTCCTGCGAGGATTCGGGCGCGGCCGAGATCAGCCGGTCGGTCTCGATCAAGTCCGCTGCTCCGCGGCGGTCCGGGCGGCGGTCCATTTCTCGGCCAGGACCAGGCCCAGCGCCAGCAGCACCGGGCCGAGGAAGATGCCGATGAAGCCGAAGGCGATGATGCCGCCGAAGACGCCCAGCGCGATGAGCAGGATGGGCAGGCTGGCGGTGCGGCTGATGAGCAGCGGCTTGACGAAGTTGTCGATGCTGCTGATGACGGCCACGCCCCAGATCACCATGAAGACGGCCCAGCCGGTCTGGCCCTGGTCGTAGAGCCAGAAGGCGGCGCCGCCCCAGATGAGCGGCGGCCCGACGGGGATCATGGAGAGGAAGAAGATCGCCGCCGAGAGCAGCATGGCGCCCGGCACGCCGGCGATGAGGAAGCCGACCAGCGCCACCAGCGCCTGCGCCGCCGCCGTGCCGACGATGCCGGCCATCACGCCCATCACGGTGCCGCGCGTCAGGTCGAGCATCTGCCCTCCCAGTTCGCCGCCGAGCTGGCGGCTGCCGCTGTGCAGTCGCGCGGCCAGCGCCTCGCCGTCGCGGTAGAAGAAAAAGGCGATGAACAGCACCAGCACCAGTTGCAGCAGCCCTTCGCCGGTCAACGTGACGATCGCCGTCAGCAGCTTGCGCGTCGGCTCGTAGAACTGCTTGAGCAGGCTGTTGAGCTCGTCGCGGTTCTCGGCGAGCTTGTGCCAATGGGCATCGAGCTGCTCGCCGACGAGGGGAATGCGTCGCAGCCAGTCCGGCGGGGCGGCCGAGGCATGCTCGAAGAAGGCGCGCAGCTTGCTCGCCAGCAGGGGCATGGCATCGGCCAGGCTGGCGGCGAGGAAGATCATCGGCACCAGGACGACCAGCATGAGCAGCAGCGTCATGAGGCTGGACGCCAGCACCGGCCGGTTGCCGAGGCGCGCCAGCAGCCACCGATGCAGCGGCCAGGTGGTGACGCAGACGATGGCGGAAAAGAGGATCGCCGCGATGAAGGGCCGCAGGATGAGGAAGCAGCCGAGCGCCAGCAGGGTGACGAGGACGATGCGGGCGAGGTTCTTGTAGTCCATGGGCTAGGGATTGTACCCCTCAGGCCTTCGACAGCGATTTGAGCGCCAGACGGATGCCGTCCGACACCGAGACATCGGCGGGCAGGGCCTTCAGCGCCGCCTGCGCTTCGCGCTCGTTGTAGCCCAGCGCCAGCAGGGCGTTGAGGATGTCGTTCGAGGAGGAGACAGCCGCGGCCGGGGCGACGGCGACGATGCCCTTCATGCGGTCGCGCAGCTCCAGCAGCAGGCGCTCGGCGGTCTTCTTGCCGATGCCGGGAATCATCGTCAGCCGGCCGGGCTCCTGCGCCGCCACCGCCTGGGAGAGCTCGGCCACCGACAGGCCGGAGAGCACCGCCAGCGCGGTGCGCGCGCCGATGCCGGAGATCTTCAGCAACTGGCGGAAGGCGGCGCGCTCGGCTTCCGTGGCGAAGCCGAAGAGCTGGTGGGCGTCCTCGCGCACGGCGAGATGGGTGTGCAGGATGACCTGCTCGCCCGCGGCGGGCAGATTGTAGAAGGTGCTCATCGGCACGTCGATCTCGTAGCCGACGCCGGCGACGTCGAGCGTGATCTGGGGCGGATTCTTTTCCAGCAAGATGCCGGTCAGGCGGCCAATCATATCCACGCTCCGCGGACAAATGGAGGCATTCTAGCCGCAGGCGAGCCGATCAGCCCAGCCGGCCGCGGCGCACGCGCAGCCCGGCCGTCGACAGCGCGCCCAGACCCTGGCCGCCGTGGGCGTGGCAGATGGCGCAGGCGAGCGCGTCAGCGGCGTCCAGGCTCGGGTCGCCGGGCAGGGCGAGCAGGCGGCGCACCATGTGCTGCACCTGCTCCTTGGCGGCGTGGCCGTTGCCGACCACGGACTGCTTGACCTGCAGCGCGGTGTACTCGGCCACCGGCAGTTCGGCGTCGACCGCCGCGCAGATGGCGGCGCCGCGCGCCTGGCCGAGCAGCAGCGTGGACTTCGGGTTGACGTTGACGAAGACGATCTCGACGGCGATCTGCTGCGGCCGGTGCGCGACGATGACTTCGCGCAGGCCGCCGAGGATGGTCTTCAGGCGCAGCGGCAGGCTGCCGTCCTCCGGCGTCCTGACGCAGCCGCTGGTGACGTAGGCGAGCCTGTTGCCGGACTTTTCGATGACGCCGAAGCCGGTGACGCGCAGGCCGGGATCGATGCCGAGGATGCGGACGGGCGCGGCCGGCTCTCCCACCGCTCTCAGGCCTCGTCGATGACCGCGGTGGAATAGACTTCCTGCACGTCGTCGAGCGCGTCGAGCGCGTCGAGCAGCTTCTGCATTTTAGCCGCGTCCTCGCCGGCGAGCTCGGTCTCGTTGAGCGGCTTGAGGGTGACGTCGGCCACTTCCGCCTTGAGCCCGGCCTGCTCCAGCCCGGCCTTGACGGCGAGGAAGTCTCCCGGCGCGCAGATCACCTCGATGCTGCCGTCCTCGTTGGTCAGCACGTCCTCGGCGCCGGCTTCCAGCGCCGCCTCCATCGCCTTGTCCTCGCTGGTGCCGGGGGCGAAGAGGAACTGGCCGCAGTGCTTGAACTGGAAGGCGACCGAGCCTTCGGCGCCCATGTTGCCGCCGTTCTTGGAGAAGGCGTGGCGCACGTCGGCCACCGTGCGCGTCTTGTTGTCGGTGAGGCAGTCCACCATCACCGCCGCGCCGCCGATGCCATAGCCCTCGTAGCGGATCTCCTCGTAGGTGACGCCTTCGAGCTGGCCGGTGCCGCGCTTGATGGCGTTCTCCATGGTGTCCTTGGGCAGGCTCTGCGCCTTGGCCTTGTCGATGGCCAGGCGCAGGCGCGGGTTGGCTCCGGGGTCGCCGCCGCCCATCTTGGCGGCGACGGTGATTTCCTTGATGAGCTTGGTGAATATCTTGCCGCGCTTGGCGTCCTGGCGCCCCTTGCGGTGCTGGATGTTGGCCCATTTGGAATGGCCGGCCATGTCTAACCTCTCGTCGAAACTGCGCTGATAAAATGCGATTTTACACTCACGGGAGAAGTCGCATGGCCGAGCCGCTCGTCATCGCGAAATCCGGCGAACTCGAACTGGCGCTGCTGCCGGCGCTGGCCAACCGCCACGGCCTCATCACCGGCGCCACCGGCACCGGCAAGACGGTCACCCTGCAGCTGCTGGCCGAGCGGCTCTCCGCCATCGGCGTGCCGGTGTTCATGGCCGACGTCAAGGGCGATCTATCCGGCTTGGGGGCGACCGGCAGCCTGACGCCGAAGCTCAAGGCGCGCCTCGACTCGCTCGGCATCGAGGCGCCGCAGCCGGCCGCCTTCCCGGCGGTGTTCTGGGACGTCTTCGGCGAGGCGGGCCATCCGGTGCGCGCCACCGTTTCCGACATGGGGCCGCTCCTGCTCGGGCGGCTGCTCAACCTCAACGACACCCAGGCCGGCGTGCTGCAGCTGGTGTTCAAGATCGCCGACGACAACGGCCTGCTGCTGCTCGACCTGAAGGACCTGCGGGCGATGGTGCAGCACGTCGGCGACAACGCCAAGCAGTTCACCACCGAGTACGGCAACATCTCGGCCGCTTCCGTCGGCGCCATCCAGCGCAACCTGCTGTCGCTGGAGGCGCAGGGCGGCGAGGCCTTCTTCGGCGAGCCGATGCTCGACATCGCCGACCTGATGCAGACGGATGCCAAGGGCCGCGGCATGGTGAACATCCTCGCCGCCGAGAAGCTGCTCAACGCGCCGCGCCTGTATTCGACCTTCCTGCTCTGGCTGCTGGCCGAGCTCTTCGAGCAGCTGCCCGAGGCGGGCGACCTCGACAAGCCGAAGCTCGTCTTCTTCTTCGACGAGGCGCACCTGCTCTTCAACGAGGCGCCGCCGGCGCTGCTGGAGAAGATCGAGCAGGTGGTGCGCCTGATCCGCTCGAAGGGCGTCGGCGTCTACTTCATCACGCAGAACCCGCTCGACGTGCCGGAAACCGTGCTCGGCCAGCTCGGCAACCGCGTCCAGCACGCCCTGCGCGCCTTCACGCCGCGCGACCAGAAGGCGGTGAAGACGGCGGCGCAGACGCTGCGGCAGAACCCCAAGCTCGACACCGAGGCGGCCATCACCGAGATGGGCGTCGGCGAGGCGCTGGTGTCCTGCCTCGACGAGAAGGGCCGCCCGAGCGTCGTCGAGCGCGCCTTCATCCTGCCGCCGGCCTCGCGCATCGGTCCGCTCACGGCCGGGGAACGCATGGGGGCGATCAAGCGTTCGCTGCTCTACGGCCACTACGAAAAGGCGGTGGATCGCGAATCGGCCTACGAGAAGCTCAAGGCGCGCGCCGCGCAGGCGGCCGAGGCTGCAGCGCCGCGCGAGGCGCCGCGGCCGAAAAGTCAGCCGCAACAGGACGGCGGCATTCTCGGCGATATTTTCGGCGGAGGGGGTTCGCGTGGCGGCCGCCAGTCGGTGGCCGAGGCGGCGGTGAAGAGCGCCGCCCGCGCCATCGGCTCGGAGCTCGGCCGCCAGGTGCTGCGTGGCGTGCTCGGCTCGATCCTTGGCGGCGGCAGCAAACGGCGCTAAGTTGCGTCTGTTTCGCCGTATTGCAGCGACTGACTTTTCCGGGACTACTACAGACCGAGCCGCTGGCAGATGGTCGAGGTCAGTCCGGCCTGGTTGAGGGTATAGAAGTGCAGGCCCGGCGCCCCCTGGGCGAGCAGGCGCTCGCAGAGTTCCGTCACCACGTCGAGGCCGAAGGCGCGCACCGCGGCGGCGTCGTCGCCGAGGCTCTCGAAGCGGCGGCGCATCCAGCGTGGGATCTCCGCGCCGCAGGCGTCCGAGAAGCGGGCGATCTTGCTGAAGTTGGCGATCGGCATGACGCCCGGCACGATCGGCACGGTGACGCCGAGCGCCCGCGCCTCCTCGACGAAATGCGCGTAGGCGTCGGCGTTGTAGAAGTACTGCGTGATGGCCGAGTCGGCGCCGGCGTCGACCTTGCGCTTGAAGTTGATCAAGTCGTCGCGCGGGCTGCGCGCCTGCGGATGGCATTCCGGGTAGGCCGCCACTTCGATGCGGAACCAGTCGCCGGTTTCGGCGCGGATGAACTCCACCAGTTCGTTGGCGTAGCGGAACTCGCCCGGATCGGCCATGCCCGAGGGCAAGTCGCCGCGCAGGGCGACGAGGCGGCGGATGCCCGCCGCCCGATAGCGTTCCAGGATGGCGTGCACGTTCTCCCGCGTCGAACCGATGCAGGACAGGTGCGGCGCCGCCGGCAGGCTCTCGGCCTGCATCTCCAGCACCGTCTCCAGCGTGCGGTCGCGTGTCGAGCCGCCGGCGCCGAAGGTGCACGAGAAGAAGGCCGGCTTCAACTGGGCGAGCTGGCGCCGCGTGGCGCGCAGCTTCTCCGCGCCCTCGGCCGTCTGCGGCGGGAAGAACTCGAAGGAGATCTCGGGCTTCATGCGCGCCGCGTCAGTAGCGGTAGTGCGTCGACTTGTAGGGGCCCTCGACGGGCACGCCGATGTAGGCGGCCTGCTGGGTGGTGAGCGTCGTCAGCTGGGCGTTGAGTTTGGCGAGCTGCAGGCGCGCCACCTTCTCGTCGAGATGCTTGGGCAGCGTATACACGCCTACCGGGTAGTCGGCGTTGCGCGTGAACAGCTCGATCTGCGCGATGGTCTGGTTGGCGAACGAGGAGCTCATCACGTAGCTCGGGTGGCCGGTGGCGCAGCCGAGGTTCACCAGGCGGCCCTTGGCGAGCAGGATGATCCTCTTGCCGTCGGGGAAGATGACGTGGTCGACCTGCGGCTTGATCTCCTCCCACTTGTATTGCTCGATCGAGGCGACGTCGATCTCGTTGTCGAAGTGGCCGATGTTGCAGACGATGGCCTGGTCCTTCATCTTCGCCATGTGGGCGTGGGTGATGACGTGGTAGTTGCCGGTGGCGGTGACGAAGATGTCGGCCTTGTCGGCGGCGTAGTCCATGGTGACGACGCGGTAGCCTTCCATCGCCGCCTGCAGCGCGCAGATCGGGTCGATCTCGGTGACCCACACCTGTGCCGAGAGCGCACGCAGCGCCTGCGCCGAGCCCTTGCCGACGTCGCCGTAGCCGCAAACGAGGGCGATCTTGCCGGCGACCATGACGTCGGTGGCGCGCTTGATGCCGTCCACCAGCGACTCGCGGCAGCCGTAGAGATTGTCGAACTTCGACTTGGTGACCGAGTCGTTCACGTTGATGGCCGGGATCTTCAGGTCGCCCTTCTCGTGCATCTGGTAGAGGCGATGCACGCCGGTGGTGGTCTCCTCGGTGACGCCCTTGATTCTCTCCAGGCGCGTCGAGTACCAGGTCTTGTCGGTGGCGAGCTTGGACTTGATGGCGGCGAAGAGGATGGTTTCTTCCTCCGAGGTCGGCTTGGCGATGACGGAAATGTCCTTCTCGGCCTTGGCGCCGAGATGCAGCAGCAGCGTGGCGTCGCCGCCGTCGTCGAGGATCATGTTCGAGAAACCGTTGTCCGGCCATTCGAAGATGCGGTGGGTGTAGTCCCAGTATTCCTCCAGCGTCTCGCCCTTGACGGCGAACACCGCGGTGCCGCCGGCGGCGATCGCGGCGGCGGCGTGGTCCTGCGTCGAGAAGATGTTGCAGGAGGCCCAGCGCACCTCGGCGCCGAGCGCGCGCAAAGTCTCGATCAGCACGGCGGTCTGGATGGTCATGTGCAGCGAGCCGGTGATGCGCGCGCCCTTGAGCGGCTGGCTCTTGGCGAACTCCTCGCGGATGGCCATCAGGCCCGGCATCTCAGTCTCGGCGATCCTGATTTCCTTGCGGCCCCAGTCGGCGAGCTTGAGGTCGGCGACCTTGAAATCGGTGAAACCGGAGGGTTGGATAACAGCGTTCATGTTGGCTCCTTGTCAAAGCAGCCGGGGGGAGAGGGGGGAGTCCGTGCTCACCTGCGCTCCCGTGCCGGCACGGGTTGAGGTGAGCGCCGTTGAAACCTGTCCGAGCCTGGGGGCCGACGCATTTACCTGCGTACATCGGCGCCTCGCAGCGCTCCTCGGAAGCTGCGCATTATACGCCGGGGGTGTATTGACTTCCAGTATCGCAAAAGCGGTTCGGGTGGGGCTGGGGTGGTCCCGTCCGACGCATTCGGCGCAGTCTGCCGCTAAGGAGGGCGGGACTACCCCAACCCCCCCAAGCGGGTAATGCTTACAACCCGGCGTCGGCCTTCAGCGCCGCGGCCTTGTCGAGCGCTTCCCAGGTGAATTCCGGCTCGTCGCGGCCGAAGTGGCCGTAGGCGGCGGTCTTCAGGTAGATCGGACGGAGCAGGTCGAGCGACTGGATGATGCCTTTCGGCCGCAGGTCGAAATGCTTGCGGATCAGCGCCTCGATCTTCTCTTCGGCGATCTTGCCGGTGCCGTAGGTGTGCACCATCAGCGAGACCGGCTGGGCGACGCCGATGGCGTAGGCCACCTGCACTTCGCAGCGGTCGGCGAGGCCGGCGGCGACGACGTTCTTCGCCACGTAGCGGCAGGCGTAGGCGGCGGAACGGTCGACCTTCGAGGGGTCCTTGCCGGAGAAGGCGCCGCCGCCGTGGTGCGCCGCGCCGCCGTAGGTGTCGACGATGATCTTGCGGCCGGTGAGGCCGCAGTCGCCGTGCGGGCCGCCGACGACGAAGCGGCCAGTCGGGTTCACCAGATAGCGCACCTTGCCCTGGAGCATCTCCTTCGGCAGCACCGGCTTGATGATCTCCTCGATCACCGCTTCGGAGAGCTGGGCGTGCGAGACGTCGGGGTCGTGCTGGGTGGACACCACGACGGTTTCGATGGCGACCGGCTTGTCGTCGACGTATTTCACCGTGAGCTGGCTCTTGGCGTCGGGGCGCAGCCAGGGCAGGCGGCCGTCGCGGCGCACCTCGGCCTGGCGCTGCATGATGCGGTGGGCGTAGTAGATCGGCATCGGCATCAGCTGCGGCGTCTCGTTGCAGGCATAGCCGAACATCAGACCCTGGTCGCCGGCGCCCTGC
>VGHJ01000039.1 GCA_016868295.1 Betaproteobacteria bacterium | reverse complement strand
GGAGGTGCATGAATGCGCGCGCCTGGCGCGGCACTTCGGCCTGAAGGCTTCGGTCGCCTCGGATTTCCACGGCCCCGGCGAGAGCTACGCCGACCTCGGCATGACGCCGCCGCTGCCCGACGATCTGGTGCCGATCTGGGACGAATTGTTGTGAGCTTGGGATGGCGCAATTCTTCTCCGTCCATCCCGTCCAGCCGCAGCCGCGCCTGATCCGCCAGGCCGCCGAGATCCTGCGCGCCGGCGGGGTGGTCGCCTTTCCGACCGACGCGGCCTATTCGCTCGGCTGCCGGATCGGCGACGCCGAGGCCGTGGCGTGCATCCGCGCCATTCGCGAAGTGGACGAGCGACACCATTTCACCCTGATGTGCCGCGACCTCTCCGAGATCGCCACCTACGCGCGGGTGGATAACGCCCAGTTCCGCCTGCTCAAGGCGACCACGCCGGGCAGCTACACCTTCATCCTCGAGGGCACCAAGGAACTGCCGCGGCGCATCCTGCACCCCAAGCGCAAGACCATCGGCCTGCGCATTCCCGCCCATCCCGTGCCGCTGGCGCTGCTCGGGGAACTGAACGAGCCGATGCTGACCTCGACCCTGATGCTGCCCGGCGACGGACTGCCGCTGAACGACCCAGAGGAGATCCGCGAGCGCCTGGAGAAGCGCATCGAACTCGTCATCGAGGCCGGCGCCTGCGGCCTGGAAATGACCACCGTGGTCGACCTCACCGGACCCGCGCCCGAGTTGGTGCGGGCGGGGCGCGGGCCGCTGGAACCCCTCGGGCTGGACTAGACGGTCTGGTAGAATCACCCGCTTATCCAAGCCCCCCGACATGGACAGCCTGATCCAGACCCTGGCGATCTACGCCATTCCGGTCCTCCTCGCCATCACCCTGCACGAAGCCGCCCACGGCTACGTGGCGCGGCACTTCGGCGATCCGACCGCTTATCTGGCCGGACGCATCAGCCTGAATCCCCTGCGCCATGTCGATCCGGTCGGCACCATCCTCGTGCCCGGCGCCATCCTGGTGGCGAGCAAGCTGATCGGCGGCAGCGCCATGCTGTTCGGCTGGGCCAAGCCGGTGCCGGTGGACTTCTCGCGCCTGCGCAATCCGAAACGGGACATGCTCTGGGTGGCCGCCGCCGGCCCGGGCACCAACCTGCTCATGGCGATTGGCTGGGCGCTGCTGCTGAAAATCGCCGCTGCGACGCCGGAAAACCTGTACACCGTGCCGATGACCAAGATGGCGCTCGCCGGCATCGAGATCAACGCCGTGCTGATGCTGCTCAACCTGCTGCCGATCCCGCCGCTCGATGGCGGCCGCATCGCCGTCAGCCTGCTGCCGCACCGCCTGGCCTGGCGCTTCTCCCGCCTCGAGCCCTACGGCCTGGCGATCCTGCTGTTGCTCCTGTTCACCGATATACTCGGCGTCATTCTCTGGCCGCTGATGGTGGGTTTCCGCCACCTGCTGGCCGTCATTTTCCAGTTCTAGAACGATAACCATGTACGCAGAAAGAGTCCTCTCCGGCATGCGCCCCACCGGGCGCCTCCATCTCGGCCATTACCATGGCGTCCTGAAAAACTGGGTCCAACTGCAGAACGAGTACCCCTGCCTGTTCTTCGTCGCCGACTGGCACGCGCTGACCACCGCCTACGACGAGCCAGGCACCATCGAGGAGAACGCCTGGGAGATGGTCATCGACTGGCTCGCCGCCGGCGTCGATCCGGCGCAGGCGACGCTGTTCATCCAGTCGCGCGTGCCCGAGCATGCCGAACTGCACCTGCTGCTGTCGATGATGACGCCGCTCGGCTGGCTCGAGCGCGTGCCGACCTACAAGGACCAGCAGGAGAAGCTGGAGCACAAGGACCTGTCCACCTACGGCTTCCTCGGCTACCCGCTGCTGCAGTCGGCCGACATCCTCATCTACCGCGCCAATCGCGTGCCGGTGGGCGAGGACCAGGTGCCGCACATCGAGTTCTCGCGCGAGATCGCGCGCCGCTTCAACCACCTTTACGGCCGCGAGCCGGACTTCGAGGAAAAGGCGCGCGCGGCGCTGAAGAAGCTCGGCGCCAAGCGCGCCGGACTGTACGACGAGCTGCGCACGCGCTTCAGGCAGGACGGCGACCACCAGGCGCGCGACCGCGCCCGCGCCCTGATCGAGGAGGTGCAGAACCTGCCGATCGAGGACCGCGAGCGCCTGTTCGGCTTCCTCGAGGGCGAGGCCAAGATGATCCTCGTCGAGCCGGGCGCACTGCTCACCGAGGCGGCGAAGATGCCCGGCCTCGACGGGCAGAAGATGTCCAAGTCCTACAACAACGCCATCTATCTGCGCGAGAGCGCCGACTCGGTGACGAAGAAGATCCGCACCATGCAGACCGATCCGGCGCGCGTGCGCCGCACCGATGCCGGCGACCCGGACAAGTGCCCGGTCTGGCAATTCCACCTGGTGTATTCCGACGAAGGCACCAAGCAGTGGGTGCAGCAGGGCTGCCGCAGCGCCGGCATCGGCTGCATCGAATGCAAGCACCCGGTGATCGACGCCGTGCTCAAGGAGCAGGAGCCGATGCACGAGCGCGCCCAGGCCTACATCGACGACCCGACCCTGGTGCGCAGCATCATCGCCGACGGCTGCGAGAAAGCGAGTAAGCTCGCCGGCGAGACCATGCGCGACGTGCGCGAGGCCATTGGCCTCGACTACACCTGACAACGCATGGCACACAAGGACGCCGAAGCGAAGCTGCTGGCCTCGATCCACGAGGTCTTCGCCGAGAAGATCCCCTTCAACAAGGTGCTCGGTCTGGACGTCGTCTCGCTCGCCGGCGAGAGCCCGGTGCTGCGCTTTGCCATGCGGCCCGAGCTGGTCGGCAACTTCATGCGCGGCAACCTGCACGGCGGCGTCATCTCCTCGGTGATCGACGTCTGCGGCGGCCTCACAGCCTTCCTCGGCCTGCAGAAGAAACTGCGTGACGTTTCCATCGAGGAGCGCCTGCAGCGCTTCGCCCGCATCGGCACCATCGACATGCGCGTCGACTACCTGCGCCCGGGGCTCGGACAGTGGTTCGAGGCGAAGGGCTACATTTTGCGCACCGGCAACAAGGTGGCGGTGACACGCATGGAGCTGCACAACGACACCGGCGAGCTGATCGCCATCGGCACCGGCGCCTATACGGTGGCCTGAGGAACGCATGGAAACCCAACCGGAACCCGAGCAGGCAGCGTCGCCCGAACTGGCGCATGTCGCCAAGCTCTATGGCGAGCCGCTGCCCGAGCTGCCGAAGGACCTCTATATCCCGCCCGACGCGCTGGAGGTGTATCTCGAGTCCTTCGAGGGCCCGCTCGACCTGCTGCTCTACCTGATCCGCAAGGCCAACCTCAACATCCTCGACATCGCGATGGCGCCGCTGACGGCGCAGTACCTCGAGTACGTCGAGGCGATGCGCGTGCGCAACCTCGAACTGGCTGCCGAATACCTGCTCATGGCGGCGATGCTGCTGGAGATCAAGTCGCGCATGCTGCTGCCGCGGCCGAAGAAGGTCGATGAAGAGGAGGCGCTCGATCCGCGCGCCGAGCTGGTGCGCCGCCTGCTCGAGTACGAGCAGATGAAGGCCGCCGCGGCGAAGATCGATGCGCTGCCGCAGGCGATGCGCGACTACCAGTGGGTCTCGGTGTGGATCGCCGACGCCGCCGCCGAGCGCCTGCCCGACGTGAACCTGCACGACCTGCAGGTGGCCTGGCTGTCGCTGATGAAGCACGCCAGGGTGATGCAGCACCACAAGGTGCGGCGCGAGGAACTCTCCGTGCGTGAGCACATGAGCATCGTCCTGCGCAAGCTGCAGGGCGGCGCCTACCTCGAGTTCGCCGATCTCTTCGATCTTTCGCTCGGTGTGGCCGGTCTGGTGGTGAACTTCCTTGCCGTGCTCGAGCTCGTGCGCGAGCGCCTGATCGAGGTGACGCAGCGCGAAGTGTTCGCGCCGATCTATGTAAAATTGGCCCAATCCGGAAATGGACCGAACGATGTCGACGTCGCAACCGTACACCCCTGAGGAATACAAGCGCATCCTCGAGACGGCGCTGCTCACCACGCCCGAGCCGCTGTCCCTCTCGGACATGAAGAAGCTGTTCGACGAGGAGTTCGACGACGACACCTGGCGCGTGCTGCTCAACGACATCCGCTCCGAGTGGTCGGGCCGCGGCGTGGAGCTGGTGCAGCTCGCCAGCGGCTGGCGCTTCCAGACCAGGCCGGAGTACCAGTCCTACCTCGACCGCCTCAAGAACGAGAAGCCGCCGCGCTACTCGCGCGCCGTCCTGGAAACGCTGGCCATCATCGCCTATCGCCAGCCGGTGACGCGCGGCGACATCGAGGACATCCGCGGCGTCGCCGTCTCGCCCAACGTGATCAAGGTGCTCGAGGGGCGCGGCTGGATCGACACCGTCGGCCACCGCGACACGCCGGGCCGCCCGGCGCTGTACGCCACGACGAAGAAGTTCCTCGATGACCTGCGCCTGCGCAGCCTCGCCGAGTTGCCGCCGCTCACAGAAATCGAACGGGTGATGGATCTTGCCGATGCAGCGCAAGCGTAGCCCCTTCCGTCCGCCGGCGGGCAGGAACGACGCGCAGCCGGACGGCAACCGCGCACGCCCGAAGCGCCAGGAAGTCGACGGCAACCGCATCGCGCCGGACGGCAAGCCGCGCCCCGGCGGGCGCCGCGGCAAGTCCGCGCGCCATGCCGTGCCTCATGCCGAGCCCCAGAAGCTGCACAAGATGCTGGCCCAGGCCGGTCTCGGCTCGCGCCGCGAACTGGAGGAATGGATCCTTGCCGGGCGCGTCAGCGTGAACGGCAAGCCGGCCCATGTCGGCCAGCGCATCGGCCCGCAGGACCGCGTGCGGGTGAATGGCCGGCCGGTCAATCTGAAATTTGGGCCGCGCACGCCGCGCGTGCTGATCTACCACAAACAGGAGGGCGAGATCGTTTCGCGCGACGACCCCGAGGGTCGTCCCAGCGTCTTCGACAAGCTGCCGCGCATCGGCGGCGGCCGCTGGGTGAACGTCGGCCGGCTCGACTTCAACACCGAGGGCCTGCTCATTTTCACCAGCAACGGCGAGCTGGCCAACCGCCTCATGCACCCGCGCTACGAGCTGGAGCGCGAGTACGCCGTGCGCATCGTCGGCGAGCTCTCCGAGGCGCAGGAGGATGCCCTGCTCGAGGGCATCGAGCTGGAAGACGGCGCCGCCCATTTCAATTCCCTCTTCGCCCGCGGCGGGGAGGGCACCAACCGCTGGTACCACGTCACCCTCAACGAGGGCCGCAACCGCGAGGTGCGGCGCCTGTTCGAGGCCATCGGCGTGCAGGTCAGCCGCCTCATCCGCGTGCGCTTCGGCCCGGTGTCCCTGCCGCCCCGCCTCAAGCGCGGCATGGTGACCGAGCTCGCCGAGGAAGAGGTGCGCGCCCTCATGAAAGCCCTGCCGCCCGCCGGCAAGGGGGAAACATCGGGAAATCGATTGTAGTTTCCCGGCAACTTCGGCTATAATTTCAAAGTTTTCCGGTTTCCGGGCCGGTTCGCGGGCGCGAGCGGGCAACGGAAAGGCACGAGATGGGCGTTCCGCCCATTTTTTATTTGTAGCGCATGGAACTGGTCACGGTCATAGAGCAGGCGGTCAACGGCCTGGGGTACGAGCTGGTCGATTTCGAGACCAGTCCGCGTGCCCGGCTGCTGCGCGTCTTCATCGACTGTCCGAAGGGGGTGACGGTCGATGACTGCGCCGCAGTGAGCAACCACCTGACGCGCCTGTTCGCCGTCGAGGACATCGACTACGACCGGCTCGAGGTGTCCTCGCCCGGGCTAGACCGGCCGCTGAAGAAGGAAGCGGATTTTGTCCGCTTCGCCGGCCATGAGGCGCAGCTGCGTCTGCGCCTGGCGGTGAACGGCCAGCGCAACTTCACTGGTGTGCTGGCGGGTGTCAAGGGCGGCCGGCTCAGGCTGGCGAGCAACGGCGTGATGCACGAATTCGAGCTGGATCAGGTGGACAAGGCCCGCCTGGTGCCGAAATTCTGATTAAGGATGGGCAGGAGAGCGTTATGAGCAAGGAGATGTTGCTGCTGGTGGATGCCCTGGCGCGCGAGAAGAACGTGGCCAAGGACATCGTTTTCGCCGCCCTGGAGTTGGCGCTGGCCTCGGCCACCAAGAAGAAAATCAACGAGGAGGCCGATGTGCGCGTCGCCATCGACCAGGAAACCGGCGAGTTCGAGTCCTTCCGCCGCTGGCAGGTCGTGCCCGACGAGGCGGTGGAGAACCCCGACGCCCAGATCGGGCTGACCGAGGCTCAGGCCGAGATGCCCGAGATCCAGCTCGACGAGTTCATCGAGGAGCAGCTCGATCCGATCGACTTCGGGCGCATCGGCGCCCAGGCCGCCAAGCAGGTCATCCTGCAGAAGATCCGCGACGCCGAGCGCGAGCAGGTGCTGAACGACTTCCTCGAGCGCAAGGAGCACCTCGTCACCGGCACGGTGAAGCGCATCGAGCGCGGCAACGCAATCATCGAGGCCGGCCGCATCGAGGCGGTGCTGCCGCGCGACCAGATGATCCCGAAGGAGAACCTGCGCGTCGGCGACCGCGTGCGCGCCTACCTGCTCAAGATCGACCGCGCCGCGCGCGGCCCGCAGTTGATCCTCTCGCGCACCGCGCCGGAATTCATCATCAAGCTGTTCGAGCTGGAAGTGCCCGAGATGGAAGACGGCCTGCTCGAGATCAAGTCGGCGGCGCGCGATCCCGGCGTGCGCGCCAAGATCGCCGTCAAATCCAATGACCCGCGCGTCGACCCGATTGGCACCTGCGTCGGCATGCGCGGTTCGCGCGTCACCGCGGTGACCAACGAACTTGCAGGCGAGCGCGTCGACATCGTGCTCTGGTCGGCCGACCCGGCCCAGTTCGTCATCGGCGCCCTGGCGCCTGCCGACGTCAGCAGCATCGTCGTGGACGAGGAAAAGCACAGCATGGACGTCGTCGTCGACGAGGACAACCTGGCCATCGCCATCGGCCGCTCCGGCCAGAACGTGCGTCTGGCCTCGGAGCTCACCGGCTGGGCCATCAACCTGATGACGGTCGAGGAATCGCAGAAGAAATCCGAGGAGGAGCACGGCTCGATCCGCAAGCTGTTCATGGAAAAGCTCGACGTCGACGAGGAGGTGGCCGACATCCTGATCGAGGAGGGCTTCTCCACAATCGAGGAAATCGCCTACGTACCCTTGAACGAGATGCTCGAGATCGAGGCATTCGACGAGGACACCGTCAGCGAGCTGCGCAACCGCGCGCGAAACGTGCTGCTGACCGAGGCGATTGTCGACGAGGAGCAGATCGAGAACGTCGCCGACGATCTGCTCAACCTGGAAGGCATGGACAAGCCGCTGGCCGCCAAGTTGGCGCGCGGCAACATCCGCACGCGTGACGATCTCGCCGACCTGGCCGTGGACGAGCTGGTCGAGCTCTCCGGCATCAACGACGAGCGGGCCAGAAACCTGATCACCACGGCGCGCGCGCACTGGTTCGAATAAGGAGCCGACATGGCACAGACCAGCGTAAGCCAATTCGCCAGCGATCTGAAAATGCCCGCCGCCGCGCTGCTCGAGCAGCTGGCCAAGGCCGGCGTGAGCAAGAAGGGCGAGGCCGATCTGCTCAGCGACGCCGACAAGACCAAGCTGCTCGACTACCTGCGCAAGTCGCACGGTGCCACTGAGAGCAAATCGAAGATCACCCTGACGCGCAAGCAGACGACGGAGATCAAGAAATCCGACGCCACCGGCAAGGCGCGCACCATCCAGGTGGAGGTGCGCAAGAAGCGTGTCTTCATCAAGCGCGACGAGACGCAGGTGGCGGAAGCCCCTGCGTCGACGCCCGCCGCCGCGCCCCAGCCTGTGGTGGATGCCGAGCAGGCCCGCCTGCGCGAGCTGGAGTCGCAAAAACAGTCCGAGCTGATGGCGCGCCAGGCGGCGGAGCTGAAGGAGAAGCAGGAGCGCGAAGCCAAGGCGAAGCAGGAGGCCGAGGAGCGCCTCGCCCAGCAGACCGCCGAGGCGGAGAAGGCCAAGACGCAGGAAGCCGCGCCCGGCACCACGGGAACGCTGCACAAGCCGGCCGGCAAGCCCGACAAGAAGGAGGAGAAACAGAAGAAGGCAGCCGCCGCCTGGAAGGAAGAGGCCGCGAAGAAGCGCACCATCAAGACGCGCGGCGACACCGCAGGCGCCTCGGGCTGGCGTGGCGCCAAGGCGGGCGGACGGCACCGCCATCACGCCCAGGAAGAGCATGCGCCGGCGCAAATGCCGGCCGAGCCCATCGTGCGCGAGGTGCACGTGCCCGAGACCATCACTGTCGCCGACCTGGCGCACAAGATGGCGGTGAAGGCGGCCGAAGTGATCAAGGTGCTCATGAAGCTCGGCTCCATGGTCACCATCAATCAGGTGCTCGACCAGGAAACGGCGATGATCGTCGTCGAGGAGATGGGTCATGTCGCCAAGGCCGCCAAGCTTGACGACCCGGACGCGCTGCTCGCCGAGGCGCAGCAGGAGCACAAGGACGTCCCGCTCGAGCCGCGCGCACCGGTGGTGACCGTCATGGGCCACGTCGACCACGGCAAGACCTCGCTGCTCGACCACATCCGCAAGACGCGCGTCGCCCACGGCGAGGCGGGCGGCATCACGCAGCACATCGGCGCCTACCACGTCGAGACGCCGCGCGGCATGGTGACCTTCCTCGACACGCCGGGTCACGAGGCGTTTACCGCCATGCGCGCCCGCGGCGCCCGGGCGACCGACATCGTCATCCTCGTGGTGGCCGCCGACGACGGCGTCATGCCGCAGACCAAGGAGGCCATCCACCACGCCAAGGCAGCCAACGTGCCGCTGGTGGTGGCGGTGAACAAGATCGACAAGCCGGAGGCCAACCCCGAGCGCGTCAAGCAGGAACTGGTGGCGGAAAGCGTCGTACCGGAGGAATACGGCGGCGACTCGCCCTTTGTGCCCGTCTCCGCGAAAACCGGCCAGGGCATCGACGACCTGATCGAGCACGTGCTGCTGCAGGCCGAGGTGCTGGAGCTGAAGGCGCCGAAGGACACCCTGGCCAAGGGCCTCATCATCGAATCCCGCCTCGACAAGGGCAAGGGCCCGGTGGCGACGGTGCTGGTGCAGTCCGGCACCCTGAAGCGTGGCGACATCGTGCTGGCCGGCGCCGTCTACGGCCGCGTGCGCGCCATGCTCGACGAGAACGGCGAGCCGATCGAGGCCGCCGGCCCCTCCATCCCGGTCGAGATTCAGGGATTGTCCGACGTGCCGATGGCCGGCGACGAGGCGCTGGCGCTGCCCGACGAGCGCAAGGCGCGCGAGATCGCGCTGTTCCGTCAGGGCAAGTTCCGCGACGTCAAGCTGGCCAGGCAGCAGGCGGCCAAGCTGGAGAACATGTTCGAGCAGATGGGCGAGGGCGAGGTGAAGACCCTGCCCCTCATCGTCAAGGCCGACGTGCAGGGTTCGCAGGAGGCGCTCTCGCACGCCCTGCAGAAGCTGTCCACCGACGAGGTGAAGGTCAGCATCATCCATGCCGCGGTGGGCGGCATCAGCGAATCGGACGTGAACCTCGCTTCCGCCTCGAAGGCCGTCATCATCGGCTTCAACACCCGTGCCGACGCCAGCGCGCGCAAGGCCGCCGAGAGCACGGGCGTGGACATCCGCTACTACAACATCATCTACGACGCCGTGGACGAGGTGAAGGCCGCCATGTCCGGCATGCTGGCGCCGGAAAAGAAGGAAAACGCCATCGGCCTGGTCGAGATCCGCCAGGTGTTCCGCATCTCGAAGGTCGGCTCCGTCGCCGGCTGCTATGTGCTGGACGGCCTCGTGCGCCGCGGCTCGCAGATCCGCCTGCTGCGCGACAACGTCGTGATCTGGACCGGCGAGCTCGATTCGCTGAAGCGCTTCAAGGACGACGTGCGCGAGGTGAAGGCCGGCTTCGAGTGCGGTCTCTCGCTGAAGAACTACAACGACATCCAGGAAGGCGACCAGCTCGAGGTTTTCGAGATCGAGGAAGTGGCGCGCACGCTGTAAGCGGCACGCCGGCCTATGCCGAAGGAGTTCTCCCGCAGCAGCCGCGTCGCCGAGCAGGTGCAGCGCGAACTGGCCGAACTGATCCGGCTCGAGCTGAAGGACCCGCGCGTCAGCCTGATTACGCTGACCGGCGTCGAGCTGACGCCGGATTACTCCCACGCCAAGGTTTTCTACACGACGCTCGTGCCCGAGGCCGAGCGCAGTGCGCTCGAAGCGGGGTTGCGGCGCGCCAGCGGCTTTCTGCGGCGCGAACTGGGCCATCGCATCCGCATCCACACCCTGCCCGAACTGCACTTCGTCTTCGACGAGTCGGTCGAGCGCGGCGATCGTCTCTCCCGCCTCATCGACGAGGCGGTCAAGTCCGACCGCCACCAGTGACGCGTTCGCCGCGTGTTCGCATCGACGGCGTCCTGCTGCTCGACAAGCCGGGCGGAATGAGCTCCAACGCCGCCCTGCAGAAGGCGCGCTGGCTGTTCAACGCCGCCAAGGCCGGCCACACCGGCACCCTCGACCCGATGGCCACCGGTCTGCTGCCGCTGTGCTTCGGCGAGGCCACCAAGTTCTCCGGAGAGTTGCTCGGCGCCGCCAAACGTTACACAGCCACTCTGCGGCTCGGCGTCACCACCGACACGGGGGATGCCGACGGCGCCGTGCTGGAGACGTCTGACGTGGCCGTTTCGCGCGAACAGGTCGAGGACGTTCTGGCGCGCTTCCGCGGCGAGATCGAGCAGGTGCCGCCGATGCATTCCGCCCTCAAGCGGGACGGCCGCCCGCTATACGAGTACGCTCGAAGAGGCATCGAACTGGAGCGTGCGCCGCGCCGGGTGGTGATCTACGCATTGGAGATGATGTCGCTGGAAGGTGCCAGTCTCGGCATCGTCGTGGACTGCAGCAAGGGCACCTATGTGCGCACGCTGGCGCAGGACATCGGCGAGGCGCTCGGCTGCGGCGCCCATCTGGCCGCCCTGCGTCGCACGCGCGTCGGCAGCCTGCAGCTGGACGACGCCATCCCCCTGGATGCCCTTGCGGCGCTGGCGCCGGAAACGCGCCATGCCCTGCTGCAGCCGGCGGACGCCCTGCTGGCGGCCCTGCCGCGCCTCGACCTGGACGAGGCCGCTGCCCGACGCCTGTCGTACGGACAGGCGATCCGGGCCGGACAGGGACAGCCCGGCCCCATCCGCCTGTACGGGCCGGGTGGCCGCTTCCTCGGCCTCGGCCAGGCCTCGGAGGAGGGGCAGATGGCGCCCCTGCGGATGATCGCTACCACCCTTGAAAAATAGGGAATTTTCCTTGCGGCAGGGAGGGGGTGCGGGTATAATGCGCCCCTTCATTCGAAGCCCGAATGAAATCCATGGGGTGCAGTGCTCTATCAAACCGGGGCGGCACCTGATTCCAACCGTGTTTGAGAGAAAATTCGAATGGCATTCACTACCGCCGACAAGGCCAAAGTCGTGGCCGAATTCCAGCGTGCGCAAGGCGACACCGGCTCGCCCGAAGTGCAGATCGCGCTGCTGACCAACCGCATCAACGACCTCACCGGTCACTTCAAGGAACACGTCAAGGACCACCACTCGCGCCGCGGCCTGCTGCGCATGGTGAGCCAGCGACGCAAGCTGCTCGATTACCTCAAGCGCACCAACGCCGACAGCTACCGTGCGCTGATCGAGCGCCTCGGCCTGCGCAAGTAAGCTGCGAGCCACACGTGCCCCGCTTCATGGCGGAACTGCCGGCGACGTCCAAAACGGGCGCGCCGGCTTTGTCGTTTTCAGGACGGCCGGTCCGTCCCGAGCTGATTGAAAGGATACTGCCTTGCTGACTGCAACCAAGAAAAGCTTTTCCTACGGTGCGCACACCGTTACGCTGGAGACCGGCGAGATCGCGCGCCAGGCCCACGGCGCCGTCCTGGTCAACATGGACGAGACCGTGGTACTTGCCACCGTCGTCGCCGCCAAGGAGCCGAAGCCCGGCCAGGACTTCTTCCCGCTCACCGTCGATTACATGGAGAAGGTGTATGCCGCCGGCCGCATTCCCGGCGGCTTCTTCAAGCGCGAGGGCCGTCCTTCCGAGAAGGAGATCCTCACCTCGCGCCTGATCGACCGCCCGATCCGTCCGCTCTTCCCGGACGGCCTCTATAACGACGTGCAGGTGGTCGTCACCGTGCTGTCGAGCAACCCCGAGATCGATCCCGACATTCCGGCGATGATCGGCGTCTCGGCCGCCCTGTCGATTTCCGGCATCCCCTTCAACGGCCCGATCGGCGCCGCCCGCGTCGGCTACATCAACGGCCAGTATGTGCTGTGCCCGACGATCTCCGAGCTCAAGGACAGCCAGCTCAACCTGGTCGTCGCCGGCACCGCGTCCGCCGTGCTGATGGTCGAATCCGAAGCGCAGGAACTGTCCGAGGACGTCATGCTCGGCGCCGTGGTCTTCGGCCACGACCAGATGCGGAATGCCATCAACGCCATCAACGAACTGGTCGAAGTCGCCGGCAAGCCCGAGTGGGACTGGCAGCCGCCGGCCAAGGACGAGGCGCTTATCGCCAAGGTCGCCGAACTGGCCGAAGCCGAGCTGCGCGACGCCTATCGCACCACTAGCAAGCAGGCGCGCACCGTCAAGTGCCGCGAGGTGACCAAGAAGACCATCGAGGCGCTGTGCGCCGGGGAGGGGGCGCCCAGCACCACCACCGTCGGCAATCTGATCTTCGAACTGGAAGCGAAGATCGTCCGCAACCAGATCCTCGACGGCGAGCCGCGCATCGACGGCCGCGACACCCGCACCGTGCGCCCGATCGCCATCCGCCACGGCGTGCTGCCGCGCACCCACGGCTCCTCGCTGTTTACCCGCGGCGAGACGCAGGCGCTGGTGGTGGCGACGCTGGGCACCGGCCGCGACGAGCAGATCATCGACGCGCTGCAGGGCGAGTCGCGGGACCGCTTCATGCTCCATTACAACATGCCCCCGTTCGCCACCGGCGAGACGGGCCGCGTCGGCAGCCCGAAGCGCCGCGAGATCGGCCACGGCCGCCTGGCCAAGCGTGCCCTGCTGGCGGTGCTGCCCTCGCCCGAGGAGTTCAGCTACACCATGCGCGTCGTCTCCGAGATCACCGAGTCGAACGGCTCCAGCTCGATGGCTTCCGTCTGCGGCGGCTCGCTGGCGCTGATGGATGCCGGCGTGCCGTTGAAGGCCCATGTGGCCGGCATCGCCATGGGCCTGATCAAGGAAGGCAACCGCTTCGCCGTGCTGACCGACATCCTCGGCGACGAGGACCACCTCGGCGACATGGACTTCAAGGTGGCCGGCACCGACAACGGCGTCACTGCCCTGCAGATGGACATCAAGATCCAGGGCATCACCAAGGAGATCATGCACGTCGCCCTGACCCAGGCCAACGAGGCCCGCATGCACATCCTCGGCCTGATGAAGCAGTCGATGCACGCGCCGAGCGAGATCTCCACCTACGCGCCGCGCCTGATCACCATGAAGATCAATCCGGAGAAGATCCGCGACGTGATCGGCAAGGGTGGCGCCGTGATCCGCGCCCTTACCGAGGAGACCGGCACCGTCATCGACATCAACGACGACGGCACCGTGACCATCGCCTCGGTCAGCGCCGAGGCCGGCGCCCTGGCGAAGAAGCGCATCGAGGACATCACCGCCGAGGTGGAAGTCGGCAGAATCTACGACGGCACCGTCCTGCGCCTGCTCGACTTCGGCGCCATCGTGCAGATCCTGCCGGGCAAGGACGGCCTGCTGCACATCTCGCAGATCGCCAACGAGCGCGTGAACCAGGTCTCCGACTATCTCAAGGAAGGCCAGGCCGTGCGCGTCAAGGTGCTCGAGGCCGACGAGAAGGGTCGCGTGCGCCTGTCCATGAAGGCCGCCGCGGAAGCCGCGCCGGCGCCGGCGCAGCAGTAAGCCTCTTCAAGGCAACAAAAAAGGACGCCGTGGCGTCCTTTTTTTTCGTCATTCCCGCGGAAGCGGGAATCCAGCAGTGTTCATGGATCCCCGCCTTCGCGGGG
The DNA here is from genome assembly GCA_016868295.1 of Betaproteobacteria bacterium. Taxonomy (GTDB): domain Bacteria; phylum Pseudomonadota; class Gammaproteobacteria; order Burkholderiales; family Rhodocyclaceae; genus Desulfobacillus. The sequence continues at coordinate 5,069 of VGHJ01000039.1, read as the reverse complement.
ATGACCGCCTGTGGCGGTCACTTGGCCACTTGCTTCTCGCGCAGCTCTTCGAGCGTCTTGCAGTCGATGCAGAGGGTGGCGGTGGGGCGGGCCTCCAGGCGCTTCAGGCCGATCTCCACGCCGCAGGAGTCGCAGTAGCCGTACTCCCCCTTCTCGATGCGGTCGAGGGCCTCGTCGATCTTCTTGATCAGCTTGCGCTCGCGGTCGCGGTTGCGCAGTTCGAGGGCGATGTCGGATTCTTGGCTGGCGCGGTCGTTCGGGTCGGCGAAGACGGTGGCCTCGTCCTGCATGGTGTGCACAGTGCGCTCGATGTCCTGCAGCAGTTCCTCCTTGAGCGTCTCGAGAATGACGCGGAAGTGCTTGAGCTGCTTGTTGTTCATGTACTCCTCGCCCTTCTTCGCGACATAGGGCGGGAACTGCTTGTGGAGGATGTCTTCAGCCATTTTTCGGGCCCGGTTTCTCGGGAAAAGCCGCTTTAATATCAGAAATATCCGGGGGTCGCAAGCATAAATTCGGAGCGCGTTGATTCGATTGACCTAAGGGGGGTGCCCGAGTAGAATGCCGCGTCTTCGGGGTGTAGCGCAGCCCGGTAGCGCGCCTGGTTTGGGACCAGGATGTCGGAGGTTCGAATCCTCTCACCCCGACCAGCAGTGGCGTGTATCGACAGGCGCCCGTAGCTCAACCGGATAGAGCACCGGCCTTCTAAGCCGGGGGTTACAGGTTCGAGTCCTGTCGGGCGTGCCAACCCGATGTTAATTCAAGCCCTTGTCGGGCTCTCTGCAAGACCGGCGGTCAAAACCGTCACTTTCAGAAAGGAGACCGACATGAATGCAGCACAAGCCGCCCCGGCTGTTGCAGCAGCCGAAGCAAAAAGCCTCACCGTCGCCGAAGCCGTCGACGCGTACTTCGCCGCCTATCGCGGGCGCGACAGCAACCGCTTCTACCGCCTCAAAGCCTGGGTGCGCGTCATCGGCGCGCGCCCGCTCGCCGAAGTCACGCCGGAGGAGATCGAAGAGGGGCTTGCCCGGTTCGCCGCCGAGCCGGCCCGCGTCTTCGCCGGGCGCGATGCCGACGGCAATCGCATCTTCCGCAAGAAGCAGTCCGGCCTGCGCAGCGAGTCCACCGTCAACAAGTTCCACGTCGCCCTGGGCGGGTTCTACACCTGGTGCCGCAAGAGCCGCCTCCTGCCGCGCGCCTTCCAGTCGCCTGTGCGCCAGGTGGAGAAACGCCCCGAGCCGCGCGGGCGCGTGCGTTATCTCTCCGAGGCCGAGCGCGAGCGCCTGCTCGCCGCCTGCCGGGCCTCTTCCTGGCCGCGCCTCTACCTGCTGGTGCTGATGGCGATTACCACCGGCGCGCGCCGCGGCGAGCTGCTCGGCCTGCGCTGGCGCGACGTCGACCTCGATCGCGGCGAGGCGGCGCTGCAGGACACCAAGAACGGCGACCGCCGCACCCTGGTGCTGCTGCCGCAGGTGATCGATGAGCTGCGCGGCTTCGCGCCGAAGGATGCGGAGGAGAGCGGCGCCCTGGTGTTCCGCTCGCGCCTGCGCCCCTCGCAACCCTTCGCCATCAAGACCGCCTGGTACACGGCGGTCGACGCGGCCGGCATCAAGAATTTCAAGTTCCATGATTTAAGACATACCTGCGCCAGCTACATGGCGCAGTGTGGCGCAAGTTTGCTGGAGATCGCCGACACCCTCGGCCACCGCACCCTGAAAATGGTGCAGCGGTATTCCCACCTGTCCACCGACAGCCGACGCCAGCTGGTGAGCCGGGTTTTTGAGGGGAGGCTGTGATGAGCACACGATTTGTGCTGTTGGATGAGATTCAGTGCTGCATCTGGTCTTCCGCGGAAAGCGTTCCTGAGATTGACATAGCGAGAGGCTACGAGCTCTATCGATGCGCGGATCAAGGCGGCGCCATGGCAGCGGCGCTGAAGCTGCTGTCCACCATCGGTGCCAAGGCGACATATGCAGACGTGCGTCCTATCGAGGAGTGCGCCATTTGCGGCGCCGACTTCGACACGTCGCGCGGGCATCACCATACCCTCACGGTGAGCGAGGAAAGCGGGACCGAAGAATGCCCCCAAGTCCTGAATGTCTGGTATGTGGCGAGGTTTTGTCAAAGCTGCTGTCCGCCAAGCGATGATCTAACAGTCAAGGGGAGGCTGTGATGGCCGCCGCCGTTTTACCTGCACGCGCCCGGCGCGGGGATGCCGTCATTCGCGAGGCGCTGGAGATACTGGAGCGCCGCCTGCGCCGGCCCGGCGACTCCCTCGCCTCGCCGCGTGCCGTGCGCGACTACCTGCGCCTGCGCCTCGCCGAGATGGAGCGGGAGTGCTTCGTCGTGATGCTGCTCGACGCGCAAGGCCGGCTTCTCGAATGCGCCGCGCTGTTCCTCGGCACATTGACGCAGACCAGCGTGCACCCGCGCGAAGTCGTCAAGCTGGCGCTGGCGCACAATGCCGCCGGCGCGATCTTTGCGCACAACCATCCTTCCGGCGTCGCTGAGCAGAGCCGGTGCGACGAACTGCTGACGCAGGCGCTCAAGAGCGCGCTGGCGCTGGTGGACGTCCGGGTGCTGGATCATTTCATCGTCGCCGGCGCGGCTGAGCCGTTGAGTTTTGCGGAGAGGGGGCTGATATGAATACAAAGCGTGGTCGCCCGAAGGGGAGCAAAAACAAGAAGGATCCCCCTGGGTTTAAGCGTGCTCGCGAGTTCGAAAAACTCAAGGAGAAGGGGCTTCGACCTGCCGTTGCAGCAGAGATGGTAGCGAATGAACACGACGTTGACGTAACGACGATTTTCAGCGATGCGCGTCGTCACGATTCACGATTGGCTGAAACCATCGCGGCGGAGTGCCGGAAGATCGAAGGCGAGCTGCGCCTCAGAGCTGCCAATCTTGTTCCCCGAAGTGAACTTGTCGCGGCATTCGCAGAGGCGAAAATCCTGATTGTTGAGTGTGTGGGCAGTCGATTGTCCGACCGAGCGCTAGCCTGGGCGATGGGAGAGATTGGGGACGCTGAGGAGGCGCGAGGGCGCCTCTCTCGCGTTGTCGCTGACATCAAGTTGGAGCTCCACTTCCGCTTTACTGAGCGAGCGAACGAACTGGACAAGGGCGCTCCGGCGCTTGCCTGCGGCAAGTATCCAATGTCCAATGGCGCCGCCATGGTGTTCCGTGCTTTGGCGGAAGCGCTTAAACCGAACATGGATTAGACCGCCGGCAACACTGTTGACTGGCGGTTTATTCACAATATCCCGGCATTACATCCCCACGCCTAACTGCCGAAAATCTCCATTGCACGCCAGCCCTCTGCACTGCGTCATCAAACGACGCGGACGGGCCCGACGAGGCGCTTGAACACAACAGGAGATTTTCACATGGCCCAAACCGCCGCCGACCTTCCGCCCCTGGCGGAATTCGTAGATCTGCCCGACCTGCTGCCGCAGGTTTCCCACACATTCCCATCCGTCGAGAGCATCCGGTGGTTCGTTCGCACCCACCGCGAACGGCTCGCCCGCGCCGGCGCCATGATTGCCATCACCGGCCGCCTGCGCTTCCATCCGGCGCGCTTCCAGCAAGTTGCCGTCGAGATCGGCAGCACCGCCGCGGAGAAGTAGCGATGGCGCGGTCGAGCTACCCGAACTACCCGAAGGGCGCCAGCTTCACTGAGGGCCGCGAGAAATTCCCCGCCGTGCCGGTCGACTTCGTCATGGCGCACGGCAGCCGCGCCCAGCGCCGCATGCTCAAGCGCGTGTTGCGCAAGAAGAAGGGAAAATAATGAGTGCCGCGCCGGCCCCCCTCATTTTTTCACCGGGAAAACCGGAGGAACCGGGAAAGCCAGTATTGGCGCGGGTTTCCGGGTTTCCGGGGTTCAAAATCGAAACCGGGAAAGGCCCTAAAAACCGGGGAAGGAGCGGATTTCCCGCGCATCAGGTCTCCCGCCCTGCCGCACCCCAGCGAGGCGCGGCGCGGTGAAGAATAGCGACATTCAGCGCATCGCAGAGACGGCGAAGGGGCACGGCCAGGCCATCCTTGACCGCTGGCTGCCGGGCGGCAAGCGACAGCCGGGCGGCAAGGAATACTTGGCGCGCAACCCGAACCGCGACGACGCGCACCTGGGCAGCCTGTCTGTCAACGTCGGCAGCGGCAAGGGCGGCGACTTCGCCACCAATGAGATCTTCGGCGATTACGTCGGCCTAGTGGCCTTCGTCGAGAGGTGCGGCATGAGCGAGGCCGCCGAGGCGCTCGCCGAGTTTCTGCGCGTGCCTGCGAACGCTGCACCACCAGCGCCGACTTCCTCTTCCAGCCGGAAGCCCACAAAGCCACCACGGTGGACACCGATCCTGCCGGTTCCGAAAGAGGCGCCCCCTCCCGATGCGGCACATGGAACGCTGGGCAGGCCTGATTCGATCTTCCATTACCGCGATGCCGCCGGGCAGACCCTTGGCTACGTCTACCGATGGGATGCGACACCGAAACGGAAAAAGGAATTCCGCCCCCTAACGTACGGGCTTGCCTCCGGTGCGACGCGCTCGCCCATGTGGGACTTCCTCACCTGGGTCATGCCGCGCCCTCTCTACGGGCTCGACCGCCTAGCCGCCCGCCCGGCCGCCGCCGTGATCCTGCATGAAGGCGAGAAGAGCGCCGAGGCCGGCGCCAGGATCGCGCCTGACTACGTGCACCTGTGCTGGCCGAACGGCGCCAATGCCGCCGACAAGGCCGATTTCGGGCCCCTGGTGGGCCGCGCCGTGCTGCTGTGGCCAGACCATGACGATCCCGGCCGCAAGGCCATGCAGGCCGCCGCCAAGGCGCTGATGAAGGCCGACGCACGCTCGGTGCGCTTCATCAACATCACCCTCTTCGAGAAATTCACCGTTAGCGCCGAGGGCCGCATCGTCGAGCGCCTGCAGCCGCTGCCGGCCGGCTGGGATGCCGCCGACGCAGAGGCGGAAGGCTGGACAAAGGAACTGCTCGCCGAGCTGCTGAGAAAGGAGGGCGCCATCATCGACGGCGTCGACGCAGAGGTGGCAGCGCCGGATGAAGAGGAAGCGCCCAGCGTGCCGCCGGCC
>VGHJ01000038.1 GCA_016868295.1 Betaproteobacteria bacterium | reverse complement strand
CTACGGGAGGAAAACCAAACCGACGAATTACGCTACACTTATCCACAGCCGCCTCTATGACAGGCGGCTATAGCCCCTGGGTAAAATTCAACGCGCATCCCTGGGTATTTTTAGACGCGCAGCGACAGCCCGGTGGTCTCGCCGACGCGGATCATCGAGATGTAGAAGGGGCCGAACACCCTGGGCTGGCGCGCCATGGCCTGCGACAGTTCGCGGCCGGAGTCGAGCGATTCGCGCAGATCCTTGATCACGGCAGCGAAGGCGCGGTTGGTGCAGGATTCCTGCAGGCCGGCCAGCGCGCGCATGATCGGCACGCCGGCCTTGAGCAGGGTGTACATCTGCCGGCTGAAGAGCAGGATGTCGGTGTGGCCGACGGCGCCCAGGTCGCGCAGGCGGGCCAACTGCGCCAGGGCGCCCTCGCCGGGCGCGGCGGCGGCGGCGATGCGGATCGGCGTGATGCCGCTCGCCGCGAGATTCTCGGCCAGCGCCGCCGCGCTGGCACTCTCCATGGCGCCCTGCTGCAGGGTGCCCTCGCTGTTGCGCCCGGTGTATTCGAAATAGGGCATGGCGGCGGCTTCCCTATTCGTCCGATTGCGCGCTGACGCGCATGGCTTCTTCCACCGTGGTGCGGCCCTCGAGCGCCACGCGCAGGGCGTCGTGCTTGAGGGTGTGGCCGGCCATCTGCTCGCGCGCGGCAACGACGAAGGCGCGCGGATCGTCATGGTTGGCGGCTTCCACCACCCGGCTGGTCATCTCGAGCATCTCATAGATGCCGGTGCGCCCGGCATAGCCGGTGCCGTTGCAGTTGGAGCAGCCCGGACCGGAACGGAAGGCATGCCGGTCAGCGGCATCGCCCAGCTCGACGCGCAGCCATTCGTGCTCCTGCGGCGTCAGCGCGTGCGACCGCGCGCAGTGCACGCAGACGACGCGCACCAGGCGCTGCGCCAGCACCAGGCGCAGCGACAACGCCACCATGTAGCGCGGCACGCCCATGTCGAGCAGGCGCACCGGCGTCGACACGGCATCGTTGGTGTGCAGGGTGGAGAAGACCATGTGGCCGGTCATCGCCGCGCGCAGGCCGATCTCGGCGGTGACCTGGTCGCGCATCTCGCCGACCAGCACGATGTCCGGGTCCTGGCGCAGGGCCGAGCGCAGCACGCGGTCGAAGGTGAGCTCGATCTTCTCGTTCACCTGCACCTGGTTGATGCCGGGCAGGCGGTATTCGACCGGGTCCTCGACGGTGATGATCTTCTTCTCCGGCGTGTTCACCTCGGAGAGAGCGGCGTAGAGGGTGGTGGTCTTGCCGCTGCCGGTGGGGCCGGTCACCAGCACCATGCCGCTCGGGTGGTGGATAAGTTCGCGCACGCGCTCGATGATGCGAGGCGGCATGCCGAGCTTGTCCAGCCCGAGCAGGCCGCCGCTCTGGCTGAGCAGGCGCATGACGGCCGACTCGCCGTGCTGGGTCGGCATGGTGGAGATGCGCACATCCACCGTGCTGTTGCGGATCTTGACGTTGAAGCGGCCGTCCTGCGGCAGGCGCTTCTCGGAAATGTCGAGTCCGGACATGAGCTTCAGGCGCAGCAGCAGGGCGCTGGCGATCTTGATGTCGGCCTCGGTCTGCACGTGCAGGATGCCGTCCACGCGGAAGCGGATGATGAGCGCCTTCTCCTGCGGCTCGATGTGGACGTCGGAAGCGCCCACCTGCACCGCCGCCTCGAACACCGACTGCAGCAGCTTGACGACGGGGGCCTCTTCCAGGCCGGGCGTGATGCCCAGCGCCCCGAGGTCGATGGCGACGTCACCCAGCTCGGCGGTCAGCTCCTGCGCCAGGCCGGAGATCTCCTCGGTGCGCTGGTAGACGCGGTCGATGGCCTCCAGCAACTGGCTCTCCGTGAGGACGACCATCTCGATCTCGCGCTTCAGCGCACGCGAGACTTCGTCGTAGGCGAACAGGTCGGTCGGGTCGGCGAGGCCGACGCGGACCGCGGCGCCGCGTTCCTCGAGTACCATGGCGCGGAAGCGGCGCGCCTGCGCTTCGGAGAGCAGGCGAACCGTGTTCGGCCTGAGGTTGTAGCTGCGCAGGTTGATGTAGGGGATGCCCAGCTGTTTGGCCATCGCCTGGGAGATGCCCTCCTCGGTGACGAACTTGCCGTCGATCAGCACGCGACCGAGCTTGCGCCCGCTCTTCTTCTGTTCCTCGAGCGCCTGCCTGAGCTGATCTTCGGTAATCAGGGACTGCTGTACGAGCAATTCGCCGAGCCTGATCTTTTCCGGACGGGCCATGGAGTCCCCGAAAAGTTAAACCTGTTTATCCAAAAAAGCGCGTAATACCCCAAATTTATTACAAAAATACCCCGATCCAAGAAAGGTTTCAAGTGTTTCATGTAATTCTTTTCCAGCCCGAAATCCCGCCCAACGCCGGAAATGCGATCCGCCTGACGGCGAATACGGGCTGCAAACTGCATCTGGTGAAGCCGCTCGGCTTCAATCTGGAGGACAGGCAACTGGCCCGCGCCGGGCTCGACTACCACGACCTGGCCCGGGTCAGCGTGCATGAGGACTGGGAGGCTTGCCTGGCGGCGCTCGAGGGCAGCCGGATGTTCTTCGTCAGCACGCGCGGCGACACGCGCTTCGATGCCCTCGGCTACCGGCCCGGCGACGCCTTCGTCTTCGGCCCGGAATCCCGTGGGTTGCCGAAAGAATTGCTGGAGGCTGCCGCGCCCGGGCATGTCTTGCGCCTGCCCATGGTGGCTGGCAACCGCAGCCTGAACCTCTCGAACGCGGTGGCGGTGATGGTGTTCGAAGCCTGGCGCCAGAACGGCTACGCCGGAGGCTGTTAAGCCCCTTCCATCTTGGGATCGCGGCTGAGGAGCTGCTCGACCGCCTGACTGGCGGGCACGCCGTCGTAGAGCACGCTGCGCACGGCCTGGGTGATCGGCATCTCGATGCCGAGACGACCGGCGAGCAGCGCTATTTCACGGGCGCTGGACACCCCCTCCGCCGTCTGTCCCAGTTCGCGCAGGATCTGCTCGAGCGTCAGCCCCTTGGCCAGCGCCAGGCCGACGCGGCGGTTGCGCGACAGGTCGCCGGTGCAGGTGAGGATCAGGTCGCCCATGCCGGCCAGCCCCATGAACGTTTCCCGCTGGCCGCCCAGGGCCACGCCGAGGCGGGTGATCTCGGCCAGGCCGCGCGTGATGAGCGCGGCGCGCGCATTCAGGCCGAAGCCCATGCCGTCCGATATGCCGGCGGCGATGGCCATGACGTTCTTCACCGCGCCGCCGACTTCGGCGCCGATGACGTCATGGTTGGCATACACGCGCAGGCGCGAGTTGTGCAGGCCCTGGGCCACGGTTTCGGCGAAATCGCCATAGGCCGAGGCCAGCGCGATGGCCGTGGGCAGGCCCTTCGCCACCTCCTCGGCGAAGCTCGGGCCGGTAAGCGCGCCACAGGGTGCGCCGGCGCCGAGCTCTTCGGCGACGATCTGGTGCGGCAGGAACTGGCTGCCCGCCTCCAGCCCCTTGCAGGCCCAGAGCACGGACGTGGCCGGCGCCACGCCGCCCAGCAGGCGCAGGGTGGGGCGCAGGCCGGACAGCGGGGTGGCGATGAGGTTCAGCTCGCTGGCGGCGGCAACGGCTAAATCGCTGCCGACGCGCAGGGTGTCGGGCAGGGGGCAGCCGGGAAGGTAGCGCTCATTGACGCGGCCCGCCTGCATGGCGGCGGCCTGTGCCGGATCGCGCACCCAGAGCGCGACCTCGTGCCGGCGCGCGAAGGCGATCGCCAGGGCCGTTCCCCATGCGCCGGCGCCGAGGACGGCGATCTTCATGCAGTTGCCTGTTGCCAGTTGCCGGTTGGCTGAGGGGGTGCATAACGGTCACCATGACTTGCGTCTGGCAACTGGCCACCGACAACCGGCAACCGCATCACAAACCCCAGACCTGGTTGGCGCGCACGTAGCCGGCCTGGCCGTCGCGGTGGCGCACCCTGGCCCAGCCGGGCGGGCCGGGTTCGACCAGCTCGAGCAGAACGCCCTTCTCAGCCTCGAACACCAGCGCGGCGACGCCCTCGGCCTGGGCGCGCACCTCGGCCGTGCGCGCGCTGACGATGAGCATGCGCTTCTCGGCGAGGGTTTTACGTTCCATCCAGGCCAGGTCGCCCGCGGCGTCGCGCACCTTGACCCAGCCTTCCAGCGCGACGACCACTTCCACCGGGGTGCCGCGCGCGACGATGAAAAGGGGTTTCGCCTTCTGCGAGGGTGCGTCGAACATCACCGCCCCCGCCTCTGCCACCGAACGGTACTCCAGCGCCGCGGCGGGCGCGGCGGCAAAAGTCAGTCCGAGCAGGACGGCGGCCAGGCGGCGCATCACTGAATGGGAATCTCGCCCGACTGCTGCTGCGCCTGCTGCTCCATGCGCTGGCGGTAGATCGTCTCGAAATTCACCGGCGCCAGCAGCACCGGCTGGAAGCCGGCGCGGTTGACGGTGTCGGAAACGGTTTCGCGCACGTAGGGAAAGAGGATGTTCGGGCAGGCGATGGCCATCACCGGCTCCAGTTCCCCGTCAGGCACGTTGCGGATCTGGAAGATGCCGGCCTGCGACGCCTCGACCAGGAACACCGTCTTCTCGCCCTGGCGGGCCGTGACGGTGACGGTGAGCACGACTTCGAACACGCCGTCGCCCAGGCCGCTCGCCTCGGACTGCAGGCCGATCTCGACCGCGGGCTGCTCGCGCTCGAGGAAGATCTGCGGGGCATTCGGCACTTCGAGGGAGAGATCCTTGACGTAGATCTTCTCGATGGAAAATACGGGCTGTTCGGCTTCGGACATGTGGGCGTTACCGGTTAAGTGAATCCGTTGGATGGGCCTACGCGCCGCGCAGCAGCGGATCGAGCTGGCCGGCGCGGTCGAGGGCGTAGAGATCGTCGCAGCCGCCGACATGGCGCTCGCCGATATAGATCTGCGGCACGGTGCGGCGGCCGGTCTTCTGCATCATCTCTTCCCGGCGGGAGGGGTCGAGGTCGACGCGCACCTTCTCGATCTCGGTGACGCCGCGGCTGTGCAGGAGCTGCTCGGCGCGCACGCAGTAGGGGCACACCGCGGTGGAGTACATGAGAACTTTGGCGGTCATGCCGACTCCGCCGGGCCGCCCCAAGGAGTCGGCAAGCCAACAATGTGGAGCGGGCAGTGCCCGCGAACCTGTGTCACTCCCGCCCTCGGGGCGGGGGATGGGGGGTGGGCAGTCATTTCCTGGTGATCGGCAGGCCGGCCTGGTCCCAGGCCGAGATGCCGCCGCTGAGGTTGAACACCTTCTCGAAGCCGGCGCGGCGCAAGCGGCCGCAGGCTGCCGAGGATCGGTTGCCGCTGGCGCAATTGACGATGATCGTGCGCCCCTTGTACTTGTCCAGCTCGGGCAGGCGCTTGTCGAGCTGCGAGAGCGGAATGTGGCGCGAATTCGGAATGTGGCCGCCGGCGTACTCGGCCGCCTCGCGCACATCCACCATGACCGCATCCTCGCGGTTGATCATGAGAGTGGCCTGCATGGGCGAGACGCCCTTGCCGGCGCCGCGCGCCTGCCAGGTCTGCCACAGCAGCATGCCGCCGCTGAAGACGGCGAGGCCGACCCAGGGCAGGTTGTCCTTGATGAAAGCCTCCAATTGATGCTCCGCTTATTTTTTCGTTGGGGGGACGCCGCAGAAGACTTCGCGCATGAGCACGATGAGCTGCAGGGTGCGCTGGTCGCCGACGCGGTAATAGACCCGGTTGGCATCCTTGCGCGTGAGCAGCACGCCCTTGTCGCGCAGGATGGCGAGATGCTGGGAAATGTTGCTCTGCGAAGTGCCGACGGCATCGACGATCTCCTGCACGCAGGCCTCCTGGTCGCCGATGACGCAGAGGATCTTCAGTCGCAGCGGATGCGAGATCGCCTTCAGCGCGCGGGCGGCGGTCTCGATGTGCTCCTGCTTCTCGATCAGGTCGGTGATAAGGTCCATGGCGAATCCATTTGCGGCGGCGAATATTATAAAATACTTTCATGTTGCTCATGCGTCGCCTTTGCGGCGCCCGCCAAACCCCACTCTAAGCGAAGGTCATGAAAAAAATCGTCTTGCTGCGCCATGGGGAATCCGCCTGGAACAAGGAAAACCGCTTCACCGGATGGACCGACGTCGATCTCACCGACAAGGGCCGCGCCGAGGCGAAGCAGGCCGGTCTGCTGCTCAAGGAAGCCGGCTTCGCCTTCGACATCGCCTATACCTCGGTGCTCCGCCGCGCCATCCGCACGCTGTGGGCGGTGCTCGACGAGATGGACCGCATGTGGATCCCGGTGGAGCACTCCTGGCGCCTGAACGAGCGCCATTACGGGGCGCTGCAGGGCCTCAACAAGTCCGAGACGGCGGAGAAATACGGCGAAGCCCAGGTGAAGGTCTGGCGCCGCGCCTACGACACGCCGCCGCCCCCGCTGGCGCCGGGCGACGAGCGCCTCGTCGCCCAGTTGGCCAATCCGCGCTACGCCGGCGACCCCGCCGCCGCCACGGCGACCGAGTGCCTGAAGGACACCGTGGCCCGCTTCCTGCCCTACTGGCAGTCGGCCATCGCCCCCGCGGTCAGGGCGGGGAAAAGCGTCATCATCGCCGCCCACGGCAACAGCCTGCGCGCCCTGGTGAAATACCTCGACAACATCTCGGACGCCGACATCGTCGAATTGAACATCCCGACCGGCGTGCCGCTGGTCTACGAGCTCGACGACGATCTGAGGCCGCTGAAGAACTACTACCTCGGCGACCAGGCCGCCATTGCGGCCGCCATGAACGCCGTGGCCAACCAGGGCAAGGCGAAAAACTGAAAAAGCTGCTTGTCCTGACGCTGTGCCTGGCGGCGAGTGCCCTCGCCGCCCCGGCCGACGTCAAGCGCGAGGAGCTGAAGGACCTGCAGGGCCGCATCCAGGCGCTGCAGAAGGATATCGCCAAAACCGAGGAGTCGCGCGCCGACGCCGCCGAGGAGTTGCGCGAGACGGAAAAGGCCATCTCGGAAGCCAACCGCAAGCTGCGCGAACTGGCCGCCGAAAGGGCCGAGGCCCAAAGCGCCCTCAACCAGCTCAACGCCCAGTCGCAGCAGCTCTCCGCCCGCATCGCCACGCAGCAGGCGCAACTGGGCCGCCTGTTCACGCGCCAGTACTATGCCGGCGAAACCGACACCCTGCGCCACCTGCTCTCGGGCAACGACCCCAACCAGCTCGCCCGCGACGCCCATTACCTCTCCCTGCTCTCGCGCGCCAAGGCCGACCTGATCCGCAACCTGGGCGGAATTCTCGAGGAAAAGAAGCGTCTCGCCAATGCGGCCCGCGTCAAGAGCGAAGAGCTGGCGGCGATCGAAAAGCGCCAGCACGGCGAGCGCGCCGAACTGGTCGAACAGCAGAAGAAGCGCCAGGCCGTGCTCAGCCGGCTCTCAGACCGCATCAAGGCGCAGCGCCGCGAGGTCGACAAGCTCAGACGCGACGAGAAGCGCCTGGCGAGGCTGATCGAGGGACTCGGCCGCATCGTCGCCAAGCCGAAGGGCGCGCCCCGGCCCCAGGGACCGGCCCTGCGCAACGAGCGCACGCCGGACGCCGCCCAGGGCGACGGGGCCTTTGCCCAGCTCAAGGGCCGCCTCTCGCTGCCCACGCGCGGGGAACTTGCCAACCGCTTCGGCACTCCACGCCAGGAGGGCGGCACGACCTGGAAGGGGGTTTTCATCCGCGCGCAGAACGGGGCCGAGGTGAAAGCCATCGCGCCGGGACGCATTGTCTTCTCCGACTGGCTGCGCGGCTTCGGCAACCTGGCCATCGTCGACCACGGCGACGGCTATCTGTCCGTCTACGGCAACAACGAGTCGCTGTTCAAGGCGGTCGGACAGCCGGTGAAACCGGGCGAGGTGATCGCCTCGGTGGGCAACAGCGGCGGCAACCCGGAAACGGGTTTATACTTTGAATTGAGGCATTTGGGCCAGCCGCTCGACCCCCTGAGGTGGGTCGGCCTCAAGTAATCCCAACGGAGACAAGACACACATGCGCAAGAAGCTGCAGCAAGCCGGGCTCATCCTGTTCGGACTGGTCGCCGGCATCTTCATCAGCCTGAACTTTTCCGCCATCGCGCAAAAAGAGGCGGGCACGCTGCCGATCGAGGAATTGCGCACGTTCGCCGACGTCTTCAACGCCATCAAGACCGGCTATGTCGAGCCGGTCGAGGACAAGAAGCTCATCAACCAGGCCATCTCCGGCATGCTCACCGGGCTGGACCCGCATTCGCAGTATCTCGACGCCGATGCCTACAAGGACCTGCAGGTCAACACGCAGGGAGAGTTCGGCGGCCTCGGCATCGAGGTCGGCATGGAGGACGGCTTCGTCAAGGTCGTCTCGCCGATCGAGGACACCCCGGCCTACCGCGCCGGCATCAAGGCGGGCGACCTCATCGTCAAGCTCGACGACACGCCGGTGAAGGGCATGACGCTGGCCGACGCGGTCAAGCGCATGCGCGGCAAGCCGAAGACCCCGATCACACTGACCATCGTGCGCAAGGGCGAGGCCAAGCCGATCGTCGTCACCATCACGCGCGAAGTGATCAAGGTGCAGAGCGTGAAGTCTAAGGTGATCGAGCCGGGCTACGCCTATGTGCGACTGACCCAGTTCCAGGAAGACACCGCCAAGAAGCTCGTCGAGCACCTCGACAGGCTCTGGAAGCAGGGGCCGGTGAAGGGCCTCGTGCTCGATCTGCGCAACGACCCGGGCGGCCTGCTGCACGGCGCCATCGGCGTCTCCGCCGCCTTCCTGCCGCCCAAGGCACTGGTCACTTCCACCGACGGCCGCACCGAGGACGCCAAGCGCAAGTACCACGCCAGCCCGGAGGATTACCTGCGCGGCACGCGCACCGACTTCCTCAAGGATCTGCCCGCCGGCGTGAAGACCGTGCCGATGGTGGTGCTGGTGAACGGCGGCTCGGCCTCGGCCTCCGAGATCGTCGCCGGCGCCCTGCAGGATCACAAGCGCGCCCTCGTCATGGGCACGCAGACCTTCGGCAAGGGCTCGGTGCAGACCATCCTGCCGCTCACCAGCAACACGGCGATCAAGCTCACCACCGCGCGCTATTACACGCCGAGCGGCCGCTCCATCCAGGCCAAGGGCATTTTGCCCGACATCATCGTCGAGGAATCGGTCAACGGCGGATCGGGCCCGCGCCTGCGCGAAGCCGACCTCGAGCGCCATCTGGAGAACGACAAGGAAAAGGAAGCCGCGCCGGCCAAGCCGCAGACCAAGGCGCCCGCGCCCAAGGGCAAGCCGGCGAAGGACGAGCCGGAAGAGGAAGAGAAGCCGCGCTTCGAAATCGCCTCGAAGAACGACTACCAGCTCAACCAGGCGGTGAACCTCCTCAAGGGCCTGCAGATCATGCAGGCGAAGTGACGGATAGCCGCTGAAGCCATGACGCCCGAGCGCGCAAGGCAGCTGGCCCACCGCGTGCCCGAGCCGGGCCTGCACGAAGTCTCGCCCGGCAGCGCCAAGCGTCGCGAAATCCGCTTCACCCGGCTGCCCCCGGAACAGGCGCAGCGCGCCCTCGAACTGCTCTCGGGCCTCGAATACCTGAAAGTGTCGGCCGGACCGCACGCGCGCGGCATCACCGTGCACTACGACCTCATCGACTACACCTGCGAGGGACTGGAGAAGGCCCTGCGCAAGCTCGGCTACCACCTCGACAACTCGCTCTACTGCAAAATCGTGCGCACGCTGGTCTACTTCACCGAGGAGACGCAGCTGCGCAACCTCAAGGAGCCGGCGCGGCTGATCAAGCAGTCCAACCAGGTCTACATCAAGGCCTACCAGCACCACCCGCACGGCGACCGCGACGACACGCCGGCCGAACTGCGCGAAGACCGCTAATACCGTGGACGACCAGCAGCTCCTGCGCTACTCGCGCCACATCCTGCTGCCGCAGCTCGGCATCGAGGGCCAGGAGCGCCTGCTTGCCGCGCGCGCGCTGGTGGTGGGTGCCGGCGGCCTCGGCTCGCCGGCGGCGATGTATCTCGCTTCGGCCGGACTGGGCACCATCGTGCTGTGCGACGGCGACACGGTCGACCTCACCAACCTGCAGCGTCAGATCCTGCACCACACGGCCTCGGTCGGCCGGCCCAAGGCGCAATCCGGCCGCGACACGCTGGCGCTGGTCAATCCCGAAGCGAATGTGATCGCGCTGGAACAGCGCCTGGAAGGCGCCGCGCTGGAGGAACAGGTCGAGGCGGCGGATGTCGTGCTCGACTGCTCGGACAACTTCGCCACGCGCCACGCCATCAACCGCGCCTGCGTGAAGCACCGCAAGCCGCTCGTCTCCGGCGCCGCCATCCGCTTCGACGGCCAGGTCTCGGTGTTCGACCTGCGCGCAGCGAAAAACCCCTGCTACAACTGCCTCTTCCCGGAGGGCCAGGAAGCCGAGGAAGTGCGCTGCGCCGTGATGGGCGTCTTCGCCCCGCTCACCGGCATCATCGGCACGACGCAGGCCGCCGAGGCGCTCAAGCTCGTCGCCGGCTGCGGCGAATCGCTCTCGGGCAGGCTGCTGCTGCTCGACGGGCTGGCGATGGAGTGGCGTTCCATCTCCCTCGGCAAGGATCCGGGCTGCGCGGTGTGCGGCGACCGCTGATCTATTTCAGCCAGACCGCATGTCGCACGCTGGCGGGGGCGTGGGCGAACATCACCGAAAAGACGAGAATCAGCCAGAAGAGGGCGGCGCGCTGTGCCGGCCAGGCCAGCAGCACGCCGAGCAGGACGAGCTTGCCGGCCATGGCGAGGCCGACATATTCGCGGAAATAGCCGGGCCGCGACCAGGCATCCAGCGCCAGGATGACCAGTCCCGAAGCCAGCGCCACGCCGCCGAAACCCAGCCAGCGCGCTTCCGGTATGTCGCCGAGCACGCCGGCGCCCAGCCCGACGACACCGACAAGATGAATGGCCCGCAGCAGGTTGACCAGCCAGCGTTTGCCGGGGAAATCGCGGCCGGCGTCGCGCTTGCCCTTCATGCCGGCAGCGGCCGCGCCAGGATGCGGATGTCGGAGCCGATGCGGCGCAGGTCGAGCATCTTCAGGTCGCGCCGCCCGGCAAGGTCGGTGATCTCCGGCAGGGGGAACATCTCGCGGCCGCTGCCGATCAGCGTCGGCGCAAAATAGAGCAGCAGTTCGTCGACCAGGCCTTCGCGCAGCAGCGAGCCGTTCAGCTTGTGGCCGGCCTCGACGTGCAGCTCGTTCACGCCGCGTTCGGCAAGCATCGCCAGCAGCCGTGGCAGGTCGACCTTGCCCTGCGGGTTGGGCAGCACGAGCACCTCGGCGCCGGCGTCGCGCAGGGCGGCGCTCTTCGCCTCATCTTCCCTCGCCGCCGCCACCAGGCAATTACCGCCTTCGAGGATGCGCGCCGTCGGCGGCGTCTCAAAATGGCTGTCCACCACCACGCGCAGCGGCTGGCGCGAGGTCTCGACGTCGCGCACCGTCAGGCGCGGGTCGTCGTCGCGCACCGTGCCGGCCCCGGTGAGGATGGCGCAGGCGCGCGCGCGCCAGGCATGGCCGTCGCGGCGCGCCTCCGGCCCGGTGATCCACTGGCTCCTGCCGTTGGCAAGCGCCGTCTTGCCGTCGAGGCTGGCGGCCAGCTTGAGGCGCAGCCAGGGCCGGCCGCGCTCCATGCGCGAGACGAAACCGATGTTGAGTTCGCGCGCCTCGTGCGCCAGCAGGCCGTCGGCGACGGTGATGCCCGCGGCGGCAAGCTGCGCCAGCCCCTGCCCCGCCACTTGCGGATTCGGGTCGCGCATCGCCGCCACCATACGCGCCACGCCGGCGGCAACCAGCGCCTCGGCGCAGGGCGGCGTGCGGCCGTGGTGGCTGCAGGGCTCGAGGGTGACGTAGGCGGTGGCGCCGCGGACGTGTGCTCCGGCAGCGTTCAGGGCATGGATTTCGGCATGCGCCTCGCCGGCGCGTTCGTGCCAGCCTTCGCCGACGACGGTGCCGTCCCTGACGAGCACGCAGCCGACACGGGGGTTCGGTGTGGTGGTATAGAGGCCGCGCTCCGCCAACCGCAGCGCGCGGGCCATGTGTTTGTGGTCGTCTGCCGAAAAGGCCATCGGTTCAGTTGCCGGTTGCCGGTTGCCGGTTGCCAGTCACCCTTGCCGGCAACTGGCAACTGGGAACTGGCAACTACGCCGGTTTGCGGCGTACTCGTGGTTTCTTCACTTCGCGGACGGCTTCGCGGAACTCCTCGACGTCCTCGAAGTTGCGGTACACCGAGGCGAAACGCACATAGGCGATCTTGTCGAGCTTGCGCAGCTCTCGCATGACCAGTTCGCCCACCTTCTCGGTCGGCACCTCGCGCTCGCCGCTGGCGAGCAGGCGCTCCTCGATGCGCTCGATGGCAGCGTCGATGCTCTCGGTGGTGACCGGGCGCTTCCTCAGGGCCAGCATCAGGCTGGCGGCGAGCTTCTCCCGGTCGTAGTCGGCGCGGCTGCCGTTCTTCTTGACGATGAGCGGCATGCGCAGCTCGACGCGCTCGTAGGTGGTGAAGCGCTTGTCGCAGGCGAGGCAGCGCCGGCGCCGGCGAACGGTGTCCCCTTCCTCGTTCTCCCGGGTGTCGATCACCTGGGTATTCGGCTCGGAACAAAAGGGGCACTTCATCGCGTATCAGCCGTAAACCGGATACTTCTTGCAGAGCTCGGACACCTTGCCGCGCACCCTGGCGATGGCCGCTTCGTCGTTGGGGTAGTCGAGCACGTCGGCGATGAGGTGGGCGACGGTTTCCGCTTCGATCTCGGTAAAGCCGCGCGTGGTCATCGCCGGCGAGCCGATGCGGATGCCGGAGGTGACGAAGGGTTTCTGCGGGTCGTTCGGGATGGCGTTCTTGTTGACCGTGATGTGGGCATTGCCGAGCGCCGCCTCGGCCTCCTTGCCGGTGAGGTTCTTGGCGCGCAGGTCGACCAGGAAGACGTGGCTCTCGGTGCGGCCGGAGACGATGCGCAGGCCGCGCTCTTCCGACAGCACGCGGGCCATGACGCGGGCGTTGGCGATCACCTGCTCCTGGTAGTCGCGGAACCCGGACGTCATGGCCTCCTTCAGCGCCACCGCCTTGCCGGCGATGACGTGCATCAGCGGGCCGCCCTGGATGCCGGGGAAGATGGCCGAGTTGATGGCCTTCTCGTGCTCGGCGCGCATCAATATGAGGCCGCCGCGCGGGCCGCGCAGGGTCTTGTGCGTGGTGGTGGTGACGACGTCGGCATGCGGCACCGGGTTGGGGTAGACGCCGGCGGCGATGAGGCCGGCGTAGTGCGCCATGTCCACCATGAAGATGGCGCCGACTTCCTTCGCGACTTTCGCAAAGCGCTCGAAGTCGATGCGCAGGGCGTAGGCCGAGGCGCCTGCGATGATGAGCTTCGGCTTGTGCTCGCGCGCCAGGCGCTCCATCTCGGCGTAGTCGATCTCTTCCTTCGCGTCGAGGCCGTAGGGGACGATGTTGAACCACTTGCCGCTGATGTTGAGCGGCATGCCGTGGGTGAGGTGGCCACCCATCGAGAGGTTCATGCCGAGGATGGTGTCGCCCGGCTTGAGGAAGGCGAAGAACACCGCCTGGTTGGCCTGCGAGCCGGAGTTGGGCTGGACGTTGGCGCAGTCGGCGCCGAAGAGTTTTTTCGCGCGGTCGATGGCCAGCTGCTCGGCGACGTCGACGTGCTCGCAGCCGCCGTAATAGCGTTTGCCGGGATAGCCCTCGGCGTACTTGTTGGTAAGCTGCGAGCCCTGCGCCTCGAGCACGGCGCAGGAGACGTAGTTCTCGGAAGCGATCAGCTCGATGTGCTCTTCCTGGCGGCGGTTCTCGGCCTCGATCGCGGCATTGAGTTCGGCGTCGACCTGGGCGAGGGTGTTTTTTCTGGAGAACATGAATGCGGGCCTAACTGATTGAAGAAAGCGGTAATTTTACCACGGGCTAGTGCGGGGGAAGCTCGGGGAGATAGCCCCCGAGATCGTGCTCGCCCGAGAGCCCGAGCATCTCGGCGCGCACGGCGTCGCGCAAGCGGACTGCAGCGGCCCAGTCCTCGCCATCTGCCCGCAGCAAGGGGCCGATCTCCAGCTCGGGCCGGCCGTGGCGCGCCATCCAGGTCTCGGCACGCAGCATGGCCCGCACGCCGAGCAGCCCGACCACCGCCACCGGCACGCCGGCGCGGGCAGCGGCAACGAAGGCGCCCATGCGGAAAGGCTTGAGGCCGGCCTCGCGAGAGAAGGTGCCCTCGGGAAACACCGCCAGGCTCTGCCCGCTCCGCAGTGCGGCGACCATGGCGTCCACGTCTCCGGCGCTGCGGGCCGCCTCGTACCGTTCGACGAAAATCGTGCCCAGGCCGCGCAGGAACAGGCGTGGCACCCAGTACCCGAGCAGTTCCCCCTTGGCGATGAAGGCATAGCGCGGCGGCAGCGCGGCGGCCAGCAGGAGCGAGTCGAGGTAGCTGGCATGGTTCGCCACCAGCACATGCGGCTCCCCGGGCAGGCCGGCCGCGGGCAGGGGAGCGAAGCCGATTCCAACGGCGCGGAATGCCAGGCGGGCGGCATGGTGCGCCACGACACGCCCGGCGACAGGCCGTCTGAGCAACGCCACCGTCAGCCATACCGGTACGGCAAATGCGATCAGCACGGCCCAGCACCAGGCGCCGTACAGCCGGCGGCGGACCTGCCGCCAGGCGAAAGTCAGTCGCTGCGACACGGCGGCAGGGGCGAGCTTCGCCACCTGCAGCCAGGCCGGCGGCTGCGGCCGGCCCACCTGGCCGCGCTCGAAGGCCTCGCGCGAGGCAGCGCGGCGGATCTTGCCGCTGGAGGTCTTCAGCACGCCGTGCGGCGGCGCCAGCACGATCTCGTCGGCCGGCATGCCGATCACGTCCAGCGCGGCCTCGTTGATCTTCTGCCGCAGGGCCTCGCGCGCCGCCTCGTCGCGCTCGCGCGTTTCCGCCATCACCACCAGCCGCTCGGTGGCGTTGGCCGGATCGGTGCTGGCGAACACCGCCACGCAGCCCTTGCGGATGCCCGGGATGGCGCCGACGGCCTCCTCCAGCTCGTAGGGGTAGAGGTTGCGCCCGCCGCGGATGATGAGATCCTTGACGCGCCCGGTGAGGTAGATCTCGCCCTCCACCATGTAGGCGTAGTCGCCCGAATCGAGCCAGCCGTCGCGGATGAGCTTCGCCGTCGCCTCCGGATTGCGGAAATAGCCGCGCGTGGCCGAGGGGCCGCGGAACTGCAGGCGGCCGACATGGCGATCGGTCAGTTCGCCGCCAGCCTCGTCGACGATGCGGATCTGATGCCCTGGCAGGGCGCGGCCGCAGGCCGGCACCCGCATGACGTCCGCTTCGTCTTCTCCGGCCGGAACGGCGCGCTTCTCGTTCATGAAACTGTCGCGTCGGATGGCGTCGATGCGCGGGCCGCGCCCGAGCGGCGGGAAGGCGAGGCCGACCGAACACTCGGCCAGGCCATACACCGGCGTCACCGCCTCGGGCTGCAGCCGGCAGGGCACGAAGCGCTCGATGAAGGCCTCGATTGTTGCCGGACTCACCGGCTCGGCGCCGTTCAGCGCCAGGCGCAGGGAGGAAAGGTCGAGTCCGGCGAGATCCGCATCGTCGAGTTTCCTTGCGCACAGCTCGTAGGCGAAATTGGGCGCCGCCGTGATGGTGCCGCGATGGCGCGAGACGGCCTGCAGCCAGCGTGCCGGCCGCGCCAGGAAGGCGAGCGGCGACATCAGCACCAGGGGCATGGCGTAGTAGAGCGAGCAGAACCAGGCGCCGATGAGGCCCATGTCGTGATAGAGCGGCAGCCAGGAGACGACGACATCCTCGCTGCTCACCTTGAAGGCAGACCCCATGGCACGCATGTTGGCGAGCAGGTTGGCATGCGTCAGCACGACACCCTTCGGGTCGCCGGTGCTGCCCGAGGTGTATTGCAGGAAGGCGATGTCGTCGGGCCGCGCGCGGTGCAGCAGCGGCATCGCCTCGACGTCGATCTCCTGCGGCGTGACGATCTCGGTGAGGCTCGGCACCTGGGCGCGCAGCAGTGCCGCCACCGTCTTCGCTTCCGGCACGGTGACGATGAAGGCGGCCCGGGCGTTGTCGAGGATGCGGGCGTGGCGCCGGAGATGGTCCTCGAGCTGGGCCAGCCGCGCCGGAGGATAGATCGGCACCGGAATGCCGCCCGCCAGCAGCGCGCCGAAGAAGCTGGCGAGGTAATCGCGCCCGGTCGGCAGCATGAGCGCAACCGCCTGCTGCGGCTGCAGGCCGCGCGCAACGAGCCCGCCGGCGATGCGGCGCGCCGCCCGCAACAGGTCCGCATAGGTGATGGGGACGGCGCGTTCGCCGTCCTCGTAGAGCAGGACATGCGTGCGGCCGGGCGTGCGCGCGGCGTGCCATTCGAGCGCCTCGGTCAGCGTCGCGACGGCGTCGGGCGCCGGCACGGCGGTGCCATGGGGCAGGTCGACGGCCTGTGCCGGCGCGCTCGCCGCTGCGGCATGGCCGAGGAAGGCCAGCAGCGCGCGCGGCGTCTCCGCTTCCGCCAGCGCCGCCTCGGGCAGGGATGCGCCGAACTCGCGGCCCAGGCGCAACAGCAGCTCGACGCGGGCAAGCGAATCGAGGCCGAGGTCGCGCTCGAGCGGGCTGTCGAGCGTGACCGGCGACTGGCGGCCGGGATGGGTTTCCTGCACCAGCCGTGTCGTCACGCGCAGCAGGCGCCGCGCGGCGTCTTCAGCCGGGAAGCTCATCGAGCGCTTCGTCGAGGTGGCTGCGCTCGGCCCAGCCGAGGATGGACCACCGCTCCGGCCCGGCCTCCAGCCAGTTGAGCGCCGCGTTGGGTATGTCGAAATCGCGCGGCGCGCAGAGCGGCTTGCCGCTGGCGCGGCGGTGCAGGATGTCGAGCACGCCGCCGTGGGTGAACACCAGCACCTGCTCCCCCGGATGCGCCGCCGCTTCGGCCGTGTGCAGGGCGCGCGCCTGGGCATGCCCCGCGGACGCGAGCGGCACGTCGAGCCGGCCCTGGATGCGGCGCTCGGCATTCCAGGCGGTCTCGCCGTGGCGGACGAGGCAGAGTCGGGTGGCGGTCACGAAATGCAAGGCAGTCGTTGCATGAAGGTCCGTATGTTAGGGTTTACCTGCATTTTCCGCCAGAGGCAGCGAAAACGGCTGGTATAGACGGGCAATACGGATTACTCTTACGCCGCTTCGCAGCCGGTCCAGGAAACGGGCTGCTTTACAGGCCGCGGCTACCGCCCGGCCCGACAGGAGAATCTATGCAAGCTCTGCTCAAAGCTTCCCGCCTGATCGACATCGTCAATGAACGCGTCGGCCGCGCCGTGATCTGGCTGGTGCTGGCCGCCGTGCTCATATCGGCCGGCAACGCCATCGTGCGCAAGGCCTTCAACATGAGCTCGAACGCCATGCTGGAAATCCAGTGGTATCTCTTCTCGGCGGTGTTCCTCCTCGGCGCCGGCTACGTCTTCCTGAAGAACGCCCACGTGCGCATCGACTTCATCTCCAGCCACCTCTCGCCCAGGGCGCGCAATTGGATCGACATCGTCGGCATCGTCGTCTTCCTCGGCCCGCTCTGCTTCATCCTGATCAAGCTGTCCTGGCCGCTGTTCGTCAACGCCTGGACGAGCGGCGAGATGTCGCAGAACGCCGGCGGCCTGATCCGCTGGCCGGTCTACTTCCTCATTCCCGCCGGCATGGCCCTGCTGCTGGCGCAGGCCGCCTCGGAACTCATCAAGCGCTTTGCCTTTCTGCGCGGCGCCATCCCCGATCCGCTCGGCCATGGCGAGGAGCCCACGCCCGAGGACGAACTGGCGCGCGAGATCGAGGCGCACGCCAAGCACGCCGACGAGGAGATCCGCTGATGGAATTCATCGTCCAGTACTTCACGCCCCTGCTTTTCTGCGGACTGTTGCTGTTCCTGATCACCGGCTTTCCGGTCGCCTTCAGCCTCGCCGCCACGGGGCTGTTCTTTGGCTATATCGGCATGGAGGCGGGCATGTTCCCGCCCAACCTGTTCCAGGCGCTGCCGCTGCGGATTTTCGGCATCATGCAGAACGACACGCTGCTGGCCATCCCCTTCTTCACCTTCATGGGCATCATCCTCGAGAGGAGCGGCATGGCCGAGGATCTGCTCGAGACCATCGGTCAGGTGTTCGGCCCGCTGCGCGGCGGCCTGGCGCTGGCGGTGATCTTCGTCGGCGCCCTGCTCGCCGCCACCACCGGCGTCGTCGCGGCGGCGGTGATCGCCATGGGCCTGATCTCCCTGCCGATCATGTTGCGCTACGGCTACAATCGCGCCATCGCCACCGGCGTCATCACCGCCTCGGGCACGCTGGCCCAGGCCATCCCGCCCTCGTTGGTGCTGATCGTCATGGCCGACCAGCTCGGCCGCTCGGTCGGCGACATGTACGCCGGCGGCCTGGTGCCCGGCCTGCTGCTGGTCGGGCTGTATGCGAGCTTCGTCATCGTCATCGCTTTCGTGCGCCCGGCCTGGGTGCCGGCGCTGCCGCCCGAGGCGCGCATCTACAAGGAGGCCAACGGCGCCAGCGGCCACAAGTCGCTGCTGGTGCTGATGCTGGTCGCCGCCGCCGCGGGCATCGCCTGGGCGCAGGTCCACGAAGGCCTCATCAACGCTTGGACCGGCCGCGAGGTGAAATCGCCGGGCGACGAGGTCATCATCATGTCGATGACCGTCTCCTCCTTCACCGCCCTCGGCCTGGCCCTGCTCAACCACTTCACCCGGATGCACCTGCTGTCGAAGCTCTCCGAGCGGGTCACCTTCGTGCTGATCCCGCCGCTGATCCTGATCTTCCTCGTGCTCGGCACCATCTTCCTCGGCCTGGCCACGCCGACGGAAGGCGGCGCCATGGGCGCGCTCGGCGCCCTGATCATGGCGATCGGCAAGCGCAAGCTCTCCCTGAGCCTGCTCCAGCAGGCACTGGACAACACGGCCAAGCTCTCCTGCTTCGTGCTCTTCATCCTCATCGGCTCGACGGTGTTCTCTTTCACCTTCAACGCCGCCGACGGCCAGAAGTGGGTGGAGCACCTGTTCGACAAGCTGCCCGGCGGCGCGCTCGGCTTCCTCATCATCGTGAACCTGCTGGTGTTCGTGCTGGGCATGTTCATCGACTTCTTCGAGATCGCCTTCATCGTCATCCCGCTGCTGGCGCCGGTGGCGGAGAAGATCCTGCCCGGCCTGCTGCCGCCGGGCTCCGACGCGCTGATCTGGTTCGGCGTCATCATCGCCATAAACCTGCAGACCTCTTTCCTGACGCCGCCCTTCGGCTTCGCCCTGTTCTACCTGAGGAGCGTCGCCGCCAAGAGCGACTACACCGACCGCATCACCCAGCAGCGCATCCCGGCGGTCACCACGGCGCAGATCTACAAGGGCGCCATCGCCTTCATCTGCATTCAAGTCGTCATGGTCGTGGCGGTCATCGCCTGGCCCAACCTGGTGCTGGACAGCCTCGACAAGGGACCCGCTGCGGTCAATCTGGAGAACATCCAGCTCGAGGTGCAGGGCGAGAGCTACGGCAAGAAGGAAGAGGACGTCAGCAAGCTGTTCGACACGCCGCCTGCGGACGGGAAGCCAGCGGCCCAACCCGAGGCCGCCGCCTCGCAACCGGACAAGGCCACGGGTGAAGAGGATCCCATGGCGGCGGTCAAGCGCGCGCTGGAGGCCGAGGCAAAGAAGAAATAGCGGAAAGAAAAGCGCAAAAAAACCCGCGGCTATCCCCGCGGGTTTTTTGTCGCCGGAAAGCGCTCAGAGCTTCTGAGCCTGCATGAAGTCGTCGAAGCCGGCCTCGGCAAAGCGGAACCAGAGATTCTGATCGCGGCGGAAGACATTGTAGTCGTCGTAGATCTTCTTCCAGTTGGCGTTCTTCGCGTTCAGTTCGCCGTACAGCTCCATGGCCGCCTTGAACGCCGCTTCCATGACGTCCTTGGGGAAACGGTGCAGCTTGGTGCCGGCGGCGACCAACTCCTTCAGCGCCTTCGGGTTCTTGGCGTCGTACTTGGCCTGCATATCGGCGTGGGTCAGGCCGGCGGCGCACTCGATCATGGCCTTGTACTCGGTGGGCAGGGCTTCCCAGGTCTTGGTATTGACGTAGAGGGAGAGTTGCGGACCGCCTTCCCACCAGCCGGGATAGTAATAGTGCGGCGCCACCTTGTTGAAGCCCAGCTTCTGATCGTCGTAGGGACCGACCCACTCGCAAGCGTCCAGGGTGCCTTTTTCCAGGGCCTGGTAGATCTCGCCGCCGGGGATGTTCTGCGGCACGCCGCCGATCCGCTCCAGCACCTTGCCGCCGAAGCCGCCGATGCGCATTTTCAGGCCCTTCAGATCGGCCAGGGACTTGATCTCCTTGCGATACCAGCCGCCCATCTGGGCGCCGGTGTTGCCCATGGGGAAATTGACG
>VGHJ01000037.1 GCA_016868295.1 Betaproteobacteria bacterium | reverse complement strand
TCTAGCCAACCCCTGACTGGGTTGCGGATGTCCGTGTTGTCGGATCTTCTTCGTGGTCCGGCTGGGTAACTATATCGTAAAAAACAGGAGCTTCCATGCCAACTTTGACACACTGGTTCATATTTCGACCAGTTCGAAATCCTCCTTGCGCGCCCCACACTCGGGGCAGGCCCAATTGGGCGGCACGTCCTCCCAGCGGGTGCCGGAGGGGATGTCCTCCTCCGGCAGACCGGCCGCTTCGTCGTAGATGAAGCCGCAAATCAGGCACATCCAGCTACGGTAGGGCACGGCCTCTGGCATCGTCGATCTCGGTTAGAATTCAAGGCAGTCTACTCCATCCGCTTGCGGCCATGCCAGCCGCGGCCGCGCTCATGTCCGAAGATCTGCTGCCCCCCGTCGTCATGGTTTTCGCCGCCTCCGATCCCTCCGGCGGGGCCGGCCTCC
Organism: Betaproteobacteria bacterium; assembly: GCA_016868295.1. GTDB lineage: Bacteria > Pseudomonadota > Gammaproteobacteria > Burkholderiales > Rhodocyclaceae > Desulfobacillus. Next base: position 20,292 of record VGHJ01000037.1, on the reverse strand, counting down.
AGGCCGACATCATGACCCTGTCCAGCCTGGGCTGCCATCCGCTGTCGGTCGTCACCGCCCTTACGGTGCAGGACTCGGCCGGGGTCGACGACGTCCTCGCCATCGACGCCGACTGGGTGTCCGATCAGGCGCGCGCCCTGCTCGAGGACATGCCGGTCGCCGCCTTCAAGATCGGCATGCTGGGCAGCGTCGAGAACATCGCCGTCATCGCCGAGATCGTTTCCGACTATCCGGACATACCGCTCGTGCTCGATCCCGTGCTGGCCTCCGGCCGCGGCGACGAGCTGGCCAGCGAGGACATGATCACGGCCCTGCGCGAACTGCTGCTGCCGCAGACCACCCTGCTCTCGCCCAACAGCATGGAGGCACGCCGCCTCGCCCTCGACGCAGGCGAAGAGGAGGACGATCCCGATCTGGCCGAGTGCGCCCGCCGCCTGGTCGGCGCCGGCGCCGAATTCGTTCTCGTGACCGGCACCCACGAGCACAGCGCGCAGGTGGTCAACTCCCTCTACGGCGAGAACGGACTGGTCCGCGCCGACGCCTGGGAACGCCTGCCGGGCAGCTATCACGGCTCGGGTTGCACGCTGGCCTCGGCCATCGCCGCCAACCTCGCCAACGGCCTGGACATGGCCGAAGCGGTGCGCGACGCCCAGGACTACACCTGGCAGGCCCTCGCCAACGGCTTCCGGCCCGGCATGGGCCAGTACTTTCCCGACCGCTTCTTCTGGGCGCGTGAGCCCGTTCCCGAGGATGAGGCTTAAAGGACTCTACGCCGTCACGCCAGACCTGGCAGACACGACGGTCCTGCTGCGCCGCGCCGAGTTCGCCCTCCTCGGCGGCGTCTGCCTGGTGCAATACCGCAACAAGCCTGCCGGCGCCGCGCTGCGGCGCGAACAGGCCGCCGCCCTGCTCGCCCTTTGCCGCAGGCATGGCGTCCCGCTCGTCATCAACGACGACCTGCCGCTGGCCCTCGCCCTCGGCGCCGACGGCGCCCACCTCGGCCGCGAGGACGGCGATCTCGCCGCCGCGCGCGCGGTGCTGGGGCCGGGGCGCATCCTCGGCGTGTCCTGCTACGACGAGCCGGAGCGCGCGCGGGAAGCCCGGCGCATCGGCGCCGACTATGTCGCCTTCGGCAGCTTTTTCGCCTCCCCGACCAAGCCGGCCGCCGTGCGTGCGCCGCTGACTTTGCTGCGCGATGCCAGGGCCGAACTCAAGCTGCCAGCCTGCGCCATCGGCGGCATCACGCTGGAAAACGCGTCCGCACTCATTGCCAACGGCGCCGACCTGCTGGCCATCATCAGCGATCTGTTCGAGGCGCCGGACATTCGCGCCCGCGCCGCCGCCTTCACCCGATTGTTTTCAGAGCGAGTCACGTCATGAGCAAGAACGAGGAACTTTTCACCCGCGCCCAGAAGACCATTCCCGGCGGCGTCAATTCGCCGGTGCGCGCCTTTCGCTCCGTCGGCGGCACGCCGCGCTTCTTCACCCGCGGCGAAGGGCCGTATGTGTGGGACGCCGATGGCCGCCGCTACATCGACTATGTCGGCTCCTGGGGCCCGCTGGTGCTCGGCCACGCCCATCCGGAAGTCATCCGGGCCGTGCAGGACGCCGTGTCACGAGGGTTGACTTTCGGCGCGCCGACCGAAGCCGAGGTCGAGATGGCCGAACTGCTGGCGCAACTGCTGCCCGGACTGGAGATGGTGCGCCTGGTCTCCTCCGGCACCGAGGCGACCATGAGCGCCATCCGCCTCGCGCGCGGCTTCACCGGCCGCGATGCCATCATCAAGTTCGAGGGCTGCTACCACGGCCACGCCGACAGCCTGCTGGTGAAGGCCGGCTCGGGCGCGCTCACCTTCGGCAACCCTTCCTCCGGCGGCGTGCCGGCGGATTTTGCCAAACACACCCTGGTGCTCGACTACAACGATGCGCAGCAGCTCGAGGACACCTTCGCCAAAGCAGGCAGCCGGATCGCCGCCGTCATCGTCGAGCCGGTGGTCGGCAACATGAACCTCATCGCGCCGAAGCCCGAGTTCCTCCAGGCCATGCGCCGTCTGTGCACGCAACATGGCGCCGTGCTGATCTTCGACGAGGTGATGACGGGCTTTCGCGTCGGACTCACCGGCGCTCAGGGCCATTACGGCATCCGGCCCGATCTCACCACCCTGGGCAAGGTCATCGGCGGCGGCATGCCGGTGGGCGCCTTCGGCGGCCGGTGCGACATCATGGAGAAGGTCGCCCCGCTCGGGCCGGTGTACCAGGCCGGCACGCTCTCTGGCAGCCCGGTGGCGGTGGCGGCGGGGCTGGCGACGCTGAAGCTGGTCTCGCAGCCAGGCTTCTACGAGCAGCTGTCCGCAAAGACGCAGCGCCTGATGGACGGCCTGCAGGCGGAAGCGAAGCAGCGCGGCGTGACGTTCAGCGCCCGGGCGGTGGGCGGCATGTTCGGCCTGTATTTCGGCGCCACGCCGCCAACGAGCTACGCCGAGGTGATGGAGTGCGACAAGGAGGCCTTCAACCGCTTCTTCCACGCCATGTTGGAGAAGGGCGTGTATTTCGCCCCCTCCGCCTTCGAAGCCGGCTTCGTCTCGGCGGCGCATACGGATGCGGATCTCGCCGCCACCTGTGCCGCGGCGGGGGAGGTGTTCTCAAGTTTTTAGGTTGAGTTGCCGAAACCGGACGGGATAGGCTTGATTCAGGCCAAAGCGCCTGCATTCCCCCGATATGAGAATGACGGCCATGAAAACCATCCCCGTCCTGCAGCTGACCGACAGCAACCGCGAAGCGCTGCGGCGCCATTTCCTGTCGCTCGACGAGGAAGACCTGCGCCTGCGTTTCGAGCATGTCATCAGCGAAGCGACGCTGATGAAGTACATCGACACGATCGATTTCGACCGCGACGCGGTATTCGGCGTCTTCGACGCGAACCTGGAACTCGCCGGCGTCGCCCATCTCGGCCTGCGCGGCGAGATCGCCGAATTCGGCGTCAGCGTCGCCCCCGGTCATCGCGGCGAAGGCGTCGGCACGGCGCTCTACCGGCGCGCCTACGAATACTGCCGCAACCACCGCATCGGCACGCTGTTCGTGCACTGCCTGCACGAGAACGCCGCCATGATGCACATCGCGCGCAAGGCCGGCATGGAGATCGTGACGGAAGCCAACGAGGTCGAGGCCCACCTGCGCGTGCCGGCCGGGGATCCGGTGAGCTTCACGGAGGAGTTCATCGACGACCGCGTCGGCCTGTTCGACCTGGCGCTGAAGTCGCAGTTTCTCGCCGCGCGCGCCATCGTCGAGGCGATGGCCGAGGCCGCCGGCACCCTTGCCCGCCCGCTACAGCAGGAAGAGGGTGGCGAGTCCCAGAAAGATAAAAAAGCCGCCTGAATCCGTCACGGCGGTGATCATCACGCTGGAGCCGACGGCCGGATCGTAGCCGAGGCGCTGGCGCAGCAGCGGCACGGCGACGCCGACGGAAGCGGCCACCATCAGGTTGAGCGTCATCGCCGCCGTCATCACCAGGCCGAGCGGCACGCTGCGGTAGAGCCACCAGGCGACGAAGCCGAGCAGGCTGCCCCAGATCAGTCCGTTCACCATCGCCACGCCGATCTCCTTGCGCAGGAGCACGCGGGCGCTCTCCTGCTGCACCTGGCCGAGCGCCATGGCGCGCACGATCATGGTGATGGTCTGGTTGCCCGAGTTGCCGCCGATGCCGGCGACGATGGGCATCAGCGCGGCGAGCGCCACCAGCTTCTCGATCGAGCCCTCGAAGGCGCCGATGACGCGCGAGGCGACGAAGGCGGTGATCAGGTTGATGGCCAGCCACGACCAGCGGTTCCTCACCGAGTCCCACACCGAGGCGAAGATGTCCTCGCCCTCGCGCAGGCCGGCGCGCGAAAGCTGCTCGGTCTCGGTCGCCTCGCGGATGTAGTCCACCACCGCGTTCACCGTCACCCGCCCGACCAGCCTGTTGTCCTTGTCCACCACCGGCGCCGAAACGAGGTCGTAGCGCTCGAAGGCCTGCGCGGCCGTCTGCGCCTTGTCGTCGGGCTCGAGGGTGAGCGGCTCGGCCACCATGATGTTCGAGACCATCTCGTCGGGGTCGGTGACGAGCAGCAGGTTGAGCGGCAGCACGCCGTTCAGGCGCTCCTCGCGGTCGACGACGAAGAGCTGGTCGGTGTGGTCGGGCAGCTCGTCGAAGCGGCGCAGGTAGCGCATCACCGCCTCCAGGGTGACGTCCTCGCGCACCGTCACCGCCTCGAAGTCCATCAGCGCGCCGACCGAGTCCTCGTCGTAGGACATCGCCGAACGCAACTGCTCGCGCTCCTCGACCGAGAGGGCGCGGAAGACGTCCTGCATGACCTCGCTCGGCAGGTCGGGGGCGAGGTCGGCGATCTCGTCGGTGTCGAGCTGCTCGGCGGCGGCGACCAGTTCCTGCGAGTCCATCGCCTCGATGAGGCTCTCGCGCACCGCGTCTGAGACTTCCAGCAGGATCTCGCCGTCGCGATCGGCCTTGACGAGATCCCAGACGAAGAGGCGCTCGTCGAGCGGCAGCGCCTCGAGGATGAAGGCGATGTCGGCCGGGTGCAGCTCGTCGAGCCTGGCGCGCAGTTCGGCGATGTGTTGCTTGTGCACCAGGTTCTCGACCATCTCGTGGCGCGGCATCTCCTGGCGGTGCACCAGGCCCTCGACGACGCGATGGCGCGCCAGCAGTTCCTGCACTTCACGCAGTTCCTGCTGCACGTCCTCGCTCTGGCGGAGATCCTCGATGTCGGCCATGTTCCCGCAACACGCTGGGCGCGCCGCTCACGCGGCGCCAGAAAGGCGGGATTGTAAAACCTAATCGCCGGCGGGCGACGAAAAATTACGGCACGACGGCCGCGTTCATGCGGCCGAGGATGATCTGCGTGCGTTCGGCGAGGTAGGGGGAATTGGGCAGGCGGCCGAACTTGCGCGGGTTGGGCAGCAGCACGGCCAGCCGCGCCGCCTGCTCGGCGGAGAGCTGGGCGGCGGACACGCCGTAGTAGTGGCGGGCGGCGGCCTCGGCGCCGAAGACGCCGCTGCCCCACTCGACCACGTTGAGATAGATCTCGAGGATGCGCCGCTTGTCCCACACGGCTTCCAGCATGAGCGTGATGACGGCTTCCTGCGCCTTGCGCCAGGGCGTCTTGTCGGCCGAGAGGAACAGGTTCTTCGCCAGTTGCTGGGTGATGGTCGAGCCGCCGGCCACCACCTTGCCCTTCCTCTGGTTCTTCTCCAGCGCCTTCTGGATGCCTTCCCAGTCGAAACCCTCGTGGTCGGAGAACTTGGCGTCCTCGGCGGCGACCACGGCGCGCTTGAGCTGAACCGAGATGCGCTCGTAGGGGACCCACTGCCGCTTCAGTTCGGCGCGCGGGTCCTTCTCGCGCAGTTCGTCGAGGCGCAGGGACATGAAGCTGGTGGTCGCGGGATTGACGAACTTCCACCACACCACCCAGCCGAGGTACCAGCCCTGCCAGGCCAGCAGCAGCAGGACAAGGACGGCCAGCCCGAGCCGGCTCCAGTGCCAGAAGGACTTTAGCGATTTCATGCGCCGCGCAATTGGGCCAGGACGGGTGCGGTAGGCGGGCGCACGCCGCGCCAGAGGAAGAAGGATTCGGCCGCCTGCTCGACCAGCATGCCGAGGCCGTCGGCCTGCCGTGCCGCGCCCTGCGCCCGCGCCGCCGCCATGAAGGGCGTCTCGCCGCCGTAAACCATGTCGTAGGCGAGGCTGCCCGGCGCATACAGGCCCGCCGGCAACGGCGGCGCTTCATCGGCCAGGCTGGCGGCGGTGGCGTTGATGACGAGATCGAACTGCCCGCCGGCCAGCTCGTCGAAGCCCCCGGCTTCCAACGGGCAGGCCCCGGCTCGTGCGACGAACTCGTCCCGCAGCGAGCGGGCCTTGTCCGCCGTGCGGTTGGCCAGGTGCAGCTGCGCCGGCTGCTGCTCGAGCAGGGGCAGCAGCACCCCGCGCGCAGCGCCGCCCGCGCCGAGCAGGAGGATGCGCTTGCCTGCGAGGTCAAGGCCCAGGTTGCGCGTCAGGTCGGCAACGAGGCCGACGCCGTCGGTGTTGTCGCCCTGGATGCCGTTGCCGGAGAAAATCAATGTATTCACCGCCTGCGCCGCCTCGGCGCGCGGCGAGCAGGTGCCGGCGAGGGCGTGGGCTTCGAGCTTGAAGGGCACGGTGACGTTCATGCCGCGCCCGCCCGCCGCGGCGAAATCGCGCACCGCCCGTTCGAAGCCGTCCAGCGGCGCCAGGATCGCCTCGTACGTCAGATCCTGAAAAGTCAGTCGCGCGAAGGCGGCGTGGATCTGCGGCGACTTCGAGTGCGCGATGGGGTTGCCGATGACGGCGTACCGGTCCGTCATTCCGAGGTCAGGCGGTCTGCGCGGGTGAACGCCCAGGTGCGGGCGAAGGCGACGATGTCGGTCTGGCGCTTCAGCTCGGCCGGAAACTTGCCGTAGGGGGCGGACATGCGCACGATGCGCAAGGCGGCCTCGTCGAGGATCTTGTGGCCGGAGGAGCGCTGCACCTCGACGCGTTCGAGCTGGCCGTCTGCCTTGATTTCCACGTAGAGCAGCAGGTTGCCGTAGAGCCGGCCCTTGGCCGCCTCGGGATAGTTCAGGTTGCCGACGCGCTCGACCTTCTGGCGCCAGTCCTCCAGGTACTGGGCGGCGGCGTATTCCTCGGTGCGCGCACCGATGAACTTCTTGCGCGGCCGCTTGTTGTATTCGTCGATCTGGCGCTCGATCTGCGCTTCCATGCGCGCGATGGCGAGCGCGCTCTGCGCCAGGTCGAGGCCGCGCACACTGGACTGATCCGGCTGCTCCTCGCTTCGCTTCGTCTCCGCCTGGATCGCCTGTTTGCCCTTCGCCTGGGTCAGCAGTTTCTGCTGCTGGACTTCCAACTCCTGCAAGCGGCGCTGCGCCTCGACGAGGCTGTCGCCGGGCTGCACCTGCTGCGAGGCCGGCAGCGGCGTCTTGGCGCGGCGGTTTTCGTCGGTGTTGCCGCCGCCGTCGAGTTTGGCCTGTGCTCGCGCCTGCGCCTTGTCGGGCTTCCTCGCGCTCTTGGCATTGACCAGCACCACCTCGAGCGTTTCCCTGGTCACGCGCTCGACCTTCTCCGGCAGCTTGAAGTGGATGGACAGCAGGACGGCGTGGAAGGCCAGCGAGGCGATCAGCGCCAGGGTGAAGCCGCGGTTGGCGGGTTCCATGCGGGAAAGCCAGCCGGGCCAGGGAATGTTCATGGCCGCAAATTGGGGAAGCGTAGCAACGCCGCGCTCAGGCATGGATCCCGATTCTACTCCGGAATGTCCGCATCATCGATAGCCTCCGCGTCCGCCGCCTCTGCGAGCGTCGTCAGGTAGCGACAGCCCGCTTCGGCGGCAAGCAGGTCGATGCCGCTGACGGTGACGCTGACCCGGGTGCGCGGCGCGCAGGCCGGCAGCGAGGGGCAGCGCAGGAAGAGCGGCAGGCGCTCCAGGCGCACCAGGCTTTCGCGCACGACGCCGGCGGCGGTTGCCTCCACCCGCTCCTGCTGCAGCCAGCGCAGGCACCAGTAGCGCTCCATGCCGCGCTGGAACTCGGCATAGGCGGCATAGGCGATCTCGAAGTCGCGCATGGCGGCAAGCAGCGTCTCGGAGCGTGCGGTAAAGGGCGGCGCGGCGCCGCTCAGCAGGGCCAGCAGCTGCCACTGGTTGACCAGATCGACGTAGCGCCGCAGGGGGGAGCTCGACCAGGCGTAGCAGTCCACACCGAGCCCCTCGTGCGAGAGGGCGGCGGTGGTCATGCGCACCTTGCCGGCGGCCTGCACGCGGTAGATGGCCGCGACTTGCGCCTCCGCCAGGAGCTTGCCCCAGCGGGCGTTGGCGACGATCATCAGCTCGGCCACCAGCTTGTCGAGCGGCGAGCCGCGCCGGCGCTCGACGATGTCGATGCGGCCCTCCGGCTCGGCCCAATCCACGTAATAGTTGTACTCCGTGACGCCCTGGTTGGCCGAGGGTTTGCCGCGCCCGGCCTCCAGCACCGTGGCGAATTCCCACAGCAGCGTCAGCTCGCGACGATAGGGGAAATCCGGCCCGCCCTCGGCCAGCGTCTCTTCGTTGAACACCGGCTCGATGTCGTGGTGGCGCAAGTTGGCGGCCACCGGCACGCGCTCGACGCAGGAGGACGAGCCTCGCACCGCGTAGTCCGGCCCGACGTCGAGATAGAGCGAGAGCGCCGGGCAGTCGCGCCCGGCCGAGAGCGTGAAGCGTTCGACCACGTCCTCGGGCAGCATGGTGATCTTGCGCCCGGGCATGTACACCGTGGACAGGCGCCGGCGCGCGATGGCGTCGAGCGGCGAGCCGGGCGCGATGCCCAGCCCCGGCGCTGCGATGTGGATGCCGATGCGCCAGCCGCCCCCGGCGAGCGACGTGACGGAAAACGCGTCGTCTATCTCGGTGGTGGCGGCGGCGTCGATGGAAAACGCTTGAACTTCCGCAAGCGGAAGTTCAAGCGTTTTCCCCGTCTGTGAGCCATCCCCCCGGCCCCCTTCCCGGGGAAGGGGGTGACCATTTTGGCGCTGCGCGCTAACTGAGAAGGTGATCTCGGGCACCTCATGCTCGCCGAAGCCGGTGCCCTGCGGAAAATGCTCGAAGAGGAAGCGCTCGAAATGGTAGTCGTGGCTGGAAGGAATCGCGCCACAGCGTGCGAGCAGATGGGCCGACGACAGACCGCTCTCGGCGCAGGCCAGCTCCAGGGCCTTCGTCTCGAGGCGGTTGCGGTCGGGCTTGTAGAGCAGCGCCTTCAGTTGAGAGGGGAATTCCGGCGGCAGCGTGCCGGCCTTGAGTTCGGCCGCCATGCGCTCGATGGCCAGCGCCTGCTGGCGCTTCTTCTCCAGCCCGGCCAGCGCGGCTTTCAGGATGTCCGGCGGCGCCTTGCGGAAGCGGCCCTTGCCCTTGCGGTGGAAGTAGATCGGCGCGGCATGCAGCCCGAGCAAAAGGGCGGCCGCCTCGACCGGCTGGGGAGGGCGGCCGTAGTACTCCCGCGCCAGATCCTCGAAGCCGAACTCGGCATCGGGGCAGGCCTCCCAGAGGAACTCGGGTTCCAGGCCGTCCGACTCGCTTTCGGCGCGCTCGAGCAGCTCGCCCGGCGCGGGCACGGCAAAGCGCAGCAGCACGTGGGCGGCCTTCACCTTGACGCGCCTGCCGCTCGTCGTCTCGACCTGGAGCGAGCTGGTGTTGTCGGCGAGCACGGTGCCGGCCTTGAAGGCGCCGTCCTCTTCGAACAGGACATGCATGGGGAAATGCGGGTGAACGAGGGTGGGTCGCGATTATACCCGACGCCCTGCGGCGATCAGGACATCGCTCCCCAGGGCATAGCCCGCGCCCCGGCGGTAGGGCGCCAGTTCCTGCGCCACTTCCTCGCCGAGCCGCGCCAGCATCGCCTCGGGCAGGCGGGAGAGGCCGGCCGCCGCGCCGCCGGCGAGGTCGCGAAAGGCCTGCCAGTAGGCCTGGGGCGACGCGAAGGCGCAGTCGAGCGCGTGCGCATGAATCACGACGTCGGCGAAACCCGCCGCCGCCAGGGTCTGTTCCAGCAGCGCCGCCTCGCCGAAGCGGAAGGGCGACAGACGCTCGGCCCTGGGCGGCGGCAGGATGCGGCGGATGCACTGCAGGGCGCAGTCCACCAGCGGCGCCCGCGGCGCCTCTCCCCACACCGAGAACACGGCGCGGCCGCCCGGTTTGAGGACGCGGCGCATTTCCGCCAGCGCCCGCGGCACGTCGGGAAAGAACATCAGGCCCAGCCCGCACAGCACGCGGTCGAAGGCGGCGTCGCGAAAAGTCAGTCGCTCCGCATCGGCGGCGGCAAACAGGATGGCGCCTTCGGCGGCGCGGCGGCGCCCCTCGGCCAGCGCCCCTTCGGCGATGTCGCTCGCCACGACAAGGCCGCCGGCCACGCGCCGCGCCGCTTCCCGCGCCAGCACGCCGGGCCCGCTCGCCAGGTCGAGCACCGCCTGTCCGGGCCGAAGCTCGGCGGCTTCGAGCAGGGCGGCGTTCAGCCCCTCGCGCAGGGCGGCGCCCTCGGCATAGCGCGCGGCAATCAGGTTGTAGCCGATGCGCTCCTCGCGCTTGAAGCGTGACGGATCGAAGCTCATTTCAGCAGGCCGGCGAATTCGAGAATCGTGTCGAGATGGTCGTCCCAGCGCGTGAAGCTGTGGTCGCCGCCCTCGAGCACCACCTGCCGGGCGCCGGCGTACTTCGCCACCGCCTGCCGGTAGTCGAGCACCTCGTCGCCGCTCTCGACGAGCAGCAGGAAATCCCGCGGCCGCGAAATCCGCGGCACTTCGAGTGCGCGCAATTCGTCGATGTATTCCGGCCGGAAGTCGAATGTCTCGCCGGTGTACAGGTTGGTCTGCGGGCCGACGAATCCGGCGAGGGAGATATGGGCGACCACCGCCGGGTTGACCAGCACCGCCTTCAGGCGGTGCTTCTCGGCGAGATGGGTCGCGTAGTAGCCGCCGAGCGAACTGCCCACCACGGTGACGGGCGTCCTTGCCGCCGCAATCTGCCGCTCGGCCAAGCGAATGGCCGCGCCAGGCGAAGGCGGCAGCTGCTCGCACCGGAACAGGCGGCCGAGGCCGCGCGCCTCCATGTGCGACTTGAGCCGCCGCGCCTTGCTCGACTGCGGCGAGGAACAGAAGCCGTGCAGGTAAACGATCACGCCCGCCTCAGGGGTTCGTCCAGTCCACCAGGCCCGTGTACGCCGTGCCGAGGACGACGAAGCCGAAGGCGATGCGGTACCAGGCGAAGATCGTGAAATCATGCGTGCTGATGTAGCGCAGCAGCCAGCGCACGCAGAGGAAGGCCGAGACGAAGGCCGAGACGAAGCCGACCGCCCACATGCCGATGTCGTCGGTGCTGAGCAGCGCGCGCTCCTTCCACAGCTGGTAGGCCGTGGCGACGATGAGCGTCGGGATGGCGAGAAAGAAGGAGAACTCCGCCGCCGCCTTGCGCGACAGGCCGAAGAACAGGCCGCCGATGATGGTGGCGCCGGAGCGCGAGGTGCCGGGAATCAGGGCGAAGGCCTGCGCCAGGCCAAGCTTGAGCGCCTCCTGCCAGCGCAGTTCGTCCACCGACTCGAAGCGGACGACGTGATCGCGCCGCTCCGCCCAGAGGATGAAGACGCCGCCGAGGATGAAGGCCAGGGCCACCGGGACGGGCTGGAACAGGTGCGCCTTGATCGCCTTGCCGAAGAGCAGGCCCAGCACGGCCAGCGGCATGAAGGCGATGGCGAGGTTGGCGACGAAACGCTTGGCCGCCGCGTCGCGGCCGAGCCCGGCGGCGACGGCGCCGAGCTTCTTCCGGTACTCCCAGCAGACGGCGAGGATGGCGCCCGTCTGCACGACGATGTGGAAGAGCTTGCCGCGCTCGTCGTTGAAGCCGAGCAGGTCGCCGGCGAGGATCAGGTGGCCGGTCGAGGAGACGGGCAGGAATTCGGTCAGGCCCTCGACGACACCGAGGATGAGGGCATGCAGCAGGAGGGTGAAATCCATAGGGCCGGGATGTTAGCATGGCCCCTGCCGACCCCGTCCCCGGAGGCAGCGCATGAGCATCGTCATACCGCAGGAACTCATCGAGCGCCTCGCCGCGGCGCGGCGCGTGGCCGTGCTCACCGGCGCCGGCATCTCGGCCGAATCCGGCATCCCCACCTTCCGCGACGCGCTCACCGGCCTGTGGGCCAACTACGATCCGCAGGAACTGGCCACGCCGGAAGGCTTCGCGCGCAATCCGAAGCTGGTATGGGAGTGGTACGCCGAGCGCCGAGCGCGCATCGCCGGCGTGGCGCCCAACCCGGGGCACATCGCCCTCGCCGCGCTGGAGAAGCGCTTTGAGCGATTCACCCTGGTGACGCAGAACATCGACAGCCTGCACCAGCGCGCCGGCTCGCGCGAAGTGGTGGAGCTGCACGGCAACATCGCGCGCGTGAAGTGCTCGGTCGAGCAGACCGTGGCCAGTCCCATTCCGCAGGACGACTCGCCGCCGCGCTGCCATTGCGGCGCCTACCTCAGGCCCGATGTGGTGTGGTTCGGCGAGATGCTGCCGGCCGACGCGCTGGCGCGGGCGGAGGAGGCGGCCGAGCACTGCGAGGTGTTCCTCAGCATCGGCACCTCGGCGCAGGTCTATCCGGCGGCCGAGCTGCCCCTGCGCGCCCTCTCCGCCGGCGCCACGGTGGTGGAGATCAATCCGGAACGCACGGCGCTGACGCGCCATACGCAGTTTTCGCTGCAGGGCCCCGCCGGAGCGATCCTGCCACAGTTGCTGGCGCGGCTGGAGGCTACTTGCCGAACAGGCCCTTGAGCGCGCCGCCGGCCTTGTCGCCGAGTTTCGACTTCACCTGCTCCTCGACCTTCGCCTTGGCGGCTTACGCCGCCAGGCCGCCGAAGTCGATGCCGTAGGCCAGCCTGTCGAAGGAGCCGCTCACGCGCACCGGCACGGTGAGGCCCTTGAGGTGATCGAGCTCCTTGCCGCCCTGGCCACCGGCGGTCGCCACCACGCTGGCCCTGGCCAGGTAGTCCATGCGGTCCGCGCCGATGTCGCCCGCCCCGCCGAGGCGGATGAAGGGCGACTTCATGCTCAGATCGTCATTGCGCGCCACGCCGTTGGCGATGCGGAAGGAGGCGGACAGTTCGGAAAGTCCGTCTTCTCGGTCTGCTGCGCCTGCACGACGGCGTCCTTGCGCGCAGAGAACACCGCCTTCGTCTCGCGCAGGTTCACGCTGGCCGTGCCGCCGAGGCCCTTCTTCATCGCCGCCACCGTGGCGCCGGCGGTCGCGACGTCGAGCCGGCTATTGGCCGCCTTCACCTCCAGTCGCACGTTGGCGGCCTTGACGTTGGCCACCTGCAGCTGGCCGATCTTCACCGTGCCGTTGGCGTTGAGTCCCCTGAGCGGCGAGAAGTCGATGGGCTTGTCGGCGGCCCCCTTGGCGCCAGACGCGCCCTTGTCCGGCGGCAGGTACTTGTCCACGTTGAGCCGGTCGATGTCGATGTCGAAGACGAGCGCCAGCGGGCTGTAGCGCGAAACATTGACCTTCGCCGCGATCCTGCTTTCATCGAACTGCGTGTCGGCATGCAATGCCGCGGTCTGGCCGTCGATGTCGGCGCGCAGACCGCCCGCGAGCGGCAGCTTCACGCTCTTCATCGGCATCTGCGGATGGGCCACGTTCAGTTCGCCCTTGAAAGCCGGCAGCTCCACCGTCTGCTTGTCCAGATTGGCGGAGAGCACCGAGGCCAGGCTGCCCTTCAGCGTGGTCTCGCCCTGCCGCGCATCGAGATCGAGCGTCAGCTTGCCGGCCTGCAGAGACGGACTTTTGCCCTCCACGCCGGAAAGTGCCAGCCTGGCCTCGAAGGCATCGCCCGCCTCCTTGCCCTTCGCCGTCAGCACCAGCTGGTCGATGGCCAGTTCGTTCGCGCCGGCCAGTTGCAGCGCGGCTGCGGCGAGGGCCAGCTCCAGCGCCTTCATGTCGGCCACGTCCCCGCTCAGGCGCAGGTCGAGCTTCGTGCCGCCGTAACGCTTCCTGTCCAGGTCGTAGCGGTACTCGCCGGCGGCCTTCAGCGCGGCCGCCAGCTTCGGCTTGCTGCCGGCCAGCCGCGCCTCCAGGCTGAACCTGTCGCTGGCGGCGTTCGCCAGGCGGCCGGTCGTCAGGTTCACGCCGGAGAGCGCCACCTCCTGGCCGGCCTTCTCGTCGCGCCAGGCCAGCTCGCCGCCGGCGAGCTTGACGCCGGCGATGTCGAAGCGCGGCGTCGGCTCCTTGTCGTCCTTGCCCATCAGGTCGTCGATGTTCAGCCGTCCGTCCTTGAAGCGGACGATGCGCGCCTTGAGGCCCTCCAGCTCGACGGTGTCGACCACCACCTGCTTCGACAGCAGCGGCAGCAGGCGCAGCGAAACGCGCGCCATGTCGACGGCGGCGAAGACCTGCTCGCTCTTGTGCTCGGACAGCGTGGTGCGGCCGAGGCTGACGCCGATCGACGGGAACAGCGACAGCGCGAGCTCGCCCTCGATCCTCAGGCTGCGCGCCTTCTTCTCCTGCACCAGCTGGGCGATCTCGCCCTTCCACTTGTTGGCGTCGAAGGTGGCGACGAGGAACACGGCGACGGCCGCCAGCAGGGCGACGACGCCCCCCAAGGCGAAGGCGACGATCCTGAGCGCTTTCATGCATCCTCCTGCGCGGGCATGCGGAGCGTCGAGATTAACAGACAAGGGCATGTTGCGCGAAAATGCGATTCGGCTAAAACTGTCACCGTCTCGAATAACAAGGAGTCAGGCATGAGCATGCTCAGCGAATTCAAGGAATTTGCCATGAAGGGCAACGTCGTCGACCTCGCCGTCGGCGTCATCATCGGCGCCGCCTTCGGCAAGATCGTCGATTCCCTCGTCAAGGATGTCGTCATGCCGGTGTTCGGCCGCATCCTCGGCGGAGTGGACTTCAAGCACCTCTACCTCAACCTCAACCTCGGCGACAAGACCTATGAGACGATGGAGACCGCCGAAAAGGCCGGCGCCCCGCTCATCAAGTACAACATCTTCATCAACACGATCGTCGATTTCGTCATCATCGCCTTCGCCATCTTCATGGCGATCAAGGTGATGAGCCGCTTGAAGCGCGCCGAGGAAGCGGCACCGGCCGCGGAAGCGCCGACGACCCGGGAATGCCCGCACTGCCTGTCGGCCATCCCGCTCAAGGCCACGCGCTACCCGCAGTGCACCTCGCAGCTGCAATGAGCGCCGTCGCGCGGAAACTGACTTTTCGCTGAACCGGCCTGCGGAAGTGCAGGCCGGGGAAACTGGCGCGCCCGAGACGATTCGAACGTCCGACCCCTGCCTTCGGAGGGCAGTACTCTATCCAGCTGAGCTACGGGCGCAAGGGCGCACAGAATAGCGGTTTTCCCCCTGAGCGTCCAATCGGGCCCGTTATAATCCGCGGCATCCAATTGCGTTCGAGGAAAGCAGGCATGGCCGAACAGAACGGGCAGTGCGGCGGGCTCTGCGGCTCGCCGGCCGTCATCGTCGTCGCGCTGGTCGCGGCGATCGTCTTGCCCGTGTCGGGGTTTTGCGTCGCCAAGCTGATGGGTGGCAAGCAATCGGGCGACCTGGGCGAGGAGGCCGTCCTGCGGCGCATCCAGCCGGCGGCCCAGGTGGCCCTGGCCGCGCCCGCCCCCGCCGCGGCACCCGCGGCCGGCGGCGCGGCCGCGGCAGACTCCGGCAAGAAGACCTACGATGCCGCCTGCGGCGCCTGCCACGGCTCCGGCGCGGCGGGCGCGCCGAAGCTGGGCGACAAGGCGGCCTGGGGGCCGCGCCTCGGGGCGGGGGTGAGCGGCCTGACGGCCAACGCCATCAAGGGCAAGGGCGCCATGCCGCCGAAGGGCGGCAACCTGTCGCTGTCGGATGCCGACATCAAGGCGGCGGTGGAATACATGGCGGCGGCGGCGAAGTAGGGCACGCCGCTTCGCTTCGGCAGGGGCGGTGCGCGCCGCCCTTCTTATTTCAGCTTCGCCTTCAGGTAGTCGAGCACGTCGCCCAGCGTCACCAGCCTGGCGTAGTCGGCCTCGGGAATCTCCACCTTCAGCTTCTCGTGCAGGCCGATGAGGAAGTTGAGCCAGTCCATCGAGTCGAGGTCGACCTGATTGCGCAGCGGCCGGTCGGGGCGCAGGTCGGACTCATCCACCTCGGGAGCGATGCTCTTCAGCGTGGCGACCACCACGGCGCGCAGTTCTTGTTCTTCCATTACAGACTCTCCGGTTGTTGCATGAGGTCGCGCAGTTCCGCGAGGAACAGCGCGCCGCGATGGCCGTCCGAGACGCGATGGTCGGCGGCGAGGCTCGCCGTGACGACGGGCATCACCGTCACCACGCCGTTCTCCGCCCACGGCCGCTCGCTAATGCGGCCGAAGCCGACCAGCGCCACCTGCGGCGGATAGATCACACCATACACCGCCGCCACGCCCTGCTCGCCGAGATTGGTGACGGTGATGGTCGGGTCGGACATCTCCGAGCTGCGCAGGCTGCCGGCGCGGGCGCGCTTGACGAGATCGGTGAGGTCGCGCATAAGTTGCTCGAGTGACTTGTCGCCGACGTCGTGGATGGCCGGCGCGATGAGCCCCCCCTGCCTGAGCGAAATCGCCACGCCGATATGCGCCGCGGCGGCCGGCTGGAAGGCGCCGTCGCGGAAGAAGCCGTTCATCTCGGGGAATCGCTTCAGCGCCCGCGCCACCGCCTTCAGCTGCAGCGCGGCCATGAGCAGGCGCGTCGTGATCGGACGGCCCTCGTTGGCCTTCGCCAGCCACGCCGAGGCGCAGCGCATCGGCACCGGCTCGGAGAGGTAGTAGTGCGGGATCTCGCGCTTCGAGCGGCTCATCGCCGCGGCGATGGCCTTGCGCATTTCCGCGGCCTTGCCCTGCGGCGGCGCTTCTGGAGGACTGACTATGTCCGAAGCGCGTTCGACATCCTCGATGGTGACGGCGCCGCCCGGGCCGGTGGCGGCTACGGCGTCGAGGTCGACGCCAAGTTCCTTCGCGCGCTTGCGGGCTGCGGGCGTGATTGGCCGGCGCGGCATGGCTTCAGGCCTGACCGGCGCTGCGCCGGCTGCCTCGCCCGGCGCGGTCAATGTCGCCAGCACCGTGCCCACCGGCACGGTCTCGCCCGGCTGCACCAGCAGTTCCTGCACGACGCCGTCGCACCAGATCTCGACGTCCACGGCCGCCTTCGAGGTGTCGACGATGGCCACCACCTGGCCCTTCTTCACCGTGTCGCCGGGACTGACTTTCCATTCGAGCAGCTTGCCCTCGTCCATGTCGGCGCCGAGGGACGGCAATTTGAATTCGATCATTTCCCGAGTACCTGTCTGACGGCGGCGACGATCTTCCCCGGCTGCGGCAGCGCCGCTTCTTCCATGTGCTTGGCGTAGGGGATCGGCACCTCCTCGCTGCAGACGCGCGCCACCGGCGCATCGAGATCGAAGAAGCACTGCTCGGCGATGCAGGCCATCACTTCCGCCGCCAGGCTGCCGCTCTTCCAGCCTTCGTCCACCACCACCGCCTTGTGCGTCTTGCGCAGCGAGGCGGCGAGGGTCGCCGTGTCGAGCGGCCGCAGCACGCGCAGGTCGATCACCTCCGCACTGATGCTCTCGGCGGCGAGCTGCTCGGCGGCGGCGAGCGCCTTCGGCAGCGAGCCGCCGTAGGTGATCAGGCTGACGTCCGTTCCCGCGCGGCGCACCGCAGCCGTGGCGATGTCGCAGCGCCAGTCGTCCGGCAGCTCGCCCTCGAGGTTGTAGAGCAAGGCGTGCTCGAAGATCACCACCGGGTCGGGGTCGGCCAGGGCGGGCCCGAGCATGCCGCGCGCATCAATGATGGTGGCCGGCGCCAGCACCTTGATGCCGGGCACGTGGGCGTACCAGTTCTCCAGGCTGTGCGAGTGCTGCGCGGCGAGCTGACGGCCGGCGCCGGTGGCCATGCGCACGACCAGCGGCACCGAGAACTGGCCGCCCGACATGTGGCGCAGCGCCGCCGCGGTGTTGACGATCTGGTCGAGCGCCAGCAGGCTGAAGTTCACCGTCATCACCTCGACGATGGGACGCATCCCGCCCAGCGCCGCGCCGATGCCGGCGCCGACGAAGCCGAGCTCGGACAAGGGCGTGTCGCGGATGCGCTCGGGCCCGAATGCCTCGAGGAAGCCCTTCGAGCAGGCATAGGTGCCGCCGTACTTGCCGACGTCCTCGCCCATGAGAAACACACGCGGGTCGGCGGCAAGCGCCTCGTGCATCGCCTGGCGGACGGCTTCGCGGTAAGTCATCTTCATGGCGTGTGCACGTCCTTCAGCAATTCATCCACCGGTTCCCACGGTGCCGCCTCGGCGAAGTCGACGGCCGCCTGCACTTCCGCGTTGGCCTTCGCGTCGAATGCGAGGAATTCCTCTTCGGTCAGCTTGCCCTCGGCCTTCAACCGCGCCGAGAAGGTGTGCAGCGGGCCGCGCGTCTTCCATTCCTCAACCTCGGCCTTGTCGCGGTAGAGCTCGGGGTCGAACATCGAGTGGGCGCGGAAGCGGTAGGTCTGCAGCTCGAGGAAAAAGGGGCCGAGGCCGTCGCGCACGTGTGCCGCGGCGAGCTTCACCGCCTCGTGCACCGCCACCACGTCCATGCCGTCGGCCTTCAGCGTCGGCACGGCGTAGCTGGCCGCCTTGGCGCAGAGGTCGGTCTGCGCCTCCGAGCGGCCGAGCGCCGTGCCCATGGCGTAGAGGTTGTTCTCGCAGAGGAAGAGCACCGGCAATTGCCACAAGGCGGCGAGGTTCATCGATTCGTGGAAGGCGCCCTCGGCCATGGCGCCCTCGCCGAAGAACACCGCGGTGACCGCCTGCCGTTTCTGCAATTTGTCCGCCAGGCCGAAGCCGACGGCCAGCGGCAGGCCGCCGCCGACGATGGCGTTGCCGCCGAAGAAGCGCGTGGCGGCGTCGAAGAGGTGCATCGAGCCGCCGCGTCCGCGCGAACAGCCGGCGGCCTTGCCGAACATCTCCGCCATGATGGCGTCCATCGACACGCCGCGCACCAGGGCGTGGCCGTGCTCGCGGTAGGTGGCGACGATGTTGTCCGCGGGCGCCAGCGCGTGCAGGGCGCCGACGGCGCAGGCCTCCTCGCCGATGTAGAGGTGGAGGAAGCCGCGGATCTTCTGCGCGCCGTAGAGTTCGGCGCACTTCTCCTCCATGCGGCGGATGCGCAGCATGTCGAAGAGCAGCTTCCGGGCGAAATTCTTGTCGTAGGGAACCGGATTCATGCGCTTTCCAGCGTGGACGTGTCGCCTTCCGGCAGCCCCAGCTCGCGCGCCTTGAGCAGGCGCCGCATGATCTTGCCGCTGCGCGTGCGCGGCAGCGAGGGCAGGAAGTCGATCTCCTTCGGCGCCACCGCGGCGCCGAGCTTCTTGCGCGCATGGCCGAGCAGCTCCATGCGCAGGGCATCGGAGGCCTCGAAGCCCTTCTTCAGCGAGACGAATGCCTTCACCACCTCGCCCACCATCTCGTCGGGCTTGCCGATGACGCCGGCCTCGGCCACCGCCGGGTGCTCCATCAGCGCACTCTCCACCTCGAAGGGGCCGATCAGGTGGCCGGCCGACTTGATGACGTCGTCGGCGCGGCCGACGAACCAGTAATAGCCGTCGGCATCGCGCTTCGCCAGGTCGCCGGTGAGATACCACTCGCCGGCAAAGCACTTCCGGTAGCGCTCCTCGTTGTGCAGGTAGCCGCGCAGCATCGAGGGCCAGCCGCGCTTGAGCGCCAGTTCGCCCTCGGTGTCCGTCGTGTCGACGGGACTGACTTTTCCTTCCGCATCCTTCTTCAGGATGGCCGCCTCGATGCCGGGCAAGGGGCGCCCCATCGAGCCGGGCTTGATGTCTGCCGCCGGCGTGTTGGCGATCATGATGCCGCCGGTCTCGGTCTGCCACCAGTTGTCGTGGATGGGCAGGCCGAGCACCTCGCTTCCCCACCACACCGCCTCCGGATTGAGCGGCTCGCCGACGCTGGCGACGAAGCGCAGATTCGGATAGCGACGCTTCCTCGCGATCTCGGCGCCGGCCTTCATCAGCATGCGGATGGCGGTCGGCGCCGTGTACCAGACGCTGACTTTTTCCTCGTCGAGGATGCGGTACCAGCGCTCGGCGTCGAAATCGGCCGCGTCGACGATGGAGGTGACGCCGTGCAGCAGCGGCGCGACGATGCCGTAGGAGGTGCCCGTCACCCAGCCCGGGTCGGCGGTGCACCAGTAGATGTCTTCCGCATGCAGGTCGAGCGCGTACTTGCCGGTCATCCAATGCGTCGCCACCGCGCCGTGCACGTGCATGGCGCCCTTCGGCGTGCCGGTGGTGCCGCTGGTGAAGTGCAGCAGCGAGAGGTCCTCCGGACCGGTCGGCACGATGTCGAAATCGTCGCAGGCCTGCGCCATCAGCGCGGCGAGATCGAGCGTGCCGGGAGTGTTCGTCGACTGGCCCTCTTCGCCCACCAGCAGCACGTGGCGCAGCGTCGGCAGTTCGCCGCGGATCTTCGCCACCTTGCGCTCGTAGAGGAGTTCGGTGGTGACCAGCACGGCGCCTTCGCCGAGCTTGATGCGCGTGGCGATCGGCTCGGGACCGAAGGCGGAGAAGAGCGGCGAGACCACCGTGCCGTTCTTGAAGCTGCCCAGCGCGGCGACATAGAGCTCGGGCATGCGGCCGGCGAGGATGAACAGGCGCTCGCCCTTGCCGACGCCGAGGGACTTCAGCACGTTGGCGAAG
>VGHJ01000036.1 GCA_016868295.1 Betaproteobacteria bacterium | reverse complement strand
GAACGTGCAGAAATGCTCGAGCGCTGGATCCATCATTACAACTGGCATCGCCCCCATCAGGGCATCGGAGGGCTCGCACCCATGTCCCGACTCAGAAAGTCCGGAAACAACCTCTTGACGCTTCACACCTAGGCCGCGTCCAGCATCTGCCGCACCTGGGCGATCAGGTCCTTGGTCGAGAACGGCTTGGTCATGTAGGCGTCCGCGCCGAGCGCGGTCCCCTTGGCGACCTCGGTGTCGCGCCCCTTCGCCGTCAGCATGACGATCTTCACCGATTGCCACTCGGGGTTGGCGCGGATGGTCTGGCACACCTCGAAGCCGTTCTTCTTGGGCAGCATGATGTCGAGCAGCACCAGGTCGGGCCTTTTCTCCTCGACCGACTTCAGGGCCGCCTCGCCGTCCGCCGCCACGGCGACGTCGAAACCTTCCCGCTTCATGAGGAACTCGAGGGATACCACGATGTTCGGTTCGTCGTCGACGATCAGTATGCGTTTTGTCATTTTGCCTTTCTCTCCTCATGATGCTCGTTTGCCTCACGGTTCATGGGCAGGGAAAACGAGAAGGTCGCCCCCTGCCCCGTGCCGCTCTTCACCCACAGCCGACCGCCGAAATGCTCGATGATCTGCCGGCTGATCGGCAGGCCGAGACCGGTGCCCTGCGGCTTGGCGGTCATGGTGTCGCCGACCTGGCGGAATTTCTCGAAAATGGTGTGCTGGTCCGCCTCGCTGATGCCCGGCCCGTTGTCCGCGACGTCCACCCTGACGGTGCTGCCATCCACCCCGAGCCGCACGGTCACGCGCCCCGCGCCCTCCTTGCAGAATTTGACCGCATTCGAGAGCAGGTTAAGCATGACCTGGATCAAGCGATCTCGATCCGCCCGCACCATCGGCACCTCCCCGGCCAGGGCCATGTCGAGCGCCACCTGCTTGTCGGCGAACAGGGAGGAGGTCGCGGCGATGGATTCCTCGATGATTTCGCGCAGGCCCACATCGGCGGTGTGCCACTCGGCATTGCCCGATTCGATCTTCGCCATGTCGAGCACCTGGTTGATCAGGCGCGTCAGGCGCTCGGTCTCCTTGACGATGATGGCGAGGAACTTGCGGCGGTCGGTCAGGTCGGTCTTGGGGTCCTCGAACAGGATTTCGGAAAAGGCGCGGATCGAGGTCAGCGGCGTGCGCAGTTCGTGCGTCACGGTCGACATGAAGTCGTCCTTCATGCGGTCGAGCTCCTTCAGGCGCTCGTTGGCGGCGCGCAGCCCTGCCGTCGCCGCTTCCAGCTCGCGCGACTTCTGCTCGAGCTGTTTCGAGTAGGCGCGCACCTGCGAGGCCTCGTCGAGGATGTTCATCACCTCATCGATCCCGAGCGGCTCCTCCTTGACCACCGAGGCCACCATGACCCGCGCCGAGGCGCCGCCGATGGCGCCCGCCAGCAGGGTTTCGGCGAAATGCACCAGGTCGGCATTGGCCTCCAGCGCGTCGATCGAGGCGAGACCGCGCCGCCGCGCGTAGGCGAGAAAGGCGTCCCGCGCGCGCTCCGGCCCGAGGAAACGGCCGATCAGCGGCAGCAGGTCATGCACTTGGGCGCTGCCGCGCCAGAAGCGCGATCCCGCGGCACTTTCGGTATTGCGGAAGGCGTCGACGAACAGCGTGCCCTGGCTCGCTTCCACCACGTCCGGCCGCCTGTGCAGGGAAAACGCGACGTAGCAGCCGATGTTGGCCAGCATGCTCCAGAACAGGCTGTGCGGGATCTCGCCCAGCCCGCTCAGACCGAAGAGCTGCTGCGGCTTGAGCAGGCCGATGCCGAACAGGCCCTCGCTGATGAAATCCAGCGACAGCCAGCCCGACTTGGCGAAGGACGGCAGCAGCAGCGTGTAGGTCCACACGGCGAAGCCGGCGGTCAGGCCCGCCATGGCGCCCCGGCGCGTGCCGCCCTTCCAGTAGATGCCGCCGATGATGGCGGGGGCAAACTGCGCCACGGCGGCGAAGGAGATCAGCCCGATGCCGACCAGGGCATAGGCCTCGCCGGCGGCGCGGAAATAGACGTAGCCGAGCAACAGGATGACCGCGATCGCCCAGCGGCGGATCGACAGCAGCAGGCCGGACAGGTCGTGCTCCTCTTGCAACCGCAGGGCCTTCCAGCGCAGCAGCACCGGCATCACCAGGTCGTTGCAGACCATGGTCGACAAGGCAATCGTTTCGACGATCACCATGCCGGTGCCGGCGGACAGGCCGCCGATGTAGACCAGCAGCGCCAGGGCCTCCTGCCGTTCGGCCATCGGCAGGGTCAGCACGAAGGTGTCCGCATCCACGCTGCCATCGGGGAAATGCAGCAGGCCGCCGACGGCGATCGGCAGCACGAAGATGTTGATCAGCAGCAGGTAGAGCGGAAACAGCCAGATGGCGCGCGTCAGGTGGCGCTCGTTGACGTTCTCGACCACCGAGATCTGGAACTGCCGCGGCAGGAACATGATCGACAGCATCGACAGGAAGGTCAGCGACCACCAGCTGCCGTAGCTGGCGCCGGTGTCGGGGACCGTCATCAACGCCTCCAGCTTCGGCACCGCTTCCGCCCGGTCGAAGATGTCGCCGAAGCCGTTGTAGATGCCGAAGGTGACGAACGCCCCGACGGCGATGAAGGCGATCAGCTTGACGATCGACTCGAAGGCGATGGCCGCCACCATGCCCTCGTGACGCTCGGTGGCATCGAGATGGCGCGTGCCGAACAGGATGGTGAAGGCCGCCAGGATCAGGGCGATGTAGAGGGCGCTGTCCTGCAGCAGCGGCAGCGCCTCGGCGCGGGCCGGCATGACGATCTCGGGATAGTGCAGCAGGATGGTGAAGCTGTTCGAGATCGCCTTCAGCTGCAGGGAGATGTAGGGAATGATGCCGACGACGGCGATGATCGTCACCAGCCCGCCGAGGAGCTGGCTCTTGCCGTAGCGCGAGGAGACGAAGTCGGCGATCGAGGTGATGCGGTTGGCCTTGCTGATGCGGATGATCTTCAGCATGACGAACCACCACAGCCCGGCCATCAGCGTCGGCCCCAGGTAGATGGGCAGGAAGCCGATGCCGGTCGACGCGGCCCGGCCGACGCTGCCGTAGAAGGTCCAGGTCGTGCAGTAGACCGCCAGGGACAGCGCGTAGATGGTCGGATTGGCGATGATCGAACGCCCGGCATCCGCCCGCTTGTCGCCGAAATAGGCGATGGCGAAGAGCACGCCGAGGTAGGCGAAGGAGATGCTGGCAATCACCCATCCCTGGAGCATCGCCGCCCCTATTCCTTCCTGCGTTCGATGGCCCAGACCATCAGGCCGATCAGCAGCGCCCAGGCGCCAAAGAGGTAAAAGTACAGGAGGGGAATGCCGAAGACTTCGCCCGGCTTGTTGAAGAGGGCGATCAGCGGATAGTTGAACAGCACGCAACCCAGCAGGAATGCTGCCACCAGGCGCTGCCCCGTGACGATGGAGCGTTTCATCATGGCCGGACCCTCCGCATGGATGCCAGCCCGATTATATCTTGACGAAAAAAAGGGCGTCCTGCGACGCCCTTTTCACGACCGCGGGCCGGGAATCAGGCCGCCGGCTCCTTCAGCTGCTGCAGGATGGCCGGGTTTTCCAGCGTGGTGATGTCCTGGGTGATCTCCTCCCCCTTGGCGATCGCGCGCAGCAGGCGGCGCATGATCTTGCCGGAGCGCGTCTTGGGCAGGTTGTCGCCGAAGCGGATGTCCTTCGGCTTGGCGATGGCGCCGATCTCCTTGGCGACATGGGCGCGCAGCTCGTCGGCGATCTTCTTGGCGTCGGCGCCGGTCGGTCGGGCCTGCTTGAGCACGACGAAGGCGCTGACCGCCTCGCCGGTCAGGTCGTCGGGCCGGCCCACCACGGCCGCTTCCGCCACCAGCGGGTGGGCCACCAGGGCCGACTCGATCTCCATGGTGCCGAGGCGGTGGCCGGAGACGTTGAGCACGTCGTCGATGCGGCCCATGATCCAGAAATAGCCGTCCAGGTCGCGGTTGGCGCCGTCGCCGGCCAGGTAGTACTTGCCGCCGAAATCGTCCGGGTAGTAGGACTTCTTGAAGCGGTCCGGATCGCCCCAGATGGTGCGGATCATCGACGGCCACGGCTTCTTGATGACGAGGAAGCCGCCCTTGCCGAGCTCGACGTCGGCGCCGGTCTCGTCGACGATGGCCGCCATGATGCCCGGCAGCGGCAGGGTGCACGAGCCCGGCTTCAGCGGCGTGGCGCCCGGCAGCGGCGAGATCATGTGGCCGCCGGTCTCGGTCTGCCACCAGGTGTCCACGATCGGGCAGCGCGCCTGGCCGACCGTGTTGTAGTACCACATCCAGGCTTCCGGGTTGATCGGCTCGCCCACCGTGCCGAGGATGCGCAGGCTGGAGAGGTTGTAGTTCTTCGGCTGGTCGGCGCCGGCCTTGATGAGGGAGCGGATCGCCGTCGGCGCCGTGTAGAAGATGCTGACTTTGTGGTCCTGAATCATGCGCCAGAACCGGCCGGCGTCCGGATAGGTCGGCACGCCCTCGAAGATCACCTCGGTGGCGCCCATGGCCAGCGGCCCGTAGCAGACGTAGGTGTGGCCGGTGACCCAGCCGACGTCGGCGGTGCACCAGAAGACGTCGTTCGACTTGATGTCGAACACCCACTTCATGCTCATGACGGCGCCGAGCAGGTAGCCGCCGCTCGAGTGCTGCACGCCCTTCGGCTTGCCGGTCGAGCCGGAGGTGTACAGGATGAACAGCGGGTGCTCGGCGCCGACGTAGGTGGGCGGGCACTCTTCGGAGAGCCCCTCCTCGAGGTCATGCCACCAGATGTCGTGCGCGGCGTTCCAGGTCACCTCGCCGCCAGTGCGCTTGTAGACCACCACTTTCTCGATGGAGCCGCAGCCGCCCATGCCGAGCGCCTCGTCCACGGCTGGCTTGAGCGCCATTTCCTTGCCGCCGCGATACTGGCCGTCGGCGGTGATGACCAGGCGCGCCTTGGCGTCGATGATGCGTTCCTGCACGCTCTTCGCCGAGAAGCCGCCGAACACCACCGAATGGATGGCGCCGATGCGGGCGCAGGCCTGCATGGCCACGACGGCCTCGATCGACATCGGCAGGTAGATGAGTACGCGGTCGCCCTTCTGCATGCCGAGCTTCTTCAGGCCGTTGGCGAAGCGGCAGACGCGGTGATAGAGCTCCTTGTAGGTGATCTTGGTGACCTGGCCGTTGTCGGCCTCGAAGATGATGGCGGTCTTGTGCGGCTTGGATTCGAGATGGCGGTCGAGGCAGTTGTAGGAGACGTTCAACTCGCCGTCCTCGTACCAGGTGTAGAACGGCGCATTGGTCTCGTTCAGCACCTTGGTGAACTGCTTGTGCCAGATCAGGTTGTCGCGGGCGATCTTGCCCCAGAACCCCTCGTAGTCCTTCTCGCTCTTGGCGTACAGTTCCTTGTAGGCCTCCATGCCCGAAACGTTCGCCTGGGCGACGACATCGGGTGCCGGGGGAAAAACGCGCGTTTCGTGCAAGACCGATTCGATGGTGGACGACATCTAAACCTCTCCTCTAGCAAGAACTGGGGTCAAAGGGGGCAGCCCGGATAGCTGCCGTAGCGCGCCCGGCGGCGGCCGTGCCGCATCAAGCAAGCCATTTTAGCGAAAGATGTAATTTATAGACAAAAGCTTACGTCCTTCTTACACGATCCTTCCAGCCCACCCACGCCGCATCGCAGCATGAATGCTAGAATTTTGCCAATTCATCCCGATCCCCGAGTCATGGAAAAAATCACCAACCGTTCGGTCAAGGCCATGGAGGGCTTCATCTTCTGGAGCCGCTGGCTGCAGGCCCCGCTTTACATCGGCCTGATCATCGCCCAGGGCGTCTATGTCTATCAGTTCATGGTCGAACTGAGCCACCTCGTCGGGAAAGTCGGCAGCCTGACCGACACCGACGTGATGCTCATCGTGCTGGGACTGATCGACGTGGTGATGATCGCCAACCTGCTGATCATGGTCATCATCGGCGGCTACGAGACCTTCGTCTCGCGCCTCGACCTGGAAGGCCACCCCGACCAGCCGGAATGGCTCTCCCACGTCAACGCCGGGGTGCTGAAGATCAAGCTGTCGACCGCCATCATCAGCATCTCGTCGATCCATCTCCTGAAGACCTTCATCAACGCGGCCAACATGGACGACCGCGCCATCCTGTGGCAGGTGGTGATCCACGTCACCTTTCTCGTCTCGGCGGTGACCATGGCCTGGACCGACAAGATCATGACCAGTTCGCTCATGATGGCGAAAAAGCACTGAAAAACCGCGCATGGCTACCATCCGACAGGAAGACTTCATCCAGAGCATCGCCGACGCCTTCCAGTACATCAGCTACTACCACCCGGCCGACTACATCAAGGCGCTGGCCGCCGCCTACGAGCGCGAGCAAAGCCCGGCCGCCCGCGACGCCATCGCCCAGATCCTCATCAACTCGCGCATGTGCGCCGAGGGTCACCGCCCCATCTGCCAGGACACCGGCATCGCGGTGGTCTTCCTCAAGGTCGGCATGAACGCCAGGTGGGATGCCAGCCTGAGCGTGCAGCAGATGGTCGACGAAGGCGTGCGCCGCGCCTACAACAACCCGGACAACAAGCTGCGCGCCTCGGTGCTGCTCGACCCCGCCGGCGCGCGCACGAATTCGAAGGACAACACGCCGGCGGTGGTGCACACCGAGATCGTGCCGGGCGACCACGTCGAGGTGATCTGCGCGGCCAAGGGCGGCGGCTCGGAGAACAAGTCGAAGTTCTACGCCCTCAACCCCTCCGACTCGATCGTCGACTGGGTGCTGAAGACGGTGCCGACCATGGGCGCCGGCTGGTGCCCGCCCGGCATCCTCGGGCTGGGCATCGGCGGCACGCCGGAGAAGGCCATGCTGCTGGCCAAGGAGTCGCTGATGGCGCCGGTGGACATCCACGAGCTGATCGCCCGCGGGCCGAAAAACCGCATCGAGGAGCTGCGACTGGAGCTCTACGAGAAGGTGAACGCCCTCGGCATCGGCGCCCAGGGCCTCGGCGGCCTCACCACCGTGCTCGACGTCAAGATCCTCGATTACCCGACGCATGCCGCCTCGCTGCCGGTGGCGATGATCCCCAACTGCGCGGCCACCCGCCATGCGCATTTCCATCTCGACGGCTCCGGCCCGGCGAAGCTCGATCCGCCCAGCCTGGAGGACTGGCCGAAGCTCGCCTACGACGCCGGCAAGGGCAGGCGCGTGAATCTCGACACGGTGACGCGCGAAGAGGTGGCAGGCTGGCAGCCGGGCGACGTGCTGCTGCTCAACGGCAAGCTGCTCACCGGCCGCGACGCCGCCCACAAGCGCATGGTCGACATGCTCAACAAGGGCGAGAAGCTGCCGGTGGACTTCACCGACCGCTTCATCTACTACGTCGGTCCGGTCGATCCGGTGCGCGACGAGGTGGTCGGCCCCGCCGGCCCCACCACCGCCACCCGCATGGACAAGTTCACCCGCCAGATGCTCGAGCAGACGGGACTCCTCGGCATGGTCGGCAAGGCCGAGCGCGGCCCCGCCGCCATCGAGGCGATCCGCGACAACAGGGCGGTGTACCTGATGGCCGTCGGCGGCGCAGCCTATCTCGTTTCGAAGGCCATCCGCGGCGCGCGCGTGGCGGCGTTCGACGACCTCGGCATGGAGGCCATCTACGAGTTCGAGGTGAAGGACATGCCGGTGACCGTGGCGGTCGATTCGAAGGGGACTTCGGTGCACCAGACCGGCCCGCTCGAATGGCAGGCCCGGATCGGCAAGATCCCGGTCGTAAAAGGCTGACGCCTCAACCGAGCTTGTTCAGCTTCGCCTCGGCCTCTTCCGGCTTCATGCCGAGCCTGAGTTCGGCATCGATGAGCTTGAGCAGGGGCATGAGCTGGGCGGCCAGTTGAGGCAGGTGCGGCAGCAGGCCCTCGACGTTGCCCGCGTGATACAGGGCCAGCGCATCCTCCACCCCCAGCCCCGGCAGGGGCGGTTCCGCTTCGGCCGCGACCGGCTCCGCCGCCAGGCCCTCTTCCTCCGTCGCCCGCCCTTCGGCCAATTGCAGGAGATGCGTCATGGTCTGCCACTCATCGTCGCGGCTGTTGGCCAGGCCGAACTTCAGACCGATCTCGACCCGCTCGCCGCGATAGCTGATGGTGGCGTTGCGGATGGTGCTGTCCAGACGCTTGGCGAAGGCCTTGGCATCCTCGAGACCGATGCCGGGGCAGACGACGGTGAATTGCGCCGGCCCTGTCTGCGACACCGTGTCTTCCAGGCGCACGCGCTTGGACAGCACGGCGCGAAACTGCTTGATCAACTGGTCGCCGATCGCCTGTCCGAAGCGGGCAGCCAGCTCGCCGAACCGGTCGATCTCGACCACGATGACGCTGATCTCGCCGCCATGGCGCTGCGCCAGGGCCAGCGCCTGGCGACCCTGCTGCTTGAGGTATTCCTCGGTCGGCAGCCCGGATTCCGGGTCGACCAAGACCTGCTTCGACATGGCCTCGAGCTCGCTGCGGGTCTGCGCCAGCTTCACCAGCGCGTCGAGGCGCGCCAGCAGTTCGACCGTGCCGATGCCCTTGGTGATGAAGTCCGTGGCGCCGAGTTCCTTGGCGCGGTTGCGCGCCGACTCGTCCTCGTCGCCCGAGATCATGATCACCGGCATCTCGCGGATGCGCGCGATCTTCGACTCGCGGATGCGCTGCAACAGGCCATAGCCATCCAGCTTCGGCATGCTGAGATCGGAGATCAGGACCTGGATGCCCGGGTCCACCATCAGGGTCTGCCAGCCCGCCTCGCCGTCGCCCTCCTCCCGCACATCGAAACGGCCCTTGATGTGCTTGATGATGGTGGCGCGCACCATGCGCGAATCGTCGATGATCAGCACACGGGGCAAGGCGGAGGGCGCGGTGTCGCTCATGATCGTCAGGCGCAGTCCACCACGACGCGGCCGTGCGCCTGTCCCTTGATGAATTCGTCGAAGACGGGCGGCAGATCGTCCAGCCGGACGGTGCGCGTCATGCCCGCCAGATGGGCCGGCTTCATGTCGCCGGCGAGCCGCTCCCAGACGCGGCGGCGCAGGGGCATGGCCGTGTAGCCGGAGTCGATGCCGAGCAGACTGGCGCCGCGCAGGATGAAAGGCGCCACCGTGGTGTTCAGGCTCATGCTGGCGGCGAGGCCGATGCTGGCGATGGTGCCGTTCTGCTGCATGGTGCTGGCCATCCAGGCCAGCACCTCGCCGCCGAGGTTGTCCACCGCTCCGGCCCACAGCGTCTTGTCGAGCGGCTTGATCCTGGCCAGATCCAGGCTGGCGCGCAGCATGACTTCCTTCGCGCCCAGCCCCTTGAGGTAATCGGCCTGGCTTTCCTTGCCGGTCAGGGCCACCACCTCGTAGCCCAACCGCGCCAGGATGTCGATGGCGATGCTGCCGACGCCGCCGGTGGCGCCGCTGACGATGACCTTGCCGTTTTCCGGCCTGAGGCCGTTTTCCTCCATGCGCACGATGCCCAGCGCGGCCGTATAGCCGGCGGTGCCCAGCGCCATGGCCTCGTGCAGGGTCAGCCCCTTGGGCAGGGGCACAACCCAGTCGGCCGGTACGCGGCCGTATTCGGCATAGCCGCCATGGTGGGCGACGCCGATGTCGTAGCTGGTGGCGATCACCTCGTCGCCCGGCTTGAAGCGCGGATCGCCGCTCGCCACTACCCTGCCCGCCATGTCGATGCCGCCGATGCAGGGGAAACGGCGAATGATCCTGCCCGCCCCCGTGGCCGCCAGGGCGTCCTTGTAATTCACGCTGGAATAGGCCACCCGCAGCATGACCTCGCCCTTGTCCAGCCTATCCTCGGTGAACTGGGTGAAGCCGGCGCATACCTTGCCTTCCTTCTGGTCGATCAGATAAGCCTTGAAGGGGTCCACTGGACTCTCCTGTGATATCGAATGAATTTGCCTAGGGTGATCCGATTATACTTAAAAGAAATGATTTTTCTTTAATCGTCAAAAGCCTGCAAAAAACTCCTCATGTCGAAAGGCATGTTCGGGCTTTACAACGCCGGCTCGCCCGGTTATATTCAAGTCCATGAATTATCGGCATATTGTTTTTTCGATCGGCCTGGCCATCGTTTCGACGGGCAGCTTCGCCTCCGAAACCGCGCCCAGCGGGGAGGATGCTTCCTTTTTCAGCCGGTACGCCAATAATGCCCAGGAACTGGTCATGCACGCCCTGTCCTTCGTTGGCATACATTATCGGCGCGGAGGCGAATCTCCTGAAA
This sequence comes from Betaproteobacteria bacterium, assembly GCA_016868295.1. GTDB lineage: Bacteria > Pseudomonadota > Gammaproteobacteria > Burkholderiales > Rhodocyclaceae > Desulfobacillus. The sequence goes on along the minus strand of VGHJ01000036.1, from coordinate 10,616 downwards.
CCGGATTCGATTGCAGCGGGCTGGTCAGGCACGTCTTCCGCGAATCCCTCGGCCTGGCCCTGCCGCGCACCTCGCGCGACATCAGCCGCGTGGGCGAAACCGTTCAGCGGAATGATCTGCAGCCGGGAGATCTTGTCTTCTTCAACACCCTGCGCCGGGGCTTCTCCCACGTCGGCATCTATCTGGGCGAGCACCGATTCGTTCATGCCCCCGCCACCGGCGGCGAGGTGCGCGTGGAAGACATGCGGCAGCGCTACTGGACCAAGCGCTTCAACGGCGCCCGGCGCATCGCGGCGGCCGACTCGAACGAAACCGCTTCGAACTAAACCCTAACGATCCCGCACACGGGCCAGCTTTGCCCGCAGGTCGGCCAATTGGGCCGCCACCGCCTTCTCCCCTTCCAGCACCGCCAGGTGCCTGCCCTGGAAATCGGTCGCCCTGATCTCGGGCGTGTGCGGACGGATCACGATGTCCGCCTCAGCCAGTTCATATTTGCTGATCGACTGCCCCATGATGGCGAAGGTCTGCAGGAGGACTTCCAGCGAACTTTGTGTCCGGCCGTGCGCCGGCTTGGCGGAAATATCGACGGCAATGACGAAATCGGCCCCCATGGCCTTCGCCGCCCGCACCGGCACGGGCGACACCAGCCCGCCATCGACGTACTCGCGGCCATTGATCGCCACCGGCTGAAACACTCCCGGCACGCTGCTCGAGGCCCGCACCGCCATGCCGGCATTGCCCGTGCGGAACACGATCGGCTCCCCGCTCGCGAGATCGGTTGCTACCACGCCGAAGGGTTTGCCTAGCCTTTCCAGGGGCGCGTTGTTCAGCGTCCGGTTGATGAAGTTTTGCAGGGCCTCGCCCTTGATCACGCCGCGGTCCGGCAGCGTCCAGTCCGAGACCTGGCTCTCGTCCATCTGGAGGGCGAGCTTCTGCAAGTCGAAACCGCCGTGGCCGCCTGCATAGAGCGCGCCGACAACCGAGCCGGCGCTCGTCCCGACCACGATGTCCGGCACGATGCCCTGCGCCTCGAGGGCCTTGATCACGCCGATGTGGGCGAAGCCGCGGGCGGCGCCACCTCCCAGAACCAACGCGATTTTCGGTGCCGGTTTGGCCAGGGGGACCGGCTTCGGCGCGGTCGCGCAGGCGGACAGGAAGAAAACGGACAGGAGCAGCAGCAGGCGCGACATGGCAAACCCTCGATGAACGGAGCCCGGATTCTACCGAATCGATCTTTTCGACTTAAAGTTAATGCGAATTATTTGCATTCAGCGAGTGTTCTTGCTATCATTGCGGCCATTCTCAACGTATCGGAGTCGTCATGCCCCCCATCCACCTGATCTGGTTCGCCGCCGCAACCCTCCTCGGCTCGCCTGCCCTGGCGCAGGAAAAAGTCCTCAATCTCTACTCGGCGCGCCACTACCAGACGGACGAGGCGCTGTACTCGAATTTCACGCGCCAGACCGGCATCAGGATCAACCGCATCGAAGGCAAGGAGGACGAACTGCTCGAACGCATCAAGAACGAGGGTGCCAACAGTCCGGCCGACGTCTTCATCACGGTCGATGCGGCCCGCCTGGCCCAGGCCGATGCCCTCGGCCTGTTCGCTGCGGTGAAGTCGAAGCGCCTCGAAGAGCGCATCCCTGCCCATTTGCGTTCGACCGACTGGTTCGCCTTCTCCACCCGCGCCCGGGTCATCCTCTACAACAAGGCGGCGGTGAATCCCGACGACGTGCGCAACTACGAGGACCTGGCCAATCCGAAACTGAAAGGCAAGGTCTGCGTGCGCTCCGGCGCCCACCCCTACAACCTCTCCCTCGGCTCGGCCCTGATCCATCATCTGGGCGAGCAGAAGACCGAGGAATGGGCGAAGGGCCTCGTCGCCAACTTCGCCCGTGCGCCCAAGGGAGGCGATACCGACCAGATCCGGGCGGTGGCCGCCGGCGAGTGCGGAGTGACGATTTCCAATACCTATTACATCGCCCGACTGCTGCGCTCGGACAAGCCGGCCGACAGGCAGGCCATGGAGAAGGTCGGCGTCGTCTGGCCGAACCAGAAGAGTTTCGGCACGCACATCAACGTATCCGGCGGCGGCCTGCTGAAGACCGCCCCGCACAAGGAGGCGGCGGTGCTGTTCCTCGAGTACCTCGCCGACGACGAGGCGCAGGCCTATTTCGCCAACGGCAACAACGAATGGCCGGTGGTGAAAAGCGCGGCGGCGAAGAACCCCGCCCTGGAATCCCTCGGCAGTTTCAAGGCCGACAGCCTGAACGTCGGCACCCTGTCGAAGAACACCGCGACCGCGCAGAAGATTTTCGATCGCGCCGGATGGCGATGAATTTGTAGGACGGATTCCTACAAGGCCGATCGGGCACCTCGCGTGCCCGATTTTTTGCCTGTTCGGAAACGACTCGAAGCACGTTCCACAACCCCATGATTAATCTGATGTGTAAATGCAAGCAGCTGAAGCAATTGAAAAATTTTAGGGGGAAAAGCCTAGAACCGACTATTGAAAATCGCCGTCTCACCCGTTAATACAAATCAGTAGTGTCCCAACGTTCTCACGCTGGGGTCGTATAACAAGTTGAAGGAAAGAGAATATTCCGTGTTTGAGGCTGGTCTCGATTTGAACACTGTCCGTAGCATTTCCGGTTCTTTCCACCGGACTGCGGGCCTCGTTCATGAACACGGGCAAACTCGTCTTCGCGCAGGTCATGGCACACCTGCCGCTGACCACCTTTCGCTGCTGTGTCGCCCGCTACAACGGGGAACACAAGGTCAAGCACTTCAGCTGTCTCGATCAGTACCTGTGCATGGCCTTCGCACAACTGACCTACCGGGAGAGCCTGCGCGACATCGAAGCCTGCCTGCGCAGTCAGACGGCGAAGCTCTACCACATGGGCTTTCGCAGCACGGTGGCCAGAAACACCTTGGCCAACGCCAACGCGGTGCGCGACTGGCGTATCTATGCCGATCTGGCCCAGAGCCTGATCAGCATTGCGCGCAAGCTGTATTCCGACGAACCCTTTGGCGTCGATCTGGCCAATACGGTGTATGCCCTGGATGCCACGACCATCGACCTGTGCCTGTCGGTGTTTCCCTGGGCGCCGTTCCGCTCCACCAAGGCGGCGGTGAAGATGCATACGCTGCTCGACCTCAGGGGCAGCATTCCGAGTTTCATCCACATCAGCGACGGCAAGTGGCACGAGGTCAATATCTTCGACATGCTGGTGCCGGAGGCTGGTGCCTTCTACGTGATGGATCGCGGCTACATCGACTTCGAGCAACTGCATCGTCTGCACCAGGCCGGCAGTTTCTTCGTCATCCGCGCCAAAGCGAACTTGCGCTTCCAACGCCGCTATTCCCGGGAATCGGATCGGACGGGCGGCATCATCTGCGACCAGATCGGCACGCTGACCGGCTTCTACTCGGCGCAGGGCTATCCGACGCCGTTGCGCCGCATCCGCGTCAAGGATGCCGAGGGCAAGACGCTGGTCTTTCTGACGAACAATACCGACCTGCCGGCGCGAACCATCGCCGAGCTGTATCGCTGCCGCTGGCAGATCGAGTTGTTCTTCAAGTGGATCAAGCAGCATCTGCGTATCAAGTCCTTCTTCGGCACCTCGGAGAACGCGGTGAAATCCCAGATCTGGATCGCCGTCTCGGTCTATGTGCTCGTTGCCATCCTCAAGAAGCGGCTGACGCTCTCCGCCTCGCTCTACGAAATCCTACAAATCCTCAGCCTCACCATGTTCGAGCGAATCCCGCTGGATCAGCTACTTGCCCGTATTCCGCCTGCGCCAGATCTACTGGAAAACCCCAACCAGCTGATCTTGTTCGATTAACGTTGGGACACTACTGAATACAAATATAAGGACAACACGGAGATTGACCATGGCTGCGACGATTCACGGCAAGGTCATGAAAGTGACGGCCCCCACCTTCCACGACGAAGCCCTCTGGCGCAAGCGGGGCTCGAAGTGGACCTGCATCAGCGCCGGACCGGTGCTGCACTGGATGATCGGCAAGCCCTACCATGAAGTCTCGCGCTATCTCGAGCGCAAGGGCTGGCGCGTCATCTGGGGCTAGCAGGAAGCGGTTTTCGTACTGCCCTTCGCTATCTGCCGCGACACCGCGATCAGCGGCAGGACGCCCACCGCGACGATCGCCAGCGCGGCGGTAGACGCTTCCGCCAGCCTTTCATCCGACGCCAGCGTGTAGGCCTGCGTCGCCAGCGTGTCGAAATTGAAGGGCCGCATCACCAACGTCGCCGGCAGTTCCTTCATCACATCCACGAACACCAGCAGTCCCGCCGTCAGCAGGCTGCCGCGCAGCAGCGGCAGATGCACGCGCTTCAGCGCCGCCCCCTGCCCGCAGCCCAGCGAGCGCGCCGCATCGTCCATGCTCGGCGTGATCTTCGCCAGGCTCGTCTCCACCGTCTGCAAGGCGATGGCGAGAAAGCGCACCAGATAGGCATACACCAGGGCGGCGATGCCCCCGGTCAGGAGGAGGCCGGGACTGGTGCCCGACCACGAGGCGACCCACTGCGCCAGCCAACTGTCCAGCCGTGTCACCGGAATCAGCACGCCGACGGCGATCACCGAGCCGGGCACGGCATAGCCGAGGCCGACGATGCGGTTCATCCAGTGCGGCCAGCGTGCGCGGGAAAGGCGCGCCGCATAGGCGAGCAGCAGGGCGAACCCGACGGCGAGCACCGCGCTCAGTCCCGCCAGGGTGAAGCTGTTGCCGGCCAGCCTCAGGAAGCGCGCGCCGAACTGGGCATCTCCCTCGGTCAAGGCCATGTGCAGCAGGATGCCCGCCGGCAGCAGGAAGCCGATGGCGAGCGGCAGCATGCAGGCCAGCAAGGCGCCGGCCGCATGCACGCCGGACAGGCGCTGTCCGGGCTGGGGCCGGTTGCGTCCCGTCGTGTTGTGGAAGCGCGCCCGGCCGCGGCTGGTGCGTTCCAGCAGCAGCACGAGGATGACGAAGCCGAGCAGCGCGGCGGAGAGCTGCGCGGCGGCAGCGCGGTCGCCGAGCGAAAACCAGGCGCGGTAGATGCCCGTGGTGAACGTCGGCACGGCGAAGTAGGCCACCGTGCCGTAGTCGGCCAGCGTCTCCATCAGGGCCAGCGCGGCGCCCGCCGCGACCGCCGGCCGCGCCAGCGGCAGCGAGATGCGGAAAAAACTGCCCCAGGCGGAAAGGCCGAGCGAACGCCCGACCTCCAGCATGCCGCTGGCGCGCTCGAGGAAGGCCGTGCGCGCCAGCAGGTAGACGTAGGGATACAGCACGAAGGTGAACATGGCGACGGCGCCGCCCGTCGAGCGCACGTCGGGAAACCAGTAGTCGTTCTTGCCCCAGCCGAAGCTCTCGCGCAGCCAGGTCTGCACCGGCCCGACGAACTGCAGCAGGTCGGTGTAGGTGTAGGCCATGACGTAGGCCGGCACGGCCAGTGGCAGCACCAGCGCCCATTCGAACAGGCGCCGGCCGGGAAATTCGTGCATGGTCACCAGCCAGGCCGTGGACACGCCGACGACGATGACGCCGAGACCGACGCCGAAGCAGAGCCAGAGGGTGTTGGCAACGTATTCCGGCAGGACGGTGGCGGCCAGGTGCGACCAGGTCTCCCCCGTGCCGCCGGCGAGGAGGTTGGCCCAGACGCTGAGGATCGGCGCCGCCACCAGTGCAGCGACCGCCAGCGCCGACAAGGCGAGCGGATTCAGGCCGCCGCCGTCGTTGCGGGCTGGGAACGAGGTTGTCGCGGCGGCCGTGTGCATGGAATCCCTGCCTGAAGCATAATGAGAATTGTAATCGATTGGACCGCCATGCCTCTGCTGGAACTCGAACATATCTCCCACGCCTACGGCCGCCATGCCGTGGTCGCGGACCTGTCCTGCGCGCTGGCGCAGGGCGCCATCGGCTGCCTGCTCGGACCTTCGGGCTGCGGCAAGACCACGGTGCTGCGCGCCATCGCCGGCTTCGAGCACATTCAAGGCGGCGATATCCGCATCAACGGCACCACGGTGAGCAGCCCCGCCGTCCATGTGCCGCCTGAGCGGCGGCGCATCGGCATGGTGTTCCAGGACTACGCCCTCTTCCCCCACCTGACGGTCGCCGACAACATCGCCTTCGGCCTGGAAAAGTCAGCCGCCACGGCACGGCGGTCGCGCGTGGCGGAACTGCTCGAGACCGTCGGCCTCGCCGGGGCCGGCGGCAAGTATCCGCACGAACTCTCCGGCGGCCAGCAGCAGCGCGTGGCGCTGGCGCGGGCGCTGGCGCCGAAGCCGGACCTGCTGCTGTTCGACGAGCCCTTCTCCAATCTCGACGTCGACCTGCGCGAGCGCCTCTCGCTCGAGGTGCGCGACATCCTCAAGCAGTCGGGCATCACCGCCATCCTCGTCACCCACGACCAGCACGAGGCCTTCGCCGTCGCCGACGAGATCGGCATCATGCACGAGGGGCGCATCCAGCAATGGGACACGCCCTACAACCTCTACCACCGCCCGGCCAACCGCTTCGTCGCCGACTTCGTCGGCCAGGGCGTGTTCCTCCAGGGCGACGTGCTCAACGCGCGGGAAGTGGAGATCGCGCTCGGGCGCCTCAGCGGCCTCATCCCGACCGATTGCGGCGCCGGCTGCGCCGCCTGCGGCAAGGCCTGCCGCGTCGCCGTGCTGTTGCGTCCCGACGACATCGTGCATGACGACGATGCCGCCACGCAGGCGGAAGTCGTGGCCAAGGCCTTCCGCGGCGCCGAGTTCCTGTACACCCTGAAGCTGCCCAGCGGGGAACGCGTGCTGTCCCTGGTGCCGAGCCACCACAACCACGCCATCGGCGAGAAGATCGGCATCCGCCTCGACGTCGACCACGTCGTCGTGTTCAGAAATGCATGATCCCCTGGCTCCAGCCCGGAGAGGCCTTTCCGCCGGTTGACACCGCGCTGCGCCGGCCCAACGGCCTGCTCTGCGCCGGCGGCGATCTGTCGCCCGAGCGCCTGCTCGACGCCTACCGCCACGGCATCTTCCCCTGGTATTCCGCGGGGGAACCCATTCTCTGGTGGAGCCCGGACCCGCGCATGGTGCTGTTCCCCGCAGAAGTGAGGATTTCGCGTTCGCTCATGAAGACGCTGCGGCGCGGGCACTGCACGGTGCGACTCGACACGGCCTTCGCCGAAGTGATCCGCGCCTGCAGCGCGCCTCGCCCGGAGCAGGACGGCACCTGGATCACCCCCGAGATGCAGCAGGCCTACCTGCGCCTGCACGAGCTCGGCTACGCGCATTCGGTCGAGACCTGGATCGGGGGCGAGCTGGCCGGCGGCCTCTACGGCATGGCGCTCGGCCGCGCCTTCTACGGCGAGTCGATGTTCTCGCGCGTCACGGATGCCTCGAAGATCGCGCTGGCCCACCTGGCGCGCTACCTTGAACGGCGCGGATTCGCCGTGATAGATTGCCAAATGAAGACGGCCCATCTCGCCTCGCTCGGCGCGCGTGAAATCCGCCGCAGCGAACTCCTGCGCGGGCTGGCCGTCTGGACCCGGGAAGGCCAGGGGCCCGGCAAGTGGCCCGCTGAGGATGCGATGGATTTATTCGGCGCGCACGTACGATGAGCCTGCTTAAGGACCTGCCCTTTCCCCTCCTGCAGTTCTACGCCACGGCGCCCTACGCCTGCTCCTACCTGCCCGGGCGCATCGCCCGCTCGCAGGTCGCCACGCCGAGCCACCTGATCGACGCGCGCATCTACAGCGAACTGGTGCACGCCGGCTTCCGCCGCAGCGGCATTTTCACCTACCGGCCTTATTGCGACGCCTGCCGCGCCTGCGTGCCGGTGCGCATCCCGGTCGCGCGCTTCGCCTCCAGCCGCGTCCAGCGCCGCACCGCGGCGCGCCACGACAATCTCGTCGCGCGCGAACTGCCGCTCGCCTTCCGCGAGGAGCACTACGCCCTCTACCAGCGCTACCAGGCCTCGCGCCACGCCGGCGGCGGCATGGACCAGGACAGCCGCGAGCAGTACGCCCACTTCCTGCTGCAGAGCCATGTCGACAGCCGGCTCGTCGAGTTCCGCGAGGAAGGCGTGCTGCGCATGGTGTGCATCGTCGACCTGCTCTCAGACGGCTTCTCCTCGGTCTACACCTTCTTCGACCCGGACGTGCCCGGCGCCAGTTACGGCACCTGGTGCATCCTCTGGCAGGTGGCGCAGTGCCGCGCGCTCGGCCTGCCCTACCTCTACCTCGGCTACTGGATCCGCGAGAGCCGCAAGATGGCCTACAAGGCACGCTTCCGCCCCATCGAGGGGCGCCTCGGCGGCGCCTGGCGCGAGCTCGACGACGCCGACCTCGGCCAGAAATAGGCGGCGGGCGCGATGCGATAGAATCGCGCCATGCTCTATCAGTTCGCCCGCCCCTTCCTCTTCGCGCTCGACGCCGAAACCGCCCACGACCTGACCCTCGCCAGCCTGCGCGCCGCGCGGGCGCTGCACCTGCCCGTCGCCTGCGACGCGCCGGAGGCGAAGCCGGCGCACGTCATGGGCCTGGACTTCCCCAACCGCATCGGGCTGGCCGCCGGCCTCGACAAGAACGGCGAGTGCATCGAGGGGCTCGCCGCGCTGGGCTTCGGCCATATCGAGATCGGCACGGTGACGCCACGACCGCAGCCGGGCAACCCGAAGCCGCGCCTCTTTCGCCTGCCGCTGCGCCAAGCCATCATCAACCGCATGGGCTTCAACAACCACGGCGTCGATGCGCTCGTCGCCAACGTGCAGCAGTCTGGCTATCGGGGCATCCTCGGCATCAACATCGGCAAGAACTTCGACACGCCCATCGAGCGCGCTGCCGACGACTACCTCGCCTGCCTGCGCAAGGTGTATGCGCATGCGAGCTACGTGACGGTGAACATCTCCTCGCCCAACACCCAGAACCTGCGCCAATTGCAGGGCGAGTCCGAGCTCGACGCCCTGCTCGGCGCCCTCAAGCGCGAGCAGGCGGCGCTCGCCCAGCAGCACGGCCGCAACGTGCCGCTGGCGCTCAAGATCGCGCCGGACCTCGACGAGGCGCAGATCCGGTCCATCGCCGACGCCCTGCGCCGCCACCGCATCGAGGCCGTCATCGTCACCAACACCACGCTCTCGCGCGATGGCGTCGAGCACCTCGCCTACGCCGACGAGGCCGGCGGCCTCTCCGGCGCGCCGCTGTTCGGCAAGGCCACCGGCGTGCTGCGGGCGCTGGCTCAGCGCCTCGGCGGCGAAGTGCCGCTCATCGGCGTCGGCGGCGTGATGAGCGGCAAGGACGCGCGCGCCAAGCTGGAGGCCGGCGCGCAACTCGTGCAGCTCTACACCGGGCTCGTCTACCGCGGCCCGGCGCTGGTGCAGGAAGCCGTCGCGGCGACGAAGGATTTCTGAGGAGAAGGCGAGCATGCGCATCGGCGTGCCGAAGGAGATCAAGAACCACGAATACCGCGTCGGCCTCACCCCCGCCGGGGCGCACGCGCTGACTCTGGCCGGCCACGAGGTGTGGGTGCAGGCGAACGCCGGCGCGCGCATCGGCTTTGCCGACGCCGACTATCTCGCCGCCGGCGCGCGCATCGCGGCGGATGCCGCCGAGGCCTACGGCCGCGCCGAGATGGTGATCAAGGTGAAGGAGCTGCAGGCGGCCGAGTTCGCCCTCACCCGCCCCGGGCAACTGCTCTTCGCCTACCAGCATTTCGCACCGGATGCCGACCTGCTGCAACACGTGCTCGACTGCGGCCTGTCCTGCGTCGCCTACGAGACCGTGACCGACGCGCACGGCGAACTGCCGCTGCTGGCGCCGATGTCGCGCGTCGCCGGGCGCCTCGCGCCGCAGGTCGGCGCCTGGGCGCTGCAGATGGCCAACGGCAGCTCGGGCGTGCTGCTCGGCGGCGTCGCCGGCGTGGCGCCGGGCAAGGTGGTCATCGTCGGCGCCGGCAACGTCGGCACGAATGCCCTGCAGATCGCGGTGGGCATGGGCGCGCAGGTGACGCTGTTCGACCGCGGCATCGCCAAGATCGAGGCCCTGGACAGGATCTACCGCGGGCGCATCGCCACGCGCGTCGCCGACCCGCTCTCCCTCGAGCAGGCCATCGCCGAGGCCGACCTCGTCATCGGCGCCGTGCTCATCCCCGGCAAGCTCTCGCCCAGGTTCATCTCGCGCGCCCTGCTGAGAAAGATGCGCCCCGGCTCGGTCATCGTCGACGTCGGCATCGACCAGGGCGGCATCGCCGAGACCTCGCGGCCGACCTCGCACTCCGATCCGCTCTTCGTCGAGGAAGGCATCGTGCACTACTGCGTGCCGAACATGCCGGCTTCGGTGGCGCGCACGTCGACCCAGGCGCTGACCCAGGCCACCCTGCCCTACGCGCTGAGACTGGCGAACCTCGGCCTGCGCCGTGCCCTCGCCGAGGACGCCGGACTCATGGAGGGCCTGCAGGCGCATGGCGGCAAAGTGACGCACGCCGGCCTCGCCGAGGATACGAAGCGGCCCTTCACGCCGCCCGCCGACTGCCTCGCCTGAAAAGCACAAAATTCAGAAAAGTCATAAGGCTATAACCCCGGCAGGGTTGTTGGGTGCGGCGCAAAAAGCGATAATTTGTGGCTAGCTCCGTGCCCCCAAC
>VGHJ01000035.1 GCA_016868295.1 Betaproteobacteria bacterium | reverse complement strand
TCAACGTCCAGATCCCGGTCGATTCCGGCCATGCACGCATGTTCGTGTCTGCCGAGGATGTCGCGGCCTATCACCGCGAGGAGGGGCTGCAGGCCCTCAAGTCTGCGCGGGAGAAACTGGATACCGCCGCTATCCGGTATCACTGGCACGTGGCGGTGGGTCACGTCGCCGACACCATTCTGCGCTTCGCCCGCGAGCATGCCATCGACCGCATCGTCATGGGCACTCACGGACGCTCCGCACTGACCCATCTTCTGCTTGGATCGGTGGCCAGCGACGTTTCGCGCAAGGCAGGCGTTCCCGTCACGCTCATCAAGTAGTCGACCACCTGACTGGGCCGGTGGGCACTAGCGCTCGGCTGGGCCGGGCTTGTGCCGCGCCCTTTCCCGCGGCTCTTCCCGAGGCTTTGCCGGCATGGCATTACGGCCATTGTGCGAAACGGCTTCGCGTCCGGCACCGATCAGGGTGGCAGGTTGCGCTTGAGCGGGGACGGCGGTGACCGGCCTGGGTAACGGGGTGGGCCGGGGTTCCGCGGCATGGCGGTGCATCTCGCCGGAGGGATGGTGCGGTTTGCCGCCCGGGGCCACAACGGCAACGCTGCGTTCGGGCACCGTTCTTTCCCGCTCGCTGGGGCGAGTCGGCGGGGTAGCGGGTGCCGTGATCGTGACGGCGGGTAGCGCAGCCGGCTTTGCGCCATCACCCTGTGCGCGGGGCACGGATGGCGGAGCGGAGGGCGAGGGGGAACGGAAGGCCGGTGTTTCCGGTGTGGCGCTCCGGACCGCCTGTTTCGGCGCGACCGTGACGGCTTCATGGCGATGGCGGTGCGCATGCGTGCGCCCCTGCTCCGCATGCGGCGGGGACGTCGATACGATCCGTTCGGCATGGGGGTTGTGGCTGCGGTTGAGGTGCCGTAGGTGGCGGACGCTGCTGCGGTAATGCGGATAGTAGATCTCATGCGGACCCAGGGGGTACCAGCCAACGGCGGGGGCGCTGCCCAAGGACAGGGACACATTCCAGCCCGGCTGGCCGAGCCAGGCGACGAGAGCGGGTGCGTAGATGGGGCGTGCCACGTAGGCCCCCGGCAGCCAGGCCCATCGGCCTCCCATCCGCACCCAGCGGCCGTAATGGAAGGGCGCGAAGCCCCACGGCGCCTGGTCGATCCAGGTCCAGCCCCAGGGCGGTATCCACGCCCAGCGGCCCATTCGGTAGGGCGCCCAGCCGGCAGGCACGGCATGGGGGAACCAGGCGGCTCCGTATTCCCCGGTTTCATGCCAGGTGCCGTTGCGGTCGAGCGCTTCGTGACCGGTCATTTCAGGCGAAACATAGCGGTTTGGCGGTGCCGCATGGACTTGGTCCTGGTCCAGGGCCCATTGCCGAAAGGCGTCTTGCGCAGCCGCGCCGAGCAGATAGTTGCGGTTGGCGCCGCCTAACAGAAGGACGCGTTCGCCGCGGTGCAGCGGCAGGCCAAGGTCGGCGACGACGGCCGCACCCGCATAGGCCGAGAAAGCCGTCGTGCCGCCCGCCACGTCGGCGCGGTAGATGCCCGGGGCCTCGAAACGCAATCTTCCGTCGGGCGTGTCCAGGGTGGTCTCGGCCGCCTGTTCGGCATGGTTCAGGGTCATGAGGAGGCTGCCGCCATGCAGCCGCAGCCAGATGCGCCCGTCGCTGACCTCGACGAACTCGATTTCGCTGTTGCCGTCGATGCGGAGGATCGTGGAGCCGATGCGGGCCTCGCTGCGGGCGCCGCTGCCCGTCTGCAGGATCGCGCCGGTCGTCAGCGGCCAGTTGAGGGCCGTCCCGCCTTGCGCCACGTGGTCGCCGATGCGCAGACGAGTGTTCTCCGTGGCCAGGCTGACGCGGCCGACCCGGCCCGGCGGATCGGATTCCTCCGCGGGCAGTGCAGGCTTGGCGGCGAGCAGGGCAAGGCCAAGCAGCAGGCATTTCACGATTGAGGACATGCGCTTGCTTGGGGTTTCATCAGACAGGGATTCCAACGGCTGACGGGGCTGATCGATGACCCCGGAAACACTTTGTTGCAAAGCGCGGATTGGGCCGGCACGACTCCTGAGCGGGGGCTTGAGGAAACGGGACAGGCGGGATTTTTGTTGATAAAATAATACGTTAAACAAAAGTTTCGATTTTTTCTTCCAACTCTTTGAATGTGGAGCAATAAATGGCTGTTGAACGCACCCTGTCGATCGTCAAACCCGATGCCGTGGCCAAGAATGTGATCGGCAAGATTTATTCGCGCTTCGAAAGCAACGGTCTGAAGATCGTGGCGGCGAAAATGAAGCACCTGTCGCGCAGGGAAGCCGAGGGCTTCTACGCCGTGCATCGCGAGCGCCCCTTCTTCAAGGATCTGGTCGAGTTCATGAGTTCGGGGCCGGTGATGATCCAGGTGCTGGAAGGCGAGGGCGCCATCGCCAAGAACCGCGACCTGATGGGAGCGACCGACCCGAAGAAGGCCGCCGCCGGCACCATTCGCGCCGACTTCGCCCAGAGCATCGACGCCAACGCCGTGCACGGCTCCGACGCGCCGGAGACGGCGGCCGTCGAGATCGCCTACTTCTTCGCCGCCTCGGAACTCTGCCCGCGCTGATGAAGCTCAACCTCCTCGACCTCGATGCCGATGGCCTGGCCGCCTGGTTCGCCGAACTGGGCGAGAAGCCCTTTCGCGCCCGCCAGGTGCTGCGCTGGGTGCATCAGTTCGGGGAGGACGATTTCGGGCGCATGAGCGACGTCGCGAAGAGCCTGCAGGCGCGTCTGGCCGACTTGGCCGAAGTGCGCCTGCCGCAGGTGCTGCGCGATGCCACCGCCGCCGACGGCACCCGCAAGTGGCTGCTCGATGTCGGCAACGGCAATGCCGTCGAATGCGTGTTCATCCCCGAGGAGAATCGCGGCACGCTGTGCATCTCCACCCAGGCCGGTTGTGCCCTCGATTGCGCCTTCTGCTCGACGGGCAAGCAGGGCTTCAACCGCAACCTGTCCGCGGGCGAGATCGTCGGCCAGCTCTGGTGGGCGAAAAAGATGCTGGGGGATTTTCGCGCGCCCGGCGGCGCGCAAGGTCGCCGTGCTGCAGAGACTGACTTTTCCCTGGAGCGCATCATCAGCAACGTCGTGCTGATGGGCATGGGGGAGCCTTTGGCGAATTACGAAAATGTGCTTTCCGCCTTGCGCCTGATGCTCGACGACAATGCCTACGGGCTCTCGCGCAGGCGCGTGACGGTATCGACCTCGGGTATCGTGCCAGCCATGGACCGGCTGCGCGACGAATGCCCTGTGGCGCTGGCCGTTTCGCTGCACACGCCGAACGATGCGCTGCGCGACCGCCTTGTCCCGATCAATCGCAAATATCCGCTCGACGAGTTGATGGCCGCCTGCCGGCGCTATCTGGAGAAATCGCCGCGCGACTTCATTACCTTCGAGTACGTCATGCTGGACGGCGTCAATGACAGCGACGCGCATGCGCGCGAACTGCTTCGCCTGGTGCGCGACGTGCCCTGCAAGTTCAACCTGATTCCCTTCAACCCCTTTCCGGCTTCCGGATTCAAGCGCTCGCCCGCCCTGCGGGTGCGCCGCTTCGCCGAGATCCTGATGCAGGCTCACATCGTCACGACGACGCGCAAGACCCGGGGAGAAGACATCGACGCCGCCTGTGGCCAGCTGGCCGGCCAGGTGCGCGATCGGACGCAGCGCCGGGCAAAACGCATCATCACCCTCGCGGAGACCGCATCGTGACACGAGCCATACTGCTTTTCCCTCTGGTAGCACTGCTTGCCGCCTGCGCCGGGAGGCCGAGTCCGGGTACCGGGCAGGCGACTGTGCCCGTATCCGAACAGGCTCCGGCGGGCGTGGCCGAAAAGAGCGCCAAAACCCACTCTGAACTGGGAGTCCTGTACCTCCAGGCCGGCAACGTGGCGGTCGCCCTCGAGGAAGCGCGCATTGCCCAGGCCATCGATCCCAGCTACGCGCCGGCCCATAACCTGATGGGGTTGGTGCAAATCGTGTTGAACGATATGCTCCAGGCGCGGGTTTCCTTCGAGCGCGCGATTCAGTTGGCTCCTGGCGATCCGCAGATCGCCAACGATTACGGATGGTTCCTCTGTCTGAGCGGGCGGGAGCAGGAAGCGATGGGCTATTTCACAATGGCGGCGCGCAATCCGCTCTACAAGACGCGGACCCGGCCCTACACCAATGCCGGCCTGTGCGCCCTGCGCATGAAGGATGACAAGCTGGCCGAGGAAAATTTCCAGCGCGCCCTGGTCTTCGATGGCTCGAACGTCCAGGCGATATTCCATCTGGCCAGTCTGGCCTACAAGCGCGGTGACTATTTTACGGCAAAGAGGTATCTCGGCGAGGTGCAGCGCAACACCGAGCCGAATGCCGAGTCGCTCTGGCTCGGCGTGCGCATCGAGCGCAAGCTGGGCGACCGGCAGGCCGAGGCCAGCCTGGCTTCGCAGTTGCGCAGGAAATTCGCCGGCTCTCCCGAGTATCAGGCCCTGATGGAGGGGAAATACGAGTGACCGAGACCGAGCGTACCGAGGTCGAGGAACGGCGGTCACCCGGCGCCGGCGCGCTGCTGCGCATGGCGAGGGAGTCGCGCGGCATGTCCGTGGCCGAGGTGGCGGCGGCGCTCAAGCTCAGTCCGCGGCAGATCGAAGCCATCGAGAACGAGGATTTCTCGCGCCTGAGCGGGGCGACGTTCATTCGCGGCTTCGTGCGCAACTACGCCAAGCTGCTCAAGGTCGATGCCGCGCCCGTGATGGCGGCGCTCAAGGAGAACCAGGTGCTGCCCCAGGCAGTGCTCACGGCGCCCGTCGATACCGGGGTGAAGATGCCTGCCACGTCCGCGCGGCACGGCCGGGGCTATCTTCTGGCCATGCTGTTTGCCATGGCGATGCTGGCCGTGGCGCTGAGCCTGTACTTCGACTGGGTCGATCTCCGCCGGGTGCTGAAGGGGGCAAAGAGTCCGGATGCGGCGAGCGTGCCGCGCAGCGAGGTGGCCCAGGTCGTGCAGCCGCTGCCGCAACCTGCGGCGGAGCCAGCCGCCGGAGAGGCGCCGCCGCCCGCCGCGTTCCAGACGGCTCCCGCCGCGGCCGTGTCCGGGGCGCACCAGCTGGTCTTCAGCTTCGATGGCAGTTCCTGGGTCGAGGTGAAGGAAGCCGGCGGACGCATCGTCTTCTCGCAAATGAATGCCAGGGGCACGACGCAGGTCGTCGAAGGGCGGCCGCCCTTCCAGCTTGTGGTCGGCAACGCCTCCAATGTCCGGCTGCAGTACAACGACCAACCGGTCGACCTGCGGCCCCATACACGCGTCGAAGTGGCGCGGCTTACGCTCGAATAGACCCGATGGACAGGGCTGATACATCTGCCGGGCTTTCCGCCCGCCGCAAGACGCGCTTGGTGAGGGTCGGCGGGGTGCCCATCGGGGGCCGACATCCCGTGGTCGTGCAATCGATGACGAATACGGATACGGCCGACGAGGTGGCGACCGCCGTCCAGGTGGCGCAGCTGGCCCGCGCCGGCTCGGAAATCGTGCGCATCACGGTGAACACGCAGGAGGCGGCCCGGGCGGTGCCGAAGATCCGCGAACGGCTGCTCGCCATGGATGTCGCCGTGCCGCTGGTCGGCGACTTCCACTTCAACGGACACAAGCTGCTCGCCGAGCATCCGGCCTGCGCGGAGGCGCTCGACAAGCTGCGCATCAATCCGGGCAACGTCGGCCGCGGCGCCAGGCGCGACGACCAGTTCGCGCAACTGATCGAGGCCGCCTGCCGCCACGGCAAGCCGGTCCGCATCGGCGTCAACTGGGGCAGCCTCGACCAGTCGCTGCTGGCGCGCATCATGGACGAGAACGCCCGCCGGCCGCAGCCGAAGGACGCGACCGAAATCATGCGCGAGGCGATGGTGGCCTCAGCGCTCGAGAGCGCGGCCAAGGCCGAGGAGCTCGGCCTGCCGGGCGACGCCATCGTGCTCTCCTGCAAGGTGAGCGGCGTGCAGGACCTGATCGCCGTCTATCGCGAACTGGCCGTCCGTTGCGATTATCCGCTGCACCTCGGCCTGACCGAGGCCGGCATGGGGTCGAAGGGCATCGTCGCCTCGACGGCCGCCTTGTCGGTCCTGTTGCAGGAAGGCATCGGCGACACCATCCGTGTCTCGCTGACGCCGGAGCCCAACGGCGACCGAACGCAGGAGGTCGTCGTGGCCCAGGAAATCCTGCAGACCATGGGGCTGCGTGCCTTCTCGCCGCTGGTGGCGGCCTGTCCCGGCTGCGGCCGCACCACCAGCACGGTATTCCAGGAGCTGGCGCAGGAAATCCAGGCCCACGTGCGGACGCGCATGCCGGAATGGCGGTCGCAGTACGAGGGGGTCGAGAACATGACCCTCGCCGTGATGGGCTGCGTGGTCAACGGCCCCGGCGAGAGCAAGCACGCCAACATCGGCATCAGCCTGCCCGGCACGGGGGAGACGCCGGTGGCGCCGGTGTATGTCGACGGCGAGAAGACCGTCACGCTGAAAGGGGACGACATCGCCCGCGAGTTCAAGGCGATCGTCGACGATTACGTGGCGCGGAAATATCCGCGCCGAGCCACAACCTGATTCTTCAATGAGCCAGACGATTCAAGCCATCCGCGGGATGAACGACATCCTGCCCGACGAAGCCGAACTGTGGGAGCGCTTCGACGATGCCGTGCGCGGCTGGTTGCGCGCCTACGGCTATCGCCCGATCCGCATGCCCATCGTCGAACCGACGCCGCTGTTCGCGCGCGCCATCGGCGAGGTGACGGACATCGTCGAGAAGGAGATGTACTCCTTCGTCGACGCCCTCAACGGCGAGGCGCTCACGCTGCGGCCGGAAGGCACGGCCTCCTGCGTGCGCGCCGTCCTCCAGCACAGCCTGCTGCACGCCGGTCCACAACGCCTCTGGTATGCCGGGCCGATGTTTCGCCACGAGAGGCCGCAGAAGGGGCGCTATCGACAGTTCCACCAGTTCGGCGTCGAGGCCTTCGGCTATGCCGGCCCGGACATCGACGCCGAGCAGATCGTCATGTGCGCGCGGCTGTGGGACGAGCTGGCGCTCAGCGGCATCCGGCTGGAGATCAATTCGCTGGGCAGCACGGAGGAGCGGCAGCGCCACCGTGCCGAGCTGATCGCCTACCTCGAGTGCCATCGCGAGGCGCTGGATGCCGATGCCCGGCGGCGGCTGCACTCCAACCCCCTGCGCATCCTGGACAGCAAGAATCCGCACCTGCAGGAACTCATCGAAGGGGCGCCGAAGCTGATGGATTTCCTCGGCGAGGCCTCGCTCGAGCATTTCGCCG
Source organism: Betaproteobacteria bacterium (assembly GCA_016868295.1). Taxonomy (GTDB): domain Bacteria; phylum Pseudomonadota; class Gammaproteobacteria; order Burkholderiales; family Rhodocyclaceae; genus Desulfobacillus. The sequence continues at coordinate 14,865 of VGHJ01000035.1, read as the reverse complement.
GGGTGCAGGCGCTGCTCAAGGAAGCCGGCGTTCCCTATCGCATCAACCCGCGCCTGGTGCGCGGCCTGGATTACTACAACCTGACCGTCTTCGAGTGGATCACCGACAAGCTCGGCGCCCAGGGCACCGTCTGCGCCGGCGGCCGCTATGACGGACTGATCGGGCAGCTCGGCGGCAAGCCGGCGCCGGCCTGCGGCTTTGCCATGGGCGTCGAGCGCCTGATCGCCCTGCTGCGCGAGGAGCAGGGCGGCGTGGCCGTGCAGGCGGCGCGCGCAGAACCCGACGTGTATGTGGTGCATCAGGGGGCCGAGGCGCTGGCGCCCGCCTTCCGCGCCGCCGAGGACCTGCGCGGCGCCGGCTTCGACGTGCTGTGGCATTGCGGCGGCGGAAGCTTCAAGTCGCAGATGAAGCGGGCCGATGCCTCCGGCGCGCAAGTCGCCGTGATCATCGGCGACGACGAGGCGCGCGAAGGCAGCGCCAGCCTGAAACCCTTGCGCGAGGACGCGGCGCAGCGCCGCGTTCCGCTCGAACGACTGGCCGAGGCAATCGGCGATTACTTTTTTGGGGATGAAGAAGATGGCAACGTATGACCTGGAAGAGCAGGAACAGATCTCGGAGCTGAAGACCTGGTGGAAGATGTACGGCAACCTGGTGACGGCCGTGCTGCTGGCCGCCGCCGTCGGCGTCGCCGGCTGGCAGGGCTGGAACTGGTATCAGCGCAAGCAGGCCGCGGAGGCCTCCGCGGTCTATGCGGCCCTGCAGAAGGCGGTGGCCGAGCGCGATGCGAAGGGCGTGCGCGAAGCCGCCGGTGAGCTCGCCGAGAAGTATCCCGGCACGACCTACGCCGCCATGGGGGCGCTGACGTCCGCCCGCATCCAGTTCGACGCGGGCGACCTCAAGACGGCCAAGGCGCAATTGCAGTGGGTCGTCGGGCAGGCGCGCGACAAGGACCTGGGCGACCTCGCCCGCCTGCGCCTGGCGCATGTCCTGTTCGACGAGCAGGCCGCCGACGAGGCCCTCAAGCTGCTGGCCGAAGAACCGGGCCAGGCCTTCGCCGCCCGCTATGCCGAGCTGAAGGGGGACATTCTCGCCGCCCAGGGCAAGAAGGCGGATGCCAAGACCGCCTATCAGGCCGCGATCGCCAGGCAGGACGCGGCGGACCAGGCCGGCGGCATGCCCGGCCGCGATGCGCAGTATCGCGAGCTGCTGCAGATGAAGGCCGACTCGCTCGGAGACAAGTGATGTCCAAGCTGCCCCTGCTCTGCGTCGCGGCCCTGCTGGCCGGCTGCACGACCATGGAGAAGCTGAACCCCGTGAACTGGTTTTCCAGCGCGCCGAAAATCAAGCCGGCCGAACTGGAGCCGATCAGCCCGAGCGCCACGCTGGCGACCCTCTGGCAATCCGGCGTCGGCAGCGGCGGAGGCTATGTGCTGACGCCCGCCGTGGCGGGGTCGAGCGTCTACGCCGCCGCGCAGGATGGCACGATCGCCCGATTCGACAACGGCGGGCAGGTCTGGCGCATCAACGCCGGCAAGCCGATCTCCGGTGGCGTCGGCAGCGACGGCCAACTGGTGGTGGTGGCCACGCCGAAGGGCGAGGTGCTGGCCTTCGACGGTTCCGGCAAGTCCCTGTGGGCCGCGCGCGTCACCTCGGAAGTGCTGGCCGCCCCGCAGATCGCCGAGGGGCTGGTGCTGGTGCGCAGCGGGGACAACCGGATCTTCGGCCTCGACGCGACCGATGGCAAGCGCAAGTGGGTATACCAGCGCAGCACGCCGGCGCTTTCCCTGCGCAGCAACGTCGGCGTGATCGTGGCGGGGAAGGCGGCCCTGGCCGGCTTCCCGGGCGGCAAGCTGGTGGCCATCGCCCTGAACAACGGCGCGGCGATCTGGGAAGCCACGGTCGCCCTGCCCAAGGGCGCCACCGAACTGGAGCGCGTATCCGACGTGACGAGCGCCCCGGTCGTGGCCGGCAAAGAGGTGTGCGCCACGGCCTATCAGGGTCGCGTGGCCTGTTTCGATCTGGCTTCGGGCAACCACCTCTGGTCTCGCGACGTGTCCTCGGCCGCCGGACTGGATGCCGACGCGCGCAACGTCTACGTCTCGGACGACAAGGGCGCGGTGCATGCGCTGGACAGGGTCAATGGCGCCACGCTGTGGAAGCAGGACAAATTGTTCATGCGCCAGCTGAGCCGCCCGCTCGCATTGGGAAACCATATCGCCGTCGGCGACTACCAGGGCGTGGTGCACCTGCTGCGCCGGGAGACCGGAACCTTCGCCGCCCGCTTCAACACGGACAGCAGCGGCATCGCCGCCGAGCCGCAGCGCCTGGAGCGGGGCTTCCTCGTGCAGACGCGCAACGGCGGCCTCTACGCACTGACGGTCAATTGAGCGAAAGAGCGGCGTGATGAAACCGACGCTGGTCATCGTCGGCCGGCCCAACGTCGGCAAGTCCACCCTGTTCAACCGCCTGACCCGTTCGCGCGACGCGCTGGTGGCGGATTTCCCGGGACTGACGCGCGACCGCCACTACGGCCATGGCCGCGTCGGGTCGCGCCCCTACCTGGTGGTGGACACCGGCGGCTTCGAGCCGTCGGCGAAGGAGGGCATCCTGGCCGAGATGGCGCTGCAGGCCGAGGCGGCCATCGCCGAGGCTGACATGCTGCTCTTCGTCGTCGATGGCCGCGCCGGCCTGACGGCCCAGGACAAGGCCATCGCCGAGCGCCTGCGCCGCAGCGGGCGGCCCCTGCTGCTGGCGGTGAACAAGGCCGAGGGCATGGAGCGCGCCATCGTCGGCGCGGAATTCCACGAGCTCGCCTGCGGTGAGCCGCTGGTCATCTCCGCCGCCCACGGCGACGGCGTGAGAGAACTGGTCGAGGAGGCCCTGGCGCCCTTCCCCGAAGCCGAGGAGGCGGCGGAGGAAAGTCAGTCTCCGCGGATCGCCGTCGTCGGGCGCCCGAATGTCGGCAAGTCCACGCTGATCAATGCCCTGCTCGGCGAGGAGCGCGTGATCGCCTTCGACCAGCCCGGCACCACGCGCGACGCCATCGCCGTGCCCTTCCGTCGCAAGGGCAAGGACTACACCCTGATCGACACCGCCGGCCTGCGCCGCAAGGGCAAGGTCTTCGAGGCCATCGAGAAGTTCTCCGTCATCAAGACGCTGCAGTCGATCGAGGAGGCGAATGTCGTCGTGCTGGTGCTCGACGCCAGCCAGGACATCTCCGAGCAGGACGCCCACATCGCCGGCTTCTGCGTCGAGGCCGGCCGCGCCATGGTGATCGCGGTGAACAAGTGGGACAGCGCAGACGACTATCGGCGCGACCGCGTCAAGACGGACATGGCGCGCAAGCTCAATTTTCTCGGCTTCGCCCAGGCGCATTACATCAGCGCCCTGAAAGGGGAGGGCATCAATCCGCTCATGGCCTCGGTCGACGCCGCCTACGCCGCCTCGATGGTGAAGATGCCGACGCCTAAGCTGACGCGCCTGCTGCAGGCGGCCGTGGAAAAGCAGGCGCCGCCGCGCCACGGCATCTTCCGGCCCAAGCTGCGCTATGCCCACCAGGGCGGCAGCAACCCCCCGATCATCGTCATTCACGGCAATGCCCTGGACCACGTCCCGGACGCCTACCGCCGCTACCTCGAGCGCACCTTCATGGAGGCGTTCAAGCTCAGGGGCACCCCGCTCAGGGTCGAGTTCAGGACGACGCGCAATCCCTATGCCGACAGGGGGCGTTGATCCGAGTGGGTAATTCCTGCTGGCGGCAGCCGGGAAAATCCGGTAAAGTGCGGTTTCAAAAAACAATTCTTACGTGGGGCACACCATGAGCAATAAAGGGCAATTGTTACAAGACCCGTTCCTCAACACGCTGCGCCGGGAGCACATCCCGGTGTCGATCTACCTGGTGAACGGCATCAAGTTGCAGGGGCAGGTCGAATCCTTCGACCAGTACGTCGTCCTGCTGAAGAACACCGTGACGCAGATGGTGTACAAGCACGCCATCTCGACCGTCGTTCCCGCGCGTCCGGTGAATATCCCGCACGAGCACAGCGAGGGTTGATGGTCCGTTTCCCCGGCCGGGGTTCCCCCGGCCGTTCCTGATGTTCGAACGTCCCGGCGGCGGCGAGAAGGCCGTGCTCGTCCAGCTCGATTTCGGGCAGGGCGACATCCCCGAGCGCCTCGATGAACTGAAGCTGCTGGCCGCCTCGGCAGGCGCCACCACGGTAGCCGTGGTGCAGGGCCGGCGCGAGCGCCCCGATCCGGCACTCTTCGCCGGCAAGGGCAAGGTGGTCGAGGTCGCCGACGCCATTCGCGATGCCGGCGCCGACATCGCCATATTCAATCACGAACTCTCCGCCGCCCAGCAGCGCAACCTGGAAAAGGAGCTCGGCTGCCGCGTCGTCGACCGCGCCAGCCTGATCCTCGACATCTTCGCCCAGCGCGCCAAGAGCCACGAGGGCAAGCTGCAGGTCGAACTGGCCCAGTTGCAGCACATGGCCACCCGCCTGGTGCGCGGCTGGACCCACCTCGAACGGCAGAAGGGCGGCATCGGGCTGCGCGGGCCTGGCGAAACCCAGCTGGAAACGGACCGGCGCCTGCTCGGAAGGCGGGTCAAGGTGCTGAAGGACCGCCTGAAGCAGCTCGAGCGCCAGCGCGCCGTGCGGCGGCGCGCACGCAACCGCCGCGACCTGCTGTCCGTCTCGCTGGTCGGGTATACCAACGCCGGCAAGTCCACCCTGTTCAATGCCCTGACGAAGGCCGGCGCCTATGCCGCGGACCAGCTCTTCGCCACGCTCGACACCACCTCGCGCCGGCTCTACATCGAAGGCTCGGGACAGATCGTGCTTTCCGACACGGTCGGTTTCATCCGCGACCTGCCGCACTCCCTCGTGGCGGCCTTCCATGCCACGCTCGAGGAGACTGCGGCGGCGGACCTGTTGCTGCATGTCGTCGACTCGTCCAGCGCCGATCGCGACGCGCAGGTCGGGGCGGTCAACGGCGTGCTGGAGGAAATCGGCGCCGCACAGGTGCCGCAGATCCTCGTCTGGAACAAGATCGACGCCACGGCGGCCGACGCGGCGGTCGAACGGGACGCCTATGGTAGAATCCTGCGCGTCCGTGTCAGTGCGAAAACCGGCGCCGGACTGGACCTGCTCCGGCAGGCGCTGGCGGAAACGGCGCGGCAACATGCCGAGTCCGCAACCCCGGCCACGAACGCCGCCTAACCCATATCGATACCCGATGATTACTGGCATTCTGATGTCGCTGAATGACCCGCAGTGGGGCAACAAGCCCAACCAGGGGCCGCCCGATCTCGAAGACCTGTGGCGCGATTTCAACCGCCGCCTTTCCGGCCTCTTTGGCAAGAAGGGCGGCGGGGGCAATGGCGGCGATTCGCCCCCGCGCCCGCCCATGAACGCCAAGATGTTCGGCGGCGGCATCGGTGCGCTGGTGGTGCTGGTGCTGATCGTCTGGCTGGCGAGCGGCTTCTACATCGTCGATGCCAGCCAGCGCGGCGTGGTGCTGACCTTCGGCAAGTTCTCGCAGTCGACGGACCCCGGACTGCGCTGGCGCCTGCCCTATCCGATCCAGACCCACGAGATCGTCAAGCTGACCGACGTGCGCGTCGTCGAGGTGGGCTACCGCGGTTCCGACAAGAATCGGGTGCTGAAGGAAGCCCTGATGCTGACGGACGACGAGAACATCATCAACATCCAGTTCGCCGTGCAGTGGTATCTGAAGGACCCGCAGGAATACCTCTTCAACAACCGCAGCCCGGACGACGCCGTGCTGCAGGCCGCCGAGACCGCCATGCGCGAGGTGGTCGGCAAGAGCAAGATGGATTTTGCTCTGTACGAGGGCCGCGAGCAGGTCGCCGCCCAGGCGACCAAGATCATGCAGGAGATCCTCGACCGCTACAGGACGGGGATCGTCGTCTCCAAGCTGTCGTTGCAGAACGTGCAGCCGCCCGAGCAGGTGCAGGCCGCCTTCGACGATGCCGTCAAGGCCGGCCAGGACCGCGATCGCCAGGTGAATGAAGGCCAGGCCTACGCCAACGACGTGATTCCGAAGGCGCGCGGCACCGCCTCGCGCCTGATGGAGGAGGCCAGCGGCTACAAGGCCCGTGTGGTGGCGAATGCCGAGGGCGAGGCGAGCCGCTTCAGGCAGGTGCTGGTCGAGTACAGCAAGGCGCCGGAAGTCACCCGCCAGCGCATGTACCTCGACACCGTGCAACAGGTGCTGTCCAGCACCAGCAAGATCATGGTGGATGCGAAGGGGCAGGGCAACCTGCTCTACCTGCCGCTCGACAAGCTGATGCAGTCGGCCGGGGCGGCCGCCCCGGTGGTGCAGGAGGCCGCGCTGCCCGCGCTGCAGCGGCCGGCGCCCAACCTCGCTGCGGAAGTGCCGCCACAGATCGAAAGCACGGTGCCGCGTGCCCGCGAGTCCCTGCGTTCGCGCGAAAGGGGGGACCGCTGATGCGCCGCAACCTGCCCTTCATTGCCGCCCTGGCGCTTGCGCTGCTGGTTGCGCTCGCCATGTCGATCTTCACCGTCGATCAGCGCCGCTTCGCCATCGTCTTCCAGCTCGGCGAGATCAAGGACGTCATCACCGAGCCCGGCCTCAATTTCAAGTGGCCGATGATCCAGAACGTGCGCTATTTCGACAAGCGCATCCTGACCTACGACGCACCCGAGCCGGAGCGCTTCATCACCTCCGAGAAGAAGCCGGTGCTGGTCGATGCCTTCGTCAAGTGGCGCATCATCGACGTTAGGCAGTACTACATTTCCGTGCAGGGCAACGAGTCGCTGGCGGCCACGCGCCTGTCGCAGACCGTGAACGGCGGCCTGCGCGACGAATTCTCCAAGCGCAGCGTGCATGACGTGGTCTCCGGCGAGCGCGAGAAGATCATGGAGGCGGTGCGCACCAAGGCCGACGCCGACGCGCGCGCCATCGGCGTGCAGATCGTCGATGTGCGCCTGAAACGCGTCGACCTGCCGCAGGAAGTGTCCGAATCGGTCTACCGCCGCATGGAGACCGAGCGCAAGCGGGTGGCCAACGAGTTGCGCTCCAAGGGCGCCGCCGAGGCGGAGAAGATCAAGGCCGACGCCGACCGTCAGCGCGAGATCATCATCGCCGAGGCTTACCGCGACGCGCAGCGCCTGAAGGGCGAGGGCGACGCGAAGGCGGCGGCCATCTATGCCGGCGCCTTCGGCCAGAATCCCGAGTTCTACGCCTTCTACCGCAGCCTCGAGGCCTACCGCGCCAGCTTCCGCAACAAGAGCGACGTTCTCGTCATCGAGCCGAATTCCGAGTTCTTCAAGTACCTGAAGAGCGCCGGCAAAGGGAAGTGATGTGGACCTCGCTGCTGATGGCATTCGCCCTCATGCTGGTGCTCGAAGGGCTCTTGCCGTTCCTCGCGCCGAAGGCCTGGCGCGACGCCTTCCGCCGCATCACTGAGCTTGCTGACGGCCAGATCCGCTTCATCGGCCTGTCCTCGATCGTCGTCGGCGCGGTGCTGCTTTTCATTCTCAAGTGATCATGCGCCGCTGGGTCCTGCCCGAATCCATCGAGGATGTCCTGCCGCCCGAGGCGCGGCGACTGGAGCGGCTGCGCCGCGCCCTGCTCGACGAGTTCGCCCTGCACGGCTACGAACTGGTCATGCCGCCGCTGCTCGAGTATCTCGAGTCGCTGCTCACCGGCAGCGGGCGCGACATGGACCTGCGCACCTTCAAGCTGGTGGACCAGCTCTCCGGCCGCAGCATGGGCATCCGCGCCGACATCACGCCGCAGGTGGCACGCATCGACGCCCACCTGCTCAACCGCAAGGGCGTGGCGCGCCTGTGCTATTGCGGCAGCGTGCTCCACACCCTGCCGGCGGGTCTGACCGCCACGCGCGAACCGCTGCAGATCGGCGCCGAGCTCTATGGCCACGCCGGCATCGAGGCGGACGTGGAGATTATCCGCCTGCTGGCGCGCGCGCTCGAGCTGGCCGGCGTGCGCGCCTCGCGCATCGACCTCGGCCATGTCGGCGTGTTCCGCGCCCTCTCCGCGCGCGGCGGCCTTGAGGCGGAACTGGAGCAGGAACTGTTCGCCGTGCTGCAGGCAAAGGATCTGCCCGAACTGCGCGCTCTTGTGCAGGCGGTGCCCGAGCCCGTTCGCTCGGCTCTGCTGGCGCTGCCCGAATGCTACGGCGGCGCGGAGGCGCTGGAGCGCGTACTGCGCCTGCTGCCCGACGATGGCGATATCGCCCAGGCGGTGGACGACCTGAAACAGCTGGCGGCGGCGTTGCCCGACCTGCCGGTGAGCTTCGATCTCGCCGACCTGCGCGGCTACCACTATCACAGCGGCGTCGTATTCGCCGCCTACTGTGCCGGGCACCCCGGTGCCATCGCCCTGGGCGGTCGCTACGACAAGGTTGGCAAGGCCTTCGGCCGCGGCCGGCCGGCGACCGGCTTTAGCCTGGACCTGCGAGAGTTGAGCCCGCTGGAGGGATCACAAGCCGTCGCGCGGGCGATTCTGGCCCCAGTCGTCGGCACCGATGCCGCCCTGACGCAGGCCGTGTCGGCACTGCGCGCGGAGGGCCAGATCGTCATCGAAGCGCTGCCCGGACACGACGGGACATGGAACGAGGCCGGCTGCGACCGGCAACTCGTGCTGCGTGCCGGCAAATGGATTGTCGAGAATACTCAGGGAGAAATCTAGAAATGGCCAAGAACGTCGTCGTCATCGGCACCCAGTGGGGTGACGAGGGCAAGGGCAAGGTCGTCGACTGGCTCACCGACCACGCCCAGGGTGTGGTGCGCTTCCAGGGCGGCCACAACGCCGGCCACACGCTGGTCATCGGCGGCAAGAAGACCGTGCTGCATCTGGTGCCCTCGGGCATCCTGCGCGAGGGGGTGACCTGCTACATCGGCAACGGCGTGGTGCTCTCGCCCGATGCCCTGATTCACGAACTAGACGAGCTCAAGGCGGCCGGCGTCGAGGCCGAGGCGCGCCTGAAGATTTCCGAAGCCTGTCCGCTCATCCTGCCCTACCACCAGGCGCTCGACGTGGCACGCGAGGCGGCCAAGGGCGCCAAGAAGATCGGCACCACCGGCCGCGGCATCGGCCCGGCCTACGAGGACAAGGTGGCGCGGCGCGGCCTGCGCGTGCAGGACCTGCTGCGGCCGAAGCGCTTCGCCGAGAAACTGGCTGAGATCCTCGACTATCACAACTACGTGCTGAAGAATTATCTGGGTGCAGAGGCGGTCGACTTCCAGCGCGTGCTGGAAGGCGCCATGGCCGTGGCGCCGCGCCTTACGCGCATGATCGCCGACGTGCCGCGCGCGCTCTACGACGCGCACAAGGCCGGCGCCAACCTGCTCTTCGAGGGCGCGCAGGGCACGCTGCTCGACATCGACCACGGCACCTTCCCCTATGTCACCTCGTCGAACTGCATCGCCGGGGCGGCGGCGGCCGGCGCCGGCGTCGGCCCGGGCATGCTGCACTACGTGCTCGGCATCACCAAGGCCTACACCACGCGCGTCGGCGGCGGGCCGTTCCCGACCGAGCTCTACGATGCCGTGGACAAGCTCGACCCGATCGGCAAGCACATGGCCACGCGCGGCCACGAGTTCGGCGCCACGACGGGGCGCGCGCGCCGCTGCGGCTGGTTCGATGCCGCGGCGCTCAAGCGATCGATCCAGATCAACGGCGTCTCCGGTCTGTGCGTGACCAAGCTCGACGTGCTCGACGGGCTCGAGGAAATGAAGATATGCACCGGCTACCGCATCGACGGTCGTCTTTCCGACATCCTGCCGGTGGGCGCGGACGACCTCGAGCGCTGCGAGCCGGTGTACGAGTCGCTGCCGGGCTGGAAGGAAAGCACCGTCGGCGTGAAGAGCTTCGCGGCGCTGCCGAAGGCGGCGCAGGATTATCTCAAGCGCATGGAGGCGCTCTGCGGCGTGCCGGTGGACATGATCTCGACCGGCCCGGATCGCGAGGAAACCATCGTGCTGAGACACCCGTTCAAGTGACGGGCGAAATAAAAAAAGCCGGTCGCTGACCGGCTTTTTGCTTGAAACCTGGTGCCCAGAAGAGGACTCGAACCTCCACAGTGTTGCCACCGCTAGGACCTGAACCTAGTGCGTCTACCAATTCCGCCATCTGGGCAAAGAGGGCGCAATTTTAAAGGAAAGAAGCGTTTTGTCAAACAAACCCAGCCGCAAGCGCAAGAGCGATCCGCACTACGAACGCGAGGCGGAAAAGTACGAGCATCCGCTGCCGAGCCGCGAGTACGTGCTGTCGACCCTGGCCGAGCGCGGCGTGCCGCTCTCCTTCGAGTCGCTGGCCGGGCTGCTCGACGTCCGCGAGCATGAGTTCGACGCCTTCCAGCGCCGGCTCGGCGCCATGCAGCGCGACGGCCAGCTCATGCAGAACCGTCGCGGCGACTGGCTGATTCCGGACAAGGCCGACCTGCTGCGAGGACGCGTCGAGGGCCATCCGGACGGCTACGGCTTCCTCGTGCGCGACGACGAGGGCCCCGATCTCTTCCTCGGCCCGAAGGAAATGGACAAGGTGCTGCACGGCGACCGCGTCATGGCGCGCATCGTCGGCATGGACCGCCGCGGACGGCCGGAGGGCAAGATCGTCGAGGTGCTCGAGCGCGCCAATCATCGCGTCGTCGGCCGCGTGCACAACGAGCACGGCGTGCTCTTCGTCGTGGCGGAGAACCGCCGCATCAGCCAGGACATCCTCGTTGCGCCGGGCGGCAAGCGGCCGAAGGCGGGGCAGGTGGTGGTGGCCGAGATCATCGAGCAGCCCTCCAAGCACGCCCAGCCGATCGGCAAGGTGGTCGAGGTGCTCGGCAACTATGCCGACCCCGGCATGGAGATCGAGATCGCGCTGAGGAAGCACGAACTGCCCTTCGAGTTCTCGAAGGAGGCCCTGGGCGAAACGAAGAAGCTGCCGGAGGCGGTGCGCAAGGCCGACTGGAAGTGGGAAGGCGGCGTGCGCGAGGACATCCGCGCCCTGCCGCTGGTGACCATCGACGGCGAGACGGCGAAGGACTTCGACGACGCCGTGTATTGCGAGCGCCAGGGCAAGGACGGCAAGGGCGGCTTCCGCTTGGTCGTCGCCATCGCCGACGTCAGCCACTACGTCGGGGCGGGCGGCGGGCTCGACCACGATGCTGTCGAACGTGGCAACTCGGTGTACTTCCCGCGCCGCGTCATCCCGATGCTGCCGGAGAAGCTCTCCAACGGACTGTGCTCTCTCAATCCGCAGGTCGAGCGCCTGTGCATGGTGTGCGACATGGCGATCGCCGCCAACGGCGCCATCAAGCGCTACCGCTTCTATCCGGCGGTGATGTTCTCCCACGCGCGCCTCACCTACACCGAGGTGGCCGAGGCGCTCTACGAGGAAAAGTCAGCCGCCGCGGAACGGCGCGCGGAACTGCTGCCGCTGCTGAGGAGCCTGGATGCCCTCTACCGCGTGCTGGTGAAGGCGCGCTGGGCGCGCGGCGCCATCGACTTCGAGACGGTCGAAACGCAGATGATCTTCGACGAGCAGGGCAAGATCGCGCGCATCGTCCCGGTCAGCCGCAACGACGCCCACCGCATCATCGAGGAATGCATGCTGGCGGCCAATGTCTGCGCCTCGGACTTCCTGCACGAGAACGAGCACGCCGCGCTCTACCGCATCCACGAGGGGCCGACGCCGGAGAAACTGGAAAAGCTGCGCAAGTTTCTCAAGGAGTTCGGCCTGCAGCTCACCGGCGGCGAGGAGCCGCATGCCAAGGACTACGCCCGGCTGCTGGAGAAGGTGAAAGGCCGACCCGATTTGCAGCTGCTGCAGACCGTCATGCTGCGCTCCCTGCAGCAGGCGGTGTACAGCCCGGACAACGTCGGCCACTTCGGCCTTGCCTACGAGTCGTACACCCATTTCACCTCGCCCATCCGCCGCTATCCGGATCTGCTCATCCATCGCGCCATCAAGGCCGTGCTGCAGGGCGGGAAGTACCGGCCGGGCAAGTGGGACGAGATCGGCATCCACTGCTCGCAGACCGAGCGGCGCGCCGACGAGGCGACGCGAGACGTCGAATCCTGGCTGAAGTGCTATTACATGCAGGACCGCATCGGCGAGGAGTTCGCCGGCAGCGTATCCGCCGTCACCTCCTTCGGCATCTTCGTTGCGCTCGACGATGTCTTCGTCGAGGGCCTGGTGCACATCTCCGACCTCGGCAGCGACTACTTCCACTACGACGACGCCAAGCATCAGCTCGTAGGCGAGCGCACCGGCAAACGCTTCCGCCTGGCCGACCGCGTGCGCGTGCAGCTCGTGCGGGTGGACATGGAAAGCAGCAAGATCGATTTCCGCCTCGCCGAGGCGGGCGAGGAGGGCGGGAAGGGCCGGCGCCGTGGCTGACACGCGCTTCATCTACGGCTTTCACGCCGTGAATGCCCGCCTGCGCCAGAGCGCCGGCAGCGTGCAGGAGATCTACCTTGCCGCCGGACGGCAGGATGGCCGCACGCGCGACCTGGTCAAGCTGGCCGAAGCGCAGGGGGTGCGCGTGATTTCAACCGAGCCGGCGCGGCTCGACGGCATGGCCGGCGGTCCGGGCGCACGCCATCAGGGTGTGGTGGCGCGCGTCGACGCGACGCAGCGCCACGTCACCCTGGACGACGTGCTCGATACCCTGGCCGAGCCGGCCCTGCTGCTGGTGCTCGACGGCGTGCAGGATCCGCACAATCTCGGCGCCTGCCTGCGCGTGGCGGATGCCGCCGGCGCCCATGCCGTGGTGGCGCCCAAGGATCGGGCAGTGGGGCTGAACGCCACGGCCGTCAAGGTGGCCTGCGGCGCCGCCGATACCGTGCCCTATGTCACCGTCACCAACCTGGCGCGGGCGCTGCGCGAGATGCAGGAACGGGGAGTGTGGACGGTGGGCGCCGACGCCGAGGCGCAAGGCGATCTCTACGGTGTAGACCTCAGGCAGCCGCTGGCACTGGTGCTGGGCGCCGAGGGCAGTGGCCTCAGGCGCCTGACGCGGGAGACCTGCGACGCTCTGGTGCGGATTCCCATGCATGGCAGCGTGGAAAGCCTGAACGTCTCGGTCGCCAGCGGCATCTGCCTCTTCGAGGCGCGGCGGCAGAGAGGTTTGCCCCATACAAGCACTTGATTTTCCTCGGGCGAGGCTATAGAATCTCGCCCTTTTCAAACCTTGCTCCACCGCAACGCATGGCGGGGGGTATAACCCAGAAGGAGATTGCATGCGCCATTACGAAATCGTATTCATCGTCCATCCGGACCAGAGCGAGCAGGTGCCCGCGATGATCGAGCGCTACAAGGGGCTCGTCACCGGCCGCGCCGGCCAGATCCACCGCCTCGAGGACTGGGGCCGCCGCCAACTGGCCTACCCGATCGAGAAGGTGCACAAGGCCCACTACGTGCTCATGAACATCGAGTGCGACGGCGAGACTCTCGCCGAGCTGGAGCACGCGTTCAAGTTCAACGACGCCGTGCTGCGCCACCTGACCATCAAGATGCGCCGCGCCGTGACGACGCCCTCCCCGATGATGAAGGAGGAGAAGGCCAAGTCGCTGACGCCGGGCGCCGAGGCGGCCAAGCCGGTCGAGCAGCCCGCGGCCTGATGTGACCACGCCGGAGAATCGGCTGACGATCGCGGGGAGCATCATCGAGCTGGCGCTGCTGCGCCACACCCCGGCCGGCGTACCGGTGCTGAATTTCAGGATCGGACACGCCTCGGAGCAGATCGAAGCCGGACTGGCGCGCAAGGTCGAATGCGAACTCCCGGCCGTGGCACTGGGGCAGAACGCCCAGCTGATGCAGGGCGCCCGGCCCGGAGAGGAAGTGACGCTGACCGGCTTTCTCGCCGCGAAAAGCGCGAAATCGAAGCAGCCGGTGCTGCACGTTGAACAAATCGAATTTAAGGAAGGATAGAACCATGGCATTCAAACCGAAGGGCGGCAAGGACGCGAAGAAGCGCAAGGACGACAAGGGTTCGCGCGGCATGTTCAAGCGGCGCAAGTTCTGCCGCTTCACCGCCGAGAAGATCGAGGAGATCGATTACAAGGACATCGACATCCTCAAGGATTTCATCACCGAGAACGGCAAGATCATGCCGGCGCGCATCACCGGGACCAGGACCGGCTACCAGCGCCAGCTGTCGACCGCCATCAAGCGTGCGCGCTACCTGGCGCTCATGCCCTACACCGACCTGCACTGACAAGGGGAACGACCATGCAAGTGATTCTGATGGAAAAGGTGGTCAACCTCGGCAACCTCGGCGACGTCGTCAAGGTGCGCGACGGCTTCGCGCGCAACTTCCTCATCCCGCAGGGCAAGGCCAAGCGCGTCACGCCGGAAAACCTCGCCGAGTTCGAGAAGCGCCGTGCGGATCTGGAGCGCCAGCAGGCCGACAAGCTGGCCGGGGCCCAGGAAAAGGCCGCCAGGCTGGAAGGCCTCATGGTGCAGATCACCCGCAAGGCGGGGGTGGACGGCCGCCTGTTCGGCTCGGTCACCAACTTCGACATCTCCGAGGCGCTGGCGGCCCAGGGGATCGAGGTGGAAAAGGCCGACATCCGCATGCCGCAGGGGCCGCTCAAGACGATCGGCGACGCCCACGTGCAGATCGCCCTGCACAGCGACGTCGTGGCCACCATCACCGTTTCGGTGTTGGGTGAAGTCTGAGCCCGGGCAGGACTGCTTCAAAAAGCAAAAGGGCCGCGAATGCGCAAGCCGTTAACAAAAGGCTCAATTCGCGCTAAGTGATGATGCTCTCAGACGGAGATGGCCATTTCGAGCAGGCGCGCGGGTCTGAGGGCCGTGCCTGCCGACCGATCCAGGGTTCGGAACCAGCCGAGGTAGGAATCG
>VGHJ01000034.1 GCA_016868295.1 Betaproteobacteria bacterium | reverse complement strand
TTCATGGACGGCGCGGCGAGCATCGACGACGCCGTCCGGGCCTACGTCAAGGCCGTCAAGAACGGCTCCTTCCCCGGCCCCGAAAACTGCTACTGAGATGAAGATTCACACCACCATCGCCGGCTTCCGCGCGGCGCTGCAGGGGGCCGGCCGCGTCGCCTTCGTGCCCACCATGGGCAACCTGCACGAGGGCCACGTCGCCCTCATGCGCCAGGCGCGGCCGCTCGGCGATTGCGTCGTCTCCAGCCTGTTCGTGAACCGCCTGCAGTTCGGCCCGAAGGAGGATTTCGGCAAGTACCCGCGCACCTTCGAGGCCGATTGCGAAAAGATGGAAGCCGTCGGCGTCGCCCACCTCTTCGCGCCGGACGAGGGCGAGATGTACCCTACTCAGCAGTCCTACTTCGTTTCGCCCGACCCGGCCCAGGCCGACATCCTCGAGGGCGAGTTCCGCCCCGGTTTCTTCCGTGGCGTCGCCACGGTGGTGATGAAGCTCTTCTCCGTCGTGCAGCCGCAGGTGGCCGTCTTCGGCAAGAAGGACTACCAGCAACTGATGATCATCCGCAACATGGTGCGCGAACTCAGTCTGCCCATCGAGATCGTTCCCGGCGAGACGGTGCGCGCGGAAGACGGACTGGCCCTGTCCTCGCGCAACGGCTACCTCTCGGCGGCCGAACGGGCCGAGGCCCCCCGGCTGTATCTGGCTCTGGACGCGGTCTCGCGCGCCATACGGGCCGGAGAACGAGACCTGGCGCGGCTTGAGCAGGGGGCCATGGCGGAACTCCGCGCCCATGGCTGGATTCCGCAGTATGTTGCAGTGCGAAAACAACTTGATCTACAATTACCGGCCGCTCACGATTCTGGGTTGGTGGTGCTGGGCGCGGCACTCCTGGGGAGCACGCGCCTGATCGACAACCTGGAAGTTTAGGGTACCGTCTTGCGCTCAGGCCGTCGGTGCACCAGCAGCGCACCTTGCGGGAGAGGGATTCCGCAACCTGCCAGCTACTGAGTACTGAGAGAAGGAGCGACCACGATGCAACGGATGATGCTGAAGTCCAAGCTGCACCGCGTAACGGTCACGCATTCCGAGCTGCACTACGAAGGTTCCTGCGCGATCGATCAGGATCTTCTGGACGCCGCGGACATCCGCGAGTACCAGCAGATCGACATCTACAACGTCAACAACGGCGAGCGCTTCACCACCTATGCCATTTCCGCCGAGCGCGGCAGCGGCATCGTTTCGGTGAACGGCGCCGCGGCGAGGAAGGCCGCCCCCGGCGATCTCCTCATCATCGCCACCTACGCGAACTACGACGAAGCCGAACTGGCGAAGTTCGAGCCGGACCTGGTCTATGTCGATTCGCGCAACCGAGTGATGAACCAGCGCCACAAGATTCCCGTGCAATTGGCCTGACCAGGGCCCTTTGGGAGTGAAAGCCCGCGCGATCCGCGGGCTTTTTTATTGCCGGACAGAGTGCATCAGGCCCGCCGCGGCGGCGAGCAGCGCGGCCGCGCCGACGTTGTGCGCCACGGCCAGCCAGAGCGAATAGCCGCTGACCACCGTGAGCACCCCGAGCAGGGCCTCGATCAGCAGGAAAGTCAGTGTCGCCAGGGCGGCGTTGCGCGCCTGCGGCACCTTGCGCAGCCGCAGCGCCACGCCGACGAGCAGCACTGCCGCCAGCAGCGCCGCGTAGCGGTGCAGCAGGTGCAGCGCCACCCCGCCCGCCTCGCCCGGCTCGGGCGCGCCCGAGAGGACGGCGAAGGGATTCAGCGCCGCCCAGCCCTGCAATGCCGGCCACCAGACGCCCTCGCAGGCCGGCAGCGTACCGCAGGCCGGCGCCGCATAGCGCGCGCCGATGAGGCCGCCCAGAAGCACCGTCAGCGTCAGCATCGCCATCGCGATGCGGCACGGCGCGCCGCCACGCCCCTGTTCCACCAGGCGCGACGGTTCGGACGTGATCGCCACGCGCCAGGAAAAACTGACCAGTCCCAGCCCGCCGAGGAGGTTGATGAAATTCACCACGACCAGGCGCGGGTCGGCACTCCAGATGCCGACGACGGAGAGGAACAGCATCAGCGCCAGCAGCAGGGTGGCATAGCGCGCGGCCGGTTGCAGCGGCTGCGGCCGCCAGCAGCGCCAGGCGAGCAGGATGCCCGCCAGCAGGGCCGAGGTGGCGACGAGCCGATGCACGAGGCGCGCCCCTTCCCAGGGCGCGGGGACGCTCCCGGAAAGAACGGAGCCATAGCAGCCCGGCCAGCCGTCGCAGCCCAGGCCGGCGCCGGAGAGCCGCAGGTAGGCGCTCACGCCGACCACCCCGAGCGAGAGCAGGCAGGTCGCCAGAGCGAGGGCACGGACGCGCTGTTCCCGCATCAGAAGCCGCGCTGCATGGGCGCCACGCGCAACTCGTGGTTGACCCAGAGCAGGATGCCGAAGACGACCATGGCGCCGCCCTGGTGCGCCGCCGCCAGCCAGACGATCGGCTCGGGCACGAAGGTGAGCAGGGTGGCAATGCCGAGCGCGATCTGCCCCGCCACGGCAAGCAGCAGGGCAAGGCCGGCGAACTTGGCGCGGGCGCTGGCCGCCGAGCGCTGCAGGCGCAGCCAGAACCAGGGCACCAGAATGGCCAGCAGCCATGCACCGAGGCGGTGGTCGAACTGCACCGTCGCCATGTTGTTGAACAGGTTGAGCAGGCCGAGCTCGGGCAGCCAGATCTCCGGCGGCACGACATGGCCGTTCATGAGCGGGAAGGTGTTGTAGGCCTTGCCGGCGCGGATGCCGGCGACAAAGCCGCCGCTCACCACCATGTAGAGCGCCAGCACGGCGAGCCAGAAACCGAGGCGGCGCAACTTAAGGATGCCCTGATTCACCATGCGCCCGCCGCGTTCGCTGACCAGCCCCAACGCCACCCACATCATGGCGATGAAGATGACGAAGGCCAGGGTCAGGTGCGCCGTCAGGCGGTACTGGCTGACGCGGGGGTCGTCCACCAGGCCGCTTTTCACCATGTACCAGCCCATGGCGCCCTGCAGGCCGCCGAGAATGAAGATGCCGACCAGCCTGGGCACCAGCGGGCGGTCTATCCTGCGCCGCAGCAGAAAGTAGAGGAAGGGGAACAGGAAGACCAGGCCGATGGTGCGACCGAGCACGCGATGGAAATACTCCCACCAGAAGATGCCCTTGAATTCCTCCAGGGACATGGCGTGATTGACCTTCTGGAACTCCGGCGTCTGCTTATATTTTTCAAAGACTTCCATCCAGTCCGCCTGGCTCAGGGGGGGGATGGTGCCGACCAGCGGCTGCCATTCGACGATGGACAGGCCGGAATGGGTCAGGCGTGTCACGCCGCCGACGACGAGCGTGGCGAAGACCATGGCGGAGCAAACGAAGAGCCAGAGAGCGACCTGGCGGCGCGAAGCGGGATTCATGCGCGTAGACCGGTTTTTTCTCGTATTTTAGGGTGGAGAAGCGAGAGCGGATTATATGCGACATCCTGCCGCACCGCCGCATGCAAGTGCCTGCTGTATTTGGGCGTTTCTTAACCTAGATCAAATTATTCACGAAGCCGGCGACGTAACTTATCGCCCGTTAAATCCCCGTAGTTTGTCTTGTCGAAAAACCGCGTCGCCAAGGCGCAAAAAAGGAGGCTTGCATGGCTGATCAAAAAGAACCGGTCCCCCTGATGCAGCAGGTGCTGGACAACCCGTTCCTGCTGCTGTTTCTGGGCATCGTCATTCCGACCGTGCTGTACATCGTGTGGGGCGTGGTGGAAATAGCCAACATTCCGCTCGCCAAATAACGTCAACCACAGGGAGAAAACAAGATGTCCGCTATTTCGCCCCCCGAGCAACGCATCTGGTGGAAAGCACCGCTCGACAAGCTCGAATTCATCTGGATCGCCATCGCCTTCGTCTGGTCGCTGGTGATGTTCGTCATGATGATCTGGTGGCATATCTACGGCAACCAGAACCTCGCCAACGTAGTGTCGAAGACCACCAAGGAGATGTACGCCGCGAAGACGCAGGCCGTGGTCGACAAATACACCGTGCGCACAGAGACCGACAAGCAGATCCCGGTCGTCAAGCCGCCCGCCGGTTCCGACATCTACCTGATCGGGCGCCTGTGGGACTGGTGGCCGATCTACGAGCTTGAGAAGGGCAAGACCTACAAGCTCCACCTGTCGGCGATGGATTACATGCACGGTTTCTCGCTGCAACCGCAGAACATCAACATCCAGGTGCATCCGAACTACGACCACACGGTCAAGATCACGCCGACACAGGCGGGCACCTATTCCATCGTCTGCAACGAGTATTGCGGCGTGGGCCATCATGCGATGGTCGGTCGCATCTACGTGAAATAAGGGGCGCGTAAATGGCTACCACATACCGCATCTGCCCGCGTACCGGGCTGCAATTCGACACCGATGCCGAAAAACTGATGCGCTGGAACGCCGTCGCCGGCGTGCTGGCGCTGCTCCTCGGCGGCATCATGGCCGTCGGCGTCGTGCTGACGCGCTGGCCGGCCGTCCATCTGCTTTCGGCAGAAACCTTCTACATGGTGCTCACGGCGCACGGCATCGACATGCTGCTGTTCTGGATCATCTTCTTCGAGATGGCCGTGCTCTACTTCGCCTCGTCCACGCTGCTGCACTGCCGCCTGGCGACGCCGAAGATGGCATGGCTCGGCTTCTGGCTGATGGCCATCGGTTCGGTGATGACCAACGTCGCCATCTTCCAGGGCGAATCCAGCGTGATGTTCACCTCCTACGTGCCGATGATGGCCAAGCCGCATTTCTACCTCGGCCTGATCCTCTTCGCCGTGGGTGCGCTGATCGGCTGCTTCGTCTTCCTCGGCACCCTGGTGGTGGCCAAGGCGGAGAAGACCTACGAGGGCTCGATTCCGCTGGTCACCTTCGGCGCCCTGACGGCCGCCATCATCGCCATCTTCACCATCGCCTCCGGCGCGGTGATCCTGATCCCGACGCTGCTCTGGTCGATGGGCTTCATCCAGGAAATCGACACCCTGATCTACCGTGTCGTCTGGTGGGCCATGGGCCACAGCTCGCAGCAGATCAACGTCTCCGCCCACGTCGCGATCTGGTACGCCATCGCCGCCATCGTCTTCGGCGCCAAGCCGATGAGCGAGAAGGTGAGCCGTTCGGCCTACCTGCTCTACATCCTGTTCCTGCAGCTCGCCTGCGCCCACCACCTGCTGGCCGACCCCGGCCTCAGCGCCGAGTGGAAGGTCGTCAACACCTCGTACTTCATGTACTTCGCGGTGCTGGCCTCCATGATCCACGGCATGACGGTGCCGGGCGCCATCGAGCAGGCGCAGCGCCTGAAGGGCTACAACAAGGGCCTCTTCGAGTGGCTGAGGAAGGCACCCTGGGGCAACCCGGCCTTCTCCTCGATGTTCCTCTCGCTGATCGGCTTCGGCTTCCTCGGCGGCATCTCCGGCGTCATGATGGGCGCGGAACAGCTGAACATGCTGATCCACAACACCATCTACGTGCCGGGCCACTTCCACGCCACGGTCGTCATCGGCACCACGCTGGCCTTCATGGGCCTCACCTACTTCCTGGTGCCGGTGCTGTTCCGCCGTGAAGTGCTGTTCCCGGGCTTCGCCAAGCTGTTCCCCTATCTCTTCGGCCTCTCGATGTACATCGTGGCGCTGGTGATGATGGGCGCGGGCACGCTGGGCGTCTCCCGCCGTCACTGGGACATGGCCTTCGCCGGCTCGCCGCTCGCCTACGAGTGGCCGGGCGCCGCCTACCTGATGATGGGTCTCAACGGCGTCTTCGGCACGATCGCCATCGTCGCCGGCGGCCTGTGGATCCTGCAGATCGTCTTCTCGCTGCTGTTCGGCAAGAAGCTCGACGAGGGTGAGCTGCGCAACAGCCCGATCCCGCTGACCCTGCCGGCTCCGACCGGCGGCCATGCGGCGCATCCGCCCGCCACCCCGGGCACCATGGTGCTGGCGTTGGTCTTCCTCGTCTCGTTCATCCTGTACTACTTCGTGAACTGGAAATACCTGTCCTCCCTGTGGGGTCTGGCCTAAGACCAGTCGCTACGGCCGCAAGGCCGGCAATAGAAGGGGCCGCGCAAGCGGCCCTTTTTATTTGACGCGTTCGCTTGACGCTGCGACAGTCGGCGGAGATCATGCACGCCATGCCAAACATCACCCTGCGATCGCTGTGCGCAGTGCTGCTACTGAGCGTCGGCGCCGCGTCCCTTGCCGCCCAACGCGACAGCGGCGTCACCTCGCGTCCGCTCGACCCGGCCGCCGCGCCCAACGTGCCCTCGCTCGATGCGGAGAAGGCGCTCGCCCTGTCGAAATCGGTGCTGGGCCAGCCGCTGGGAGATTTCGCGCTGCTGGCGCGCGACGGGCAGCCGCGGCGCCTGGCCGACTACCGCGGCAAGCCGCTGCTGGTAAGTTTCATCTACACCGGCTGCTTCGATGTCTGCCCGACCACCACCCGGAACCTGCAAAAAGCCGTCACGAACACCGTCGCCAACCTCGGTGCGGACCGCTTCAACGTCGTCAGCATCGGCTTCAACCAGCCTTTCGATTCGCCTTCCGCGCTGAAGGCCTTCGCCGCGCAGAACGGCATCGTCTTCCCGAACTGGGAATTCCTCAGCCCGGCCGCCGCCATCGTGGACGACCTGACGAAAGGCTTTGGTTTCAGCTTCGTCGCCACCCCGGCGGGCTTCGATCACACCGTACAGGTCACCCTGGTCGACGCCGAGGGGAAAATAGTCCGGCAGATCTACGGCGAAGCGCTGACCGCAGACATGCTGGTCGAGCCGCTCAAGCAGCTGGTGACCGGCGCGCCGCTTTCCGCGACCAGCCCCATCGCCGACCTGCTCGACCGCGTCCGCATCCTCTGTTCGGTATATGACCCGAAGCTGGGCAAATACCGCCTTAGCCTGGCCATCGTCTTCGAAATCGCCGGCTTTCTCACCTTTGTCCTGTTCATCGCCTGGTACCTCTGGCGCGGCTGGCGCGACATGAAATCCAGGCCGGGTTGATACCCGTCAATCCAGCGAGCAGGGTGCTGGCATATCATCAAAAGCTAATACACGCCACCTGCACACAGGTGCCCCATTTGAGAGCGATCGAAGCCGTCCGTACGGGCGGATTGCGTCTGCAACAGCGCATCGAATCCCTGTTCGATGCCGTCTTCGGTGCCGCCGGCAATCCCTGGCGGCATCTGGGTGCGCTCGGCTTCTATTTCGTCTGGATCGCGCTGGTCACGGGCATCTACCTGTTCATCGTCCTCGACACCGGCATCGAGGAGGTCCACACCTCGATCGAGTACTACACGCATGAACAGTGGTGGCTGGGCGGCATCATGCGCAGCCTGCACCGCTATGCCGCCGACGGCCTCGTGCTGGTCATGCTGCTGCACCTGCTGCGCGAGTTTCTCTACGGCCGCTTCACCGGCTTCCACTGGTATTCCTGGATCACCGGCGTGCCGACGATCTGGCTGGTCTACGCCTCGGGCATCGGCGGCTACTGGCTGGTGTGGGATGAACTCGGTCTGTTCTCGGCCGTCGCCAGCGCCGAGTGGTTCGACTGGCTGCCGATCTTCAGCGACCCGGCGACACGCAACTTCCTGCCCGGCGTGCTCAACGACCGCTTTTTCTCGCTGCTGATCTTCCTGCACATCGGCATCCCGCTCCTCCTGCTGCTCGCCCTGTGGGTGCACATCCAGCGCGTCTCGCAGTCCGACGTCTTCCCCTCGCGCGCCCTGGCCCTCGGCACGCTGGCCATGCTGCTCGCGCTTTCGCTCGTCAAGCCGACCGTCTCGCACGGACGGGCCGACCTGTCCGCCGTGCCGGCTGCGCTGCACATCGACTGGTATTACCTGTTCATTCACCCGCTGATGTATCTCACCTCGCCCGCCGCGCTGTGGGCCATGGCCGGCCTGTTCACGCTGCTGCTGCTGGCGCTGCCGCTGCTGCCGCGGGCGAAACGGCAGCCGATCGCGGTGGTGAACCCGCCCAACTGCAACGGCTGCCGTCGCTGCTTCGTCGATTGCCCCTATGGCGCCGTGACCATGCTGCCGCACCCGGACAAGCCGGGCCACGAACTGGCGCGCGTCATCCCGGAACTGTGCGCTTCCTGCGGCATCTGCGCCGGCGCCTGCCCGTCGTCTACGCCCTTCCGCAGCGTCGAGTCCCTCGTCACCGGCATCGACATGCCGCAGCAGCCGGTCGGCGCCCTGCGCGAGGAGATGGAGCGCAAGCTCGCCGCGCTCGCCGGGCCGGCGAAGATCACCGTCTTCGGCTGCGCCTGTGCTGCCGACGCACGCGCGCTCGAGGGCAACGACACCGCCGTGCTGAACCTGATGTGCTCGGGCCTGCTGCCGCCCAGCTTCGTCGAATATGCCCTGCGCGGCGGCGCCGACGGCGTGCTCGTCACCGGTTGCCGCGAGGGCAGCTGCGCCTACCGTTTCGGCACGCGCTGGACCGAGGAACGCCTCACCGGCCGGCGCGAGCCGCATTTGCGCCCGACGGTGCCGGCCGAACGGCTGCGCGTCGCCTGGGCCGACGGCCACGAAATGAGCAAGCTCAAGGCCGAACTGGCGGATTTCCGCCAGACTTTGCAATCGCTCGATGCGGACGAAAAACGCCCGCGCGCTTATACTCCCCGAAGGATCCAGCATGGTTAACAAGTCCCCCACGAACCCCGTCGCGATTGCCGGCCAGGTGCTGTTCTACGGCCTTTTCGCCGCGATCATCGGCTATTTCTCCACTTCGCCCGACTACACCCACCTCGAGGCCGACAAGGCGCTGATCAAGCTCTCATTCGCCTATCACGGCGAGCCGGTCGGCGAATGCCGCGAGCGCTCGCCCGAGGAACTCGCCAAGCTGGCGCCGAACATGCGCGTGGCCAAGGTCTGCCCGCGCGAGCGCTCGCCGATCACCGTCAAGCTCGATCTCGACGGCCAGCCGCTCGTCGAAGCCGTGGCGCCGCCGGCCGGTCTCTCCAAGGATGGCGCCTCGACGCTCTACCGGCGCTTCGAGGTCCCGGCCGGCGAGCATTTCATCTCGGTGAAAATGAACGACAACGTCCGCGTTCAGGGCTTCAACCTGGTGCGCGAGGAGAAACTGACGCTGAAGCCGTCGCAGATCCTGGTCATCGACGTACGCAAGGATCATGGCGGCATTTTCTTTGAATGAGTGCGGCGGGCCAGGCGCATCGCTTCGACCTGCCTGACGCCGACGCGCGCACCGTCGGCGCCGCGCGCGGCTGGCTCTGGCTCGGCCTCTTCGCCCTGATCGGCTCGGGCGTGCTGTCGATCATCCTCGTCCTTTCGCGCGCGCCGCAGTTCCAGAACCTGATGCCGACGGGCGACTTCTTCCGCGTCGCCCTGGTGGTGCATGTCGATCTGTCCGTGCTGGTGTGGTTCGTCTCGCTCGGCGGCATCCTGTGGACGCTTGCCGGCCGCGCGCGCGCCGCGGGCCTCAACTACGCCGCGCTGGGCGTCTGCGCCCTGGGCACCCTGCTGATGACGGTCTCGCCCTTCGTCGGCCGTGGCGCTCCGGTGATGGCGAACTACATCCCGGTGCTCGAAGACCCGGTCTTCCTCTGGGGGCTGGTCATCTTCGGCGCCGGCGCCGTCCTGCTGGTGGCGCGCAGCCTCGCCGCCGCGCCCGCCTGGCGCCTGCCGCACAGCGGCGGCGAGGCCCTGCAGGCCGGCCTCACGCTCGGCCTGCTGTCCGCCGTCATCGCCCTCGCCGCCTTCGCCTGGTCGTGGCTGACGCAGCCGGCCGGGCTCGACGGCAAGGCCTACTACGAGATCCTCTTCTGGGGCGGCGGTCATGCCCTGCAGTTCATCTGGACGCTGTTCATGCTGGTCGCCTGGCTCTGGCTGGCGAGCGCCTGCGCCGGCGGCGTGCCGATGAGCCCGCGCATCGCGCTGTTGTGCTTCGTGCTGGCCACGGTCTGCGCACTGGCGATCCCGGTCGCCTACCTGCTCTGGCCGGCGCACGCCGTCGAGCATCGCAACCTGCTCACCTTCGCCATGGGCCTCGGCGGCGGCCTGCCCATCCTGCCGGTGGCGCTCGCCACCCTGCTCGCGCTGCGCCAGGGCGGCACGATCGCCGACGATGCGCGCCCGCTGCGCGCCGCGCTGCTCTCCTCGATCGCCCTGTTCTGCTTCGGCGGCCTCATCGGCTTCACCATCGCCGGCAGCAACGTCAAGATCCCGGCCCATTACCACGGCTGCATCGTCGGCGTCACGCTGGCGCTGATGGGACTGGTCTATCTCCTGCTGCCGCGCCTCGGCTACGGCAAGCCCGCGCACAAATGGGCAAGCTTCTCCTCCTACTGCTATGCCGTCGGCCAGGCCATGCACATCGGCGGCCTGATGTGGTCGGGCGGCTACGGCGTGCAGCGCAAGGTGGCCGGCGCCGAGCAGGCGCTGAGGAGCGCGAGCGAGATCGCCGCCATGGGCATCATGGGCCTCGGCGGCCTCATCGCCATCGTCGGCGGCATCGTCTTCGTCCTCGTCGTGCTGGGTGCGATGCGCCGTTCAACGGCGGGAGCACACGCCTAGCAACTGAATCGCAAACGCGGCCAGCGCCGCGACGGCAAGCCACGCGGCCGCAGTCGTGTTGAGTAGCACGCCCACGCCGGCCGCGACAAAAGTCAGTCCGCGCAGCACGGCGAAGCGACCGAGCCGTTCGCGCGCCGCGCGGTGCCAGTCGGTCTGCACGCCCGGTCTCAGCCAGACTGGCAGCAACTGGCTGACGGCGCCGGTGACCAGCGGCAGCAGAAAGCAGAGCAGGAAACCGAAGACCGCATCGGCGCCCTCGAGCCGGCGATTGGCATGCAGCGCGCCTGCGGACAGGAACACGAGCAGCCCGGCCAGCGCCAGGGCCAACGAGGGCGCGGCGCCGTGCGCGCGCAGGATTTCGGCCGGGAAGCGCGCCAGCCATGCCGTGCCCAGTTGCGCGACCGGCACGAACAACAGCAACGCGCCGGCATAGGCGGCCGGCGTCCACCACGCCGCACCCGCGGCGGCGAACAGCACGCCGGCAAGCGCCAGCGGCAACGCGCGCCGCAGCCGGCCGGCCGCGTCCGGATCGGGCCGGCCGGCCGCGGTCGGCAGCAGCACGGCCAGCGTGCCGAGCGCGGTGAGGCCGATGAAGCCCAGCGTGTTCAGATGCAGGTGGGCAAGGCGCAGCGCGGCGCGCTGCGCGGGCAGCGCCGGCAGCGCCAGCACCGCTACCAGCGCCAGCGCAAGGCAGAGCGCCGCGGCCAGGTACCAATGCAGTCCGGGATGCGGCGCGCCGAGCGCGGCGCGGCCCCGGCGAACAATCCAGACGGCCATGACGAACGCGGCAATCAGGGCGAGGCCGGCGCCGGCATGCACCAGCGGATTGAGCCAGGCCGGCTGGATGAAAGCGAGCGCCGCCAGGACGCCGGCGGCGAGAAACGCCAGCGGCAGCCGCTGCATCATCGGCGCCGGCGCGCCGCTGCGCGTGAGCACCGGCACGAAATGCAGCATGGCGCCGATAATCAGCGGCAGGACGCCAGCCGCGAATGCGACGTGGGCCGCGGCGGCGGGGCTGGCGCCGCCGGAGAGGATCAGGGCGATCGCCGCGGCAAAGGCGGCAATCGCGGCGACGACGAGAAACGGTAACATCCTACGGGATTGATCGTCATTCCCGCGGAAGCGGGAATCCATAGATGTGGGTCCCCGCTTCCGCGGGGACGACAGAACTCACGCCTGCTTCTTGACGAAATCGATGACGATGGCGCCCGGCTCGCGCTGCACGTACTGGATGGCGACCTGATCGCCATAGCGGGCGCGCAGTTGCTCGAGCAGGGGCAGCGGATCGTGGTCGTTGCAGAAGCGCATCGTCTCGCCCGGGAAGAGCGCGTCGAGGGCGCCGAAGATGGCGGCATGGCGGAACCGCTTGGCAATCCCGCGCGCGTCGAAGGGGTAGAGCTGGTCGGCCTGCAGATGCAGATGCGGCTGGGTCATGTTTTTCTCCTCTGGGGTTGAACGACGTGTAGTATCGCGGCGGCAGATTCTCCCGGCCGCCCCCTTCCCCGGCCTTGATGCAAATCATGGAAGGTCAATAATTAAACCCTTATATTCCCGCACTGCCCTTACGGTTATCCCCCGACCCCGACAGACCGCCATGCTCAAGCTCATCCACAAAACACTGCAATGGTTCTTCATGCGCGTCGAAGGCGTGTTCAATATCGCCTTCGGCGACAAGCTGAACCCGCTCTATCACCTCGGCACCATCACCTTCTGGCAGTTCTGGCTAGTGTCCGTCAGCGGGCTCTACCTGTTCATCTTCGCCGACACCGGCGTCACCGACGCCTACGAGTCGATCGAGGCCATCACGCACGAGCAATGGTGGCTGGGCGGCATCATGCGCAGCATCCACCGCTACGCCTCCGACGGCATGATCCTCACCATGCTGTTGCACATGGTGCGCCACTTCGCCTTCGACCGCTACCGCGGCTTCCGCTGGTTTTCCTGGATGACCGGCGTCGTGCTGATCTGGCTGATGTACATCACCGGCATCAACGGCTTCATGCTGGTGTGGGACCAGATGGCCCAGTTCGTCACCGTCGCGACCGCCGAGCTGCTCGACTGGATCCCCCTCTTCAAGGGCGTCGTGATTCGCAACTTCATCTTCGAAGGCCGCGTGAACGACCGCCTGTTCACCCTGCTCGCCTTCGTGCACCTCGGCGCGCCGCTGATCGTGCTGATGGTGATGTGGATCCACGTGCAGCGCGTGCCGCGCGCCCACATCAACCCGCCGAAGGCCATCGCCATCTGGGTGACGCTGACCCTCCTCGTGCTCTCGCTGGTCAAGCCGGTGGTAAGCCAGGGCCCGGCCAACCTCTCGGTCGAGGTGGCGCAGCTGGACTTCGACTGGTTCTACCTCGCGGTCTACCCGCTCATCTACGAGTGGCCGCTGGAGTACCTCTGGGGCCTGCTGATTGGCGCCACCGTCCTGTTGTACCTCACGCCCTGGCTGCCGCCCAAGCTGCGGCACGGCGCGCAGGCGGAGAGCGACGTCACCATGCATCCAGACAACAAGACCATCAAGGTGCGATTTAGCGAGACCCTGCTCGATGCCGGCCTGCGCCAGGGCATCAACCTGCCCTACGACTGCCGCAACGGCGGCTGCGGCCTGTGCAAGTGCACGGTGCTGAACGGGGAGGTCGATCCAGGCGTCTACCAGCCCAGTGTGCTCAGCCCGGCCGAACGCGCCATGGGCCGCGTGCTGTCCTGCTGCGCCACGCCGCTCGGATACGTCGAGATCGAATACGAGCCTGACGTCGCCATCGAGCGCACCCTGGTGCGCAAGTACGCCGGCCACATCGACAGCATGGAGCGGCTCACCCACGACGTCATGCGCGTCGTCATCCGCCTGCCGGAAGGGCAGAAGGTGCACTTCGCCGCCGGCCAGTACATCAACATCCTGCTCGAGGACGGCCAGCGCCGCGCCTTCTCCTTCGCCAGCGCGCCGCACGAGGCAGGGCACATCGAGTTGCAGATCCGTCTCGTGCCGGGCGGCCGTTTCACCCCCCACGTCTTCGAGAAGATGAAGGTCGGCGACGAAATCCTCTTCGAGGGGCCGCTCGGCGACTTCGTTCTGCGCGAATCGAACCGGCCGATCATATTCGTCGCCGGCGCCACCGGCTTTGCCCCGGTGAAGAGCATGGTCGAGGATGCTTTCCACCGCGACCTGCAACGGCCGATCCATCTCTACTGGGGCGTCAGGAAGCGCCGCGACTTCTACCTCCCTCACCTGCCTGAGCAGTGGGCGCGCGAGCATCCGAACTTCAAGTTCGTCCCCGTGCTCTCCGAGCCGGGGCCGGAGGACGAATGGACGGGCCGCACCGGGCTGGTGCACGAGGCCATCCTGCAGGACTTCCCCAGCCTCGCCGGCAACGAGATCTACGCCTGCGGCTCGGCGCGCATGGTCGAGGCGATCTTCCCCAAGCTGAAGGACCAGGGCGCCGAGGATGGCATGTGCTTCTCGGACGCCTTCCACATCTCTGCCCGCTCGATGGCGATCCAGGCTCCCGCCGACGAGCAGAAGAAGGCCTGATCAAGCGTCTCCTCAGGGAAACGGCCTCCGAGGAGGCCGTTTCCCTTTGCGCCGATCGGTTTCACTCCGGCAGCGCGATCCTGCCGTCCTTGCTGAACTGGTAGTCCCTGAAGATGTGCTCGGCGGTGAGCAGCCGGTAGCTGCCGTCCTCGTTCTTCCGCGTGGTGTCCTTCAGCCGGTAGGTATAGTGGCCGCAGGTCCAGCAGTCGAAATTGCGCATGTGGGTGCACAGGCAGGTCTTGTCCCACACCTCGATGTTCTTCTGGCCGGGATGCGCCGCCACTTCGCGGTAGTAGGCGTCGATGTAGTCGCAGTGGCCCTTGGCGTCGAGCAGGTAGCCGAAAGCCTCGCAGTTCGGCCGGATGCCGGCGCCGATGGCCGGGCTGCTTTTCAGCATGCGCATCGGGTAGCCGGTCGGCGAGATGCCGTTCACCTCGATGTCGTCCTCGCAGGCCTTGAAATACTCCTGCTGCACCTTGGCCGGCAGACCGCATTCCTTCGCCACGGTGAAGCGGGTGGCCACCTGCACGGCGGCGCAACCGGTTTCCAGATAGGAGACCGCATCCGTGCCGGTGAAGATGCCGCCGGCGGGAATCACCGGAATGTCGAGTTTCTCCTGGGACAGCCAGTCGATCACCTCGGCGGTGATGACGCGCAGGTCGTATTGCATCCAGTCGTCGAGGCCGAAGCCGAGGTGGCCGCCGGCGAGCGGCCCCTCCACCACGACGTAGTCGGGCAGGCGGCCGGTGCGCGCGCTCTTGCGCAGGAAGAGCTGCAGCGCGCGCAGCGAGGAGACGATGATGCCGAGCTTGACGTCCTTGAAGCGCGGATGGTCCTCGATCAGGCCGAAGGAGCCCAGATGCAGGCCGGCGGCCAGCGTGATGCCGTCGATGCCGGCGTCCATGGCCGCCGTGAGGCGCACGCGCAGCGTCTCTCTGGGCGCGTTCATGGTGAGCTTCTCCATGCAGTTGATGAAGATCAGCCCCTCGCCGCGCTTGGCCTCCATGGTGCGGCCGACGTGCAGCCGCGTCGCCTCGGCCACGTCGCCGAGGTCGAACTGCACATCGGATTTATCGACGTTGGCGACGTTGTGCTTGTAACGCTTCTGCTTGGCGCTGACGAACTTGGTGTCGAAGCGGCGGTCGGAGACCGTCTTGATCATGGCGTCCGAGATGTGGCCGATGCCGCCGAGCCGAGCCGCCTCCAGCGCCAGTTCCGCCGTGGAGATGTCCACGCCCATGCCGCCGATCATGATCGGCACCAGCTCCCGCCCGCCCAGCCGCAGGCGGAAATCATCCACGCATTTCATTCTGAGAATCGGCCCAGGGCCGCCAACGCGAAAGGCGCCATTTTACGCCATGGCCGACGCCCGCACCGGGAAGGGCAGGATTCCGGAAAAGTCAGTCTCCACGGCACGGCGCGTTCAGTGGCTGGTGCCCTCGGAACGGGTGATCTTGTTCCAGACGTTGTACTTGCCCACCGGCCTGCGCGCCGGGATGCGCTTGACTTCCTTCAGCGTGGCGGCGTCGAAGACGATGAGGGCGCCGTCGTTCTCCCACAGGCTGGCCAGCGCGTAGCGGCCATCCTTGGTGAACTCGATGTGGGCGAGGGTCTTGCCCGGCACGGGTTTCAGTTGCGCGACGACCTCCAGCGTCTGCTTGTCGATCACCGTCAGGGTGTCCTTGTTCTCCCGGCTCATCATGGAATCCACCCAGGCGTAGCGCGACTTCTCGTGGCTGCGCATGAAGAAGCCGGGGCCGGGCGTCTTGATCTGCCGGACCGTCTTCCAGTCCTTCATGTCGATGACGCTGACGATGCCTTCCTTGAGGTTGGGCGTGGCCATGACGCGGCGGCCCTGCCAGTCCCAGGTGATGCCGGAGCCCAGATGCGGCATGCCCGGCAGATCGAGGGTGGCGATGGTGCGGCGCACGTCGAGATGCACCACCTGGCCCTTGCCCGCCTCGCGGCTGGCGCCCATGACTTCGTTGTAGTCCTGCGTGAAAAAGAAGTCGTCGAGATAGTCGTTCAGCACCGAGCGCTTCGGGTTGAGGAAGCCCGGCACGAAGGCGCCCTCGCGGTACTGGAAGTCATGGATCATGCCGGCGGGGATCTCCGGCGCCTTCGGATCGTAACTCAGCTCCCAGGCCTCCTTGACGTCCTTCAGGGCGGCGACAAAGCTCTTGCGCGGCTCGGCGGTGTACACCGCCGAGACACGCGAGGTCTGTTGCCCGTCCTTGGCGCGCACGGTGTGCAGCTTGAGCAGGTTCAGGTCGGCATCGAGAAAGACCAGCGTGTGCGGCAGGTAGTTGGCGACGGCGACGTACTTGCCGTCGCCGGAGACGGCGGCGTTGCGGGTGTTGATGCCGGCGCGCACCTCGGCCACCACCTTCAGGTTCCAGATGTCGAATTTCGATATCCAGCCGTCGCGCGAGGCGAAGAAGACGTAGCGGCCGTCGGGTGTGTACTTCGGTCCGCCGTGCAGGGCGAAGCGCGAGGGGAAGCGGTGGATCGGTTCGAACTTGTCGCCGTCGAGCAGCGTGACGTGGTGGTCGCCGCCCTCGACGACGATGAAGAGATTCATCATGTCGGCGGCGAACTGCGGCTTGTCGGGCAGCGTGCCCGGTGCATGGTGCACGATGCGCGAGGCGCGAATCTCCTGCTCGCCCCATTGCGGCATCGGCACCGGGGTGTAGATGTAGTCGGCCAGCGCCTGGATCTCCCCCGCCTTGAGCACATCCTTGAAGGGCGGCATCTGCACGGCGGGGCGGCTGTCGCGGATCATCGCCGCGGCGGCATCCTTCCTCAGGCGCGAGAGGTTCTCCGGCAGCAGCGCCGGACCCATCAGGCCGAAGCGGTCGGCGCCGTGGCACTCGGCGCAGTGCTTGCGGTAGAGCTCGGGCGCCGGCTCGGCGGCGAAGGCCGGCGCGGCCAGCAGCAGCGGCAGCAGGCCGCGCAGGATGAATCCGTATTTCATGAGATGCCAATTTCCTCGTCGGTGAGATAGCAGCCGGGGTCTTCCGCCCACGGGTCGCCGGTGAGCTGCTGGGCGCGCACGCGGGTGTTGCCGTCGCAGATGTCGAAATGGATGCAGGCGCCGCAGCGGCCGCCGACCTTGCGCGGCTTGGCCTTGAGGCCGGCCATGATCGGATCGGAGGTGTCCGGCCAGATCGCCGAGAAGGGCCGCTCGCGCACGTTGCCGACGGTGTGATGCCACCACATGGTGTCGGGGTGCACGTTGCCGAGGTTGTCGATGTTGGCGACGTTGACGCCTGATGAGTTGCCGCCCCACTGCACGAGTTTCTGCCGGACATGGGCGGCCTTGTCGGGGAAGCGCTTCGACACCCAGTGCAGGAAGTACACGCCGTCGGCGTCGTTGTTGCCGGTGGTGAATTCCTTCTGCAGTCCCTTCTGCTGGTACGCCCGGCAGGTGTCGAAGAGCAGATCCATGGCCTGGCGCGTCATCTGGTGATGGGCATCGTCCTTGCGGTTCTTGTTGCCGCGGCCGGCGTAGTTGAGGTGGGAGAAGTAGAAGCGGTCGATGCCCTCGTCCTCGACGAGTTTCAGCAGCCCGGGCAGGTCGTGGGCGTTGTCCTGCGTCATGGTGAAGCGCACGCCGATCTTCAGGCCGGCGTCGCGGCAAAGGCGGATGCCGTGGAGCGACTTCCCGAAGGCGCCTCCCATGCGGCGGAACCTGTCGTGCGTCTCGCGGATGCCGTCGAGGCTGACGCCGACGTAGTTGAAGTCAGTCTCGGCGACACGGCGGATGTTCGACTCGTCGATCAGCGTGCCGTTGGAGGAGAGGCCGACGTAGAAGCCGAGGCCCTTGGCGCGGTTGGCGATGTCGAAGATGTCCGGCCGCAGCAGCGGCTCGCCGCCGGAGAGGATCAGCACCGGCACGCGGAAGCGCTTGAGGTCGTCCATCACGCCGTAGATTTCCTGCGTGGTGAGCTCGCCGGGAAAATCCTTGTCGGCGGAGATCGAATAGCAGTGCTTGCAGGTGAGGTTGCAGCGGCGGATCAGGTTCCAGATCACCACCGGGCCCGGAGGATTGCGCTTCGGCCCGAGCGGCGTCGGGTGCGCGATCTCTTCCATGTACTGCGAGATGCGGAACATGCGTCAGCTTCCTATGCGCAGGCCGGTCTTCTTGAGGATGCGGCTGCTGTAGAGCACATCGTGGGCGCGGCACTCGGCGCCGAGCAGCGCGGCGATTTGCTTCACCTGCGCCTCGACTTCCTCGCGGCTCTTGCCATGCACCATGGCGAACAGGTTGTAGGGCCACAGCGGCAGGGCGCGCGGACGATGGTAGCAATGGGTGACGAACGTCAGACGGCCGACCGCCTCGCCCAGCGCGTCGATGCGCTCATCCGCAACGTCCCATACGCTCATGCCGTTAGCGGTGTAGCCGAGGGCGTAGTGGTTGGGCACGGCACCGATGCGGCGGATGACGCCGCTCTCGAGCAGGCGCCGCAGGCGCGCCATCACCTCCTCCGCCGCCAGGCCGAGCTGTTCGGCGAGGGCGTGGTAGGGGCGCGGCACCAGCGGCAGACCGCCCTGGGTCGCCACGATCAGGCGGCGGTCCAGCTCGTCCAGCGTGCGCTCCCCTCTCCCGCCCGTGGGAGAGGGGTTGGGGGAGAGGGCAGCATCAGGCATGAAGCTTCATCTCGACGAAATACTCTTTCAGCTTGGGAAAGGCGTAGACCTCCAATCCCGTCGCGCGTTCGATCCTGTCGATGGCGGCGGGAATGCCCTCCGGCGTCTCGGTGGCGAGCACGAACCACATGTTCAGCGCATGCTCGCGGCGGTAATTGTGCGCCACTTCCGGCAGGGCGTTCACCTGCTCCGCCACGCGCTCGTAGTCGGCCTCCGGCACGGCCAGCGCCGCCAGCACGAAGGCGCCGCCCATGCGCTCGACCTGGAACATCGGTCCGAAGCGCGTCAGCGTCTTCGATTCCAGCAGGCGCTGCAGGCGGGCGATCAGTTCGGTTTCCGCCAGGCCGAGCCTTTCCGCCACTTCGCGGTAGGGCTCGTTGCAGACGGGAAAACCGCCCTGCAGGGCATTGACGATAACGCGGTCGAGCTCATCCATGAGCTGCGGCCGGCGCGACGTAATGGGCGCCGCGCTGCTTGAAGCGACGGCACGAAAACAGGATGGCATGCGGGAAGGGCGCGAGGCCGAATCGCTCGCGCAGCGAGGCCACGGCCCGTTCGACCCCGGCGCGCTCGCGACCGTGGATCATGCAGAACAAGTTGTAGGGCCAGTCCGGCATGTGGCGCCGCCGCCGGTAGCACAGCGTCACCTCCGGCTCGGCGGCGAGCAGCCCGCCGACGCGTTCCACCTCCGCGTCCGGCAGGTCCCAGACGACCATGGCATTGGCGGTGAAGCCGAGCTCGTGGTGGCGCACGACGACGCCGAAGCGCTTGATGAGGCCTTCGCCGCGCCAGCGCTTGAGCGTGGCGATGAGCTCGGCCTCGTCCATTCCGGCCTCGGCGCCGAGCCGCGCGAAGGGCCGCGGCACCAGATCGAGACCGTGCTGCAGGGCACCGACCACTTGCTGCTCCTGCAAAGTCAGTTCGCGCAGGTCGGCGGCCTCGATGCGGCGGCCCGACGAGGGCGCCTTGCACACGCCGGCGAGGTCGAAGCCGAGATCGATGTAGAACTCGTGCTCGAGCGGCAGCGAAATCACCTGGCAGCCGGTGTCGCGCTCGATGGCCTCGAGCGTGCGAAGGAGGTGCACCTCGTCGCGGGCGGTGACGACGAACCACAGGTTGTAGCGATGCTCGCGCTCGTAGTTGTGGTTGACCTCGGGTCGCGCGCTGACACGCGCCGCGATCTCCTCGATCCGGTCGTTCGGCGCCGCCAGGGCGGCGAGCGTGCTGGCGCCGACGCGGCGCGGCGCGAAGACGGCGCCGACTCGGCTCACCACGCCCTCGCCGCGCAGGCGCTGCAGGGCGGCCAGCACGGTCTCCTCGTCGGTGCACAGGCGATAGGCGATTTCCGCGAAGGGCTGCGGCTCCAGCGGGAAGTCGCGCTGAAACTCGTTGATCAGCCGGAAGTCCAGCGAATCCATCAGAAACCGATCCGCGCGGCGCGGCTGGTAAAGAAGATGCCCGAGGGGTTCTGCGCCGGCAGTTCCGCCAGTCTGGCGAAGCTGGCGGTGTCGAACACCACGACGCGGTTGTCGTCGCGCGCCGAGATCCAGACGTTGTCGCCGCGCGGCGTGAACTCCATGTGCAGCACGGCCTTGCCGGGCGCAAGCGTCTGCACCACCTTCTGCTCGAGGGTGTCGATGACCTGCACGTGGCTGTAGTCGGGGAAAGCGAAGTTCACCCAGATCTGGCGTCCGTCCGGCCGCGCCATGACGAACACCGGCTGGCCCTTGACGGGAATGCGGCCGACTTCCTGCCAGGTCGCGGTGTCGACCACCAGCACCTCGTGCCGGCCGATGGCGGGCAGGTAGGCGCGCCCGCCGGCCACGGCCCAGCCGCGCAGGTGCGGCATCTTGAACACCGGCAGTTTTTCGGCGCCCTTGCCGTAGTTGGCGAGGATCTTCTTCGCGCCTTGCTCCGGCTTCCACAGATCGATGAGGGCGACGCCGTCCTCGCCGAACAGGCCCGCCATGTAGTGGCGCCCGTCCGGCGTCACCAGGCCGTCGTAGGGCTGGCTGCCGATATTGCGGTACTTGGTCACCTTCGGCTCGCGCGGCTGCGACAGGTCGGCGACCCAGATCTCGCCGGCATCGAACAGCGCATAGGCAAACTTGTTGCCCGGCACATCGGCCAAGCCGACCACTTTCGAAGTTTGCTTGCCGTCGCCGAATGTGGCGGGAATGTCGGCGAGCAGTTCCAGCGTCTGCGCATCGAACACCTTGACGCCACCCGGCTGGTAGTTCTGCGCGGCAACGAGGCGGCCGTCCTGTGAGATGGCGCCGCCGATGGAATTGCCGGCCTGGATGATACGCTTGGTGATCCTGCGCTCGAGCAGATCGACCTTGGTCAGGCCGCCGTCGCGGCCGAAGACGTAGCCGTAGCGGCCGTCGCGCGAAAAGACGACGGAAGCATGGGAGAGGTCGCCCAGGCCCTCGACGCGGGCGAGCACGGCACGCGCACTGTTATCCACGATCGCCACGCTGCCGCTGGCGCGCTCGATGACGATGCCGAGATCGCCCGTGCCGCGCAGGGCGGGCGAAGCGCAGGCGGTGAGGAGGAGAGCGAAAGCGACGGCAAGGAGGGATTTCATCAGCGGGTCTCTTCGGGAAAGCCTTGCATCAACTGGCGCACGATCCAGTCGGCCTCGGCTTCGTTCATGAAGGCGCCCCAGGGCGGCATGGGCGTGCCCGGCCGGCCGAGGAGCACAGTATAGCGGAGCGATTCGGCCGGCTTCTCGCGCAGCGTCTCGGGCAGGAGCGGCGGCCCCAAGCCGCCCTTGAGGGTCAGGCCATGGCAGGAGCCGCAATCCTGGCGCACCATGCGCACCAGTTCGCGCGCGCGCTCGGGCGAAGGATCGGCCGCCATGGCAAAGGCAGTAGCCTGCAGGCAGGAAACCAGAATGGCAAGCACCCTGCCGAAATTCGCATGTGCATTCATCGTCTCCCGGCAGAATGCCCGTTGACGCCCGCCAAGGCTTTGACTTTTCTCAAAGAAAAACGGGGGCCGCAACCCCCGTTTCCCCATCCTCCCGGAATTGCTGTCAATACACGTCTTTTTGCGTGTTGTAGACGTTGAACTTGCCGGTCGGCGTGATCAGCTTCGCATCCTTGATCACGGTCTTCAGCTTGCGCGTCTTGTCGTCGACCACGACGATGGCGGACTGCTGGTTCTTGGCGCTCCACACCGAGAACCAGACCTCGTCGCCGGCCTTGTTGTATTCCGGCTGGACGACGCGCTTGGCGCCCTCGCCCAGGCCGGACCACTCGGCGATCGGCAGGGCCTGGAAGCCCTTCTCGAGGGCGTTGATATCGAACACGGCGATCGATTGGCTGACCGCGGCATCCGGGTTGAGCGTGGTGTCCACCCACAGGTTCTTCGACTTCGGATGGGTCTTGATGAAGAGCGAACCGCCGCCCTGGCCCTTCAGCGTCTGCACCACTTTCCAGGCGTTCGCCTTGTGGCCCTTCGGATCGGTGCCGATCAGGCTGATGGTCTCGTCGCCGAGATGGCTGGTCGCCCAGACGGGACCGAACTTCGGATGCTTGAAGTTGGCGCCGCGGCCCGGGTGCGGGATCTTGCCGACGTTGACGATGGCCTCGAGCTTGGTCTTGACGGTATCGACGACGACGATCTTGTCCGACTGGTTGGCGGCCATCATGACGTAGCGCTGCGAGGACTCCCAGCCGCCGTCGTGCAGGAAGCGCGCGGTGGCGATCTCGGTCACCTTCAGGTTGGTGAGGTCCGAATAGTCGGCCATCAGCACCTTGCCGGTCTCCTTGACGTTCACCACGAACTCCGGCTTGTGGTGGCTGGCCACGATGGCGGCGACGCGCGGCTCAGGGTGATACTCCTGCTCGCCGACCGTCATGCCGCGGGTGGAGACGATCTTCAGCGGCTCCAGCGTGTCGCCCTTCATGATGACGAACTGGGGCGGCCAGTAGGTGCCGGCGACGGCGTACTTGTCCTCGTAGCCCTTGAACTTCGAGGTCTCGACGGAGCGCGCCTCGAGGCCGACCTTGATGGTGGATACCACGGCGGGCTTCTCCATCCACAGATCGATCATGTCGATGCGGGCGTCGCGGCCGATGACGAAGAGGTAACGGCCGGAGGCCGACATGCGCGAGATGTGTACCGCGTAGCCGGTGTCGATGGTGCTGACGATCTTCTTGGAGGCGCCGTCGATGAGGGCAATCTGGCCGGCGTCGCGCAGAGTGACCGAGAAGAGGTTCTGCAGGTCGAGATTGTTCATCTTCCTGGTCGGGCGCTTATCGGGCGCGACATGTACCTTCCAGGCGGCCTTCATTTCCTTGAGGCCGAACTCGGGCGGCATCGGCGGCTCGTGCTGGAGGAAGCGCGCCATGATGTCGACGTCCTTCTCCGTCATCTCGCCGGAAGTCTGCCAGTTGGGCATGCCGGCCGGCGTGCCGTAGGCGATGAAGACTTTCAGGTATTCGGTGCCCTTGGGCAGGGTGATGTCCGGGGTCAGCGGCTTGCCGGTCGCCCCCTTGCGCAACACGCCGTGGCAACCGGCGCAGCGCTCGAAATACATCTGCTTGGCGCGGGCGAATTCCTCCGTGCTCAGCGGGGGAGCCTTGGGCGAAATGGTTTCCTTGGCCTCTTCCGGCTTGATCGGAACGGGGGCGCCCTTGTAGCGCAGGTCGCCGGGTGTAACGCCCGGGTGGTCGGCTTTGGCTTGTGCCCAGGAGTACCCGGGCAGCGCAGCCAGCAGGGATACCCCCATGACCAGTGCGAATTTTCTTGTTTGCATCGTCTCCTCCCTAGTGGATAAGTAGATTAAATCGGACGATGCATTTAAGTTCTTACCCCTCCTTGCAGCCTTGATTCAGGTCAAGCCTGTCGATTTTAACTATTTGATATTTATCAATATTTACATATGACAAAGCTCAAAGTCTGCCGGCCGTTTCAATGCTGACGGCATCACTTTCAGAGACGGCCTTGCTGCTGTCATGGTTATTGTCCCGCCCCCGCATCGGTTGCTGCTCGCGCTTCTTGCGCCGGTCGATCAGCGGAAGGCAGACCCTGTCGTTGTAATAGATGACCTGGCAGTCCAGGCAATAGTGGCATTCGTTGGAATTGATCTCCCCGGTCGGCCGGATCGCCCGCACCGAGCAGCGGTTGGCGCAGACCTGGCAGGGCTTGCCGCATTCCTTGCGCCGGCGCAGCCACCATTCGAAGAGGCGGAAGCGTCCGGGAATCGCCAAGGCGGCGCCGAGGGGACAGAGGTACTTGCAGTAGAACTTGCGGTTCACCGCCGCCAGTCCGATCAGGACCAGGGCGTACAGGACGTACTCCCACTCGCGCTGGAAGCGCATCGAGATCACCGTCTTGAAAGGCTCGATTTCGGCATACCAGGCGGCTTCGGTGATGGACTGCAGCGACAGGCCGAAGAGCAGGATGAGGATGATGTATTTCAATGCGACCAGGCGCTCATGGACGGCGTCGCTGAACTCGATCTCGGGCAGCTTGAGCCGGCGCGAAGCGATCAGGATCAGCTCCTGCAGCGCGCCGAAAGGGCACAGCCAGCCGCAATACACGCCACGCCCCCACAGCAGCAGCGTCACGGCGACGAAGCCCCACAGGATGAAGAGCAGCGGATCGATGAGAAAGTTCTCCCAGCGGAAACCGCTCATCACGGAGCCGGTGAAGGTCAGCACGTTGATGACGGAAAGCTGGGCGAGACCCCACCAACCGATGAAGAACAGGGTGTAGACATGGAAGCCGTTGCGCACATAGGTGAGCGCCGTCGGATGCCGCGCCAGCCAGTCCTGAAAGACGAGGATGAAAGAGAGCACGGCGAGGCCGACGAGGAGCACGCCGATCTCGAACTTGCGGTTCTGCCAGATGGCGACCCAGGCCGGCTCCTCCTGCGGCGGCGTCCAGGTGCCCGGCTTCTCGGGCAGGGCCGCGATGGCGCGCGGCGGCATCTCGGGCGAGAGTGGCACCACGCCATGCACCAACCCCGGCGCCGGCGTGCCGCGCGGGGCCTGCGCGGGGGCCGCGGCGGCGGGCCGGGGCGGAGTCGCCGGCCGTGCTGCGGCCGCGGTCATGCCCTGCGGGGGACCGGCCGGCGCGGCGGCGGCCATCGTTTTCTGGGCCGCCACGCTTTCGACCGGCTTCGGCTCCGCGGTCGCCGGCGTCGGAGCGCGAGGCGTTTCCGGCACGGGTGAGGCCGCCGTTGCGGCGGCGATGCCGGGGTTTCGGATGCCGCGCGACTCGGCCACCGCCCTGGCCGACCGCATGATGGTGGCGTTCTCCACCATGACGGTGATGGTGGCACCGCTGATGCCGTCGATGCCGACTCGGCCCGGCCCCGACGCGCCGACGATCACTTTGTCGAACACCGATTTGTTTTCGTATTGCGCGACGTAGCGGTTGAGCCTTTCCTGCGTAATGCCGACGGCGAGGATCGGCTCGTCGTGGTGCACGATGGCCAGCCCCGCGATGCGCCCCTCGGTGTCGATGCCGATGAGGGTGTTGATCGGCTTGCCCGAGTAAGCCGGGATGCGCAGCACGTCCTCGCTCAGGAAGAGATAGCCGACGACCTTGCCGCCCTTGTAGACCGTTACGGACGGCGGCGACCCCTCGAAACCGCCATAGGCCTCGGCATCCGGGAAAATGCCGCGCGCCTGCGGATAGATGAACTGCAGATCGGCCGCGCCGGCGAAGCCGCCCAGGCACAGCAGCAAGGCGCAGAAAAGAGTCCGAACCGTCGACATGGCTCCCGCCGGGTATCCGATTGCCGGCGGAGTGTATCGGGAATGTCCGCAAAAAACAAAAAAGCCGCTGGCGCGGCTATTGTTTAACTATTCAGGAGTTGCTACTCGGTAACGATGATCGTCGCCTTCATTTCAGGATGCGGGCCGCAGGTGTAGGGGTAGGTGCCGGGCTTGTCGAAAGTGCGCTGCCAGGCGTCGCCGGGAAAGAAGCGCTCGGACTCGAAGCCGCCCGGTCCGGTGAACAGCACGGAATGACTGACGCGCTTCTCGTTGTTGGTCCACTTCACCGTCGTGCCAACCTTGATCTTCAGTTCGGCCGGCTCGTACTTGTAGTCCTTGATGCCGACTTCCGCCGTCTGCGCCAACGCCTGGCCGGCGAGAAAAGTCAGCCCCCACAGCACGGCGAAGATTCCGAGTTTGATGCGCACGGTCACCTCCTCTGAAGGAAAAAACGGGGAGCCTGGGCTCCCCGTTTGTCCGCGTTACGCCCGGCAAGTTCCCGGGATGATTCGATTACTGCTTGACCGCGTTGACGTCCGCCTTGGCGTCGATGCCCAGCGTGTAGTTCAGCGAGACATGGTGGAAGCGGCCGCTGGTGTGGTCGTCATGGATGGCGAAGCCGAAGTTGTAGGTCTTGCCCGCCGCCAGGGCGATGTCGCCCTCGCCGCCGCCGGCCAGCTTGCGCGTGAAGACGACGACCCACTCGTCGCCCTTCTTCTCGCCCTTGGCGTCGACCAGGCCCTTGCCGCCTTCCATGACACGCTTGTCGGCGACGTAGCCGTCGTGCTTGGCGCCCTTGCTGGTCCACTGGATCAGGTCAAAGAACTTGCCGCCCTTGAGGTCGCCATCCTTGACGTACTTGGTCTTCTTGTCGTCCTTGGCATCCGGCATGGTGCGGGAATCCTGGTGGCAGGTCTCCCAGCACGCCGAGAGGTTGGCGCGCTCGATCTTGTTGTCCTCGAGCATGACGGCCAGCTTGACCGCGTTGTCCTTGTCCATCTTCTCGCCGCCGCCGGCCGGCTGCTTCCAGGAGAAGCGCAGGTAGAGATTGGTGCCGTCATGCGCGGCCTGCACGGTGACGGGAATGGAACCGGCCTTGCCCTTGATCGGCTTGGGCTCGATCTTCTGGCCGGTGGCCATCTTCTTGCCCATGTCGGCGGCTTCCTCGTCATGGCAACTGGCGCAGCTCTCGCCCTTCTTCAGGCCGCGGGCGCCGCCATGCTCGGTGCCCTTGAGGATCCACTCCATCGGGGACGCGCCCGGATAAAGGAGAGTGATCTTCTTGCCCGGTGCCTTGCTCCAGTCGGGGGGGGCGGCCATCGCGCCGCCCGCGCCCAGCGCGAGCACCAGTCCGACGGTGGAAGCGGTGAACATTTTCTGCATGGTTTACTCCTTGATGACAGTTAAGTCGGGTTTGCTAAGTATAAAATGGCCCAGGCCTTCCCGCGACGACAGGCCCTAGCCCTCGTCCTCTTCCTTCATGCCCTGGGGCTTCTGGTGGGCGATGCCCTTGTGGCAGTCGATGCAGGTCTCCCCGCTCTTGGCCGCCAGTTCGTGCTGCTTGCGGGCGCGCTGCTTCTGCTTCTCGCTGTCCATGCTCACCATGCTGTGGCAGTTGCGGCATTCCAACGAGTTGTTCGCCTTCATGCGCTTCCACTCGTTCTCCGCCAGCGCCAGCCGCTTGGCCTCGAACTTCTCCCGCGTGTCGATGCTGCCGGTGATCTTGCCCCAGACCTCGCGCGTAGCCTGGATCTTCCTCAGCATCTTCGGGCCCCACTCCTTCGGCACGTGGCAGTCCGAGCAGACGGCGCGCACCCCGGTGCGGTTGGTGTAGTGAATGGTCTTCTTGTATTCCTCGTAGACGTTTT